>NZ_CAXVWL010000021.1:0-8031 GCF_964263785.1 Sphingomonas sp.
GCGACCGTGACAACAGGAATCGGTCCGGCCGGTCGGGGCTGCGTGCGCTGACATGCCCGAACGCATCCAGCAGGCCTTCGCCCGCCAGAATATGGCTCGCGTCGACGACCGCTTGGCGGGCCTCGTCCAGCGTCATCCGGCGCTGCCCAGATGCTTCTGGAGGAATGCGGCTGTAGCGTTGTCGGCCCGCTCGGCGGAGGCGGCGTCATAGCCATGGCCGCCGCGCCGCGCGAAGGCATGGCCGACGCCCGGATAGTCCATGATCGTCACGTCCGCGATCGGCGCAAAGGTTTCCTTGATCCTGGCCTGCGCCTCGGGCGGGCAGAGATGGTCCTCGCCCGCGATGTGAAGCAGCAGCGGGGATTGCAGCTCGTGAGCCTTTTCGAGCGACGCCTGAATGGCGACGCCGTAGTAAGATACGGCCGCGTCAACACCCGGACAGGTTGCCATCAGGAAGGCGAGCTTGCCGCCCAGGCAGTAGCCGACCGCGCCGACCTTGGCCGGACCGCCCTCTATTGTGCGCAGGTATTGCGCCGCGGCGAGCGAGTCGTCGACCGCCTGGGGCTGGTCCAGGCCCTTCATCAGCTCGGTCGCGCGGTCGCGATCGGCCGCGTTCGACGGATCGAGCTCGACGCCCGGCTCCTGCCGCCAGAACAGGTCCGGCACGATCGCCACGATCCCGCGCGTCGCGTAATCATCCGCAACGCCGCGCATGTTGGCGTTGATGCCGAATATTTCCTGCAGCAGCACGACGCCCATACCCGTTGCCTCACCATCGGGGCGGGCGAGATAAGCTGGCATCCGCTCGCCCGAAGGCAGGTCGATGTCGATCCGGGTCGAACTCATGGTCGGGTCCTTGTGCAATGGAGTGTGTGGGAGTGGGCTAGGCCGCCACCCTGGCAGGCATGAAACCGCGCAACGGCACCGTTTCGTCGGCCAACTGATCGATCGGCAGCGCCAGCGCGTTCTGGCTTAGCAGCCGACGAATCATGGTCATGTCCTTGCCGCGGTTGAGCGTCACGGCGCCGACCAGCCGCTGCCCGTCGAACTGGAAGATCGAGGCACCCTCCGCGCCGTCCGGGCGTCCGCGCACCACTGTCCGGTCAACCGCGGCTGGGGCGCCCGCCATCTGGAGGTTCAAGTCGCCCTGATCGGACCAGAGCCACGGAATCTCCCGATAGGGAGTCCGCACCCCGGCCATCGACCGCCCGGCAGCTTCCGCCTGCATGTTGGCGTTCTGCCACGATTCTAGCCGGATGCGGCGGTCGAGCAGCGGGTGGTAGTGCCGGGTGACGTCGCCCGCAGCGAAGATCAGCGGGTCGGAGGTCATGCCGAACTCGTCCACCAGCACGCCGTCGTCCACCGCGAGACCGGCATCTTCGGCCAGCGCCGTCTCCGGCACCACGCCGATCCCGGCGACGATCACCTGCGCGTCCACCGTCGAGCCGTCGTTCAGGAACAGGACGCCGTCGTCGCCGCGGCTGACGCCGGCATTCAGGCGGATGTCGATGCCGAGCGCGCGGTGATGCGCCAGCACCGCCGCGCTCGCCTCCGGCGAGCCCAGCCGAGGGAGCAGCCGGTCCGCGGCCTCGATCACCGTCACGCGGCAGCCCAGCATGGCGGCGCTCGCCGCCACCTCCAGCCCGATGAAGCCTCCGCCGATCACCACGAGCGACGGCTTTCCCCGCAGCTTCGCCTCAAGGACGCGGCACTCGTCGAGGTCGCGCAGATAGAGGATCGCGTCCGATGGGACGTCCGGGATGGACAGCCGTCGCAACCGACCTCCGGTCGCGATCATCAGCCTGTCATACGGGACAGTCGAGCCATCGGCGAGCGACACAGTTCGGGCGCGCCGGTCGATGGCCACGGCGGCGCAACCCGTTCGGATCTCGACGTCGAGGTCGGCATAGATCTGCGGCGGAAAGACAAAGGGTACAGGAGTCTCGGGCGCGAGCAGCAGCGCTTTCGACAGCATCGGGCGTTCGTAGGGCGCATGTGGCTCGGCGCCGATGATGGTGACGGCTCCCTCGAAACCGGCCGAGCGCATCGCCTTGGCCGCTCGTGCGGCTGCCTGGCCGGCGCCGAGTATCACGAATCCCTGTCGCTCGCTCACTTGGGCCTCGCCTGCTTCAACCGCAGAAACTCCTACGCTCGTTCGCGTCTCCATACGACGCCGACGCGAGCCTTTTCAATGCAAAAAGTTCATAATACGGGAAAACGGAGTTGCTCTTCTTCGACAATGAAGCTTACATCGTCCTCCGTCGACCTAGGAGAGGACCATGCTGTTTCCTACCACTCTGGTCGGGAGCTACCCACAGCCCGACTGGCTGATCGACCGCGAGCGACTGGGCGGGCGGTTCCCACCGCGCGTGCGGGCAACAGAGTTGTGGCGAGTCGACCCGGCGTATCTCAGCGGGGCGCAGGACGACGCGACCCTTCTGGCCATCCGCGCTCAGGAGGCGGCCGGTCTCGACATCGTCACGGATGGCGAGATGCGGCGCGAGAGCTATTCCAACCGCTTCGCCAACGCGCTGGACGGCGTCGATCTCGACCATCCGGGCGTAGCGCTCGACCGGTCCGGGGAGCCCAATCCCGTGCCCCGCATCATCGGCCCGATCCGGCGCCGCGAGCCCGTCGAGGTCGAGAGCGCGCGCTTCCTGCGCCGCCACACCGACCGGCGCATCAAGATGACCGTGCCGGGGCCGTTCACGATGACGCAGCAGGCGCAGAACGACTATTACCGCCATCCCGCGGATGCCGCGATGGACTATGCCGAGGCCGTCCGCGACGAAATCCGCGACCTGTTCGCCGCCGGCTGCGACATCGTCCAGATCGACGAACCGTATATGCAGGCGCGGCCCGACGCCGCACGCGAATACGGATTGGCCGCGCTCGCCCGCGCGCTGGATGGCGTCGAGGGCGAGACGGCGGTTCATATCTGCTTCGGCTACGCCCATGTGATCCACGAACGGCCGAGCGGCTATTCGTTTCTGCCCGAACTCGCCGGCTGCTCCTGCGCGCAGGTGTCGATCGAGACGGCGCAGTCGCATCTGGACTGCGCGGTGCTGGAAGGATTGCGCGGCAAGAAGATCATGGTCGGGTGCATCGACCTGTCGACCGACGAGGTGGAGTCGCCCGAACTCGTCGCCGAGCGGGTCCGCCGCGCCCTTCCCCATGTCGCGGTCGAGGACGTGATCCTGGCGCCCGATTGCGGGATGAAATATCTGGACCGGGAGGTGGCGGACGCCAAGCTGCGCGCAATGGTCGCGGGCGCGGCGCTGCTGCGCGCCGAGCATGGACGGTGAGTGTCGCAGACCGACCTGCTGGCGCGGTCGAGGGCGAAGGCGATCCCGTATGGGTGGATGACGTCCTCGCAGCGGCGAGACCATCGGGCTTCATGTGGCTCGCCTTGGCGCTGTGCGTGCTGGTGGGCATGGCCGAAGGGTATGACATCCAGGTGATGGCGCTCGCCGCGCCGCTGGTGGCGAAGGCGTGGGGGCTCTCCAAAGGCGCCGTGGGCCTGCTGCTGACGGCGTCGGTGGTCGGGCTGGTGGTCGGCAGTTTCCTGCTGTCGCCGTTCGGCGATCTCTGGGGCCGGCGACCCGGGGTCATTCTGGGCATGCTGATCGCGGGACTGGCGACCGCGGCGGGCGCATGGATGCCCGACATGGCGGCGCTGGTCTCGATGCGCTTCGTCGCGGGAATCGGATTGGGGCTGGCGCTGCCCAACGTGATCGCGCTGGCGATGGAGATCGTGCCGTCGCGCATGCGCGTGATCGCGATCGTGCTGGTGAACTGCGGCTATCCGCTTGGCGGCGCGCTCGGCAGCGCCTGGGTGGGTGGCAAAATCCCCACCTATGGATACCCGATCACCTTTCTCGCCGGTGGCATCGCAACGCTGGCCGTGCTGCTGCTTTGCGTCGCCCTGCTCCCCGAATCGCCGCTACTGCTCGCGCGCCGGCCAGGGCGCACGGCCGAACTCGCGCGCCTGCTCCGGCGACTCGGCGGGTCGTTCATCGCCGCCCCGACCGTGTTCGCGCTACGCGAGGCGCCGCCGCCGCGGTCGCGCGTCGCCGCCTTGTTCCAAGAGAACCGCGCCCACGCGACGCTGCTGCTCTGGCTGGTCAACTTCGCCGGCCTCGCGATGGTGTATTTCTTCATCAACTGGCTTCCGTCGATCATCGTCGGCAGCGGTCAGGATGCGCGGCGTGCGCTGATGGCCGTATCGACGTTCAGCTTCAGCGGCATCGTCGGCGGCGTGCTGCTTGCGTCGCTGCTACGCAAGGCCTCCGCGACGCGGTTGCTCGGCGTCGCCTACGGGGTCGCGCTCGTGGCGTCGATCGCGCTGGCGGCGACGCCGGCCGTCGGGAGCGCGTTCTTCGCGCTCGTGGCGCTGGCGGGCGCGGCGATGGTAGGTTCGCAATTCTGCCTGACGGCGGTCGTCAACCAGTTCTACCCGAGCGCGATCCGCGCAACCGCGTCGGGCTACGCCACCGGAGCCGGACGCCTGGGCGCGACCTTCGCGCCGCTCGCGGGAGCGGCGGTGGTGGCCTCCGTGACGCACGCGCAGCAGGCGCTCGCGGCGGCGGCCGTACCTGCGGCCGTGGCGCTGCTCGCGGTGCTGGCACTGGAGCGCAGGACCTCGCTCAACCGTTCGGTTGAGCCGGTCGCCGCCGCCGGAGTTGTTCCCGGGAGTGTGGGATGACCCGAGCATCGCCGAGTCGAGACCCGGCGATGCCCGTCGCCTATCACTGTCGAATATGCCTCAGGAACGCGCCACAAACTTGAAGCGCGGCCGCGGCGGCCCGCAGGCGCGTGTTGGTCAGGAAGACGTGCGTCATCCGCTGCCAGACATGCAGATCGACGGTGCTGCCGGCGGCGGCTATCCGCTCGGCGACCCGCAAGCTGTCGTCGAAGAGAACCTCGTCCGCGCCGACATGGATCAGCACCGGCACGCGACCGTCGAACTCCCCGTACAAGGGAGACGCACGCCAGTCGCGGGCGTCATGGCCGTGCAGGTAATCCGCCGCGGCGGCCGCCAGCACGTCGCGGGTCAGGAGCGGGTCGCGCCGGGCGCGGGTGGTCAGGCCGTCGCCGGTCAGCGCAAGGTCGGTCCAGGGCGAGAACGCGGCCAAGCCGAGCGACGGCCGCAGGTCCCCCGTTTCGGCAGCCGCCCGCACCGCCGACCCGAGCGCCAGACAGAGCGCCCCGCCGGCCGGATCGCCGACCACCGTGATCGCGTGGCCGCCGCGGGCCAGGGCGCGGTAGGCGGCGGTGGCGTCATCAAGCGCGGCCGGGAACGAGCGCTCCGGCGCCAGCGCATAATCGGCCACGAACGCCGGCATCCCGGACGCCGCCGCGACATGGCCGACGAAATGCCGGTACGCCGCCGCCGTGCCGAGCACATAGCCGCCGCCGTGCAGGTACAGGAGAACGGCCGTCGTCTCGGCGCCCTCCGGCCAGCACCACCAGCCGGCAACGCCGCCGACCACGGCCGGTTCGTAGCGGACATGCTCGTGCGGGGGCACGGCGAACATGTAGCGATCGTACCCGGGCCTCGCCTCCGGTCCCGAGCCGAAGCCCGGCAGGATTCATAGCGCCGCCCTCATCCCGCCGACGATCAATCGATCGCGCAGGCTGGCGGCATGGGTGGTAACCGTCACTTGCGGCACATCGGTCCCCGAGCATCCATAGGGCGACACCTCCGGCGACACGCCGCCGTCAGCCGACCCGGCGCTGCGAGCGCCTTGCGCGAGGGACGTCCGGCAGCCCCGCCGACTTCGTTCACGATCGCCGCTCGCGCAGATGGTCCCAGTTGCCGTGCGCGACCTTGTTCCGGTCCTCCGCGCTCAGCGACGATTGGTCGAGAAATGCCCGCGCCCAGTTCTCGCGTTGATAGACGTACGGATAGTCGGTCGAGAACAAGATGCGGTCGACGCCCATGACATCGATGGCCCACCGCAGATACCGTTGCGAGAAGATGCCGCTGGGCGTGACATAGACGTTGGAGCGGAGATAGTCGGCAACCGGTCGATCCAGTTTCTTCGCCGAGGATGACAGTATGTCGATCCTTTCGAGATAGAACAGCACGACCTCGCCCCAGTGGCCGGCGATGATCTGGAGATCGGGGAAACGGTCAAAGGTTCCCGAGAGAATGAGCCGGAGGAGTTGCAGGCCCGTGTCATAGTGCCAACCGACCCCACCCATCGCGAGGTTGAGGTCGAGTTCGTTCCCCAGACCGGAATAGTAGCTGTCGCGCACCGGACGGTCGGGGATCTGCGGATGCAGGTACAGCGGTACGCGCAGGGCCGCCGCCGCCTCGTAGATCGGCGTGAACTCGGGCGCGTCCGCGTTGCGATCCCTGGTGCGCCCAAAGATCATCGCGCCCTCCAGGCCGAGCTGCTCGACCGCGCGCTCCAGCTCGCGCGCCGCGGCGGCGGGATCGGGGGTGGGCAGGGTGGCGAACCCTTGAAAGCGGTCGGGTCTCCCCGCCACCGTCGACGCGATCAGGTCGTTGACGCGCGACGCCGCACCGCGTGCGTCGGCCGCGTCGAGGTTCTGGACGCCCGGTGCGGTGAGCGACAACACCTGCACATCGACGCCGCTGTCATCCATCAGGCGGATCCGCTCGTCGCCGAGATCGCGGATGCGGGTCATCATGTCCGAACCGGGCTGCATGAAGCCTGCGCTGTCGTCGCGCCAACGCGGATCGACGGACTTGCCGAGGCGCATGACTTCGTCCGTGACGAAATGCTCCTCCAGGGCGATCACCTTCATGGCCGCGCCCGCCGGACGAGCAGGGTGTGAAATGCCTTGTTTCGGCGCGACTGCGTCAACCACCACTCCCTCGCTCGGTCGAATGCCAGACGGACGACGTCTCACATCGGTTCCCGACATGCTCACTGGTGCAATTGCCGACCTCCAGCCTCATCGGCTGGCCGGCGTTCGCAACGAGCGTTCGACCGCCTGAGCGAACGGCGTCGGCTCCCGGCCCAAGATCATCGTCAGTATCCGTCCGTTGCCGACCAGGCCATGGCGATCGTAATGCGCCATCATCAGCCGGAGCTCGTCGAGGGCCGTCCCGGCGAACCCGCGGTGCTCGGCCTGCTTGAGAACCAGTTCGGGATCGAGCGCGCGAGCGGTGATCGGCCGCCCCGTCACGCTCGCGATGACGCCGGCCATGTCCTTGAACGACAATCGCTCCGACCCGGCCAGCTCATAGGTTGCATGATCGTGTCCCGGCTCGGTGAGGATGCGGGCCGTGGCCTCGGCCAGGTCGGTCAGGTCGATGGGAGAAAACTGACTGCCGACATCGAAGCCGGGTATCAGCGCCGTGTGATCGGGGCTGAGGAAGGCGAGCGCGGTCTGGACGTACATGGCCGGCTGCAAGATCGTCCAGGCGAAGGGAGAATCGCGCAACAGCATCTCGACTTTCGCCTTGCGCCAGTGGTGGGGCATCGCCGGAGTCGGCGCGTGCAGCACCGAGTGATAGACCAGCCGTTGTGCGCCCGCGCGCTGGGCGGCAGCGATCACGTTCGCGCCGTAGCTCTCCTCCGCGGCGTCGTAGGTAGGCGGGATGTAGTGGACGGTGCGGACGCCCTCCATACCCGCCGACAAGCTATCGCGGTCGGCGAGTTCGACCACGCGATGGTCGCGGCTACCGTCGCTCGGGCTGCGATGTACCAAAGCCCGTGTCGTTGCGCCCGCGGCGGAAAGCGCGTCCATGACCGCTCGTCCGGTCGGACCGGCTGCCCCGATCACCGCCACGTCAATGTGGTGCGCCATTCACTACTCCCATTATGCCTTGGACATTTGTATAGTATCCGCTAAGTGCTTGTCACAAGCAAGCGTGGAGAGAATGATGATCGGACGATCGTTCAACCGTGGTTGGCATGAGTTCGGAAACGGGCAGTTCGCCTATCTCCAGCCGTCGGGAACATGGGGCTATTCGAACGCCGGGCTCGTCGTGGACGGCGAGGAGGCGCTGCTGGTCGACACGCTGTTCGACGAGCGCCTGACCGCCGAGATGCT
>NZ_CAXVWL010000022.1:0-137710 GCF_964263785.1 Sphingomonas sp.
CGGCGCGGGTAGAATCCGCGCCGGCAGTCGGGGCTTAAACCCGCTGGCCGGGCTCGCCGCCTAGGCATGAGATAGCAACGCTATTTCACTGCGGCGAGCTTCACTTTGGCGACAGCACCATCAGCATCTGGCGGCCTTCCATGCGCGGATAGGCCTCGACCTTCGCGGTCTCGGCGACATCGGCCTGGACGCGTTGCAGCAGGATCATGCCGAGCTGGCCGTGCGACAATTCGCGACCGCGGAAGCGCAGGGTGATCTTCACCTTGTCGCCCTCGCCAATGAAGTCGTTCACCTTCTTCATCTTGGTGTCGTAGTCGTGGTCGTCGATGTTCGGACGCATCTTGATCTCCTTGATCTCCTGCGTCTTCTGCGACTTGCGCGCGAGGTTCGCCTTTTTCTGCGCCTCGTACTTGAACTTGCCCACGTCCAGGAACTTGGCGACCGGCGGATCGGCGTTGGGCGACACTTCGACCAGGTCGAGACCCAGCTCCTGCGCCTGCGCCATTGCCTCGCGGGTGTACATCACGCCCAGATTCTCGCCCTCGTGATCGATCACGCGGACCTTCTGGCTCTGGATGAACTCGTTGAATCGCGGGCCGTTCATCGGCGGCGCCTGCATCGGCCGGCGCATGGTGGGAGGACGTATGGGTTCTGCTCCTGTGGTGGTTCGAGACGCTATATAGAGTTTTTTGCGGTCGAGCGAAAGGTTCGAGCCGCAACCTTCGTCAGAGGAGGTCCGGCGGGGTCGCCTCGGCCTTCAGCCGCTCGATCGCCTCGGCCAGCGACAGCACCTCCTGCCCCTGGCTGCCGAGCCGTCGGACCGCGACGCTGCCCTCGTCTGCCTCGCGCTTGCCGACGACCAGCAGGACGGGAACCTTGGCGAGGCTGTGTTCGCGGACCTTGTAGTTGATCTTCTCATTGCGGAGGTCGGTTTCGACGCGGATGCCCGCGTTCGCCAGCTCCGCGGCGACCTGGCTCGCGTAATCATCGGCGTCGGAGACGATCGTCGCCACGACCGCCTGCACGGGGCTGAGCCAGAGCGGGAAGCGGCCCGCGTGATGCTCGATCAGGATGCCGATGAAGCGTTCGAACGTCCCCAGAATGGCGCGGTGGAGCATGATCGGACGATGGCGCTCGCCGTCTGCGCCGACGTATGACGCGTCGAGGCGTTCGGGGAGCACGGTGTCGGTCTGGATCGTACCGACCTGCCACGTCCGCCCGATCGCATCGGTCAGGTGGAATTCGAGCTTGGGCGCATAGAAGGCGCCCTCCCCCGGCAGTTCCTCCCAGCCGTATTCGGCGGTATCGCGTCCTGTCGCCTTGACCGCGTCGCGGAGCGACTGTTCGGACCAGTCCCACATTTCTTCGCTGCCGAACCGCTTGTCGGGGCGCAGCGCCAGCTTGATCGCGTAGCTGTCGAAGCCCAAGTCCTTGTAGACCGAGTCGAGCAGGTCGCAGAAGGCGCGGACCTCGTCGATCAGCTGGTCCTCGCGGACGAAGATGTGGGCGTCGTCCTGGGTGAACTGGCGGACGCGCATGATGCCGTGGAGCGCGCCGTGGGGCTCGTTGCGGTGGCAGCAGCCGAATTCGGCCATGCGGATCGGCAGGTCGCGGTACGACTTGATCCCCTGGCGGAAGATCAGCACGTGCGCCGGGCAGTTCATCGGCTTGAGCGCCATCAGGTCGCCTTCGCCCGACAGCACCGCGCCCTCATCCTCGACGTTGGGCACCTCGTCGGGGACCACGAACATGTTCTCGCGGTACTTGCCCCAGTGGCCGGACTGCTCCCACTGGCGCGCGTCCATCAACTGCGGGGTCTTGACCTCGGCATAGCCAGCCGCGTCGAGGCGGCGGCGCATGTACGCCTCAAGCTGCCGCCACAGGATGAAGCCCTTGGGATGCCAGAAGACCGAGCCCTGCGCTTCGCTCTGAAGGTGGAACAGGTCCATTTCCTGGCCGATCTTGCGGTGGTCGCGCTTGGCGGCTTCCTCCAAGCGGAAGAGGTGCTGGTCCAGCTGCTTCTTGTTGAGCCAGCCGGTACCGTAGATGCGGCTAAGCATCGCGTTGTTCTGGTCGCCGCGCCAATAAGCGCCAGACACGCGCGTCAGCTTGAACGCGACCGGATCGAGCCGACCGGTGGTGGGCATGTGCGGGCCGCGGCACATGTCGAGCCACGCACCCTGGCGGTAGATCGTCAGTTCCTCGCCATCGGGGAGTTCGGCCGCCCACTCGGCCTTGAAGGTCTCGCCTTGGCGCTGCCACGTGTCGATCAGCTGCTCGCGGCTCCAGACCTCGCGCACGAAGGGCTCGTTGCGCGCGATGATGCGGCGCATTTCGGCTTCGATCGCGGGCAGGTCCTCGTCGGTAAACGGGCGCTCTTTGGGCGCGAAGTCGTAGTAGAAGCCGTCTTCAGTCGCGGGGCCGAAGGTGATCTGGGTGCCGGGGAACAGGTGCTGGACCGCTTCGGCGAGCACATGCGCGAAGTCGTGGCGGGCGAGCTCCAGCGCGTCGCATTCGTCCTTCATCGTGACGAGCGCGAGGTTGGTGTCGCCGTCGAACGGGCGCGAGAGGTCGCGGACCTCGCCGTCGATGCGCGCGGCGATCGCGGCCTTGGCCAGACCGGGGCCGATCGCGGCGGCCACGTCCGCCGGCGTGGTCCCCGGGGCTACCTCGCGGACGGAGCCGTCGGGCAGCGTGATGCGGAACATGGCGGACATCGGAGGCTTTCGTTCGCGAGTGGACGGCGCGGCTTATGCCGCAGAGCGTCATATAGGCAAGCCGTCGCGCATGTCCTCCCCGCCCGGACCGACAGAGATGCTACGCGATCGCCGGGTTTGACGGTACGGGGTACGCACGGAGGACGATATGACCGATTATCAGGCGAGACTGGGGCTCTACATCGCGGGCGAGTGGCTGGGTGCGGAGGGGCGCGAAACGCAGGACGTGCTCAACCCCGCGACCGGCGAGGGCCATGCCGCGCTGCCGCTGGCGAGCGAGGCCGATCTCGACCGGGCGCTCGAAGCGGCCGATCGTGGATTCAAGGCGTGGCGCGCGACCGCACCCGAGGCGCGCGCGGCGGTGCTGGTGAAGACCGCGGCGCTGCTACGCGAGCGCGCCGACCACCTGGCGCGGGTCGCGACGCTGGAGCAGGGCAAGATCCTGGCCGAGGCGAAGGGCGAGGTCGCGTTCGCGGCCGCCTTGCTCGATTTCCATGCGGGCGAGGCGCAGCGCATCTATGGCCGGGTGCTGCAACGCCCGGCGGGGACGCGCAGCCTGGTATTGCAGCAGCCGGTCGGGCCGGTGGCGGCGTTCTGCGCGTGGAACTTCCCGATCATGAACGTGGTCAGGAAGCTGGCGCCCGCGCTGGCGGCGGGGTGCTCGATCATCATCAAGCCCAGCGAGGAGACCGCGGGGTCGGCGGTCGAGGTGATGCGCTGCTTCCAGGACGCCGGGCTGCCGGGTGACGTCGCGCAGATGGTGTTCGGGGTGCCCGACCGGGTCTCGCGCAAGCTGTTGGCGTCGCCGGTGACGCGCAAGCTGAGCTTCACTGGATCGGTGCCGGTGGGCAAGCATCTGGCCAAGCTCGCAGCCGACACGATGATGAAGACGACGATGGAACTGGGCGGGCACGGGCCGGTGCTGGTGTTCGACGATTGCGATCTGGACAAGACGCTCGACACTTTGGTCGCGCACAAGTTCAGGAATGCGGGGCAGGTGTGCATCGCGCCGACGCGGTTCCATGTGCAGGAGGGCATCTACGAGGCGTTCGCGGCCGGTTTTGCCGAGCGGACGAAGCGGTTGCGGGTCGGCGACGGGATGCTCAAGGACACGCAGATGGGCCCGATGGCGAACGCCCGGCGGCCGGAGGCAATCGCGGCGATGGTCGCCGATGCGCGCGACCAGGGCGCGCGGGTGCTGGCAGGGGGTGACGTGGGCGAAGGAAGCGGGTTCTTCTTTACCCCCACGGTGCTGGCCGACGTGCCGCTGTCGGCGCGGGCGATGAACGACGAGCCGTTCGGGCCGATCGCGTTGCTGCACCCGTTCGGGACGGTCGACGAAGCGATCGCGGAGGCGAATCGGTTGCCGTTCGGGCTGGCCGCCTATTGCTTCACCGAGAACGGGCGGCGGCAAAATCTGCTCGGCGACGCTATCGAGGCGGGGATGATCGCGATCAACAATGTGCGCCTCAGCTGGGTCGATTCGCCGTTCGGGGGGATGAAGGACTCAGGCTTCGGGTCGGAGGATGGGCCCGAGGGGGTGCAGGCGCATATGGTGACCAAGACGGTTCACATGATGTGAGGCGCGGAAGGTGAGGCTAAGGTGAACCCAAGATCACTGTTTACGGTTCCGAAGGTAACGAAGGTAACGTGAATCGCGATGCGCACGCTGGTCGAAAGGTCGCAAAGGTCGCGCATATAGGGTTGATCGGCACACGCGCGTGGATGGCATGACGGTGAGAAAGAGCGATCGGCGAGGCTGACGCAGGTTTTCCAACATTGCAAGGTGGAGAGTTTCCTCTTGCCCCAACCGTCACCCCGGATGCCTCGACAAGCTCGGCAGAGCCTTGTTCCGGGGTCCAGCGTGGTTCGGGCAATGATCTCTGACAATCGAGGACAACGCCAAGTGCAACCCCTGACCCCGGAACAAGGCTCTCCTGAGCGAAGCCGAAGGGTCCGGGGCGACGGGGTTGGGCGACAAGCGTTAGAGCCTATCGCGGACGCCACTCCGCCGGTTCGTCCTCGCCCAGTCTCGGCGCAGCGACCCCTATCCCCGCCCTGACCCCATCCATAACGATCGGTGCCGCGAGGCCCGGCAGCGTGTCGCCGTGCGCATCCTCGACCGCGAGGCGCATGCCGCGGGCGACCACCTGCGGATCGGCGAAGACCTGGTCGATGCGGTTGACCGGGCCGACGGGGACGCCCGCGGCTTCAAGCGCGGATTGCAATTCGGCGCATCGGCGGCGCAGCGTCAGCGCGGTGACCTTCGGGATCAGGTCGACGCGGTTGGCGACACGGGCGGGGTTGGTGGCGAAGCGCGCGTCCTCGGCGAGCTCGGGTTCGCCGAGCACCGCGCAGAGCCGTGCGAACTGGCGGTCGTTGCCGACTGCGACGATCAGGTCGCCGTCAAGGCACGGGAAGCTCTGGTACGGCGCGAGGTTGGCGTGGCCGTTGCCCATCCGCTGCGGAACCTTGCCGCTGGCCATCCAGTTGAGCGCCTGGTTGCCGAGCACGCCGACCTGGGTGTCGAGCAGCGCCATGTCGATCGTCGCGCCCTCCCCCGTCGTATGTCGCCGCTCGATCGCCGCGAGGATCGCGACGGTGGCGTAAACGCCGGTGAAGACGTCGGCATAGGCGACCCCGCTCTTCTGCGGCGGGCCGTCGGGCTCGCCGGTGATCGACATCGCGCCGCCCATGCCCTGGATGATGAAGTCGTAGCCCGCGCGCTGCGCATAGGGGCCGGTCTGGCCGAAGCCGGTGATCGAGCAATAGACCAAGCGGGGGTTTTCGGCGCGCAGGCTGGCGGCGTCGAGGCCGTATCTGGCGAGGCCGCCGACCTTGTAGTTCTCGATCACCACGTCGGCTTCGCGTGCGAGGGCGCGAACCTGCGCTTGACCCTCGGGGGTGGCGATGTCGATCGCGACCGAGCGTTTGCCGCGGTTGCAGCTGTGGAAATAGGCGGCGCCGAGGTTCGTGCCGTCGCTGCCGGTGAGGAACGGCGGGCCCCAGTGGCGGGTGTCGTCGCCCTCGCCGGGACGCTCGACCTTGATGACGTCGGCGCCCAAGTCGGCGAGGAGCTGGCCTGCCCAGGGGCCGGCGAGGATGCGGGCGAGTTCGAGAACGCGCAAGGTTAGGGGAGCGGTCATGCACCCTCTCTACCAGTACCTCCCCGGAACGGGGAGGACAAGAAGATCAGAAGGACCGGCTTACCGTCACCCCATAGGTCCGCGGGTCGCCGGGTTGGCCGACGACCAAGCCGGTGCTGCCCGATTGCAGCGCCAGCACCTCGTAGTAATCGTGATCGAACGCATTCCTCAGCCAGCCGAAGACGTTCCAGCTGTCGCGCGCCTTGAACCCGGCGCGGACGTTGCTGAGCGCATAGCCCTTGATCTGGGTGTACGCCGATGGCGACGGGTTGGACGAGAAGGTCGAACGGTAGCTGCCGTCGTAGCCGACGTAGAATTGGCCATCGAGCCCGCCGATGCGTGCGGGCAGATCGTACTCGGCGCCGTAGGAGAAGGCCCATTTCGACACGCCGGGCAGCCGCTGGCCCGAGATGTCGCACGACGCCGGGCTGACGGTGCCGGTACCCGCAGGGGTCGCGGGGTTGGCGGCGGTGGCGGTGGTGCCGCCGGAGAGCTCGGGCGGGCACGGTGCGTCGACGAACCTGACGTATTTGGCATCGGTGTAGGCGCCGTTGACGTAGACGTTCAGTCGCTCATTGGGACGAAAGGCGGAATCGAACTCGACGCCTTGGGTGCGCACCTTGCCGGCATTGGCCAGATAGCCGCGGAGCACGCCCAATTGGCCGTTGGTGACGGTCGCCTGATAGTCGCTGATCTCGGTGCGGAACGCCGCGAGGTTGAGCGTAGCGCGGCGGTCGAGGAACTGGGTCTTCAGCCCCAGTTCGTAATGGTTTACCTTCTCGGGCTTGACCGTCGCGGCGGCGAGGATCGGGTTGTCGCCCGCGTCGAGCGGCAGGCCCGACAGGTTGATGCCTCCCGACTTATAGCTGCGCGCATAGGTGGCATAGGCGTGGACGTCGGGGGTCACGGTATAGGCGGCGGTGATGTCGCCCGACAGGTTCCAATTGTCGAAGCGCGGCTGGTAGCTCTGGGCTGCGAGGACGCCGCGCTGGTCGTTGAAGCGGGGATCGGCGGTCACCAGCTCGCGCGCGCCGGTGGTCACGACCGAGAGATATTCGCCCTTCTTCTCATCGTAGTTGAGGCGCAGGCCCGGCGCGATCTGGAGCTTGTCGGTGACATGCCAGGTCAGCTTGCCAAACAGCGCCGCGCTGGTGTTGGTAAAGCCGATCGTGTTGCGCGCGGTTAGGCCGTTCAGCGTCGCGGGATCGCGCCCGCCCGCGCTCGTGGGATTGAGCAGGAAGGCGCTGGCGGCGGGGCCCTGCACCTGCAAACCTTGCGTGTCGATCGTCTGGTAGAAGTAGAACGCACCCAGCGTGTAGTCGAGCCGGTGCTCGCCGGTCGAGCCGATGCGCAGTTCCTGGCTGAACTGGCTCTGCTGCGACGGGTTGGCCGAGACGGTGGTAATCGGCAGCCCGATGAAGTCGCGGTCGTTCGATGGGTCCCAATGCCAGAAGCGCCACGCGGTGACCGAGGTCAGCTCGGCGGAACCCAGGTCGAGCGTGCCAACCAGCGACAGGCCGCCCAGCTCCTGCTTGGCGCGCAACGGCGTGTCGACGTCGGTCACGCGGTCGAACGCGTCGGTCGAGGGGACCGCATAGCCCTGCGCGGCGGCCAGCGCGGCGTATTGGCGGTTGAGCGGGCGCTGGGTCGCGCCGGTGCGGACGTAATATTGGACGCAGCAATCGGGTTTCTGGCGGTTGTAGTCGCCGTAGAGCGTCAGATCGAGGCTGGGGGTGGCGTGCCAGAGGAACTGGCTGCGGAAGCCGAGGTTGTCCTGGCTGTTCAGATGCTCGCCGGTGCGAACGTTGTAGATCGTGCCGCGACGCGTGGTGGTCGAGGTCGACAGGCGGACCGCGACCTTGTCGGGGACGAGCGGGCCGGAAACCGAGGCCTTGCCCTGAAAGAAGCCGTAATTGCCCGCGGTCAGCTCGACGCGTGCTTCCGGCGTGAAGCTGGGCGGGCGCGTGGTGATGTTGATCGCGCCGGCGGTGGTGTTCTTGCCGTAGAGCGTGCCTTGCGGCCCGCGGAGGATCTCGATCCGTTCGGTGTCGGTGAAGTCGAAGGTCGCGGACGCGATGCGGCTGTAATAGACCTGGTCGACGTAGATGCCGACGCCCTGTTCGATGCCGTCGTTGGTCAGCCCGAACGGCGCGCCGAGCCCGCGGATATTGGCGGCCGAGTTGCGCGGGTTGGTGGAGTAGAATTGCAAGGTCGGCTGAAGCTGGGTGATGCGCGCGACGTTGTACGCGCCGGTCTCCGCGATCGCGGCGCCGCCGATCACCGATATCGCAATGGGGACGCTCTGGACGGTCTCGGCGCGGCGGCGTGCGGTGACGACGATGTCGCCGCCGCCCTGCTGCGCGGTGCCGAGGCGGCCGGTCCTGGCCTCGGGCTCGCCCTGGACGTCGACCTGCGCGCCGACCGGAGCGGCTGGCGCGGGGGTGGCGGTCTGGCCGGCGAGCAGGATGGCGAGCGTCAGCATGTTGCGAGTCCCCTTGGTGTGCCACCATAAAGCCCATCGAACAGGTAGACATTCAATGCGAGCACAGCTTGTGTGGCTGCAAGCGGGCCTTTCGCAGTTCTTCGCGATGCGTCAGGGTGCGCCGTAGATGCGCTGGTATGAGGCGCGCGACAGGGGGGAGCGGGCATGCCCAAGGTGAAGGCGAACGGCGTCGAGCTGTTCTACGACGAACGCGGCGACACGAATGCGCCGGCGGTGCTGCTCGTCATGGGGCTCGGCACGCAGATGATCGCCTGGCCCGAGGCGTTCTGCGACGGGCTGGCAGAGGCGGGGTACCGGGTGATCCGCTACGACAATCGCGACATCGGCCTGTCGACGACGATGGACGGCGCGCCCGCGATCAACCCGCTCGTGGCGGTGATGATGGCGCGGTTGGGCTTGAAGTTTCCGCTGGCCTATTCGCTGAGCGACATGGCCGCGGACGCGGTGGGGCTGATGGATGCACTGGGCATTGCGAACACGCATGTCGTGGGCGCGTCGATGGGGGGCATGATCGCGCAGCTCGTGGCCGCGGGGTGGCCCGATCGGGTGCTGACGCTGACGTCGGTGATGTCGTCGAGCGGGCGGCGCGGGCTGCCGGGGCCGACACCGCAATTGCGCAAGCGGCTGCTGATGCGAAGGCCGGCCAAGCCGACGCGCGAGCAGGCGATCGCGGCCGGGGTCGATATCCTGTCGCTGATCTCCTTTCCCGATCCGGCGCGTGGGGCCGATGCGTTTCGCGAGATGGCGGCGGCGGCGTTCGATCGGGGGTACAATCCGATGGGCGTGAGGCGGCAGCTGCTGGCGATCCTGGCGGACGGCAGCCGGGTGGAGCGGCTGAAAACCATTCGCGCGCCGACGCTGGTGATCCACGGCGCCGCCGACCCGCTGGTGCCGTTGGCCAACAGCGAGGATATCGCGGCGGTGGTGCCGGGGGCGAAACTGGTTATCGTGCCCGAGATGGCGCACGATCTGCCGCCGTCGAAGGTGGCGGAGATGGTGACGACTATCGCGGGGCATATGCGGCAAGCGTAGCTACACGGGCGCTTTCCACGCATCCTCGGGACGCGCTTGCCCCCCTCCCCCGACGCGCCTATTTCCCGGCCATGACCGCACACGCCCATCACGAACCCCGCGGCGACGCGCTCCTCGATGCGGCGCGAGTGGCGCTGGAGGGCGCGGGGGAGCAGTGGACCGACATGCGGCGCACGGTATTCCAGGCGCTGGCCGGGTTCGCCAATCCGGCGTCGGCCTATGACATCGCCGAGGCGGTGTCGCAGGCGCGCGGCAAGCGGGTGGCGGCGAACAGCGTGTACCGGATCCTCGACATCTTCGTCGACAAGAACCTCGCGCACCGAGTCGAGAGCGCCAACGCCTATATCGCCAACGCGCACCCCGATTGCGTCCACGACTGCATTTTCCTGGTCTGCGATGCGTGCGGCGGCACGGTGCATGTCGACGACGATCCCGTGTCCAAGGCGATTCGCGGGGTGGCGGCGGCGACCGGGTTCAAGCCCGACCGGCCGGTGATCGAGGTACGGGGAACGTGCGCCAGTTGCTCGGAAGCCACACCTCGCTGATGCGTGCGGCGCAGCGCGTTATTTGCCTTGATACGTTATATCAACGATCGTAGGCGGCGCATCCGGGATCAGCGGAGCGTCACATGAAATATCTTGTCGGAACCAGTTTCTTCGCGGTGTTCGCCGTCACCGCTGCGGGTGCGCAGACCGCGCCTGCCACCAGCCCCGCCGCCGGACCTTCCGCCACCGGCGCGGAAGTGATCGTCACCGGGGTCATCCAGCAGAGCGAGACCGACGTGCTGCAGGGCACGTCGGTGCTGAAGGGCGAAGAACTGACCCGCGACCTGCGGCCGACGATCGGCGAGACGCTGGCGCGGCTGCCCGGCGTGTCGGCGACGTCGTTCGGGCCAAGCGCGTCGCGGCCGATCCTGCGCGGATTCCAGGGCGAGCGCATCCGGGTGCTGACCGACGGCATCGGATCGATCGACGTGTCGAACACCAGCGTGGACCATGCGGTGATCATCAATCCGCTGCTCGCCGAGCGCGTCGAGGTGCTGCGCGGGCCCGCCGCGTTGCTATACGGGTCGTCGGCGGTCGGCGGGGTCGTCAACGTGATCGACACCCGCATCCCGCGCACGCTGCCCGAGAACGGCTACCGCGCGAACGGCATCGCCAATTACGGATCGGCCGCCAACGAGCGATCGGTGCTGGGCGCGGGCGACCTCGCCGTCGGGCAGCATCTGGTGCTCCATGCGGACGGTTCGTACCTGAAGTCGGACAATCTGGAAATCGGCGGCTATGCGCTGTCGCGATCGGCGCGGGCTGCGGTGTTGAGCCAGGTCGGCCTGCCGCAGGACACGGATGAACCGATCGACTTCGCCGCATCGGCCGGTATCAAGAACAGGCTGCCCAATTCGTTCAGCAAGACGTGGACCGCGGGCGCGGGCGCGTCGATCATCACCGACACCGGCCAGTTGGGCGTGTCGTACAGCCACTACGACAGCTTCTACGGCGTGCCGATCCGCTATGCGACGCAGGTCGGGCAGGAGCAGGAGGCCCCGCGTCTCGACGTGGTCCAGAACCGCGTCGACCTGCGCGGCGAGGTTGAGACCGGCGGCGGGTTCCTGGACAGGATCCGGGTCCGCGCCGGTCACGCGACCTATCGCCATTTCGAGCTGGAGCCGTCTGGCGAAATCGGCACCGCCTTCTACAACAACGGCACCGAAGGCCGATTGGAACTGGTCCAGGCCAATCGCGGCGGCTGGCAGGGCGCGTCGGGCGTCCAGTATTTCAACCGGTTGTTCAACGTCGTCGGCGACGAGGCCTTTTTGCCGCGCAACGAGACCAACCAGACCGGTCTCTTCACCTTGCAACAATATGACGGCGGCGCGTTCAAGGCGGCGGGCGGAGTCCGCTACGAATGGAGCGACCTGACCGCCAAGCCCGACGAGCAGAACCGGTTCTTCACCGGGCGGCGCACGTTCCACTCGGTTTCGGGATCGCTGGGCGGGTCGTATGGCATCAGCGACGCCATCCGCATCGGCCTGAACGGATCGCGCACCGAGCGTGCGCCGTCGGCCGAGGAGCTGTTCGCCAACGGCGGGCATGCGGGCACGCAGGCTTATGAACTCGGCAGCGCCGACTTCAGGCTGGAAAAGAGCTGGGGGCTGGAGGCGACGCTGCACGCGCATACCGAGCGGTTCGATTTCGACGCATCGGCTTATTATAATTGGTTCAAGAACTATATTTCCGAGAACCAGGTCGACCAGTCGATCTGCGAGACCGCTGCCGCGCCGCGCGAGGTCGACCTGCCCTGCTTCCAGTATCAGCAGGCCGACGCGCGCTATTACGGTTTCGAGGCCGACCTGACCGCGCATCTGTTCGAGGTCGGCTCGACCCGGATCAACGCGGACGTGCTGGGCGACTACGTCCATGCGAACATCGTCGACCTGGGCCCCATCCCGCGCATCCCGCCGGCACGCGTCCTCGGCGGGGTCGAGGCGCAGGGAGACCGGTTCACCGCACGAGCGGAGGTCGAGCACCTGTTCAACCAGAACCGCATCGCCGCGTTCGAGACGCCGACATCCGACTACACGATCGTCAACGCGAGCGTCAGCCTGTCGCCGTTCGGCCGGGACAGCAAGACCTCCTTGCTGCTCAGCGCCAACAACATCTTCGACGTCAATGTGCGGCGGCACGCGAGCTTCCTGAAGGACTTCGCGCCGCTGGCGGGACGGGATTTGCGGGCGACGATCCGGTTCGGACTGTAGGGGCTCGTCACCCCGGACCTGTTCCGGGGTGACAAAGGCGCTCAGGTTTCGTCTGACAGGGTCGCGTCTTCGCCGCCGTCGGTCGAGTCGTGCATGACATTCCGGTGGACGCGGACGCCGGAGACGAAGCTGGCGCGCGACATCGTCGGCTGCGGAGCGTCTTCGCCCCGGTGGATGGTGACTGCGCTCTCCGTGCCGTCGTCGGCGGGGCGGTTGCCGTAGTGCACCGTCACCCCGCTCGGCTCCGCCGATGCGACGCTCGCCCCTATTCCCGGCTCGACACCCGCATATCGCTGGCGAAAGGCGAGCGCGTTTTCCATTGCGCCGCGCCAGCGGTAGAAGATGTGCGCGCCGACCTGGGTCACCCGCGCCAGGCTGGAGGCCCACCACGGCAGTACGTAATCGGCATGGTAATGCGTTGCCGAGCCGACCGGCGCATAGACGTCGCCCGCCAGCGCGGCGGCGGCGACCGATCGGGCGCGGTCCCAGGCGTTCTCATCGCGGCGCGCGTTCATCGATCCGTCGCAGGCGAAGCTGAACTGGCAGCCGGTCCGTCGCTCCGATCCCTGGTACACCACGCCGCAGACGCTGTGCGGGAAGGCGCGGTCGCGGACGCGGTTGAGGACGACTTGCGCCACCGCGCGCTCGCCATCGGCACCTTGCGAGCGCGCTTCGTAATAGATCGCTGCGGTCAGGCAGTCGCGGGCGCGCGTGGCATCGTCGGCGGCTTGCGGCCCGACAAAGGGCGGCGCGGCACCGAGCGGGACTGCGGGTGCCGAATCGGGCGAGATCGGCGTGCCCAAGGGCACGTCGAGCGCAAGGCGGCGCAGGAGCGCACGGGCGCCGGGTTCGGGCACGTCCTGCGTGATCCGGTAGGTCCGTTGGGGTGCGACGCACGAGCTCGCGAGCAGCAACGCGGGCAGCGCGGTGGCGGCGGCCAGAAACCTGCGGGTCGGGAGCCGTTCCATCGCCGGCCGGGATAGGCTCAAGGCGTTGTGCTTCGGTTAACCGGTGCTTTTCGGGTTGCGATATCTTGTATCCCGCCGTCTACGGAACCGATGATGGCGCCCGACTTCCTCCTGCCGCTCGGCTTCGGCATCGCCGCGAGCGCCGCGATGTTGCTCGGCGGGTGGCTGGCGCTGCGTTTCGGCGAGCGGATGACGCTGGTGCTCGGGCTGGCCGCAGGCGTCGTGCTGGGTGTCGCGTTCTTCGACCTCATTCCCGAAGCGCTCACGCTGGGTGGCGAGGCGCAATCCGCGCGTGCGATGCTCGGCTATGTCGCGGTTGGATTTGCGGGATATCTGATCCTCTACCGCGCGCTGGGCAGCGCTGGGCGCGGGGGTGCTGCGTGGCGGATGCATCTGGGGCCCGCCAGCCTGACGCTGCACAGCTTCCTCGACGGCATGGGCATCGGGCTGGCATTCCAGGTGTCGCCGGAGATCGGCTGGGCAGTGGCGCTGGCGGTGCTGACTCACGACATCGCGGACGGGATCAACACCGTCACGCTATCGCTGCTGACCGCCAGACGCGCGACCGCGACGCGGTGGCTGGTCGTCAACGGCTTCGCGCCGCTTGCGGGCGTCGTGCTGGGAATGGTCGTGCAGGTGCCCTCGGCCCTGCTGGCGCCCCTGCTAGCGGTGTTCGCGGGGGTGTTCCTGTTCGTCGGCGCGTGCGAGTTGCTGCCGCGCAGCCATGCGGCGGATTCGCGGCTCAGGGTGACGCTGGCGAGCGTCGGTGGAATCGCGCTGATGGCGCTCGTCACGACTTACGCCAGATAGACCGGGTCAGCATTCGACGACGTTGACCGCAAGCCCGCCAAGGCTGGTTTCCTTATATTGCGACTTCATGTCCTCGCCGGTCTGGCGCATCGTCTCGATCACCTGATCGAGGCTGACGATGTGGCGGCCGTCGCCGTGGAGCGCGAGATAGGCGGCGTTGATCGCTTTGATCGCGCCCATCGTGTTGCGTTCGATGCAGGGGATCTGGACGAGCCCGCCGATCGGGTCGCAGGTCAGGCCGAGATTGTGCTCCATGCCGATTTCGGCGGCGTTCTCGATCTGGGTCGCGGTCGCGCCGAGCGCGGCGGCGAGGCCGGCGGCGGCCATCGAGCAGGCGACCCCGACCTCACCCTGGCACCCCATTTCGGCGGCGGAGATCGACGCATTGCGCTTGTAGAGAAAGCCGATCGCGGAGGCGGCGTAGAGGAAGTCGCGCGCGCCCTGGCCCGTCGCACCGTGGACGAAGGTTTCGTAATAGCGCAGCACCGCGGGGATGACTCCCGCCGCACCGTTGGTCGGCGCGGTGACGACCCGGCCGCCGGCGGCATTTTCCTCGTTCACCGCCAGCGCCCAGAGACTGACCCATTCGAAGACGAGCCCCGGATCGGAGCGCGGGCCGCGATCGACCAGCTTCTCGCGGATGGCGCGGGCGCGGCGCTGGACATGGAGGCCGCCGGGGAGTTCGCCGGTGTTGTGACACCCGCGGTCGATGCTCGCGACCATCGCGGCGCGGACACGGTCGAGGAAGGCGTCGGTCTCCGCTTCGGCGCGCCATGCCGCCTCGTTGGCGCGGACGATGCCGGCGATCGACAGCCCGGTGTCGCGCGCGACGGCGAGGAGCTCGTCGCCCGAGGCATAAGGGTGCGCGAGCACGATATTGGCGCGCGCCCGCTGTTCGCCCTCCATGCGGATCGCGCCGCCGCCGACCGAATAGAAGCGGCGGACGATGCGGCTGCCGTCGGCGAGGATCGCGGCGAAAGCGAGCGCATTGGGATGGCCGGGCAGAAAGCTCTTGTGAAAGACCAGATCGACCGCCTCGTCGAAACGGACCGCGTCGCCGCCGCCAAGCGGCAGGGCACCGGCTGCGCGGATAGCGGACAGGATCGCGTCGACCCGGTCGGGATCGACGCCTTCGGGGGTGTTGCCGGCCAGGCCGAGGACAATCGCGCGATCGGTCGCGTGCCCCCTGCCCGTCAACGACAGCGAGCCGTAGAGGTCGCAGGTGATCCGCCCGGGGCGGATGCCGTCCTCCACGAGCATGGTCGCGAAGCGGTGGGCGGCGCGCATCGGGCCGACGGTGTGCGAGCTCGACGGGCCGATACCGATCGTGAACAGGTCGACGACGCTGACCTGCTCGCCTGTACCTTCGCTTGCCCGTGTCGCCATGGGTGCGATCGTATCGCCTGATACAGATGCGGTACAGCGGCGCGTGACTATATGGTGTGCCATGCCGTTCGATCTCTCCGCCATCCCGCCGCTCTACCTGGTGCTGCCCGCGCTGCTGATCGTCGGGGCGCTGGTGCGGCGCGTGCCGGTGCTCGGCCGGTTGGTGTCCGTGGTGACGTGGATCGCGCTGCTGGGTACGCTGGCGTTCGTGTTCGGCGAGCGGCAGCGGTTCGATCCGTACCTGTCGCGAATCGCGAGTGCCCTGAGCCTCGACGGGCAGCAGGTGGTCGGCCAGGAGGTGCGCATCCGGATGGCGCCGGACGGGCATTTCTGGGCACGCGCCGATCTGGGCGGAGTGAAGCGGCGGATGCTGATCGACAGCGGGGCGACCGTGACCGCCTTGTCGCCCGAGACCGCGGCGGCAGCGGGGCTGGAGGTGCGCGAGCCGATCGTGCCGCTGATCCTGCGCACCGCCAACGGATCGATCCGCGCGCAGACCGCCAGCGTCGAGCGGTTCGCGCTGGGCAATATCGTCGCGCGCGATGTCGATGTGGTGGTGTCGCCGGGGATGGGCGACACCGACGTGATCGGGATGAACCTGCTGTCGCGGCTGAAATCGTGGCGGGTCGAGGGGCGGACGCTGATCCTGGTGCCGCATCATCCGCAGGCCACAGCGAAGTGACGCGCGACGAGGCGCGTGCGCGCGATGCGGCCGATCCGCTGCGAGGATTACGCGACCGATTCGCTTTGCCCGACGGGGTGATCTACCTCGACGGCAATTCGCTGGGAGCGTTGCCGAAGACCACGCCTGCGCGATTGACGGACGTGGTCACGGAGCAATGGGGGCGCGACCTGATCGCCGGGTGGAACGCGCATGGCTGGATCGGCGCGGCGGTGCGGGCGGGTGGTGCGATCGCACCGCTGATCGGCGCGCAAGCGGACGAGGTGCTGGTCGCGGATTCGACCTCGGTGAACCTGTTCAAGCTGCTCGCCGCCGCCTGCATGGCGCGTCCGGAGCGCGGGACGATCCTGTCCGAGCCGGAAAACTTTCCGACCGACTTGTATATGGCGCAAGGCGTCGCCGGGATGCTGGCGGGGCGGCGAGTGAAGACGGTTGCGTTCGATGACCTGGTCGCGGCAATCGACGACGACGTCGCGGTCGTGCTGCTGACGCATGTCCACTACAAGTCCGGGCACAAGCGCGACATAGCCGCGATCACCGCCGCCGCGCATGCTCGCGGGGCTCTCGTCCTGTGGGACTTGAGCCATAGCGCCGGCGCCGTTGCGGTCGACCTGAACGGGTGCGACGTCGATCTAGCGGTGGGGTGCGGGTACAAATACCTGAACGGTGGGCCCGGCGCGCCCGCGTTCCTGTATGTCGCGCGCGGATTGCAGGAGACGCTGCGATCGCCGCTATCGGGATGGATGGGGCATGCCGCACCGTTCGACTTCCACGACGACTATGCCCCCGCACCCGGCATCGCCCGGTTCCAGTGCGGGACGCCGCCGATCCTGGGGATCGCCGCGCTGGAGGAGGGAGTCGCGCAGTTCGACGGGGTCGATCTGGCCGCGCTGTTCGCCAAGGGACAAGCGTTGTGTGACCTGTACGTCGCCCTGGTCGAGGAGCGCTGCACGGGCTTCGTTCTGGCGTCGCCCCGCGACGGCGCGCATCGCGGCAGCCATGTGTCGTTCGCGCATCCGCACGCTTACGCGATCTGCCAGGCGTTGATCGCGCGGCGCGTCGTCGGCGATTTCCGGGCGCCCGACGTGCTGCGGATGGGGTTCGCGCCGCTCTACACCGGGTTCGAGGATGTGTGGTGTGCGGTCGATACGCTGGCGGCGGTGATGCGCGAGCGGGCGTGGAACGATCCCGCTTACCGGTTCCGGGCCGCCGTTACCTGACCGAGAGCGCAAGCAGCGCGAAGGTCGCGAGCCAGTGTTCACCCATGTAATCGTCGGCAAGATGCGGAAGGGCAGCGGCGAGATGCACGTCGGCGATCGCGCGGGTTCGCGCCGGATCGGGCGTGGCGTCGGCGATCGCGGACCAGCACCAGGCGCGCGCGAGATTGAGGCCGTCGAGATGCGCCAGGCGACCGTCGTGCCGATCGCTGACGATCGCGGGTTCGCGCAAGGCTCTGGCCGCTTCGCCGTACGGGTCGGGCAGGAACGCGAAGAACCATTCGCCGAACCCATCGGCCAGCACCTCGCGCATCAGCAGCGCTTCGGTGAGCGTGGCGGAGAGGAAGTCCTCGCCGCTCGGCTCCCACGGGCGTGCATCGCGGTCGTTGCCGAACCAGAGGCGCGCGCGACCCTCGATCAGCGTCGCAAGGGCTTGGTCGTGGGTGCGGGCCCAGCGCAGCGCGTGGATCAGCGCAAAGGCGGTATTGTCGTGCTTGCCGCTGCGCACGGGATAGATCAGCCGCGGCAGATACGCGGCGAAGCGGGCGGCAAAGGCGCGGGCGAGCGGCTCCAGCGTAGCGGCCCAGGCGCGATCGGGGCGTGACGCCAGCTCATCGTGGAGCGCGAGCAGCCAGCCCCAGCCGTACGGCCGCTCGAAGCCGCCGGTCAGCGCGCGATCGAGGAACGCGCGCTCTCCGGCCACCCGCTCGGGCACCAGCATGCGGTTGGCGAGGCCTTCGGCCTGTCCGCCGATCGCCGGAAACAGGCGTGCGAGGCGCATCACCTGCCACCAGCCGTGGACGCAGCTGTGCCAGTCGAAGCTGCCGTGAAAGATCGGGTGAAGGACGGACGGGCGGATCAGGTCGTCCGGTCCGGTCAGGACAAGATCGAGCTTGTACGGCCATTCCCGAGTCAGATGCCCAAGGGTGAGCGCGGAGAAGCGCGCAGCGGTGGTTTCGTCGATCATGGCGCGCCGTACCCGCCACCGCCGGGTGTCTCGATGACGAACACGTCGCCCGGCGTCACCGCGACCCGGGCGGTCGAGCCGAGCGGTTCGGTGCTGCCGTCCTTGCGCTCGACGCTGGCCGATCCGCAAGCGCCAACGCTGCCGCCGCTCAAGCCGAACGGCGGCACTCGGCGACGATTGGCGAGGATGCACGCGGTCATCGATTCGAGAAAGCGGATGCGGCGAGTGGCACCGTCCCCGCCGCGGTGGGCGCCCTCCCCGCCCGAGCCCTTGCGGATCGAAAATTCCTTGAGCAGCACGGGGAAGCGGCTTTCCAAAATTTCGGGATCGGTCAGGCGGCTGTTGGTCATGTGGGTCTGGACCACGCTCGCGCCGTCGAACCCCGGCCCTGCGCCCGCGCCGCCGCCGATTGTCTCGTAATATTGACGGGTGTCGTCCCCGAAGGTGAAGTTGTTCATCGTGCCTTGGGCGGCCGCCATCGCGCCGAGCGCGCCGAACAAGGCGTCGGTGACCACCTGGCTGGTCTCGACATTGCCCGCGACCACCGCGGCGGGATAGCGCGGGCGCAGCATCGAACCCTCCGGCACGACGATCTCGACCCCGCGCAGGCAGCCGTCGTTGAGCGGCACGGCCTCGTCGATCAGGGTGCGGACGACGTAGAGGACGGCGGCGCGGACGATCGATACGGGAGCGTTGAAGTTGTTCGGGCGCTGCGCGCTGGTGCCGGCGAAATCGACCCGCATCGTGCGTGCTTCGCGGTCGACACGGATCGCGACCCGTACGACCGCGCCGTCGTCCATCTCATAGGCGAAGTCGCCATCGTCGAGGCGCGCGATCCAGCTGCGGACCGCGGCTTCGGAATGGCGCTGGAGGTGCTCCATATACGCGCCGACGACCTCGGCACCATAATTTTCCGCGAGCCGCGCCAGGCCCGCCGCGCCGCGAGCGCAGGCGGCGAGCTGTGCGGAGAGATCGGCGATGTTCTGGTCGATGTTGCGCGCCGGGTAGGCGCCACCGGCGAACAGCGCACGCAGCTCGGCTTCACGGAAGCGGCCTTCGTCGACGACCAGCACGTCGTCGAGAAGCACGCCCTCCTCTTCGACGGTCGTGCTTTCGGGCGGCATCGATCCGGGAGCGATGCCGCCGACATCGGCGTGGTGGCCGCGCGCCGCGACGAAATAGGCGGGGGCATCGCCGTCGGCGAAAACCGGCACGATCACGGTGATGTCGGGCAGGTGCGTGCCGCCGCGATAGGGCGCGTTGAGCGCATAGGCGTCGCCCCGGCGGATGCCGCGCGGCAAGTCTCCCCTGCTCTCGATGATCGTGCGGATGCTCTCGCCCATCGAGCCGAGGTGGACGGGGATGTGCGGCGCATTGGCGACGAGGTTGCCGTGCGCGTCGAACAGCGCGCAGCTGAAATCGAGCCGCTCGCGGATGTTGACCGAGGCGGCGGAACGCTGGAGCGCGGCGCCCATCTCCTCGGCGATCCCTATGAACAGCCCGGCGAAGATCGCGAGGCGTACCGGATCGGCGTGCACCCCCGCGGCGGCGATGGCGCGTGGGGCGATACGCTCCAGGATCAGGTTGCCGAGGGTGTCGACGCGGGCGCGCCAGCCCGGCTCGACGACGGTCGTCGAGGAGGCGTCAATGACGAGCGCCGGGCCTGCGATGCCGTGTCCGGCGGGGAGCCCTTCGCGCGCCAGGACCGGCGTGTCGTGCCAGGCGCCCGCCAGGTACACGGCCACGCTCTCCAGTGGCGGTGCGGGGTCTTGCGGCAGAGTCACCGGCAGGTCGATCGCGGCGCTGGCGGCGACGGCTTCGGCGACGATGCGGTCGGCGACCAGGGGCGCGGTGCTGGCAAAGCCGAATTGCGCGACGTGCGCGGCATCGAAGGCGGCGGCCATCGTCTCGGCGTCGGCGAAGGCAGCCTCGATGGTATGGTCGGTCTGGCCGCGGCGTAGGTGGACGCGGCGTTCGACGGTGACGGTCGCCGGATCGACGCCCTGTTCGACCAGCGCCTCGCTTGCCTGTTCGGCCAGTACGGCTAGCGCGCTCGCGACCGCGGGATCGTCGTACGCCACGCCGAGCGTCGCCTCACGCAGGACGCGGCGGTCGGCCAGCCCCATGCCATAGGCCGACAGCACGCCCGCGAGCGGGTGGATCATCACCCGCTCCATCGCCAGGGCGTCGGCGACCAGGCACGCATGCTGCCCCCCCGCCCCGCCGAAGCACGCCAGCGTGTAGCGGGTGACATCGTGCCCGCGCGCGACCGAGATCGCGCGGATGGCACCCGCCATGTTGGCGACCGCCACCGCCACGAAGCCTTCGGCTGCCTCGTGCGGGACAAGCGGGAGATCGGCGAAGCGCGCCGCCACTGCTTGGCGATCGAGGGGCTGGTCGCCGTTCGGGCCGAACAGCGCAGGGAAATGCTCGGGCCGCAGCTTGCCGAGCAGGACGTTGCAGTCGGTGACGGTCAACGGCCCGCCGCGGCGGTAACAGGCGGGACCGGGCGTCGCGCCTGCCGACTGCGGGCCGACGATCAACGCCGCGCCATCGTAGCGGCAGATCGATCCGCCGCCCGCAGCGACGGTGTGGATGCGCAGCATGGGGGCACGGATGCGCGCGCCGCCGACGACCGTTTCGGTATCGCGCTCGAAGGTGCCCGCATGATGCGACACGTCGGTGGAGGTGCCGCCCATGTCGAAACCGATGACATGGTCGAACCCAGCCGCCCTGGCGGTCGCGGCCATGCCGACGATGCCGCCCGCGGGGCCGGAAAGGATCGCGTCCTTGCCGCGGAACGCTTCGCCCGCGACGAGCCCGCCGGACGATTGCATGAACAGCGCGCCTTCGCCAAGAGCGTCGCGGAGCCCGGCGACGTAGCGATCCACGACCGGTGACAAATACGCATCGACGACGGTCGTGTCGCCGCGACCGATCAGCTTGATCAGCGGCGCGACGCGGTGGCTGACCGAGACCTGGGCGAAACCGATTTCCTGCGCGATCTGTGCCAGCGTCCTCTCGTGATCCGTGAAACGGTAACCATGCATCAACACGATCGCGAGCGCGCCGAACCCTGCCTCGTACGCCGCCTGCAACCCGGCGCGTGCGGCGTCGCGGTCGAGCGGGCGAAGGACGTTGCCCTCGGCGTCGACCCGCTCGTCGATCTCGACGACATGGCCGTACACCGGTGGCGGACGGACGATCTCGCGCGCGAAGATGTCGGGGCGCTCCTGATAGCCGATCGCCAGCGCGTCGCCGAAGCCGCGGGTGATCGCGAGGCAGGTCGGCTTGCCCTTGCGCTCGAGCAGCGCGTTGGTGGCCACCGTCGTGCCGATGCGCAGCGACAGCGGCACCGCCGCGCCCCCGGTCAGCCGGCGGATCGCCTCCACCGCGGCATCGGCATAATGCGCCGGGTCTTCGGACAGCAATTTCGCGATCGCCACGCTGCCGTCGGGCCGCCGCGCGACGACGTCGGTGAAGGTCCCGCCGCGGTCGATCCAGAAGTCCCAGCCGCCGGTCATGCGATCCCGAACGGCACCACGCGGTTGCCCTGCGTGTGCCCGATCTCCGCGCGGCCGAGATACGGCACCCCCATGTCGCGCGACCAGCGGACCATCATGTAGTCGAGCGTCTCGCCCCAGGCGGGGGTGTTCGCCTGGACAGCGGTGACCGCGCCGAGCCGCAGCCCCGCGATCCCCTTCAACTGGGTGGCGTGCGCGACCTTGAAGAGCAAGCGGTCGATATTGTACATCGCCTCCGACACCTCCTCGACGATCACGACATGGTCGGTCAGGTCAGGCAGCCACGGCGTGCCGATCAGGCTGCCCAGGATCGACAGGTTGAACGCGACCGAGGGTTGACCGTCGAGCCCGGGTTCGAGCCCCGCCGGATCCCGCCGTGCCAGCCAGCCGAGCGATCTGGCCACCGTCGCCTCGCCGTCATGCCGCCCGATATCGCTCGCCATCGGACCATGGACCGCGTGGCCGATCCGGCGTGCGTAGAGCGCGGACAGCAGGAAGCCGACATCGGAATAGCCCAGATACGTCTTCGCCCGCGCCGCGCGCGCCAGATGCGGCATGACCATGTCGAGGATGCGGTTGGCGCCATAGCCGCCGCGCAGGAACCAGATCGCGTCGAAGGCGGGATCGTTGGCATATTGGAGGAACGCCTCGGCCCGGCGCATGTCGGACCCGGCGAAATGGCCGTCGGTTTCCGTGCATTGCGGGTGGAAGACGAGTTCGACCTCCGGAAGGGCTGCCGCGGCATAAGCGGTCACCCGAGGGATTGAATCCGGATTGGCCCGGCTCGATGCGGCCAGCACTCCGATCCTGATCGTCCGTCTCCATCTTGCCCAACCGCGCCGCCGCCGATAGCGCGGTGGCATGACATTGGCCAAACCTTGTTTTCTGGTCGGCATCGGCGGTTCGGGCATGATGCCGCTTGCGATGATCCTGCGCGCGCGCGGGCACGCGGTCTCGGGATCGGACCGGGGGCTCGATCAGGGGCGGGTGCCGGCCAAGTTCGATGCGTTGCGCGCGGCAGGGATCGCGCTGTTCGCACAGGACGGCAGCGGCGTGCGCGCCGACATGCGGGTGATCGCCTCGGCGGCGGTCGAGGAGACGGTGCCCGACATCGTCGCGGCGACGGCGCTCGGCTGCGAACGCGCGACGCGGGCCGAGGCGCTGGTGGCCTTGTTCAACGACGCCGCCTTGCCGATCGGGGTGGCGGGGACGAGCGGCAAATCGACCGTCACTGGCATGATCGCCTGGATCCTGCATGCCTGCGGCCGCGACCCGACGGTGATGAACGGCGCGGTGATGAAGAATTTCGCGAGCGCCGACGCACCGTTCGCCAGCGCGCTCGTCGGCGGCGGTGACGCGTTCGTCGCCGAGGTCGACGAGAGCGATCGGTCGATCCGGCTGTACCATCCCGCGGTCGCGGTGCTCAACAACGTCAGCCTCGATCATATGCCGCTGGACGAGCTGCGCGCGCTGTTCGGCGACTTCGCGGGCCGCGCGCGGCAGGTCGTCGCCAATGCCGGCGATGCGGAGACGCTGGCGCTGCTCGGCGGATTGCCGTCGGTGACGACGTTCGCGGTGGAGGCGGACGCCGACCTGTCCGCGCGCAACCTGGTGCCGGAGCGGTTCGCGATGCGGTTCGATCTGATGACCGAGGACGCCACCTTGCCGGTGCGGCTCGCGGTGCCGGGGCTGCACAACGTGTCGAACGCGCTCGCCGCCATTGGTGCTGCGGTCGCCGCGGGCGTGCCGCTTGCCGAAGCCGCCAGCGCGATCGAAGGCTTCTCCGGGCTGAAACGCCGCTTCGAGCTGATTGGCGAAGCAGGCGGCGTCGCGGTGATCGACGATTTCGGACACAACCCCGACAAGATCGCCGCGACGCTCGACACCCTCCACGCCTTTCCCGGCCGCCTGCTGTTGCTGTTCCAGCCGCACGGCTACGGCCCGCTCAAGACGATGCGCGAGGAGCTGCTGGCGATGTTCGCGAGCAAGCTAGCCGTGCGCGACCTGCTGGTCCTGCCCGATCCCGTCTACCAGGGCGGCACCGTGGTGCGCGAGGTCGGTAGCGAGGCGATCGTCGATTCGCTCCGCGCCGCGGGTTGCGACGCGCGCTATGTCGCCGCTCGCGCGGACGCGGCAGCCCTGCTCGTCGCCGAAGCAAGACCCGGCGACCGCATCGTCGTGATGGGCGCGCGCGACGACACGCTGTCGGTGCTCGCGGCGGAGATGCTCGCGGGGCTGGCCGCAAGGGCTGGCGCCGCGGTGGCGCCATGATATTGTCTTCGCAACGCAGCAAGGGACCGTCCATGATCCGCCGTCTGTTTCTCGATCATCCAGAATCTGTTGGCGAAAGCTATGCCGAGCACCTCGTCGCGGCGGGGCGCTTCGGGCTGGCGATGGTGGCGGGGGGCATCGCCTGCACGATCCACGCGATCCTGCCCGCGGCCTTCCCGACCGCAGGAAGCGGCACCGTGGGCCGGCTATACGCGCAGATGGTGGCCAAGCGGGGCGCGGCGCGGGCGGCGCAGAGTCAGCTGAAGACGGTCGACTATATCATCTGACCCGCGCGGCTTGGCGCTGCGCGACGGACACGATAGGCGCAGGCCATGTCCGACCCAGCCCGCCCCCGCCTCGCCTACCACTTCACCGACGGCGCACGGCCCGCGGTGGTGTTCCTGCCCGGTTACGCCTCGGACATGAACGGCACCAAGGCGCTGGCGCTCGAAGCCTGGGCGAAAGCTGCCGGCCGCGCGTTCCTGCGCTTCGATTATGGCGGATGCGGGCAGAGCGAGGGAGCGTTCGCCGACCAGACGCTGGCCGACTGGCGCGACGATGCGATCGCGATGATCGATACCGTCGTCGCCGGACCGGTGGTGCTGGTCGGGTCGTCGATGGGCGGGTGGATCGCGCTGCTGGTGGCGCGCGACCGGCCCGACCGGGTCGACGCGCTGGTCGGCATTGCGCCCGCGCCCGACTTCACCGACTGGGGGTTCACGACCGAGGAGAAGCTGGCGCTGCTCTCGGACGGCCGGCTGGAACGCGCCAACCCTTATGGTTCGGAGCCGACGCTCTATACCCGCGCCTTCTGGTCGTCGGGTGAGGCCAACCGGCTGATGTTCGGACAGATCGCCTTCGACGGGCCGGTCCGGCTGTTGCAGGGGCAGGCGGACGCGGACGTGCCGTGGAACCGCACGGTCGAGCTGGCGCGGCTGATCCGTTCAGCCGATGTCCAGACGTGGCTGGTCAAGGACGGCGATCACCGCCTGTCGCGCGACACCCATCTCGTGCTGCTGATCCGTGCGGTGGAGGATGTGATCGCCGCATGATCCTGTTGCTGCTCGCCGCTGCGCTCCAATTGCCCGACGAGGCGCGCTACGACGCTTGCGTCGAGCTGGCGCGGACCGACCCTGTGGCGGCGCGCGAGGAGGCCACGCGCTGGCGGATCGCGGGCGGCGGGTGGTTCGCGCGGCAATGCGCTGGGCTGGCCTATGCGCAAGAATCCGACTGGGCGGCGGCGGCAGGCGAGTTCGAGGCGGCGGCGCGCGCAGCGGAGACCGGCAAGGACGAGCATGCGGCGCAATATTGGGCCCAGGCGGGCAATGCCTGGCTGGCGGCGGGCGATGGCGCCAAGGCGCGTGCGGCGCTGGATGCCGCGCTGATCGCGGGAACGCTGACCGGGCTGCAACTGGGGGAAGCGCAGCTCGACCATGCGCGCGCGCTGGTCGCGACCGGCGCGTTGGACACCGCGCGCACCGACATCGACCTAGCCCTGACGACCGCGAGCGACGATCCGCTCGTGTGGCTGCTGTCGGCGACGCTGGCGCGACGAATGGACGATTTGCCGCGGGCAAGGAAGGACATTGCCGAGGCTTTGCGCCGTTCGGCGGATGACGCATCGGTGCAACTGGAGGCGGGCAATATCGCGGCGCTCGGGCACGACGAAGCAGGCGCGCGGCGGGCCTGGGGCGAGGCGGCGCGGCTGGCGCCCAACGCCGACGCTGGGCGGAGTGCGGTGGCGGCGCTGAAGCAGTTCGATCCGTCTTGATCCCCCCCCAGCTCGCTCGGCGAGGATTTGCTCAGTGCGCTCGAAGCCCTATCGTCTGCCAGAATTTGGAGCCCGCCTGCATGAGATACCTGCACACCATGATCCGCGTCACCGATCCCGACGCGACGATCCGCTTCTTCGAACTGCTCGGGCTGAAGGAGGTGCGGCGGATGGAGAGCGAGAAGGGCCGCTTCACGCTCATCTTTCTTGCCACGCCCGAGGACATGAACGCTCCCGGCGAACGCGCGGACGCCGAGGTAGAGCTGACGTACAATTGGGAATCCGAGACTTACTCCGGCGGACGCAATTTCGGCCACCTCGCCTACCGCGTCGAGAACATCTATGACACGTGCCGGCGGCTAATGGACGGTGGCGTCACGATCAACCGGCCGCCGCGCGATGGGCATATGGCGTTCGTGAAGACTCCCGACGGCATCTCGATCGAACTGCTCCAGGATGGCGTGCTCGAACCCGCCGAGCCATGGGCGTCGATGCCCAATACGGGTACGTGGTGATGCTGGATGTCGTTCGCGTCCCCGTCCTGTCGGACAATTACGCCTGGTTGGTGCACGACGCCGACAGCGGCGAGACCATCGTCGTCGATCCGGGCGAAGCGGCACCGGTGCAGGCCGCCGCCGCCGAGCGCGGCTGGCGGATCGACGCGGTTTGGACAACCCACTGGCATCCCGACCACACCGGCGGCAATCAGGCGCTGAAGGCAGCGGGAGCGGAAATCGTCGCGCCAGCGGCCGAGGCGGCGAAGATCCCGACGCTCGACCGCGGTGTCGCGGAAGGCGACACGCTCATGCTGGGCCGCCACGCCGCGACGGTGATGGAGGTGCCCGGCCATACGCAGGGACATGTCGCGTTCCACTTCGCGGAGGACGGCATCGTCTTCACCGGTGATACGCTCTTCGCGATGGGCTGCGGACGATTGTTCGAGGGCACGCCTGGTGACATGTTCGCCAACATGGCGCGCTATGCCGCGATCCCCGACGCGACGCGGGTCTATTGCGGGCACGAATACACATTGTCCAACGCGCGCTACGCCGCGGTCGCGGAGCCGGACAATGCCGCCGTTGCCGAGCGGCTGGCGCAGGTGGCGGCACAGCGCGCGCGTGGCGAGGCGACGGTGCCGACGACGATCGGCGCCGAGCGCGCGACCAACCCTTTTCTGCGTGCCGCATCGGTGGAGGATTTCGCCCGGCTGCGCGCCGGCAAGGACGCGTTCAAGGGCTAGAACGAAACGCCTGGTCGTGCGTTCAGTTCGACAGGAGACAATCCATGCGCACCATCGTCCTTCCCGCAGCTCTTTTGTGTTCGGCAGTGCTCGCGGGCTGCACCCCCAGCGCCGCCCAACAGGGGCGGATCGACACGCGCGCCGCGACCGCGCAGACCAAGCTCGACGCGGCGCTTGCCGGGCTGGTGCCGGGCAAGCCGACTTCGTGCCTGCCGCTCAGCAACAGCTCGCAATATCAGACCGAGGGCTATGGCCCGACAATCCTTTACAAGTTCAGCCGCGGGCTGGTCTATCGCAACGATACCAATGGCGGCGGTTGCGAGGGGATCGCGCGTGGCGACGTGCTCGTCACGCGGCAGGTCGGCGGGCAATTGTGCTCGGGCGACATCGGCACGACCGTGGACAGCACATCGCGGTTCCAGACGGGGAGCTGCGCGCTGGGCCGGTTCACGCCTTACCGCAAGCCATGATCCGGCCCATCGTTCGGTTGGCCGGGGCGCTGGCGCTGTTGCCCCTGGTTGCGGCCTCGACCGATCCGCTGGAGGGCCGGATCGCGGGCAAGCCGCAGACCTGCATCAATCCGTCCAGCAACGTCGGTCCGGAGATCGTCGATGCGCACACGATCCTCTATCGTGACGGCGCTCGGATCTATCGCACGACGATCGACCATTGTCCGGCGCTTCGCCCGTTCGCGACGCTGATCGTCGAGCGCTTCGGCACGAGCCTGTGCCGCCACGATCGATTCCGGTTGATCGAGCCGCCGCAGACCATCGCGTCGGGCTATTGCTTCTTCGGCGACTTCGTACCCTACACCAAGATCCCCAAGACGCGCTCCTAGAGCACGAACCGGCTGAGGTCGGTGTTGCGCGCGATGCTGGCGAGCTGGCTGTCGACATAGGCGGCGTCGACGACGAGTGACGAACCGGCGCGGTCCTCGGCGTTGAAGCTGACCTCCTCGAGCAGTTTCTCCATCACCGTCTGCAGCCTTCGCGCGCCGATGTTCTCGACCTGCCCGTTCACCTCCGCGGCGATCCGCGCGACCGCGGCGATGCCGTCGTCGGTGAAGCTGACCTCGACGCCTTCGGTTGCGATCAACGCCTTGTATTGCGCGGGAAGCGATGCCTTGGTGTCGGACAGGATCGCAACGAAATCGGCCTCGGTCAGCCCCTTCAGCTCGACGCGGATCGGCAGGCGCCCCTGGAGCTCGGGCAGCAGGTCGCTGGGCTTGGCGACGTGGAAGGCGCCGCTGGCGATGAAGAGGATGTGGTCGGTCTTCATCGGCCCGTGTTTCGTCGCAACGGTGGTGCCCTCGATCAGCGGCAGCAGGTCGCGCTGGACGCCTTCGCGGCTGACCGATCCGCCGCCGCGCTGTTCGGACATCGCGATCTTGTCGATTTCGTCCAGGAAGACGATGCCGTTCGCCTCCGCATCGGCCAGCGCGACGCGGTTGACGTCGTCCTGGTCGAGGCGCTTGTCGGCCTCCTCTTCCACCAGCTTTTCCCACGCCGCGCGGACGCTCAGCTTGCGGCGCTTCAGCTGTGCGCCACCGCCGAACGACTTCATCATCTCGGACAGGTTGATCATCTGCGGCGCGCCGCCGGGCACCTCGAACGGCATCGACGGCGCCTGCTCGACCTCGATCTCGATCTCGGTGGCATCGAGGTGGCCGTCGGTGAAGCGCTGGCGGAACGCCTCGCGGGTCGCGGCGCTCGAGTCCTTGCCGGTCAGCGCGTCCAGCAAGCGCTTCATCGCCGCGTCCTCGGCCTTGTCGGCGACCGCGGCGCGGCGGCGCTCCTTTTCCAGCCGAATCGCTTCCTCGACCAGGTCGCGGGCGATCTGCTCGACGTCGCGGCCGACATAGCCGACCTCGGTGAACTTGGTCGCCTCGACCTTCACGAACGGCGCGTCGGCCAGCTTGGCCAGGCGGCGGCTGATCTCGGTCTTGCCGCAGCCGGTGGGCCCGATCATCAGGATGTTCTTGGGCGTCACCTCGTCGCGCAAGTCGGCCGAGAGCTGCTGGCGGCGCCAGCGGTTGCGCAGTGCAACCGCAACCGCGCGCTTGGCATCCGCCTGGCCAATGATGTGGGCGTCCAATGCGGCGACGATCGCCTTGGGGGTGAGAGGTGTGTTCATCGCTCTTTCTTAGCCCTCTCCCGCCTTCGCGGGAGAGGAGGGGCCCGCTCGCGTCAGCGAGTGGGAGGTGAGGGTCTTCTTCTTGGAGCCGTGGGCGGGAAGGTCGAAGAAGAAGACCCTCACCCAACTCTCCCGCGAAGGCGGCAGAGGGCTAAGAAGCATCAGATCGCCGAGTCCATCGTCTCCACCACCAGCCGGTCGTTGGTGTAGACGCACACCTCCGCCGCGATGCCCATCGCCTTGCGCGCGATGACCTCCGCGTCGGCTTCGTAGTCGACCAGCGCCTTGGCCGCGGCGAGCGCGTAATTGCCGCCCGAGCCGATCGCCGCGATCCCGGCCTCGGGCTCCAGCACGTCGCCGTTGCCGGTCAGGATCAGCGTCACGTCCTTGTCGGCGACGATCATCATCGCCTCCAGGTTGCGCAGGTATTTGTCGGTGCGCCAATCCTTCGCCAGCTCGACCGACGCGCGCAGCAATTGACCTTGATGCTGCTCGAGCTTGCGCTCCAGCCGCTCGAACAGGGTGAAGGCGTCCGCGGTGGCGCCCGCGAAGCCGCCGATCACCGATCCGTCGCCCAGGCGGCGGACCTTGCGGGCGTTGGGCTTCATCACGGTCTGGCCCATCGAGACCTGCCCGTCCCCTGCCACGACGACCTTGCCGCCGCGCCGGACCGAACAGATGGTGGTGCCGTGCCACACGGGCATGGCGTTGTCTGTGCTCATGCGCCGCGATGTAGTATGCGGCGGCGCGGGTGCAACGTCAGCGGCTGTTGGCCAGCAGGAAGGCGCTGCTCTCCGCCAGCGTCGGCGCGCTGCCGCGGAAGGGCTTGGACAGGCCCTTGACCAGGTCGACGTGGCTCTTGCCCGGGTATTCGCGCAAGGTCACCGGCGCGCCGAGCGCTTGGAGCCGGGCGGCGAGCGATTCGCTATTGTGCGGGTTGACGACGGTGTCGGCGGTGCCCGCCGCCAGCCATAGCGGCGGCGCATCGGCGCGGGCGTAGTGGATCGGCTGGGTCTCCTCGGGCCGCGGCCAATTGCCGAGCGCGTCGTGCGCGCGCCGGTCGGTCAGCGGCAGGAAGTCGTACGGTCCCGCCAGCAAGGCGGCGGCGCGCACCGTCTTCGGATCGACCCCGGCCCCGCGCAGCCACTGCGGGTCGAGCGCCAGCATCGCGCCGATGTACGCGCCCGCCGAATGCCCTGCGATCGTGATCCGTTTGGGGTCGCCGCCATAGCGCGCCGCATTGTCGCGTGCCCACCGGACCGCGAGCGCGCCGTCTTGGACGAAGGCGGGAAAGCGGACCTGCGGCACCAGCCGGTAATCGGCGACGATCGCGACGAAGCCTTTCGCCGCATAGGCGCGCCCTGCAAAGCCGTACTCGCCGCGCGCCCCCGACACCCAGGCGCCGCCGTAGAAAAAGACGACGACGGGGCGCGGCGCGGCGCCGGTCGAGCGCGGCGCCCAGACGTCGAGCTTCTGGCGCGCGTCGGATCCGTAGGCGACGCCCCCGGCCACGCGGCGCGCGTCGCTGTCGCCGGGGGTCACGGTGTTGAGGCGATTGAGCAGCGCGGGCGGCGAGCAGGCGCCCAGGAGCAACGCGGCGCAGAGCGTAAGGCGGTTCGGCATGCCCCGCCCTAGCCGCTCGCGCGCCGCCCGTCGCTATCGTTCCACCCCGTTCGCCTTGCCCCATGTCCGCGCGACGGTGTAGCCGAGGTAACCGGTGCCGAAGAGCGCGTAGAGCGGTTCGGGGATTGCCGCGAAATACGCCGCCATCCCGCGGGTCATCGACGCCGCGATCGCGGGCTGGATCGCCGCGATCAGTCCCATCGGCAGCGACCAGAGCAGCAGCGCATACATGACGTAGAGGAACGCCGGGCGCGCTCTCGTCACCCACGGATCGCGCCGAAGGTAACGAAGGTCACGTGGTTCCCGCGAAGTTTCGCTCTCGCTCATGCACCGATCCGGTTCGCGAGCCAGCCATAAAGAAACGCCTCGTTCGCCGGTCGCCGCTCGGCCAGCGCGACGTAGCGTTCGCCTTGCAAGGCTTCGAGCGCCTTCAGCAGCACCGTCTCGCCGCCGACACCGCGGTGCGCGAGGAAGGCGTCGAGCGCAGCCAGCGTGCCCACGCCGACCCGCCCATCGAGCGCCAGATCGGGATAGTGCAACGCGCCCCGGTTCAGCGCATTGAGCGCGCGCTGGAGGAACGCGGCGGCGACCGCGACTCCCATGTTCACGCCGGTATCGAACAGTTCCGCGGCGATCGTCGGCGCACGCGTGGCGACTCGGTCGAAGCCCGGGGCGGTCCAGTACAGCCGCCGGTAGATGGCCACCGCACGGGTGCGGGGCAGCGCGCGCATCTCGCCCGAATAGCCGTCGGCGCGCGCCACCGCCTCGCTCACGCCCCAGCACGTCGCCCCGCCGCGGTCTGCGGCGTGGTTGGAATAGCCGCCCTCGCGGTCGATCACGTCGTCGATCAAGGATTCCACATTCATGTCCTGCCCTCCTGTTGAATGGCAAGCCACGAACCATATCGGTTCTGTGTAGGACAGGATTATTTTCGCTTGGGTGCAAGCGGACAATGACGTGCGCCATCCATGTCCGTCGTCTCCAAGGCGCAGCAAGTTGCTGTTTGTTATACGGAATCAATGAACCACGTTAATCTTTGCCTATGGCTTTGGTCGCTAGACCGACTTCTTTGCAGCCCGGCCTTGCCGAGCGAAAATGTGGCTTGTCGGCAGGGAGATCGTAATGACATTACCATCGCGACCGGGACGGCGGGTCATCATCGTCGACGATTCGCGAACGATTCAGGCCCTGCTCGACAATGCGTTCAGCGCCAGAAGCGGCTTTAGCGTGGTCGGTTTTTCAAGCGACGCGCAGTCGGCGGTCGAGATGATCCGCCGGCTGATGCCCGACATCGTCACCATCGACCTTTGTATGCCGTATATCGACGGGGCTGCGTTGCTGGACTTGATTGCCGATCTGAGAGGGGTCTGCAAGATCGTGGTGTCCGACCAGTCCACAAACAATCTGTTGCTGACGGCCAAGCTCGAGGCCGCAGGCGCATCGCTGTGCCTCAGCAAGACTGAGCTGGCGAGCAATCCCGACGCCTTCTTCGCCAAGATCACGTCCGCCTGCGATGCCGCGCAGGCCAAGCGGAGAGACCGCTTGGGGATCAACCGCAAGTCTGCGCAAATCGGCGCGAAGCCGGAATGCGGCCGGACAGGCAACGCATCCTTCGGCTTTCCGGTGCCGATGGACGAAAAGCTTCGCCTGGAAACGTTGCGCCGCAAGCAACTGGCGAATGCGGTGCGGGAACGGCAGTTCGATTTGGTGACCAAGCATGTGGCGGAAGCAACGGGTTTTCCGGTCTGCCTCCCCACCTTCATCGATCGCGATACGCAGTGGATCAAGTCCGCTTACGGGTTCGGCGAGGACAGTATGCCGCGCGGACAGGCGTTCTGCAACTACACGATTTCGCAGGGCGGCTCGTTCGTGGTGTCCAACGCCGCGAGCGACGAGCGGTTCGCCAACAACCCGCTGGTGACCGGCGCCCCGCACATCCACGCGTACATGGGTCATCCCATCACCATCGGTGACGGCACACGGATCGGAGCCCTGTGCGTTGTGGATACCCGATACCGCGCGCCCTCTAACGCGGTGCTCCGCCATCTGGCTGGCATGTCCGATATCCTGGGCGAGATGATCGACCTTCGACCGACATTGGCGGCGTGAAGCCGGCTCGCGCCTCCGACGGGCAGCAAGTTCGCGTCGCCGGCTGAATGATGGAACTCTTGGTCGGGGCGACAGGATTCGAACCTGCGACCCCCACACCCCCAGTGTGATGCGCTACCAGGCTGCGCTACGCCCCGACCGAAGGCGGCGCATTACGCGGGCGTCCGCCTGGATGCAAGGGCGTCAGTCGCCGATCAGGGTGCGCCAGAACTGGCCGTCCCACGCCTTGACCGAGATGCGCTCGATCGGGTGATCGCGCAGCGCACGGCCGAACGCCTTCTGGTGCGGCGCGCCGCCGTGCGCCGCAAGTGCTTCGGGTGTCGCCCAGCGTTCGGATATCCGCACCAGATCCGGATCGCCCGCATCGAACGAGAAGACGTAGAGATCGCAGCCGTCCTCGCCCATGCACGCCGCGGCATGCTCCGCCAGCAGCGCGCGCGCCTTGTCGCCGCCGCCGGCCGCCAGCTTGATCTCGCCCATCACCAGAATCACGCGCCGTCTCCTCCAGGATCGCCGGACGATTGCACGGCTGCCCAAGCAATGGTAGCGGCGCGCTCTTCCAGGGGCGCGGTACGTCCGCCTGCCCCGTCAATGTCGTGTCGGGACGCATGTTCATCACACCAGCCTATGCCCAGGCCGCCGGCGGCGCCGCCGCTGCCAACGGCGGCATCGCCTCGTTCTTCGGCCTCGCGCCGTTGCTCCTCGTCTTTGTCGTGTTCTATTTCCTGATGATCCGCCCGCAGCAGCGCCGGGTCCGGGCGTTGCAGACCGCGGTCGCGGCGGTCAAGAAGGGCGATCAGGTCGTGACCGCCGGTGGCATCGTCGGCAAGGTCAGCAAGCTGGAGGATGCGTTCGTCGAGGTCGAGATCGCGCCGAACGTCCGCGTGCGGGTGGTGAAGGCGACGCTGACCGAGGTCGTCAATCCGATGGCCAAGCCGGCGAACGACTGAGACGATGCTCGATTTCCCCCGCTGGAAGGTCGCGTGGATCGTCGGCCTGCTCGGCATCCTCTGCGCGCTGGCCATCCCCAGCTTCCTGCCCGAACGCTATAGCGCACAACTGCCGGTGCACCCGCGGATCAACCTGGGGCTCGATCTGGCGGGCGGCAGCTATCTGCTGCTGGAGGCCGACACCGCCGACCTTGCCGCGTCGCGGCTCGAGGCGATGCGCGACCAGGTGCAGACCGAGATGCGCCGCGGCGCGCCACCGATCGCGATCGGCGACATCTCGACCCGCGACGGCCAGCTATCGTTCTTCGTGCGCGACGCAGGCCAGGTCGATGCGGCCCGAGAACGCCTGCTGACGATTACCGGCGGTGGCGCGGGGATGACCGGGCAGCGGGTGTGGGACATCGGCGTGGTCGACACCAGCCGCTTCGTTATCAAGCCGACGCAGGCCGGGCTGACCCAGGCGATCGAGACCGCGCTGGGCGACGCGACCGAGGTCGTGCGCCGCCGCATCGACGCGCTCGGCACCAAGGAACCGACGATCATCCGCCAGGGCGCCAGCCGGATCGTCGTTCAGGTGCCGGGATTGCAGAACCCGCAGGCACTGAAGGATCTGCTCGGCAAGACCGCCAAGCTCGAATTCAAGCTGGTCGACCAGAGCGCCAACCCCGCCGATCTCGCCGCCGGCCGTGCGCCCGCGGGCAGCCAGGTGCTGCGCTATCCGACCAACCCGGCCGGCATCCCGTTCATCGCGGTCAAGCGGTCGGCGATGATCACCGGCGACCAGATCAGCGAAGCCAGCCAGACCTTCGACCAGCAGACCAACGCCCCCAACGTCGCGATCACCTTCGAGGGCCCCGGCGGCCGGCGCTTCGCCAAGGTGACGACCGAGAACGTCAACAAGCCGTTCGCGATCATCCTCGACAACCAGGTGATCTCGGCGCCCAACATCGAAAGCGCGATCCTGGGCGGCCGCGCGTCGATCTCTGGCAGCTTCACGGTGCAGAGCGCCAACGAGCTGGCGATCGCGCTCCGGTCGGGCAAGCTGCCCGTCGCGCTCAAGGTGATCGAGGAGCGCACCGTCGGCCCCGATCTCGGCGCCGATTCGATCCGCGCGGGCGTGCTCGCGTCGATCGTCGCCGCTGCGGCGGTGATCGTGTTCATGTTCGTCACCTATGGGCGCTTCGGGCTGTATGCGAACCTGGCGGTCATCATCAACATCCTGGTGATCCTGGCGGTGATGGCGATGCTGAACGCCACCCTGACGCTGCCGGGCATCGCCGGGTTCGTGCTGACGATCGGCACCGCGGTGGACGCCAACGTGCTGATCAACGAGCGCATCCGCGAGGAGCGCCGGCGCGGGCGGGGCGTGGTGCAAGCGGTGGAGCTCGGCTACAAGGAAGCGAGCCGGACGATCTTCGAGGCGAACATGACGCACGGCATCACCGTCATCATCATGCTGATCCTCGGGTCCGGCCCGGTCAAGGGCTTCGCGGTCGTGCTGCTGATCGGCATCGTGACGAGCGTGTTCACCGCGGTGACCTTCACCCGGATGATGGTGGCGCTGTGGCTGCGCCGCACCAAGCCCAAGTCGATCAACATATGACCCAGCGCCCGATCGACGCGCATCCCTCATGTCCGTTCGTGCTGAGCGAAGTCGAAGCACATGACGCGGGCCTTTCGCCTGCGGCATGCCCTTCGACTGCGCTCAGGGCGAACGGGAGTTGGGCGGCAAGAGAACAGCTATGAGATTGCTCAAACTCGTTCCCGACGACACCAACATCGATTTCGTGCGCCTGCGCGTCTGGGCGTTCGGGTTGACGCTCGCGCTCAGCCTCGCGGCGCTGGCGCTCGTGGTCGTCAACCGGCTGAACCTGGGCGTCGATTTCGTCGGCGGGCTGATGATCGAGGAGAAGTTCGCCTCTACCCCCGATGTCGATCGCGTCCGCACGCTCGTCGATTCGCTGGGGGTGGGCCAAGCGACGCTCCAGCAATTCGGCGATCCCAACACCGTGTCGATCCGCCTGCCGACCCCCGCGAGCACCGACGAAGGCGCAACCAACGCGGTGGTCAAGAAGGTCCAGAGCGCGCTGACCCAGGCCTTCCCGGGCGCCACACTGTCGAAGCAGGATGCGGTCAGTGGCAAGGTGTCGAACGAACTGCTGTGGCGCGGCGGGATGGCGGTGGGCCTCGCGATCCTCGGCATCGGCCTGTTCGCGGTGTTCCGTTTCGAATGGCAGTTCGGCGTGTCGACGGTCGTCGCGATCGTCCACGACCTGCTGATGACGCTCGGCTTCTTCGCGCTGACCCAGCTGGAATTCGACCTCAACATCGTCGCGGCGGTGCTGACCATCGTCAGCTATTCGATCAACGACAAGATCGTGATCGACGACCGCATCCGCGAGAACATGCGCCGATACCGCAAGATGGACATGCGCGAGATCGTCAACCTGTCGGTCAACGAGACCCTTCCCCGGACGGTGATGACATCGGTAACGATCCTGCTCGCGCTGACCGCGATGCTGATCCTGGGCGGGCACGTCTTGCGCGGGTTCACCGCGGCGATGATCCTGGGCATCATCGTCGGCACCTATTCGTCGATCTACGTGTCGTCGTCGCTGCTGATCGCGCTTGGCCTCCGCGCCGAGCCGACCGAGCGCAAGGCAGGCGCGATGGACCAGGCCGAGCGGGTCGGGCCGCGGGCCAAACCATGAAGATGGAGGCCGTCCCGACGCCGGGAGGGCCGATCGTCACGGGGCTGGTCGGCACCGGCTTCCGGCTGGGCGAGGCGCTGTATCCGGCGGTGCTGATGACGCACGAGGCGGTGGCGCGCTGGTCGCCGCCGCCGCTGGCGGATCTGGACGAAGCGGCGTTGGCGCCGATCCTGCAAGGCTCGCCCGAGTTCGTCGTGCTCGGCACCGGTCGCGCGCTGGTCCGCCCGCCGGGGGCGCTGGTGAAAGCGCTGGAGGCGCGCGACGTGGGTATCGAGCCGATGGACAGCCGCGCCGCCGCGCGCGCGTGGGGCGTGCTTCGCGCCGAAGGGCGTGCGATCGTGGCGGCACTGTACCCCCTCGACGCGTAGAACGATCCGCCGCTTTTTTCCCTTCTCTCGCGTCCCCTTTTTTCTCGCGTCATTGCACAGGTTAAGCAACGATCGGGCGCCGGTGCGTTCCCCCGCCGCGAAGCGGGAGCGCCGGCATGAAGATCCACCACCTGAATTGCGGCACCGATTGTCCGGTCGGCGGCGCATTGTTCGACGGCAGGAGCCTGGGGCCGCTCGGCAAGGTCGTCTGCCATTGCCTGTTGATCGAGACCGACGCCCAGGGTCTGGTTCTGGTCGACACCGGTTATGGGCTGAAGGACATCGATCACCCGCACAAGCGTCCGGGCGTGCGCATACCGATTCCCTGGCGGCTGATGCTCAACATCCGCCTGCACGAGCGCGAGACCGCAATCCGCCAGGTCGAGGCGCTGGGCTATCGCGCGAACGACGTGCGGCACATCATCGCAACCCACCTCGATTTCGATCACGCGGGGGGCCTTGAGGATTTTCCGAACGCCACCGTCCACGTCATGGCGCGCGAATACGACGACGCGACCGGCGCGCGCGCAGGCGTCGTCGCGAACAACCGCTGGCGCCCGTCGCAGCTGAACGACGTTCAGGCGTGGCGCAGATACGGCGCGCGTGGCGAGCCGTGGTTCGGCTTCGATGCGGTCCGCGAACTCGACGGCTTGCCGCCCGAAATACTGATGGTTCCCCTCCCCGGCCACACCTGGGGTCACGCCGGCGTCGCGATCCGGCGGGCAGATGGCCGCTGGCTGCTCCACGCCGGTGACGCTTATTTCTATCGCGGCGAGATGCGCGGCGCCCGGCGGAAGTGTACCCCCGGCTTGCGCGCCTATCAGCGCCTCATGGAAGTCGATGCGACCAGCCGCATGGCCAACCAGGAACGCCTGCGCGCGCTGTCGGTCCAACGCAGGGGAGAAGTGACGGTAACGTGCACCCACGACCCGGTCGAGCTCGAACGGTGTCAAGCGGGGCACCCGCTATAGCGCAGCGGCGAACGCCCCCGGCTGATCGTGAGTTTGCGCACGGGGTCGGCGCTGCGAATCCGATCCGATCCGATGTCACTCCAGGCGCTCGGCCGTCATGCCCATCTTCTTGCATAGTAAAGCCATGCTCACATCCGCCGCGTCCCCGAATAGGCCAGCAGCATGTCGGCATCGTCACTCGCGCGAACCGTTTCGGTCTCGGTCAGCGTGACGCACTCGCCCGCCTTCCAGTCGACCCCTGCCACGCTCCCCGATCCCGTGATCGGGACTAGCCACGCGGTCTTGCCTTCGGGGAGCGCGACCGCATGCTCGCCGCCCTTGAGCCGTTCGAGCACGAACTTGGGCCCCTCGACCAGGATCGTCCGCCCCTCGCCAGCGGCCCCCGGCGACACCACGCCGCGGTACGGTTGCAGGTCGGCGACGTCGACGCCGTCCTTCAGGTGCAATTCGCGGTCGCTGCCGTAATCGTAGAGGCGATAGGTCGTTTCCGAATTCTGCTGCACCTCGATCACGGTCAGCCCGCCGCCGATCGCGTGGATCGTGCCGGAGGGGCAGTAGAGGAAATCGCCCGCCTTCACCGGCACCCAGTCGAGGTCGTCGACGATCGCCCCGTCCTGCGCGGCGGCGCGGAGCTGGTCGGGGGTCATCGGCGCCTTGGGACCGAGCGCGATCGTCGCGCCTGGATCGGCCTTGAGGACCGTCCAGCACTCGTCCTTGCCGCGCGGCAGACCGCGGGCGTGCGCCTGTTCGTCGTTGGGGTGGACCTGCACCGACAGCCGCTCGCCGGGGAACAGATATTTGATCAGCATGTCGGGCTTGGTGTCGCCCGGCTCCTGGAACCAGATCTCGCCGACCGGATCGCCGTCCTTCGGCGGATCGGGAAAGCCGAAGCCGAGATCGTGGCGGCCCCACGGCTTTTCGACACGGTGGGTCTGGAGCAGCGTCGCGGGCATCGGGAACCTCGTACATTATGAAAGGGTATCGTACGCGTAACGAGCGACGCGCGCTATTGTTCGCCCCCGTTCCCCTGCGCTATGGGGGCGACGATGCGTATCCCTCAGTTCCGTACCACCGCGCTCGCTATCGCGATCGCTCTCCCCGCTCTCGGCGTCGCTGGCTGCGCCGCGAACAAGGCCAAGACCGACACGCCGTATATCGCCCGCGATGTCGGCACCTTGTACCTGACCGCCAAGAAGCGGCTCGACCAGCGCCGCTACAAGGAAGCGGCGGTGCTGTTCGACGAGGTCGAGCGCCAGCATCCCTATTCGGTCTGGGCGCGCCGGGCGCAGCTGATGAGCGCGTTCAGCTACTACCTCAACCGCGACTATACCGAATCGATCCAGTCGTCGCAGCGCTTCCTGTCGGTCCACCCCGGCAACCGCGATGCACCTTATGCCTATTACCTGATCGCGCTCGGCTATTACGAGCAGGTCGGCGACGTCACCCGCGACCAGAAGATCACCCGCCAGGCGCTCGACGCGTTGGGCGAGCTGACCCGGCGCTATCCCAACACCCGCTATGCCGCCGACGCGCGCCTCAAGATCGACCTGGTCAACGACCATCTTGCGGGCAAGGAGATGGAGATCGGCCGCTTCTACGAGACGCGCGGGCAGTGGCTGGCGGCGACCTTGCGCTTTCGCCGGGTGATCGAACAATATCAGCAGACGACCCACGCGCCCGAAGCGCTGATGCGGCTGACCGAGACGTATCTGGCGCTCGGCACGCCGCTGGAGGCGCAGAAGTCGGCGGCGGTGCTCGGCGCCAATTATCCGGGCACCGACTGGTACGAGCGCGCGTACAAATTGATGAAGGACCACCCCGCCGAACCGCTGCCGCCGGTGGCCGCGGGCGCGCAGGTGGTGCCGCCGGGGACGCCCGGCGCACGGCCGAGCCTGCCCGGCGAAAGCGGCGCGACTCCCAAGGCCGAAGCGCCGGGCACCCCGACTCCGGTGGCGCCGAGCGGTGGCACCACGGGCACGGGTACGCCGACCACCGAGACGCCGACGACGTGAGCGAAGAGCGCGGCACCGGAGCCGGCGGTTTCCGGCTCCGGTGCCGCGCCGCTCAATCGTATTCGTCGGCAGGCATTTCGGGGTGTAATGCAGTCGGGGCGCTCGCCAGTTCCATCAACCGGGCCTTTCGAGCATCTCCCTTCAGCGCCTTGAACGCCCTGTATTCGGTGGCAGGCAGCCGACGCTGCGAATAGCCTGCGTCGTGCATGCACCCGTAGTAGGCGGCGTTGCGCGCCTTGGCCTTCATGATCCCCGCCGCGATACCTGCGCCGAAGGCGCTGCCCATCGCCCCGGCGGTCGTCGATTGGGTCACAGGGTTATAAGGGTTGGCAACCCGCTTGCCGTTGGCGACGTCGTTCGCATATTTGAAACAGGCGATCTGGTCGCCCTCTAGCTCGGCGGCGGTCACGTTGGCCTTCCATGCATACATCTTGTCGCCAGCAATTGCCGCTGCAGGTATCGCGGCCAGCAGCGCCGCAATGACATAATTCCGCATACTCTTCCTCGCACCGGGTGGGCCACCGGGCCTTCTTAGAAGGTGCCGGCAAGCGAAATCAATATCGTGGTGCCGTGTGTGGAACATTCAGGCATCGCTCCCCCGCGCAAAGCCGTGTAGGGGCACGCGCATGCTGACCGGGCTATCCATCCGCGACGTGGTGCTGATCGAGGCGCTCGACCTGGAGTTCCACGAGGGCCTCGGCGTCCTCACCGGTGAGACCGGCGCGGGCAAGTCGATCCTGCTCGACGCGCTGGGGCTCGCGCTGGGCGGGCGCGGCGACAGCGGGCTCGTGCGCCACGGCGCGGCGCAGGCGGTGGTCACCGCGTCGTTCGACGCGCCCGCGCTTGTCCTTACCCTCCTCGACGACAATGGCTTCGCGACCGAGCCCGGCGAGCCGCTGGTCGTCCGCCGCATTGTCAAGCGCGACGGCGGCAGCCGCGGCTTCGTCAACGACCAGCCGGCGTCCGCCGGGCTGCTCCGCGACATCGCCCCGCATCTGGTCGAGATCCACGGCCAGCACGACGACCGCGGGCTGCTCTCCCCCGCCGGGCACCGCGCGCTGCTCGACGCTTTCGGCCGCGTCGACACGAGCACGACCGCGCGCGCGTGGACCGCGTTGCGCGACGCCGAAGGTGCGCTCGCCGCCGCGCGCGCGGAGATCGATGCCGCGGCGCGCGACCGCGACTGGCTGGAGCATGCGGTCGCCGAGCTGACCGCGCTCGACCCTGAGCCCGAGGAGGAGCAAACGCTCGCCGATCGCCGTCGCACGATGCAGCGCGCGGAAAAGATCGTCGACGATCTCGCCGCGGTCGACGCGCATCTGGAAGGGTCGGACGGCGGCCTGTCGAAGCTGCGCCAGGCCGCGCGGGTGCTCGAACGCATTGCGGGCGACCACGACGCACTCGCCGAGGCGCTGGCCGCGGTCGACCGCGCGGTGATCGAGGGCGCGGTCGCCGAGGAGCGGTTGCGCGAGGCGCGCGTCGACCTGTCGCACGATCCGCGCAAGCTCGAGGACGACGAAGCACGGTTGTTCGAGCTGCGTGCGATGGCGAGGAAGCACCGGGTCCAGCCCGACGATCTGGGAGCGCTGTCCGACGAGCTGCGCCACCGGCTCGAGCGACTCGACGCCGGCGAGAGCGGAATCGTCGATCTGGAGGTCAAGGTCACGCTTGCGCGCGCCGTCTATGACTCGGCCGCCGCGGCCGTTACCGCCGAGCGCACCGCCGCCGCCGCGCGGCTCGACGCAGCCGTTACCGGCGAGCTCGCGCCGTTGAAGCTCGATGCCGCGCGCTTTCGCACGGAGGTCGCGCCGATCGGCGAAGACGGCTGGTCCGCGCTCGGCCGCGACCGGGTCGAGTTCGCCATTTCGACCAACCCCGGCGCGCCGTTCGCGCCACTCATCAAGATCGCCAGCGGCGGCGAATTGTCGCGCTTCATCCTGGCGCTCAAGGTCGCGCTCGCGGAGGAAGGCGCGGCGGCGACGATGGTGTTCGACGAGATCGATCGCGGCGTCGGCGGTGCCGTTGCCAGCGCGATCGGCGAGCGATTAGCGCGGCTGGCGGAGCGCACCCAGTTGCTGGTGGTGACTCACTCGCCCCAGGTCGCCGCACGCGGGCAGCAGCATCTGTTGATCGCCAAGAGTCACGACGGCACCGTCACGCGCACCGGCGTCCGCGCGCTCGACGAGGACGAACGCCGCGAGGAGATCGCGCGCATGCTGTCGGGCGCGACGATCACGGCCGAAGCACGCGCGCAGGCCGAGCGGCTGCTGGAGACCGCCTGAGAGCACCGCGCCTACAACGCCGTCGCCCATTCCTCGACCAGGCTGCGGACGAGATCGATCGCGGGCGGCGTCGGATGGATCCAGCAGCGCCGCCGGTCGCGCTCGTCCCCGCGGCGAGTGACGAAGCCGCGCGCCTCCAACTGGCCGATCTGGCGCAGCGCCGTCGTCGGTGCGCCACCGCTGGCGATGCACAGGCTCGACACCGACACCGAATGCCCCTGCTCATGCGCCACGAACAAGTCGAGCAGCATGATGAGCATGCCCATCGACGAGGTGCCGAGCGCCTCCGTGGCGCGCAGCGACGTCTTGTAGAAGGTTCGCGCGACACGGACCTGGAATCGCGCCGCCGACGAATCGGGCGTGTCCTCGCGCGCCTCGAACCCCGTCTCGACAAGCGCCATCACCGCGTGGCGAACGTCCTGTTGCACCCCCAGATCCACCAGGCGCCGTTGAAATTCGCCGATCAAGGCATCCCGCGCCGTTTTCGCCACTCGACCCCCTCAGCGGCTAATTCCTAGCCCTGAGGTAGCCGCTGGAAGCGATCGGCATAGGCGCAGTTGGCTCCAACTTGGATGTATCTCCCCTTATCCCAAGGGTTGAGGCGCGTTCAAAATCTGTTTGAAAATTCGCGAAGGAGCGAGTTTCGAGGCGGTGCCGCCGTTCGCGCCGAAGATGCTGCCGCTGGTGAAGCTGTTGCCCGGGTCGGCGAGGCTGACGTACAGCCCGGCCAATTCGGCGGGCTGGCCCGCGCGGCCGAGTGGCGTGTCCTGCCCGAATTCCGCCATCTTGCCCGGCAATTGCCCCCCTGCGACCTGCAACGGCGTCCAGATCGGCCCCGGCGCGACCGCGTTGACGCGGATACCCTGCTTGGCGACCTGCTTGGCCAGCGCCTTGGTGAAGATCGCGATGCCCGCCTTGGTCGTGGCATAGTCGAGCAGTTCCTCGCCGGGGTTTACCGAATTGACCGAGGCGGTGTTGATGATCGCCGCGCCGGGCTTCATCAGCGGCAGCGCCGCCTTGGTGAGGCGGAACATGGCATAGAGATTGGTCTTCATCGTCCGGTCGAACTGCTCGTCGGTGATCTCGGCGATCGACTCCTTGGATTGCTGATAAGCGGCGTTGTTGACGAGGATGTCGAGCCCGCCCAATTCGCGGTTCGCGCGCGCGATCAGATCGCGGCAGAAAGCGGCGTCGGTCAGGTCGCCGGGAATCAGGACGACCTTGCGCCCCTCGCCCCGCAGCAGCCGTGCGACGTCCTGCGCGTCGGGCTCCTCGGTCGGGAAATAGTTGATCGCGACGTCGGCGCCCTCGCGCGCGAACGCGATCACCGCGGCGCGGCCGATGCCCGAATCGCCGCCGGTGACCAGCGCCTTGCGCCCGGTCAGCCGCCCGGAGCCGCGGTAGCTCGCCTCGCCGCAATCGGGGACCGGCTTCATCTCGCGCTGGAGCGCGGGCCATTTCTGCTTCTGTTCGGGGAATGGCGTGCTGGTGTATTTGGTCTGCGGATCGACCGGGGGCATCGCGCCTTGCGCAAAGGCGGGTGCCGCTGCGGCGAGCGCGCCAGTGGCGGCGGCGGCCTTCATCACGTCTCGGCGGGTCGTGTCGTCGGTCATCGTGCGGTCCTCTCAACGGCTCGCTTCGCAAAGCGCGTGAGAGAAGGTCTTGGTTTCCGCATCTTACCTGGATCATGCAGACTTTCGCTTGCGAGCGGCGGCCGCCCTCCCTTACCCTTTCGGGATGACCATGCCGACGACCGACGCCAAAGCCGCCGCCGAGCTGGCATCGCTCGCTGCCGAGATCGCGCGGCACAACCGGCTGTACCACAGCGACGACGCGCCCGAGATCAGCGACGCCGAGTATGATGCGCTGCTACGACGCAATGCCGCGCTGGAGACGGCGTTTCCGCAGCTCGTCCGTGCCGATTCGCCGAGCGTGCAGGTCGGCGCGGCGCCTGCCGCGCATCTCGCCAAGGTCGCGCATGCCAGGCCGATGACCAGCCTCGACAATGCCTTCGGCGACGCCGAGGTGGCGGAGTTCGTGGCGCGCGTTCGCCGTTTCCTCAAGCTTGATGAAGACGCGGTGGTGGCGCTGACCGCGGAGCCCAAGATCGACGGGCTGTCGTGCTCGCTGCGCTACCAGGACCAACGCCTCGTCCAGGCGCTGACCCGCGGCGACGGGCAGGTCGGCGAGGACGTCACCGCCAACGTCCGCACCATCGGCGACATCCCCCAAACGCTGCCCGAGGGCGCTCCGCAGGTATTCGAGGTGCGCGGCGAAGTGTATATGGCCAAGGCCGATTTCGCCGCGCTCAACGCCCGGCTGCTCGCCGAAGCAGCGGACCCCGCCAGGGCGCGGCAATTCGCCAATCCGCGCAACGCCGCCGCAGGATCGCTGCGCCAGAAGGACGCGAGCGTCACCGCGACTCGTCCGCTGCGCTTCCTGACCCATGGCTGGGGCGAGGCCAGCGCGGTTCCCGGCGACACCCAGGCACAGGTCGTCGAGGCGATGCGCGGCTGGGGCTTTCCCGTGGCAGTCGGCTTTGCGCTGACCGAGACGGTCGAGGCGGCGCTGGCCGTGTACCGCACGATAGAAGCAGTGCGCGCCGACCTGCCGTTCGACATCGACGGCGTCGTCTACAAGGTGAACCGTTTGGACTGGCAGGCCCGGCTCGGCATAATCGGGCGCGCGCCCCGTTGGGCGATCGCGCACAAATTTCCGGCAGAGCGCGCGCAGACTACGCTCGCCGCGATCAACATCCAGGTCGGGCGCACCGGCAAGCTGACCCCCGTCGCGCGGCTCGAGCCGGTGACGGTCGGCGGCGTCGTCGTCACCAATGCGACGCTCCACAACCGCGACGAGATCGCACGGCTGGGCGCCCGCCCGGGCGACCGCGTCGTCGTCCAGCGGGCGGGCGACGTCATCCCGCAGATCGTCGAGGTGCTGACCTTGGACGAGGAGCGCGCCGCCTATGCCTTTCCCGACCATTGCCCCGAGTGCGGAAGCGAGGCGGTAGCGGAGGCGGGCGAGGTCGACGTGCGGTGCACCGGCGGGCTGGTGTGCCCCGCGCAGCGGCTCGAACGGTTGCGCCATTTCGTTTCGCGGGGCGCGCTCGACATCGACGGGCTGGGCGAGAAGACGCTGGTCGAGCTGCTCGCGCTCGGCTGGATCGCCGAGCCCGCCGACATCTTCCGGCTGGCCCGGCACCGCGACGCGCTCGTCGCGCGCGAGGGATGGCAGGCCAAATCGGTCGACGCCCTGCTCGCCGCCATCGAGGTCAAGCGCACGCCCGACGCCGCCCGCCTGCTGTTCGGGCTGGGCATCCGCCACGTCGGGCAGGTCACCGCGCGCGACCTCATGCGGCGGTTCGGCACCCTCCCCGCCCTACGCGCCGCCGCCGAGGCGGCACGCACGGGCGATGCCGACTCGCTCGGCGACTTCGCGCTGATCGAGGGTGTCGGGCCGATCGTGGTGCGCGCGCTCGGCGACTTCTTCCACGAGCCGCACAATGTGACGCTGTGGGACGACCTGCTCGCCGAAGTCGCGCCGCCTGTCTACGTCCACGAGACCCGCGGGTCGCAAGTGTCGGGCAAGACCGTGGTCTTCACCGGCACGCTGGAGACGATGAGCCGCGATGAGGCCAAGCATCAGGCAGAGGCGCTCGGCGCACGCGTTGCAGGATCGGTATCGGCGAAGACCGGGCTGGTCGTGGCGGGCGCGGCGGCGGGATCGAAGCTGAAGAAAGCGGCCGACCTGGGCGTGCCCGTCATCGACGAGGCGGGCTGGGCGGCCATCGTCGCGGCGGCCGAGTAAATCCTCACCGGGTCCAAGTGGTGCTTTTTTGCAACGCACCATGAACGACTTGTGAATGCTGCGACGCGCGACTCGCCAATGTCATGGAAGCGCAATACTCCAGGCACATGGGCAGCAGCGACGGCGAGAACGCCGGGCGTGCTGGCGAACAGCACGGCGACAAAAGGGACAAGATTCGATGCGTAACAACCTCTTCCTGGGCGTGGCTGCGGTTGCGCTGATGGTTCCCGCTGGCGCATTCGCGCAGGAAACGACCGCGCAGATTCGCGGCACCGTGACCAATGCCGGTGCGCCGGTCGCGGGCGCTACCGTCGTCACGACCGACGTTGCCTCGGGAACTCGCTCGCAAACCACCAGTGGCGCGGATGGCGGCTTTACCGTTGCGGGCCTCCGCCCCGGTGGCCCGTACTCGGTCGAAGTCACCAGCGCAGTCGGCAACAAGACCGTCACCGACATCTTTACGGTCGTGCAGCAGCCGTTCACACTCCCGATCGATCTGGCTGCAACCACCGACGCTGCGAATGCGGCCGATGCCGCAGGCGCGGGTGAAGACATCGTCGTGACCGCATCGTCGATCGTTGGGGCCGGGGTGCGCTCGAATGGCCCGCAGACCGTCCTGACCCAGGCCGATATCCAGAAGGTCGCCTCGGTCAACCGCGACGTGCGCGATATCGTCCGCCGCGATCCTTTCGCCACGCTCGATCTGTCGAACAATGGTGAGCGCGGCGGTGCCGTCTCGATCGCCGGCGTCAACCCACGCTTCAACCGCTTCACCATCAACGGCGTCCAGGTCGGCGACAGTTTCGGGCTGAACCAGGATTCGAGCCCAACGGGGCGCGGCCCGGTGCCGTTCGACGCGCTGGCGCAGGTCTCCGTGGCCGCGGCGAACTTCGATTTCCGCCAAGGCAATTACCAGGGCGGTGCGATCGACACCGTGCTGCTTTCGGGCACTAACGAATTCCACGGCACCGGCTTCTATTCGCAGAACCGCGATGAACTGCAGGGCGACAAGAGCGACGGCACCAACTTCGTCATCCCGAACTTCAAATCGGAGACCTATGGCGCGACGCTGCGCGGGCCGCTGGTCAAGGACACGTTGTTCTTCATGGTCTCGGCCGAGCGCAACACCGATCCGCGGCCGTTCGCAACACAGGCGAGCCAGGTTCCGGGCCTGACGTCTGCCGCAATCGCCAGCGTCGTCGGCACCGCCAACACCGCCTACAAGTACAACCCCGGAGGCGTGCTGACGATCAATAACCGCAAGGACGAAAAGATCGTCGGGCGAATCGACTGGAACGTCACGGACGGCCAGCGCCTGTCGGTGTCGTACATCAACGCCTATGACGCGCTGGACAGTCAGAACAACACCAGCACCGGCACCAGTCCGTCCTACGGGCTTCAGTCGAATGCCTATTCGCTGACCGAATTGCTGCGTGCCGGCATCGTCCAGTTGAATTCCGATTGGACCGACAACTTCTCGACCGAAGTTCGCGGCCTGTACAAGTCCTATAAGCGCGGACAGGAACCGCTGCTCGGCCGCGGCTTCGCGCAGTTTCGCGTTTGCACCGACGCAGCCACCCTGGGCAGCCTGACCGCCTGCACCACCGGCGCGACGAGCCCAACGGTCACGACCGGCTCGCCGGTGATCGCGTTCGGCCCGGACAACAATCGCCAGACCAACGAGCTGAACACCAAAACGTACGGCGGTTCGGTGCTCAGCCGGCTCCGACTGAACAACCACGAGCTGAAAATGCTGGCCGAATTCAACGAGAACAGCACCTTCAACAACTTCGTGCCGAACAGCTTGGGCAATTATTACTTCGACTCGCTGGCGGACTATCAGGCGGGCCGGGCCAACACGTTGGCGGTCGCTGTGCCGATCAGCGGCGATCCCAACGGCGCCGCCGCCGACTTCCACTACGATCAGTGGACGTTCGGCGTGCAGGACGATTGGCAGGTCACCGACACGCTGCAATTCAGCTACGGCTTCCGCTGGGACCTGTATGGCATGCGCGGCGCGCCGGTCGCCAATCCCAGCTTCCTGGCACGTGAGGGTTTCCGCAACACCAAGACGTATAAGGGGCTGGAAATCTTCCAGCCGCGCGCCAGCTTCAACTGGAAGCCGGTGTCGCAGTTGACCATTCGCGGCGGCGGCGGCATCTTCGGCGGCGGCTCGCCCGACATTTATCTGTCCAACAGCTATTCCAACACCGTCACGACCAATGCGGTGACGTTCACACGTGCTGCCTCGGCGGCGTTGCCCGCACAGATCGCCGGTGCGACCTGCACCGGCAACGTGCCGGCCGCGGTCTGCAACGCGGCGCTCAACGGCGTCACCGGCCAGATCCCGCAGGCGGTCAGCGATTACGTCCGCGGCGGCTCGACCAACGCGCTGACCAACACCGGCGCGCTCGATCCCAACTTCAAGCTACCGTCGGCGTACAAGGGGACGTTGTCCGCCGACTACGACCTGTTCGGGATCACCTTTGGCGCCGATTATTACTTCTCGGCGGCCAAGAACCAGGTCATTTTCACCGATGCGCGGTCGGTCGTGATCGGAACGCTGCCCGACGGGCGGCCCCGCTACAATTCGCTGGCACCGACCGGTTTTGCCGACGTTAACTACGACATCCTTACCACCAATACCGGGAAGGGCCGCACCCACATCGGGGTGGTCCGCTTCGACAAACAATTCGACTGGGGCCTCCAGGTGGGCGGCAGCTATTCGCTGCAGGACGTCCGCGACGTGTCACCGGCCACGTCGTCGACGATTAACTCGAACTATCAGAACCAGTTCTTCGCCGACCCCAACCGTCCGGCGCTCGGCACGTCGAGCGACCAGATCAAGTGGCAGTTCAAGTACAGCCTCGGTTACGATCACGCCTTCTTCGGCGATTACCGTACCAAGCTGCAACTGTTCGGCGAGACACGTGCAGGCCGCCCGTACAGCTACGTCATGCAGAATAACGTGGGCAGCAATCGCTCGCCGGTCAGCGGCACGATCCTGAACAGCGCGTTCCTGCTGCCCTATGTGCCAACGAGCACGAGCGATCCGATCGTCAGCTACGATAGCACGGCGACGGCAACGGCGTTCGACACGTTCATAAATGGCACGGCGCTGAACAAGTACCGTGGGCAGATCGCGCCCAAGAACATCGCTCGGAGCAAGTCGTTCACCCGTATCGATTTGCACGTCGAGCAGGAGCTGCCGACCTTCGTCGGCGGCTCGAAGGTGTCGGTATTTGCGGACGTCAACAATTTGCTGAACCTGATCGACAGCGACTGGGGTGCGCTGAAGCAGTACAATTTCTCCTACAACGCGGCGGTCGTGCAGGTGCAGTGCCTACAGGGTGCGGTTCCCACGGGCACCGCTGCGGGAGCGGTGAACCCGGCTGGCGGCACATTCGCGGCAGCCGCAACCACTTCGACGCAGCCCTGCGCGCAATATCGCTACTCCGGGTTTGCCACGCCCAACGACAAGGTGACGAACGTGACCGGCTCGCTCTACGCGATCCGCATCGGCGCGCGCTTCACCTTCTGAGGACGCCCTTAAACCTTGTAGCTTAGGGCCGTTGCTCCCACCCGGGACCGGCGGCCCTTTTGCGCGTGCGCCGCAGCGTGTAAGCGCGCGGGCGATGGCCTCCCTCCCGCCCCCCCCCAATCAGAAGCCACGTCCCCGCCTGTCCGCACGGCCGTTCTTCGAGAACAAGGCGCGTGCGTTCTGGACGTTGCAGGCGGTCGGCTGGGGCGGGTATCTGCTGCTGCGCGGGGTGTCGTCGGTCTCCAACGGGCTGTCGCTCGACGCGGTGATCCCCGTCATCATCGAGGCGATCGTCGGCTATTGCCTGACATTGCTGCTGTCGGCGCTCTACGGCTATTACCGAATTCTGCCGCTCGCGCTCAGCCTGTTCCTCACGCTGGCGACGCTGGCGGCGGCAACCTTCCTCTATGCGGTGATCGACGCCTTCACCTTCAGTTTCATCACCACCCAGACGCCGGGGGTGACGCTAACCCGCCTGCTGGGATCGGTCTACGTCACCTTCACCGTGCTGTTCGGCTGGTCGGCGCTGTATTTCGGCATCAATTTCTACCTGATCGTCGAGGAACAGATCGATCAGATGCAGGTGCTGGAGATGCAGGCGTCCTCGGCGCAGCTGGCGATGCTGCGCTATCAGCTCAATCCGCATTTCCTGTTCAACACGCTGAATTCCATCTCCACGCTGGTGCTGCTGAAACAGACCGAGCGCGCCAACGCGATGCTCAGCCGCCTGTCGTCGTTCCTGCGCTACACGCTGGCCAACGAACCGACCGCGCACGTGACGGTCCAGCAGGAGGTCGAGACGCTGAAACTCTATCTCGAGATCGAGAAGATGCGGTTCGAGGACCGCCTGCGCCCGTCGTTCGACATCGATCCGCGTGCCGAACGCGCCCGCCTGCCCTCGCTGCTGCTCCAACCACTGGTCGAGAATGCGATCAAATACGCGGTCACCCCGCAGGAGGAAGGCGCCGATATCGACGTCGCGGTGCGGCTCAGCGGCGAACGGGTGCAGATCGCCGTATCCGACACCGGGCCGGGGTTGCACGACGCGCAGATTCGCCCGAGCTTTTCGGCCCCAAGTCTTTCAACCAGCGTAGGGCTCGCCAATATCAGGGAACGGCTGGCGCAGGCCTACGGTCCCGACCACCGGTTCGACACGCGTACCACGCCAACGGGCGGCTTTTCGGTCGAGATCGAGATTCCGTTCCAGCTCGAAGATGTGAACAGAGAGATCCCATGACCATTCGTACCATCCTCGTCGATGACGAGCCGCTCGCGATCCAGGGACTGGAGCTTCGCCTGGCCGCGCATGAGGACGTCGAGATCATCGACAAATGCCAGAACGGCCGCGAGGCGATCCGCAGCATCAAGACCCACAAGCCCGACCTCGTCTTCCTCGACATCCAGATGCCCGGCTTCGACGGCTTTTCGGTGGTGCAGGGGCTGATGGAGGTCGAGCCGCCGCTGTTCGTGTTCGTCACCGCCTACGGCGACCACGCGCTGCGCGCGTTCGAGGCGCAGGCCGTCGATTACCTGATGAAGCCGGTCGAGGAATCGCGGCTGGCCGACACGCTCGACCGGGTGCGCCAGCGGCTGGTCGAGAAACGCGGAGTGGAGGAAGTCGATCGGCTGAAGGAGGTGCTGGCCGAGGTCGCACCCGATGCGGTCGCGGACATGGCGGCGGGCGACGGCGGCGACGTCCAGGCGAACCGGTTCGAGAAACTGATCAACATCAAGGACCAGGGCCAGATCTTCCGCGTCGACGTCGACACGATCGAGCTGATCGAGGCGGCGGGCGATTACATGGTCATCAAGACCGCGGACAACACGCTGATCCTGCGCGAGACGATGAAGGACCTGGAAAAACGGCTCGATCCGCGCCGCTTCCAGCGCATCCACCGCTCGACGATCGTCAACCTCGACCTGGTCAAGCAGGTGAAGCCGCACACCAACGGCGAGTGCTTCCTGGTGCTGAACTCGGGATCGAGCGTGAAGGTCTCGCGCAGCTACCGCGACGTGGTGGCGCGCTTCGTCCATTGAGGCGGAACCGCGGGGCCGCTCCGGCGCTTGGGCGCTCTGAACACGCACAGGAGCATTTCATGGCCGAAGACCGGGTGACGATCGACGAGACGACGCTGCTGAACGACGTCGACGCGCAAGTGGTGGAGTTCGACGGCGAGGCGAGTGGCGAGACGTATCGCTTCGCGGTGCAATACGACGTGCTGGAGGCGCTGTCGGGCGACGTGCCCGAGGACGACGAGGCGGTGCAACTGGTCGTCCGCCACGGCGACGACATCGCCACCTTCGCTGCCGCCGCGCTGGCCCGCGACCCCGACCAGGAGCTGATCGTTATCAGCGAGAGCGATATGGAGTGAGCGTCTGGTTCTCCCGGCACGGGGAGGATTGACGTTACCGGAACCGCCCGCTCAGCTGGACGCCCACGATCCGCGGTTCGTTGAACACCGCGGCCATGTAGTTCTCGATCACGCCCTTCAGGTTCTTCTCGCCCGTGATGTTGCGCGCGAACACCGAGACTTCGTACGCATCGTCGGGCGCGGCATAGCCCAGCTTCAACCCGCCTTCGAAGTTGCCGTTCGCGGTGAACTCCTTCGCCCGGTACAGGACGAACTGGGTATAGCCCTGGATGTTAAAGTCGCCCGCAATGAATGCCCGCCCGCCGTTCGACAGCGGCTGGTCATAGCGCGCGGTCAGGTCGACGTTGTATTCGGGCGCATTCGGCAGCGGCTCGCCGTCGATCTGCGCGAACACCGCCGGGCTCCCGAACACCGGCCGGGTGATCGTCGGGTCCTGCACGGTGCAGACGACGACGCCGTTGAGGGCACACACCTGCGCATACACCCGCTTGTCGCGGATCGCCGAGTGCAGCAGGCTGAGCCCCGCGCCGAGCGTCAGGTTCGGCACCGGCCGCCACGTCGCATCGCCTTCGAACCCGTACGCCTCGGCCTTGTTCGCGTTGAAGAGCACGCCGTTGCCGTTGGAATCGTTGCCGTTGAGCTGGATGTCCTTGACCCGGTAGCCGAACACCGTCGCGTTCAGCCGCAGCGTGTTGCCGAGCAGGTTGCTCTTGAACCCGGTCTCCCAAGACAGGATCGTCTCGGAATTGGCGGTGGTGAAGTCCGAGTTGAACACCGCCGAGCGGCCCTGGATCGTCGGCCCGCGGAAACCCCGCGCGAACCGCGAATACAGGCTGAAGTCGGGCGACGCCTGATACAGGATCGCCGCGTCGAAGCTCGGCTGGGTGTCCTTCAACGTCACGTTACGCCGCCCATTATAGGTCGAGGCACCCGTGACAGTGTTGGCGGTCTGGAGCAGCTGCGTGCGCTTCTTGTCCTCGGTCACCCGCCCGCCCAGCGTCGCAGTCAGCTTCGGCGTCAGCGCGTAGCTGATCTGGCCGAAGCCGGAGTAGGATGTGTTGACGTCATGGAGGCGCACGAAATTGTTCGGGTTGCGCGCCGGCGTGGTCAGGAAGAACGCACGCTGGTAGAATTCGGTGATATCGCGGTTATCGAAATACATGCCGCCGATCTGCCACTTGAACCGGCCGCCGCCGGGGCTGGCGAGGCGCAGTTCCTCGGTCCATTGATCGAGGTCGCGGATGTTGCCCTGGCTCTCGCCGAAGCCGTTGGGCGCGCCGTTCATCGGAAAGTTCGCCGCTGCGCCCCCGTCGGTGTCGCCGCGGCTATAGCCCGACGTGCTCTCGTAGGCGGTGATCGAGGTCAGCGTCGCCGCGCCGAAATCGTAGGATGCGCGCACCGACGTGCCATAGGTGTCGTACGACTGCGGGTTGTCGTTGCCTTCGTCGAGCGCGATCCGCCCGCGCGGTTCGGCGGAGACGTCGTTCGAGCCCTTCTTGAGCGCACCGCGGTGGAAGATCGTCGAGGTGCCGTCGTACCAACGCGCATGCCCCGACACGTCGACCGAGAGGCGATCGCCCGGCGTGATGAGCAGTTGCAGGCGGACGTTGCGATCGTCGAAGCCGCCTAGCGCATTCTTCCGCGGGGTCGACGTGCTGTCGGCGCTGGTGCCCGCAAAGGTGTTGTCGATCCAATTCTGGCGATGCTGGATCAGCGTCGACAGCCGGAACGCCAGCAGGTCCTTGATCAGCGGACCGCCGACACCGGCGTCGATATTGGTCGAATACAGGCTGCCGACCGAGGCGCTGGCGCGGCTCTGGAAGGTCTGCGTGGGCTTGATCGTGTCGAACTTGATGATGCCCGCGGTCGTGTTGCGGCCGAACAGCGAACCCTGCGCCCCCCGCAGCACCTCGACCTGCGCGACATCGAACACCGGATTCGATTTCAGCACGACATGCTCCAGCACCACGTCGTCCTGGATGATCGACACCGGCTGCGACGCGCCGAGATAGAAGTCGATGTTGCCGAGGCCGCGGATGTAGAAGCGCGGGAAGATGCGGCCGGTCGTCGACTCGACGTACAGCCCGGGCACCCGGCCCGACAGCGACAGCAACGTGTCGTCGCCACCCGCGGTGAAATCGCGCAAGCTCTCGCCCGAAACGACGCCGACCGACACCGGCACCTTCAGCGTGTTCTCCGATCGGCGTTCCGCAGTGACGACGATGTCGCCCAGCGTGTCGCCCCCGTTCTGGCCCCCGTTCTGGCCTGCATCGGCGGTGGTCGTCGGGCTCGCGGGTACGTCCTGCGCGAAGGCGGGCGCTGCGGCACAAGCGCCGGTCAGCAGCAGCATCGCCCGAAAGGCGGCGGTCTTGGTCACGAATAGTCCCCCATCTGGATCGACGGCCCCGCCGCTCCCATCCGCCGCGGCCTTGGTGGCACGGTCGGATTCTGCAGGGTCGATTTAGAGGCCGTTAGCCGGGGATTGTGACGGCGGGAAGGCGGCTGCCGGACCGCCTTCCGCCCCATTCACCCCGCCCGGATCGCCGCCGCGACCTCCGCCGATTTTGCGTCCTTAAGGTCGCCGCAATGCCGGATCGTCTCAACGGCGCGTTCGAAGTCGAGTACGCCCGCGTTCGCCGCACGCACCTTCGGCCCCAGCAAGGCCTCGATGCGCTGCGCCTTGGCGACGCTGCACTGGCCGTTGAGCGCCTGCGGCAGGCGGCTGGTGGCGAAGATGCCGTTCGCGCCGGCTGCCAACGTCGCGTAATTGGCGAGGATCCAGTCGCCCGCGAGGTCCGCTGTGCCGCCGGTTCGGGCAAGGATCCCGATACCGCCGAACCGCTCGATCGAGCGCAGCCGCTGGTCCTGGAAATCGAGCAGCCAGCGCGCAACCTCGGGCCGGCCGCTCGCCGCCGCAGCCCCCAGCGCCGAACGGCGGAACACCGCGTCCTGGCTCGACAGCGCCCTTTCGACCAGCATCCTGGCAGCTGGCAGGCCGCCGTCCTCGACCACCATCACCAGCGCATCGCCGAGAAACGCCTGGTCGAGCGCGCGGGTGTTGCCCGCCAGATACGCCTTGCCCGCCGCGATCAGCTTGGCGCGAACGCCCGCATCGCGCGCCTCCTCGCCGACCAGCCCGACCAGCTCCTGGCGCAGCGCCTGCCGGTCGGGCGTGTCTGCGGCATGCGCGCCAAGCGCGGGATCGAAGCCCAGCGCGGCGAGCCGGGGCGCGTAGATCCGGTCCATCAGCGCACGGTAGGCGGGCAAGGTGGCATCGTCGATCAACCCGCGCCCGCGCAAGCCCGCCAGCCGCTGGCCATTGGTCACCCCCGCGGTCGAATCCGGATTGGCCGCCATCGCCTTGGCGGCATCGACAAGCCAGCTCGCCTGCGCCTTGCCCGCGCGGAACGCCGCCCAAAGGCTGTCGGTCGTCGCGATCGCCTCGCCCGCAGGCATCGTCGCACCCGTCGCGATCAGCGCCTGCCAATCGGCTGGCGCCAGGTTGAAGCGGTAGTAACCGGTGCCACCGGCGTTGGGCATGAACGCGCCCGCACCCGGCGCCGCGACGGTCGCGGTCGCGCCGTCCATCAGCGTGCAGGTCCGCTTGCCCCCGTTCCCGCCGATGCAGACCGGAATGGTCCAACTCTCAGGCTTGGGGTTGCTGCCGAGAAACGCGTAGCGCGACTGGGTGAGCACCAGCTGATTGCCGCGTCGTGCAACGTCGACCACCGGCACCCCCTGCTGGTCGACGAAGCTTTTCAACGCCGCCAGCACGCGCGGGTCCTTGGCGGCATCGGCCAGGCTGGCGAAGAACTGCTCCGACGTCGCGTTGCCGTAAGCGTGCCGCTGCATGTGGAGCCGCACGCCTGACCTGAACTTGTCGTCGCCCAGATAGGCCGCGATCATCGCCACCACCTGGCCACCCTTGCCGTAAGTGATCCCGTCGAAGGCGCTGTCGATCTCGCCATTGGTGGCGATCGGTTGGTGGATGGCGCGGCCGACCTCCAGCGCGTCGGTGTCCATCGCGCGGAACCCTTCGGCGAGCGCGCCGACGCCGATGTTGAGCTCAGGCCGCCATTCGTTGCCGATGCGGTAGCCCATCCAGTTGGCGAAGCTCTCGTTCAGCCAGATGTCGTCCCACCACGCCGGAGTCACCAGATCGCCGAACCACTGGTGCGACAGCTCGTGCGCGACGATCATGCCGAAATTCTGGCGCTGGCCCGTCGTGGCGCCATCGTCGAGCAGGATGATGTCGTCGGCATAGGTGTCCGCGCCCGCATTCTCCATCGCGCCGGGCATGACGGGCGAGGCGATCTGGTCGAGCTTGGGAAACGGGAACGGCTGGCCGAAATAGGATTCGAGCAGCGAAACGATGCGCGGCGTTTCCTTGTTGACGTACACCAGCTTGTCCGCCTGCTCGCGGGTCGCAAAAACGCCGAGCGGCAGCGGCGTGGTGCGCTGCGGCGTCGGTGGCACCTGGGCGGTCGCGGCGACGAACGGGCCGGTCATCATCGCGACCAGATAGGTCGGCAACGGCTTGGTCGCCTCGAACGTGTGCCGCTCCATCGAGCCCGCCTTGGTCACGCCGGTTTCACGCGCGTTGCTGACCGCCTTGAAGCCGAGTTTGGTGGTGATGGAGACCGTGAACGGCGTCTTGAACCCGGGCTCGTCGAACGACGGGAAGGCGGCACGCGCATCGATCGATTCGAATTGTGTCCAGCTGTACCAGGCGTCGCCGACCTTGATCCGGTAGAGCCCCGCCGGACTGTCGCCGAACGCGCCCGAGTAATCGAAGGTCAGCGTCACCGCGCCCGCTGGCACGATCGAGGCAAAGTCGAGCCGGACGACGCCGGTCGGGTCGACTTGCGTCCATGTCGCCTTGACCGGCTTGCCTGCGACGGTGGCGGTCGCGCGGGTGACGGTCAGGTCGCGGCCGTGGATATACAGGCTGCGGGTCGGCCCCTTCATCACCGCATCGATCTCGTCATGCCCACTGAAGCGCGGTTGATCGGGGTCGATCGTCATGTCGATCCGGTATGCGGTCGGCCGTGCCGCATCCGACAGCTTGCCGAGCGGCGCGCGCGGATCGGTGGCGGGAGCGGCTTGCGCCATTGCAGTGGTCGACAGCAGCGATAGGCAGGCGGCAGACAGAATGGCGCGCATCGGTGATCCCTTGTGGTGTGGCAAAGGCTTAACCCGATGCCCGCGCACTCACAACCGTACGCCCCCTCGCAAATCCATGCTGCATCTGCTAACGGCTCCGCCATGCTCAACCTCAACGGCATCACCGTGCGTCTTGGCGGGCGCACGATCCTCGACGGCGCTACCGCCACGCTGCCGCCCGGCAGCCGCGTCGGGCTGATCGGGCGCAACGGCGCGGGCAAGTCGACGATGGTTCGCGTGATCGCCGGACTGCTGGAGCCCGACGGTGGCAGCGCCGACATGCCACGCGGCGCGAAGATCGGCTACATCGCGCAGGAAGCCCCGCACGGCGTCGCCACCCCGTTCGACACCGTGCTCGCCGCCGACGTCGAGCGTGCCGAGTTGATGCACGCGAGCGAGACCGAAGAGGACGCGCACAAGCTCGGTGACATCTACGAACGGCTGATCGCGATCGACGCTTATACCGCGCCCGCGCGTGCCGCGCAGATCCTGCTGGGGCTGGGCTTCGACGAGCAGATGCAGAGCCAGCCGCTCGACAGCTTCTCGGGTGGGTGGAAGATGCGAGTCGCGCTCGCCGCGCTGCTGTTCTCGCAGCCCGACCTGCTGCTGCTCGACGAGCCGTCGAACCACCTCGATCTCGAAGCGGTTATGTGGCTGGAGGATTTCCTCAAGGGCTACAAGGCGACGATCGTCGTCGTCAGCCACGAGCGCGATTTCCTCAACAACGTCGTCGATCACATCCTGCACCTGCAAGGCGGCAAGATCACGCTGTATCCCGGCGGCTATGATGCATTCGAGCGGCAGCGCGCCGAACGGATGGCGCAGCTCGCTGCCGCCAAGGCCAGCCAGGACGCGCAGCGCGCCAAATTGCAGGATTACGTCGCACGCAACTCCGCGCGCGCGTCGACCGCCAAGCAGGCGCAGAGCCGCCAGAAGATGCTCGCCAAGATGCAGCCGATCGCCGAGATGGCGAACGATCCGACGCTGTCGTTCGGCTTTCCCAATCCCGACGAGTTGCGCCCGCCGCTCATCACGCTCGATATGGCCAGCGTCGGCTATGCGGACGTGCCGATCCTCAAGCGGCTGAACCTGCGCCTCGACCCCGACGACAGGATCGCGCTGCTTGGGCGCAACGGCAACGGGAAGACCACCCTCGCCCGCCTGCTCGCCGCGCAATTGGCGCCCATGGACGGCGAGATGAACGCGACTGGCAAGATGAAGGTCGGCTATTTCACCCAATATCAGGTGGAAGAACTCGACACCGACGATACCCCGCTCGAACACATGACTCGGATCATGCGCGGCTCCGCGCCTGCGGCGGTGCGCGGGCAGCTCGGACGGTTCGGCTTCTCGGGCGACAAGGCGACGACCAAGGTCGGTCGTCTTTCGGGCGGCGAGCGCGCGCGCCTGGCGCTGGCGCTGATCACCCGCGAGGCGCCGCACCTGCTGATCCTCGACGAACCGACCAACCACCTCGACGTCGATGCGCGCGAGGCGCTGGTCCAGGCGCTCAACGATTATTCGGGGGCGGTCGTGCTTGTCAGCCACGACCGCCACATGCTGGAGCTCACCGCCGACCGGCTGGTGCTGGTCGACGACGGCACCGCGCGCGAGTTCGACGGGACGCTCGACGACTATATCGACTTCGTCCTGAAAGGCGATCCAAAGCCGGTCGCCAAGGCCAAGAAGGACAAGAAGGCCGAAGCCGCACAGCGCGAGCGCGACCTGGCGCTGCGCAAGACCGTTCGCGAGCTGGAGGAGGAGACCGCCCGGTTGACCAAGGAGCGCGGCGCGGTCGACCGCGCGATGTTCGACCCCGCGGGCGCGGAGCCGCGTTTCGCCAAGCTGTCGATGGGCGACCTCAACAAGCGCCGTGCCGAGGTGCAGGCGAAGCTCGAGGCGAGCGAAGCCCGGTGGCTGGAAGCGAGCGAGGCGCTGGAGACAGCCTGACCGACTCGCGTCAGGGCGCCGCGCGCGCCGCGATCTGCTCGACCACGATGCCGGGTACCGGCTGCGCGAAATCGACCCCGCATTCAAACGGCCGCGACCACGCCACCCAGCCCTCCAGCCGCGGTGCCGACCCACTCGCCAGCGTGATGTAGCTGCCCACCCGCATCGGCTCGACCACCCGCAGCCGGCAACCGAGCGGCGACAAGTCGACCATCTCGACGGGTTGCTGGACCGTTCTCGAGTCGGTCGCGGTGCCGCTGAGCGCTAGTTCGTGACGCTCCGCCTTGCGCTCTTCGCGGGCCAGCCACTGCGGATAGGATGGGGGATTTTCCATGCTCCGCCGATAGCCGCCGAGCATGAAAGTGGGTTTGTCGCGGCTGGTTAATCCGCCGTTGGCGTTTGCGCGTCCTCGCCAGATCCAGCGGCTGGCCGCTCGAACCAGGCCTCGACCGGGCCCGAGAGCTTCAACGTCAGCGGACGTCCACGCCGGTCGACCTTCTTGCCGAGCGCCACGCGGATCCAGCCTTCGGAGATCGAATATTCCTCGACGTCGCGGCGCTCGGCACCCTTGAAGCGGATGCCGATGCCGCGTTCGAGCAGCGACTGGTCGAAATGGGGACTGTCGGCGTTGATCGACAGGCGGTCCGGCGGGGTATCGGCGGGGGGAGTATCGCTCATCGCCGCGCCCTACCGCGAAGCCTTCACGCTATCCATAGCAAAACGGCGCGGCCCCCAAGGACCGCGCCGCTGCATTGCCTCAATAGCCGTAATAACCCCGGTAGCGCGGCGCCGGATAATAACCGCGATCGTCATAGCCACGGTCGTAATAGCCGCGGTAAACCGGCGCCGGCGCGTAATAGCGCTCGCGATAGATTACCCGCGGCGGCGCCTGATAATAACCACGGTCATAGGCGTAACCACGGTCGTAATAGCGTCCGCGATCGTTGGACGCGATCGCTGCGCCCAGCCCGAGCCCGACGATCCCGCCCAGCAGCGCACCCGCCGCCACGTCGCCACCGCCGCGGTGGCCGCGATATCCGCGATAGCGCTGCGCGTCCGCAGGCGCCGCCGCGGTCAGCGCGGTCGCCGCGAGGGCCAGTCCAAGGCCCGCCTTCTTGATCAAACCGTTCATCTCGAACCTCCTGAATACACGCCCGGTCCGCGCGGTATCAACGCACGACGCCGCGACCGTGTTGCAGCGATTAGGCGATTCGTACTGAACGGCTGCGGAATGAGGTAGTTAGCGGACGTTCATCGAGCCCGCCGTCACCAGATGCGCTCGACCCCGAACGCATCGAACAGCACCTCGTTCGACACCAGCGGCACCCCGTCGACCAGCGCCTGCGCCATGAGCAAACGGTCGAACGGATCGCGATGCGAAGGATCGAGCTTGCCCGCGGCAATGGCATGGGCGAGCGTCACGGGCAGAGGGGTGCAGTCGGCAGCCGCAATCTCCTGCTCGAACGCCGCGGCGAGCGCGGCAGCGTCCGGCAGCTTGCCCAGCCGATGTTTGAAGCAGATCTCGTAGCCGGAAACGGCACTGACCAGAATTTCGTTGCCGGGGTCGTCGATCGCCTCGGCTGCGCGTTTCGACAGGCGCCGGTCGTTCCGCAACATCCAGAAGAGCGCGTGAGTGTCGAGAAGGACTCTCAAAGGTCCTTCTTCTCCCAACGATCGAGTTCGAGGTCCTCGTCCGCCCACGGCTCCAATATGGCGTCGCAGTCGCTACCCAAGCGACCTGCCATGGTCCCGATACGCGACCGGCGTGGCGCGGGCGGCGGGGCGGCGCGGACCAGCCGGATCACCGGTTCCTTGTTGCGTGTCACCGTCACCTCCTCGCCCGCGAGCACGCGCTCGATCAGGCGGGAGAGATGGGTTTTGGCCTCGTGCACGCTCACGCTGGTCATCGGCCGAACTTAGTCAAGCCGATGACTAAGCGCAAGCGAGCGACTTACGCCGCGATCTTCGCCCGGCTCGCCTTCTTGCGCTCGTTCGCATCCAGGAAGCGCTTGCGCAGCCGGATCGACTTGGGCGTCACCTCGACCATCTCGTCGTCGTCGATATAGGCGATCGCCTGCTCCAACGTCGCGCGCTTGGGCGGCGTCAGGCGGACCTGGTCGTCCTTGCCGCCGCTGGCGCGGAAGTTGGTCAGCGCCTTGGTCTTCATCGGGTTGACCTCGAGGTCGTCGGGCTTGGCGTTCTCGCCGACGATCATCCCCTCGTACAGCGTCTCGCCGTGCCCCACGAACAGGATGCCGCGCTCCTCGAGCGGCCCCAGCGCATAGGAATTGGCCTCGCCCGAGCCGTTGGAGATCAGCACGCCGTTTTTGCGGCCCTCGATATTGCCCTTGTGAGGGCCATACTTCTCGAACAACCGGTTCATGATCCCGGTGCCGCGCGTGTCCGACAGGAACTCGCCGTGATAGCCGATCATGCCGCGGCTGGGCGCGGAGAAAGTGATGCGCGTCTTGCCGCCCGTCGATGGGCGCATGTCGGTCATCTCCGCCTTGCGCAGGTTCATCTTCTCGACAACCGTGCCCGAATGTTCGTCGTCGACGTCGATGATGACGGTCTCGTACGGCTCGGTCTTCTTGCCGTTCTCGTCCTCGCCGAACAGCACCCGCGGGCGGCTGATGCCCAGCTCGAAGCCCTCGCGGCGCATCGTCTCGATCAGCACGCCCAGCTGGAGCTCGCCACGGCCAGCGACTTCGTAGCTGTCGCGGTCGGCGGCCTCGGTCACCTTCACCGCTACGTTGGACTCGGCTTCGCGGAACAGGCGGTCGCGGATCATGCGGCTGGTCACCTTGGTGCCCTCACGCCCCGCCATCGGTGAGTCGTTCACCGCGAAGCGCATCGACAGGGTCGGCGGATCGATCGGCTGCGCATGCAGCGCCTCGGTCACCGTGATGTCGGCGATGGTGTTGGCGACGGTAGCGACCGAAAGCCCGGCTAGGCTGATGATGTCGCCGGCCTTGGCCTCCTCGACGGGCACACGGTCGAGCCCGTGAAACGACAGGATCTTCGACGCACGCCCGGTCTCGACGACCGTGCCGTCGTCGCCCAGGGCGTGGATCGGCTGGTTGATCTTGATCGTCCCCGAATTGACGCGACCCGTCAGGATGCGGCCGAGGAACGGGTCGCGGTCGAGCAGCGTCACCAGGAAGGTGAACGGCACGTCCTCCACTTCCACCGCCGGCGGCGGGACATGTGCGACGATCGTCTCGAACATCGGGATCAGCGTGCCTTCGCGCGCATCCATGTCGATCGAGGCATAGCCGTTGCGGCCCGAGGCGTAGAGCACGGGAAAGTCGAGCTGCTCGTCGTTCGCGTCGAGCGACACGAACAGGTCGAACACCTCGTCGAGCACTTCCTGGATGCGCGCATCGTTGCGGTCGACCTTGTTGACGACCACGATCGGCTTGAGGCCCAGCGCCAGCGCCTTGCCGGTGACGAACTTGGTCTGCGGCATCGCGCCTTCGGACGAATCGACCAGCAGGACGACGCCGTCGACCATCGACAGGATACGCTCCACCTCTCCGCCGAAATCGGCATGGCCCGGCGTGTCGACGATGTTGATGCGGATGCTCTCGCTCGCCCCCGGCGGCGTCCAGTCGACCGAGGTCGGCTTGGCGAGAATGGTGATCCCGCGCTCCTTCTCGAGGTCGTTGGAATCCATCGCGCGCTCTTCGATGCGCTGGTTGTCGCGGAACGTGCCCGACTGGCGGAACAGCTGGTCGACCAGCGTGGTCTTGCCGTGATCGACGTGCGCGATGATGGCCACATTGCGGAGGCTCATGGGAATGCTTTCGATTGTGCGAGAAGGGATTGCCCGAAGCCTTAGCGCAAATGCTGCGCCGCGGGAAGTGGGGGAGGTCAGGCGGTCGTCCAATCCTCCAGCCGCAGCCCGTCCACACGCTGGAACTCGCGGACATTGTTGGTGACGAGCGTCAAGTCGCGCGCCATCGCCTGACCGGCGAGCAGAATATCGTAGGGACCGATCGGCGTACCGATGCGCTTCAGAACAGCGCGGACTTCACCGGCGACACGGGCATCCACGTCGTCGAAGTCCAGCCGCGGAAAGCGAATAGCAGCAATGGCTTCCAGTGTTGCCCGCTGCCGCGTGCCGTTGAAGGCGCCGAAAAACAGCTCGTGCGCGACGATCGAGGACAAGCCGATAAGCCGGTGCTGAGCGACCATCCGCCGCACCAGGGCAGCTTGAGAATGATTGATCCAGTGAATGACCGTATTGGTATCGACCAGATACCGGATCACCGCAGATGCGCCCATTCAGGCAGCGTTTCAGGCCCGGGGCGCTCCTCCAGAATGATTCTTGCGGTTTCGTCGTCCATCGAACCGGCGAGCCGTTCGACCCAAGCTCCGTCGTCATCTTCGTCAAGTGCAGGTTCCAAGATCACTCGGTCGCCCTCGCGGTGGATGAGTACCTCCTTGCCCTCGAACCGGAACTCCTTCGGCAACCGAACCGCCTGGCTGCGCCCCGTCCAGAACAGCTTGGCGTGGTCGCGAATGGGGCGCATCTCGTTCATCGCCGTTCTCCTGGTAGCTACCAACGATATATACCCTTGAGCTACTGTCGCAAGCGTATTATGGCGGTGATACACTTGAACGATGCGTGCAAGCCCGTCATCTTGGGCAGGGACATGAAGGGGTAGCGAGCATGGCGACGACCACAGAGACGATCACCGCCGAGCCCACGCTGGTACTGACGCCGCCCGACCCCGTGCCCGTCGTGCAAGCGGAGAAATCCGCCGGGCTCGTCCCCGTCGACCCCGGCACCAGGTCGAAGCTGGAGGAGCGGGTCGACAGCTTCGTCACCGATCTGGTCGCGCAGGACGTCAACAGCCCCGAGTTCGGCAAGCGCGTCGATGCGCTCACCGCAATGGGCGCCAAGGAAATCCGCGAGGCCGCGGGCCAGTCCAACCGCTTCCTCGACCGCCCGGTGCGCGCGATGGACAAGGACTCAGGGGTAGGCAGCGACCTGGCGCAGCTCCGCCGGATCATCGAGGACCTCGATCCGGGCAAGCGCGGCAATCTGTCCGCGCCCAAGAAGCTGTTCGGCATCATCCCGTTCGGCTCCAAGATGCGCGACTATTTCGACGGCTACAAATCCTCGCAGACCCACATCAGCGCGATCCTGAAGAGCCTGGCGGGCGGCAAGGACGAGCTGCTGATGGACAATGCCGCGATCGATACCGAGCGCGCGAACCTGTGGGCGGCGATGGGGCGGCTCGAACAGATGATCCATCTGTCCAAGGTGATGGACGCCAAGCTCGAGGATACCGCCAACGACCTCGACCACACCGACCCGGCCAAGGCGAAGGCGCTGCGCGAGACCGCATTGTTCTACACCCGCCAGCGCACGCAGGACCTGCTGACCCAGATGGCGGTGACGGTGCAGGGCTATCTCGCGCTCGACCTGGTCAAGAAGAACAACGTCGAGCTGGTGAAGGGCGTCGACCGCGCATCGACCACCACCGTCTCGGCGCTGCGCACCGCGGTGACGGTGGCGCAGGCGCTGACCAACCAGAAGCTGGTGCTCGAACAGATCACCCAGCTGAACACCACGACCGCCAACATCATCGATTCGACCGGCAAGCTGCTGCGCGACAACACCGCGCGTATCCACGAACAGGCGGCGTCCGCGACGATCCCGATCGAGGTGCTCCAGCGTGCGTTCCAGAACGTCTACGACACCATGGACGTGATCGACACGTTCAAGCTGAAGGCGCTCGATTCGATGAAGACGACGGTCGGCACGCTATCGAACGAGGTCGAGAAATCGCGCGGCTATATCGCGCGCGCCGAGGGGCAGGCCCAAGGGCAGACGGGGGGCTCGTCGGCGCTGACCGGACCGTCCGCACAGTTCAAGCTGGAGTCGCTGTGAGCCCCATCTCCTCCGAAGTGGACGAGCAGATCGAGCGCGCGCGCGCATCGATGGCGCGCATTTCCGCCGACTACCGCGACAGCGCGCGCGGGGCGATCCGCGGCCACTCGCGGCGGATCAGGCGGGGCGCCACGACGATCGGCCGCCGCGTCGCGCTGATCGCCGCCGCCAACGCGGTCCTGCTGCTCGCCGCCGCGATCGTCGGCGCGACGCTCTTCCCGCTCGGCATCTTCGGCGCGCTTGCGGTGCTGCTGATGATGGTCGCGGTCACCCTCGCCATCGCACTCGCCCCCGTCGCCAAGCCGCCGACCGAGGCCAAGCTGCGCGAGGCCGACATCAAGGTCCTGCCCGCGCGCACCGAACGCTGGCTGGAGGCGCAACGCCCCGCCCTTCCCGCGCCCGCCCGGACGATGATCGACCGTATCGGCGTGCGGCTGGAGGCGCTCTCGCCGCAACTCGCCGCGCTCCACAACGCCAGCGAACCCGCCTTCGAGGTTCGCCGCCTGATCGGCGAACAGCTCCCCGCCTTCGTCAACGACTATGCGCGCGTGCCGCCAACGCTGCGCACCACCCCGCGCAACGGCCGCACGCCCGATGCCGAACTGGTCGACGGCCTCAAGCTGATCGAGCAGGAGATCGGCGACATGACCCAGCGCCTGGCACAGACCGACCTCGACGCGCTGTCGACCCGCGGACGCTTCCTGGAGATGAAGTACAAGGACGAGGCGTAGCCCCCTCAGGCGCGGCGGAAAAGACGAAGGAGCGCCCGTTGCTTCATCCAACAACAAGAACGTTGCTGAAAGTATAAATTAATTCAGGGAAACATGATTGTGGGAAAGTACGTCGAGAGTTCATTGTTGCCGAACGAAGCGATTGTTGCGGAAGCAAAGCCGCATTGGGCAATGTTCATCGCACCTGGCCTGGTGATCCTGCTGGGACTTCTGGCGGGCAAAGCCGGAGGTGTGTTCTTTTTCATCGGCGTTGTCTGGGCCGTTTTCCGTTTTCTCGTGTGGCAGACGACGGAGCTGGCAGTGACCAACAAGCGGGTCATCGCCAAATCGGGTATCATCCGCCGCAACGCCATAGACGTATCGCTCACGAAGGTAGAGGGCGTCAGTTACAGGCAAGGCATCATCGGCCGTATCTTTGGCTACGACTCGATTCTCGTGCGCGGAACCGGCGTCGGCCAAATTCCCGTTCCCTTCATTGCTCAACCCGAATTTTTCAAACATGAAGTTGGACGCACGTTGCACGCATAGCACCGTTCGAGGGCACGTGGTGGCGGGCATCACCGATCGCGCACGCGCTGATGTGCGACGTTTTCGGTCCGTAACACCGATGCCCTCCGCCGCTGGGCAACGGCCTCGAGCGTCGAGGCCGCGCTTGTTCCGGTGGACACTCGACCCGAGCCGCGCCCGACCTCGGTTCCGCTCCCGCCGGCGTCGCGTCAGCCCCCCGTCGCCGCCCGCGCCCGCTTCGCCAGCCGCGCCACCGCCGCGGCATGAATTGCCGGTGCGCTGACCAGCACGCCGAACTCGTGCGGGTCCGCCTTGTTGAACGCGAGCGGTGCGCCCAGCGCATCACTCACCCGCGCGTGCGCCTCGCTCGCGATCAGTGCGGCGGCGGCAATGTCCCATTCGTTGCCCCAGCGCAGGGTCGCCACTAGGTCCACCTCGTCCGCCGCCACCATCGCGATGCGCAGCGCGATCGAATTGGGCTTGGCCACGGTCGCGAAGTCCCGGTCCGCCTTGGGCAGCGCGTTGGTCGGCACGCGTGCGCCCGCAAGGGCGCCGCGCGACGACGCCCGCAAGACCACGCCGTTTCGAGTGGCGCCGCCGCCCGCGGTCGCCATCCAGACCTCGCCGCGCGCCGGCGCATCGAGCACCCCGATCACCGGCTGCCCGTCCTCGACCAGCGCCACCGACACGCACCATCCGTCGCGCCCGCGGATATAGTCGCGCGTGCCGTCGATCGGGTCGACCACCCACACGCGAGCGCACGCCAGCCGCGCCGGCTCGTCGACGGTCTCCTCCGACAGCCACCCCGCATCCGGCAGCAACGCCGACAGTCGCGCGCGCAGCATCGCATCGATCGCCAGATCGACCTCGCTCACCGGATCCCCGGGCGCCTTGTCCCAGCGCCGGAAGTCGGTCCGCCACCGGTCCATCGCCAGCGCCCCGGCCTCCCGCACGACCGCGGCGACCGCCTCGGCAAGGCCCGCCTCAGCCACTCGCAACGGTCATGCCATCGATCCGCAGCGTCGGCACGTTGACGCCGTAGCGGAACTCCAGGTCGTTGGCGGGCACCAGCGCGCGGTACATGTCGCGCAGGTTCCCCGCAATCGTGAACTCCGCGACCGGCCCGGCAACGGCCCCGCCCTCGATCCGGAACCCCGACGCGCCGCGGCTGTAGTCGCCGGTGACGCCGTTGACCCCCTGCCCGATCAGCTCGGTGACGTACACGCCGTCCGCGATATCGCCGATCAGCGTCGCGACGGGCACGTCGCCCGCCTCCAGGTACAGGTTGCTCGTCGACACCCCCGGCGCGCCGCCGACCCCGCGCGCGGCATGGCCGGTCGGCTCCAGCGCGAGCTGGCGCGCAGAGGCCGAATCGAGCAGCCATGTCTCCAGCACCCCGTCCTCGACAAGTGCCGTCGGCGACACCGGCAGCCCCTCGCCGTCGAACGGCCGCGAGCGCAGCCCGTGCGGCCGGTGCGGATCGTCGCGGATCGTGATGCCGGGCGCGAACACCGGCGTCCCCAGCGCCTCCAGGAGGAAGCTCGTCCGCCGCGTGATCGCCTGACCCGAGATCGCCCCGACCAGATGGCCGATCAGCGACGCGCCGACGCGCGGATCGAACACCACCGGCATCGCCCCGCTTGCCACCCGCCCTGGGTTAAGCCGCGCAACCGCACGCTCGCCCGCGCGCCGGCCGATATCCTCGGGCGCCTCCAGATGCCGACGCAGCCGCGTCGAATGATGCGCATAGTCGCGCTGCATCCCAGCGCCCTCGCCGCCGAGCACGCTGGCCGATATGCCGTAGCCGGTGGCGGCATAGGCCGCTGCAAAGCCGTGGCTGGTCGCCAGCGCCCACACCATCCGCGACGCGCTGGCGCCGCCCCCCTCGCTGTTGGTCACGCCGGGGACGCCGCGCGCCGCATCCTCCGCCGCCAGCGCGGCATCGCGCAGCGATTCGGGGCTCGCCTCATCCCGCCCGTTGCTTGCAAGATCGTCGATGTCGAGCAACGGCGCCGCGCCACGCATCAGCCGTGCTTCGGGCGCGAGCCCGGCCCAGCGATCCTCCGGCGCCTCGCGCGCCATCGCCACCGCACGCTCGACCAGCGTGTCGAGCGCCGCGGACGACAGGTCGGAGGTGGACACGCTGGCCGAGCGCGCCCCAACGAACACCCGCAGGCCCAGTTCGGCGCTTTCGGACCGGCCGACATCCTCCAGCTTGCCGAGCCGCACCGACACGTCGAGCGCGGCATCCGCGGCGAACACCGCATCGGCGGCATCGGCACCCGCGGCTTTGGCGCGGGCAACGATATCGTGAGCGCGGTCTTTGGCTTGGTCTGGAGTCAGCATGACCGCGACTTAAGCGGCGGCGCGGCGGGGTGCAACCAAACCCTCCCTGACCCCGGAGCGCTAAACCACCGTCCCCACCACCACGCACGCGAGAAACACCAGTAGCCCCGCGAACCGATTCGACCGAAACAGGGTCAGCGCCCGCGTTCCCGCCCGGTCGAGCGAGGCCACCTGCCACGCGAAATGCGCCGCCACCGGCAGCAGCGCGGCCAAGGCCAGCGGATCGCCGCGCACCTGCCACACCGCCGCCGCCCACAAGATCAGCGCCAGCGCGTAACAGAGCGCCACCCCCGCCCGCACATGCCGCCCCATCCTGAGCGCCGACGACCGCACCCCGATCAGCGCGTCGTCCTCGCGGTCCTGCAGCGCATAGATCGTGTCGTACCCGACCACCCAGGCGATCGCCCCCGCATAGAGCAGCGCGGTGCCCGCGGAGAACCCGCCCGCCACCTCGCTCCACCCGACCAGCGCGCCCCAGGAGAAGACGATGCCGAGCCACGCCTGCGGCCACCAGGTGACCCGCTTCATGAACGGATAGGCCGCCACCGGCGCCAGACTCGCCACCGCCACGCTTGCAGCAAACGGTGTCAACTGGACCAGCACCATCAGCCCGACGAGGCACAGTGCCACCAGCCACCCCCAGGCGACCCGCACCGACACCAGCCCGCTCGGGATCGGCCGCGCCGCGGTGCGCGCCACCTGCGCATCGAGGTCGCGGTCGACGATGTCGTTGTAGACGCACCCCGCCCCGCGCATCGCGATGCTGCCGACGAGCAACCACCCGATCAGCTGCCTGTGCGAGACCGCACCGCCCGCCAGCGCCACCCCCCAGGCGCCGGGCCAGAACAGCAGCCACCAGCCGATCGGCCGGTCGAACCGCGCCAGCATCGCCAGCCCGCGCAAGCCCGGCGGCAGACGCGCGACCAGCCCGCGATGCTGGCTGTCGGGAACGATCTCTGCGGCCATACCCCTGCGCCTACGAACGTGGGCATAGGCGCGCAAGCCTGCCCGCGCTATCGGCGGATCGTGGCACGCATTCCCCTCTCATGATCGGCCTGTCGGTCGCGATCGGCCGCTTTGTCGAGGCGCTGTTCTGGGCGATCGCGCGCGTCGCCGGAGTCATCTCGCTCGCCGCGATCGCTGGCGCGGCGGTGCTCGGCGGATTGTGGCTGCTCGGCCGCGCATTATGGAAGCGCAAACGCCAGTGATCGCCACCCCCGCCTGGCCGCCGCAATCGACCCCGCGGCTCTACGTCGCCAGCCCCCTCGCCGCGGGGCCGCTGCGCCTCGAGGGCGGCGCTGCGCACTATCTCGCCACCGTCATGCGCACGAAGCCGGGCGATCCGGTCAAGCTGTTCGACGACCTGACCGGCGAATGGCTCGCGGTCGCCACCTCGGTCGGCAAGCGCGATCTGCAGCTCGACGTGACCGAACGACTGCGCGTGCGCGAGATCGTCCCCGACCTGTGGCTTTGCGCCGCGCCGCTCAAGAAGGGCCGGGTCGACTGGATGGCCGAAAAGGCGTGCGAGCTCGGCGTCGCCCGGATGGTCCCCGTCGTCACCCGCCGCACCGTGGTCGACAAGCCCAACACCGATCGCCTGCGCGCGCACATGATCGAAGCCGCCGAACAATGCGGTCGCACCGCGCTGCCCGAGGTTGCCGACGCGGTGAAGCTCCCCGCCCTGCTTCGCAACTGGCCATCCGGGCGCACGCTGTTCTTCGCCGACGAGACCGGCGGCCTGCCCGCGGCGGACGCGATGCGGGCCCATCCCGGCCCCGCCGCGATCCTGATCGGCCCCGAAGGCGGCTTCGACGCCGACGAGCGCGACGCCATCCGGGCCTGCGCGCAGGCGATCGGCATCGGCCTCGGCCCCCGCATCCTGCGCGCCGACACCGCCGCCGCCGCCGCGGTGTCGGTGTGGATGGCGACGCTCGGCGACTGGCGATAAGTCCGGGCTGTCCTACAGCGATTCGCCGGTCTAAAGCCGGCCATCCGCTCTTTGACATCGCAGCCCGACCACCCGTACGACGCCCGCGAACGTATCGCGTTGGCCTCACCTTAGCCTCACTTTCCGCGCGCAACCCGGGGCAGCCCGACACCTGCATTGGCCTCACCGTCCGTCCGGCGGCGCAACCCTATGGCGTGCCCGTTCATCCCCGCGTAAGGCGCCGCGCATGACGACCAAGACGGTTTCCAACAGCAACGCCAAGACCATCGAGTCGCGCGACCAGCTCATCGCCAGCTTCGCGGGTGGCGAGAAGCCGAAGGACGCCTGGCGGATCGGTACCGAGCACGAGAAGTTCGTTTATCGCACCGCCGATCACGCCGCGCCCTCTTACGACCAGCCCGGCGGTATCCGCGACCTGCTGATGGCGCTGACCGAACATGGCTGGAAACCGGTCGAGGAAACCGGCCCGCACGGCACGAATGTGATCGCGCTGTCGGGCGCCGACGGGTCGGTCAGCCTGGAGCCCGCGGGCCAGTTCGAGCTGTCGGGCGCGCCGCTCGAGAATCTCCACCAGACCTGCGCCGAGACCGGCCGCCATCTCGAGCAGGTCAAGGCCGCGGGCGCGAAGCTCGGGCTCGGCTTTCTCGGCCTCGGCATGTGGCCCGACAAGACCCGCGCGGTCCTTCCGGTGATGCCCAAGGGCCGCTACGACATCATGCGCCGCCACATGCCCCGCGTCGGCACGATGGGCCTCGACATGATGCTGCGCACCTGCACGATCCAGGTCAATCTCGACTATGCCTCCGAAGCCGACATGGTCCAGAAGTTCCGCGTCGGCCTCGCGCTCCAGCCGCTCGCCACCGCGCTGTTCGCCAATTCGCCGTTCCTGGAGGGCAAGCCCAACGGCATGCTCTCCTATCGCAGCCACATCTGGTCCGACACCGATCCCCACCGCACCGGCATGCTGCCCTTCGTGTTCGAGGACGGCTTCGGCTACGAACGCTACATGGAGTACGCACTCGATGTGCCGATGTACTTCGTCTACCGCGAGGGCCGCTACCTCGACGCCGCGGGCCTGAGCTTCCGCGATTTCCTGACAGGCGATCTCTCGATCCTTCCCGGCGAGCGCCCGACGATCGAGGACTGGACCGACCACCTTTCCACCGCTTTCCCCGAAGTGCGGCTGAAGACCTTCCTCGAGATGCGCGGCGCCGATGGCGGCCCGTGGAGCCGCATCTGCGCGCTGCCCGCCTTGTGGGTCGGCCTGCTCTACGACCAGGGCGCACTCGATGCCGCGTGGGACCTGGTCAAGGATTGGACGCTCGACGAACGCCAGGCGCTGCGCGATGCGGTGCCCAAGCTCGCACTCGACGCCCCCCTTCCCGGCGGCGGCAAGTTGCGCGACATCGCGGGGCAAGTGCTCGACATCGCCCACGCCGGCCTGGCGGCGCGCGCACGCACCAACCGCTCGGGCGATAACGAGACCGGCTTCCTCGATCCTCTCCACGAGATCGTCCGCGGCGGCAAGGTCCCCGCCGAAGTGCTGCTCGAGCATTATCACGGTGCCTGGGGTGGCGACGTGTCGAAGGTCTACGGCGAGCTCAGCTTCTGAGCCACGCGAAGAACCGCGGAACGGGCGCGTTGCGGTCCATCCATTCGCTGTAGACGATATAGCCCGGGTCGAGCGACAAATGCCGCTCCTCGGTCTTCGCCCGCCACCAGTAGACGCCGGATACCGCCGCCAGGATCAGCGTTGCGCGCGCGGCATCCACCACGCTGCCGGTCGTCAGGATCGGAATCGTCGACACCCACCAGAACAGGTTTTTGGCCAGATACGCCGGATGCCGCGACCAGGCATAGGGCCCGTGCGTCAGGATACCGCGGTTGGTCAGGTTCGAGAATCGCATGCCGAACGCGACGGTCGCCCAGGCATAGACCGCGGTCAGCCCGACCAGCATCGCCCCCGTCGCCGCGAGCAGCAGCGGGTGCCCCCCGAACCAGTGCGTCCAGTCCGCGGTACCGGGATGATAGTCGAGCGGCCCGCCCGCCTCCATCAGGATGAACGGCGGATAGCAGATCAGCGCCGCTGCCCAGCCGGCCGCAAACGGCGTCGCCGATCGGATATGCGCATCGAGCGGCCGAAAGGTCAGGCAGTAACCGACCGTCGCGAACGCCACGTCGACCACGAACATCAGCGTCGTCAGCCCGCCCGCCAGCGCCACCGGATCGCGCCAGGACCCTTCCCATCGGATGAGGCTGCCGAACCCGGCGGGCACGATCGCCAGCATGAACGCCAGAAAGAACGCCTTCACCCCCCAGGCGCGCAGGTGGGCATGGATCGCTGCGGCCTCGCTCCCCGGCTGTCCGGTCAACCACAGGCCCAGATGCCAGGCGCCGTCGCGCGGCTCGATCAGCCGCCGGTCGAACCACAGCACATATGGCACCGACACGACGAACAGCGCCGGCGCCGCCCACCCCAGGCACCACATCGCAAAGGCGAAATTGCCCTGCCAATAGAACCGCCCGGTCGCATAGATCAGCGCGATCGCGCCCCATGTCGCCCACAGCCCCGCCAGCTTGGTCAGGCTGATACCCCGCGTCTCGCGCCATGGGCGCACCGCGGCCCAGTCTATCCCCGTCGAGGCCGAGCGATGCACCTTGTCGACGGCAAGCGACCACAGGATCATCGGCACGCCGCACGCCGCGACGTCGACCAACGCCGCATAACGCCCATCGAGCCCCCAGACCCGCGCCACCGCGATCCACACCGCGACCCCCGCCAGCCCCGCCAGCCCCACCCCGTGGCTCACCGCCGAGCGCGGTCGCGAATCGGTGCGCGCGGCACGGACGAATTCGGGATCGTGATACATTGCAAGCGGCCTAGCCGCGCGATGGTAAGCATCGCGTAAACCATCTGGCGGTTGACCGCCCCCGCCCGCTTGTGGCACCGGCATCGGGCGCCACGCGGGTGTAGCTCAATGGTAGAGCAGAAGCCTTCCAAGCTTACGACGAGGGTTCGATTCCCTTCACCCGCTCGCCGCAGCGTGCATGCGCCTGCGGCGCGGGACGCGCAAGGCCGGCCGGCGTAGCGCAGCTACGGTCGACGCGGCTTTGCCGCAGCGCATCGGCCCTCGGTATTCGCACGCATGAAGGCGCACCCATGACCGATCTCGCCATTCTCTACGAACACCCCGAATGGTTCGCGCCGCTGTTCGCAGCACTCGACCGGCGCGGCGTCGATTACTGCGCGATCCGCCCCGAAGGCGCCTGGGACCCGGCCGGCTCGCCACCTCCCGCACGCGTGGTGTTCAACCGCATCGCGATGTCGAGCTTCCTGCGCAGCGGCGAGCACCCGATCTTCCATTCGATCGCATTGCTCGATCACTGGCGGCGCGGCGGCGCAGCGATCGTCAACGGGCCCGAGGTTCTGGCGATCGATTCGTCCAAGGCGCGCCAGCTCTCGCTGATCGCCGGGCTCGGTCTGGCGGTGCCGCGCACCCGCGTCGTTCACCGCGCCGCGGACGTGCCGGACGCGGCGCAGGCGATCGGCTTTCCGCTGGTGGTCAAGGCGAATATCGGCGGATCGGGCGCCGGGATCGTCCGCTTCGACAGCCTCGCCGAGCTGCGCGCCGTCATCGCGGAGGGCGCACTGCCGCGAAGCATCGACGGCGTGCTGCTGGTCCAGGACTTCGTGCCCGCGCGAGACGGCACGATCACCCGCATCGAGACGCTCGACCGTCGCTTCCTCTACGCACTCGATGTCGCGGGCGGCGGCGCGTTCGACCTGTGCCCGGCGGACGCCTGTGCCGCGCCCGGCGCGCCCGCGATCCGCATGCAGGCCGTTGGTCCGGGCGCGACCTTGCGCGACGCCGCCGAGCGGATTGCCCGCGCGGTCGATCTCGACGTCGGCGGGGTCGAGGTGATGATCGACGATCGCGACGGCACGCCGCGCTTCTACGACATCAACGCGCTGTCGAACTTCGTCGCCAGGCCGATCGACGTGCTCGGCTGGGACCCGCACGAGCGGCTCGTGGATTACCTGCTCGAGCGGATCGAGAGGCTTTGATGCGTTACGGATATTGGACGCCGGTGTTCGGCGGATGGCTGCGCAACGTTGCCGACGAGGGGATGGAGGCGAGCTGGGACTATACCAGGCGGCTGACCCAGAACGCCGAGCGCTGGGGCTACGACCTGACGCTGATCGCCGAGCTCAACCTCAACGACATCAAGGGCATCGAGCAACCCGCGCTCGACGCATGGTCCACCGCCGCCGCGCTCGCCGCCGTCACCGATCGTGTCGAGCTGATGGTCGCGGTCCGCCCCAATTTCCACCACCCCGCGCTGTTCGCCAAGGCGGCGGCGAACATCGACCGCATCTCCGGGGGCCGCCTGGCGCTCAACGTCGTCTCGTCCTGGTGGGCCGACGAAGCGCAGCAATACGGCCTGCAATTCGACCAGCACGACCATCGCTATGCGCGCACCGAGGAATGGCTCGCGGTCGTCGACGGCCTGTGGACCGAGGAGCGCTTCACCTTCGCAGGTCAGTTCTACACCACCGACGCCGCGATCTGCGCGCCCAAGCCCGCCAAGCGGCCGACCGTCTACGCGGGCGGCGAGAGCGAGAAGGCCAAGGCGATGATCGCCGCGCACTGCGACGCCTATGTCATGCACGGCGACCCTGCCGCCGCGATCGCCCCCAAGATCGCCGACATGGCCGCGCGTCGTGACGCGGCAGGCGGGGCGCCGATGCAATATGGCATGGCCGCCTACGCGATCGTCCGCGACAGCGAGGCCGAGGCGAAGCGCGAGCTCGACCGCATCACCACCGTCGCCGAACTCCCGGCGGGCTACGCCAATTTCGACCAGTGGCTCTCGGGCACGCAGCTCGAACGCGAACTGAAAGTGCAGGAATATTCGGTATCCAATCGTGGCCTTCGCCCCAATCTGGTCGGCACGCCCGAGCAGCTCAAGGAGCGCGTGGCGGAATATGAAGCCGCCGGGCTCGACCTGCTGCTGCTGCAGATGAGCCCGCAGGCAGAGGAAATGGAACGCTTCGCGGTCCAGGTCATGGGGACCGCCTGACACCCGGACGTCCGGGCCGAAGCCGCAAAAGCCGCAAGGTGGTGGACAGGGATGGATTCGAACCATCGTACGCTTGCACGGGCAGATTTACAGTCTGCTGCCTTTAACCACTCGGCCACCTGTCCAGGGGCTTGCGTTAGCAGGCGGGCCCAATGCCGAACGCCGGACCCCCTGTCAACGGCGCAGGTCGAGGCACAGCTCGGGGGGTTGCGGACCGGGGCCCGCAACGCCTAGCAGGCCGCATCACCAAAACGGGATTGCCGATGCGCCGCCTACTCCTCGCCGCTGCCATGCTAACGACGCCCGCCCCCACGAGCTTGGCCGCGCAGGACCGCGACGCGCAGACCGCACGCATCGTCGACGAGGGCACCAATCACAGCCAGGTGATGTCGACCGTTCAGCAGCTGACCGACGTCATCGGCCCACGGATGACCAATTCCCCCGCGATGCGCCGCGCCGAGGCGTTCACCGCCGCCAAATTCGCCGAATGGGGCCTCAGGAACGTCCACAAGGAGGGCTTTCCCTTCGGTCGCGGCTGGTCCATCGAGCGCTCCAGCGTCCGCATGGTCACCCCCCGCGCGATCCAGCTCACCGCGATTCCGATCGCCTGGACCCCGGCCGCACAGGTCAGCGCCCCCGTCATCGTCGCGCCGATCCGCCGCGAGCGCGATTTCGACAAGTGGCGCGGGCAATTGAAAGGCAAGATCGTCATGATCTCGCTCCCCGGCACCGGCGACGAGCCCGGCGAAGCGCCGTTCCAGCGCCTCTCGGACGCCGACATCGCCAAGCTCGACACCTTCGACCAACCGCGCAACGACCCCGAGGCACAAGCGCGGCGCCTCAGGCGAGTCGGCTTCCCCAAGGCGCTCGACGCGTTCCTGAAGGCCGAAGGCGCGGTCGCCTATGCCACCCGCTCGCGCGGCGACGGCAAGCTGGTCCACGGCGAAGGCTATCTGTTCGAAAAGCGCGACGACCCGCAGGTTCCCGGCGTCGAGATCGCCGCCGAGGACTACCGTCGCCTTGCGCGCCTGGCCAGGATCGGCCCCGCGCCCACGCTTGAGATCGCCAGCGACGTCCGCTTCGACGACAGCGACATCAACGCCTACAACATCGTCGCCGACATTCCTGGCACCGACCCGAAAGCCGGCTACGTCATGGCCGGCGCGCACCTCGACAGTTGGGTCGCGGGCGACGGCGCCGCCGCCAAAGCCGCGGGCTCGGCCCTGGTGATGGAGGCCGCGCGCATCCTCGCCGCCACCGGCGTCCGCCCCAAACGCACGATCCGCTTCGCGCTCTGGGCGGGCGAGGAGCAGGGCCTGCTCGGCAGTCTGGCCTATATCGACCAGCACCTCGCCACCCGCGGCGACCCGGCCGCGCCGAAGCTGAACGGCGACCGCGCCTATTACGGCTGGCCCAACCGCTGGCCCATCGCCCCCAAGCCCGGCTATTCGCAGCTGGTGGCCTATTTCAACATCGACAACGGCTCGGGCAAGCTGCGCGGCCTGTATGCGGAAGGGAACGCCGCGGTCGTGCCGATCTTCCGCGACTGGCTCGCCCCCTTCGACGCGATGGGCGCCTCCAGCGTCGTCGCGAGCCGGACGACGGGCACCGACCACGTATTCCTCCAGTCGATCGGCCTGCCCGCCTTCCAGTTCATCCAGGACCCGCTCGACTACGACAGCCGCATCCATCACACCTCGATCGACACCTACGATCACCTGCGCGCCGACGACATGCGCCAGGGGTCGATCGTGCTCGCGGGCGTGCTGCTGCGCGCCGCCAACGCCGACAAGCCGCTGCCGCGCGGGCCGCTGCCGACCAGACCGGTCGTCACCGATCCGCTGGCCTATTCGGCGGATGAGGATTGAGGGAGCGGGACTGATGGCACGCAAGGGACACCGCCCGAGCACCGGCGTCGGCAACCGCCCGCGCTTCTGGGGCCGCCACGCGGTCACCGCCGCGCTGGCCAACGACTCACGTACCGTGCGCAAATTGTGGGGTACGCGAGAGGCGCTGGCCGGGCTCGATCTGCCCCCGACCCTGTCGGTGACCTTCGCCGAAGTGACCGACCTCGGCCGCCTCGTCCCCGCCGATGCGCCGCATCAGGGCTTGGTGGCGGAGGTCGATCCGCTGGACGAGATGTGGCTGGCCGACCTGCTCCACGCCGGCCGCGACGATACGCGACCGTTGATCGTCCTCGACCAGGTGACCGACCCGCACAACGTCGGCGCGATCCTGCGCTCGGCGGCCGCCTTCGACGCGCTCGGCATCGTGACGCAGGACCGCCATGCGCCGCCCGAGTCGGGCACGGTCGCGCGCGCCGCTTCGGGCGCACTGGAGACCGTCCCCTGGGTCCGCGTCGTCAACCTGGCGCGCGCGCTGGAGGAGATCGCCGAGGCGGGCTTCTGGCGGGTCGGCCTGACCGGCCACGCGGAACAGACCTTCGCGCAGGTAATCGGACAGCAACGCATCGCCATCGTGCTGGGTGCCGAGGGCGAAGGCATGCGCCAGAACACCGAAACGCACTGCGATCAGCTCGCCCGGCTGCCGATCTCGGACAAGGTCGAAAGCCTCAACGTCTCCAATGCCGCGGCGATCGCGCTGTATGCGGTCGCAGCGCGGTAGCTTTACGACGGCGTTCGCGCGTTTGGAGCCCATGGTCGTCACCCCGGACTTGATCCGGGTACCGCTTCTTCTTCACACTCCACAGCGCATCGGCTTTCAGAGGCGTCGTAGAAATGCGGCCGGCCATGTGCGCAAGCGGTCGCATCGCTTCTGTCCTACAAACCGCATCATGTGTCATGATCGTCAGCGACTCGACCGCTGTGCCGATTCAGCTTTTTCTCATCGCTGATGGCCGCCGCGTTTACGCGTCAACCTGTGTCAACGCCCGCCAACTCGCGCTGACCGACACCCTGTAGGATGTGACTTTCGAGTGACCTTTCAATGGGCAGGGGGGGGCGTCGGCAAAGCCGCCGTCGATCGGGTTCGGCGAGCCGACCCGTCGTCCGGGCTTGCGCTGCGCTGACGCGCATCGGCGCGGGCATGACCGCGCCTGCGCTTCGCCTCAATCCTCCGCCGCGATCCGCACCCGCAGCCCGTCGAGCGCATCCGTGAACGGCACCTGGCACGACAGTCGCGAGGTCGCGTCCCGGTCCGCGGTCGAATCGAGAAGGTCGTCCTCGTCCGGGCTCATCGCCGGCAGCAGCGCCACGAAAGCCGGATCGACATGGACATGGCACGTCGCGCACGAGCAGCAGCCACCGCACAGCGCCAGCAACTCGTCGATCCCGGCATCGCGGATGACCTCCATCACCGACAGCCCTGCCTCGCCGTCGATCTCGCGTTCTTCCCCTTCGCGCGTCGTGACGATAAGTGTCGGCATGCCTCAATCCTTCCAGGTTCCCCGCGCCCATGCCGCGCGTAACGTCGCGGATCAAGCATGGGCCGAGAAATCATGGGCCTGACCGCCGAGCAATTGCGCACCTCTCTGGATGCGCTCGCCGCCGCCGAGCCCGCCTTCGCCGCGGCGCTGGCGCATGCGGGCTACCCCGCCCCGCGCATCCGCGAGCGCGGCTACCAGACCCTGCTGCGAACGATCGTCGGCCAGCAGGTAAGCGTGAACGCGGCGGACGCGGTCTGGCGCAAGCTCGAGGCGCTGGTCGGCGACGCGACCGATCCGCACGCGGTCGCCGCCGCCAGCGACGAGGCCCTGCGCGCTTGCGGCTTCTCGCGTCAGAAATCGAGCTACGCCAAGAGCCTGGCCGAGGAAGTCACCAGCGGACGCCTCGACCTCGACCACCTGCCCGCAGACGACGAGGAAGCCATCGCCCAGCTGACCCGCGTCAAGGGCATCGGCCGCTGGTCCGCGGAAATCTACCTGCTCTTCGCCGAGGGCCGCGCCGACATCTGGCCCGCGGGCGACCTCGCGGTGCAGATCGAGCTCGGCCGCATCCTCTGCCACGACGCACGGCCATCGGAAAAGCTCACCCGCGCCCTGGCGGAGGCCTGGCGCCCCCACCGCGGCGCGCTCGCGATCTTCACCTGGCACCATTACGGCGCCGCCGCCGCCGACGCCGCGCCGGTCTAGCCACCCGCGGTTCATGCCCGGCGTGCTTTAAGCGAAAGCATGGCATTCGCCCGCTCCGACACGCGCAACCGCATCGCCGCCGCGCTCGGTGCGGGCGCGGTGCAGGCGCTGCTGATCTATGCGCTGGTCATGGGCCTGTCGTTCCACCTGCCCGCCGCGCTCGACCGCGGGCTGGCGCTGTTCACCGTCGCCCCACCCGCCCCGCCGCCGCCGCGCACGATCCCCGAGCGCCGCCGCAGCCACCGCCGCGAAGGCGCAGCCTCCCCGCGCAACCTGCGTTCGCAAGCCACCGAGATCGTCGCGCCGCCGCCGATCGTCCCCCCACCCGTCGCCTCGCCGGTGATCGCCGCGCCCGTCGCAGGCACCGGCGCCCAGGCGTCGCAAGGCGCGTCCGACCGGCCCGGCCCGGGCACCGGCAGCGGCGGCGTCGGCAACGGCACGGGCAGCGGCGGGTCGGGCGACGGGGATGGAGACGGCTTCGACACCCCGCCGCGCTGGAAAAGGGGCCGGATCAAGGATTCCGACTACCCCCGCGCCGCGGCGGAGGCGGGCGCCAGCGGCAATGTGTCCGTCCGCTACCTGATCGAGCTGGACGGCCGCGCGAGCCACTGCGTCATTACGAAATCCAGCGGCAATCTGGACCTCGACGAGACCACGTGTCGCCTGATCGAACAGCGCTTCCGCTACGATCCCTGGCGCGATGCACGCGGCCGGCCGGTGCTGGGGTACGTCGTCCGGGACAACGAATGGGTGCTGGATCATGTGCCGGCCGACCCATCGTCCGTCCGCTAGATCGACGCGAAGAACGCGCCGTCGATCGCGACCTCCTCGGTCAGGATTTCGCGCACGCTGACGCCCAAACCCTTGTCCTTGAGCAGTTCGCACAACAATTCCCCGTCGACCAGGTCGATCGCGGGCGCGCCGTCGCGGGTCGCCTCCCGCCGGGCATCCGCTGTGAAGCTGCCGGTGGTGATGATCAGCCCCTCGTCGGCCCGGCCTTGCATCGCACCACGGAAGTCCCGCACCGTCGGCGACGAGACGGAGCCCGCATACCGTTTGCACTGGAACAGCACCTGAAACGAGATAAGGTTCATTCGCAGCACCCCGACGCCGTCGATACCGCCGTCACCCGACTTGCCCGTGACCTCGACCTTCACGAAACCGCTCTCCCGCAGCAGCCGCTGGCACAATCGCTCGAACCCGGTCGGGTCCATCGTGCGCAGCGCCGCAAGCAATGCATCGCGCCAGTCGCCGGTATCCCCCGCTTCCTCCTGTGCTGCGGTCGGCAGCGCCGGCAGCGGATCGGGCTCCGCCTGTGCCGCAATCGACGCTTCCTTGCGCCGGAGGTTATAGGCGCGGATCGCTTCGGCGACGAGCGGCCGGATCATGGCTTCGCCGCCCGCCAGCGCCTCGCGCCCTGAATCGGTCAGCACCCACACGCCGCGGCGCTCATTGGCGAGAAGACCCGCGAGCTTCAGATAGCTGCGCGACCAGCTCAGCTTGTCGGGTACGATCAGCCAACCGCTCTTCTCGTACGTGGCGGCGAGGTCCGCGTCGCTGAAGGCGAACTCGGCGACGAGCCGCTCCTCGATCGCCGCCGATCCGCCGAGTGTATCGAGCAGCCGCAGGATCGCTAGGTAGAAATCATCCTTGCGAAGATCGGTGATGGCCATGCCGTTGTCTGACGTCCACGCGCTGGCATGGCAACCTTTGCGCCTATCCCGCTCGCGTCCACCGCTGCGTCTTGCAGAAAAAGCTGATGCATCCCTTCACCTTCAGCGACCCGTCGCGCTCGCGGCTGACGATCGACTTATAGCTCTTGCCGTCCTCGGGGTTGTAGATCCGCCCGCGCCAGTCGGCGCCCGCATCGGCGAAGGCCGACAGGATCGGCACGCCCACCATCGGCCGGGACCGCAGCGCCGCATCGGGGTTGTTCGAATCGCGCCCGGTCGCGCCCGGTGGCGCCTTCAGCACCCGTTCGACGCGGCCGCACAGCTGTCCTCCACACGGCGCAATGGCGATCACCGCCTTGCCGTCCTCGGTCAGCCAGCGCCCGGTGATCGGCATCGCCGCGTCCGCTGCGCCGGGGAGCATGAGCAGGGCAAGCAGGGGCAGATATCGCATGTGGGTCTCCGGCTGACGGCGCGGCAGTACTGACACAGGTTGATGAACCCGGCGTGACGCATGCTTGCCGGTGCGCCTGCGATCCGGCAAGACCGCGCCCGATGACGCCGCCGTTCGACGCTCCCCTGACTTCCCCCACGATCGGCCGTTCGCTGGCCGACAGCCACCGCTCCGTCGCGGTGCCCGACGCCGGCTCATTCCTGCGCCGCCTGTTCGCGTTCGTCGGGCCCGGCTATCTGGTCGCGGTCGGCTACATGGACCCGGGCAATTGGGCGACCGACATCGCCGGCGGTTCGGCGTTCGGCTACACGTTGTTGTCGGTCATCCTGCTGTCGAACCTGATGGCGATCGTCCTCCAGGCATTGTCGGCGCGGCTCGGCATTGCCGGCGGGCTGGACCTCGCGCAGGCCTGTCGCGCGCACTATTCGCGTCCCGTCTCGTTTGCCTTGTGGGTGCTGTGCGAGATCGCGATCGTCGCATGCGATCTGGCCGAGGTGCTCGGCACCGCCATCGCGCTCAAGCTGCTCTTCGGGGTGCCGCTGGTCTGGGGCGTCTGCATCACCGCGCTCGACGTGTTCCTGATCCTCGCGCTCCAGCGCTACGGATTCCGCAAGCTCGAGGCATTCATCGTCGCGCTGCTCGTCATCATTGCCGGCTGCTTCGCGTTCGAGCTGGCGCTGGCGAGTCCCGATTGGGGCGGCGTCGCGCGCGGACTGATCCCGACGCCCGGCATCGTCACCGACCCGGCGAAACTCTACATCGCGATCGGCATCCTCGGTGCGACCGTGATGCCGCACAACCTCTATCTCCATTCCTCCATCGTCCAGACCCGCCGCTTCCGCCAGGACGACGCGGGCAAGCGCAACGCGATCAAGATGGCAACGATCGACGGCACCGTCGCGTTGGGCCTAGCCTTCTTCATCAACGCCGCGATCCTGATCCTCGCGGCTGCTACCTTCCATGTCGCCGGGCGTACCGACGTCGCCGATATCGACCAGGCCTATACGCTGCTCGCCCCCATGCTGGGGATGGGTGCCGCAAGCATCGCCTTCGGCATCGCCCTGCTCGCCTCCGGACAGAATTCGACAGTCACCGGCACGCTCGCCGGCCAGATCGTGATGGAGGGCTTCCTCGACCTCAAACTCCCCGTCTGGCTGCGCCGCATGGTCACCCGCCTGTTGGCGATCGTGCCCGCGGTGGTCGTCGTCGGCATGGCGGGCGACGGCGGCGCGATGCGGCTGCTGGTGCTCAGCCAGGTGGTGCTGAGCCTGCAACTCCCCTTTGCGGTGGTGCCGCTGGTCCGCTTCACCGGCGACCCCGCGGTCATGGGGCGCTTCGCGAGCCCGGCGTGGGTGAAGGCGGTCGCGTGGGGCATCGCGGGCATCATCATGACGCTGAACGCGACGCTGCTCTGGGGCATGCTCTGACCGTCCGTTCGCCCTGAGCGAAGTCGAAGGGCACGCTTCCCCAAGTGCTTCGACTTCGCTCAGCACGAACGGCCAGGACAGATACTTATCCCCGCGTGACATCCCCCGCGCACGCGCTACCATCACGCTTGAACAACCCGGAACCCACGTGACCGCCCAAGCCCAACTCGCCGCCAGGCCTAATGCGCTGGCGGATGCCATCCTCGACACCCTCGCCCACCGCATCGGCAAGGACGCCGCCGCCGCGCGCCCGCACGACTGGCTCGCTGCGACGATCCTGACGATGCGCGACGACATCATCGACCGCTGGATGGCCTCGACCAAGGCCGCGCACGCCGCCGGGGCCAAGCGGGTCTATTACCTCAGCCTCGAATTTCTCATCGGCCGCCTGCTTCGCGACGCGATCGCCAATCTCGGCCGCACCCCCGAGGTTTCCGCCGCGCTCGCTTCGCTCGGCGTCGACCTCGCGGAGATCGAGGAGATCGAGCCCGATGCCGCGCTCGGCAACGGCGGCCTGGGACGGCTCGCGGCCTGTTTCATGGAGAGCCTCGCCAGCCTCGACCTCCCCGCCTACGGCTACGGCATCCGCTACGTGAACGGCATGTTCCGCCAGCGGATCGACGATGGCTGGCAAATCGAGCTGCCCGAGACCTGGCTCGCCCACGGCAATCCCTGGGAGTTCGAACGCCGCGAGAGCGCGTATTTCATCGGCTTCGGCGGCGAGGTGATCGGCACCGAGGACGGCGCGGTCCACTGGAAACCTGCGGAGGCGGTCGAGGCGGTCGCGGTCGACACCCCCGTCGTCGGCTGGCGCGGCAAGCGCGTCAACACCCTGCGCCTGTGGACCGCGCGCGCGTTCGATCCGATCAAGCTCGATGCGTTCAACGCGGGCGACTATTCGGGCGCGCTCGCCGGACAGCTGAAGGCCGAGACGCTGGTCCGCGTCCTCTACCCTGCAGATTCGAACCCCGCAGGCCAGGAGCTGCGGCTGCGGCAGGAGTATTTCTTCTCGTCGGCCTCGATCCAGGACATCGTGCGGCGCCACCTTCAGTATTTCGGCGACATCCGCACCTTGCCGGACAAGGCCGCGATCCAGCTCAACGACACCCACCCCGCGGTGTCGGTCGCCGAGTTGATGCGGTTGCTGATTGATCACCACGACCTTGGCTTCGACGAAGCGTGGGCGATCACGCAAGCCACCTTCGGCTACACCAACCACACGCTGCTGCCCGAGGCGCTGGAGAGCTGGCCCCTCCCCCTGTTCGAACGCCTGCTCCCGCGCCACATGCAACTGGTCTACCAGATCAACGCGCGCCTGCTCCGCGAGGCGCGCAAGGCAGGCACCGACGACCGCGCGATCGCCGCAATCAGCCTGATCGACGAGGGCGGCGAGCGCCGCGTGCGGATGGCCAATCTGGCGTTCGTCGGGTCGCACAGCGTCAACGGCGTTGCCGCGCTGCACACCGACCTGATGAAGCAGACCGTCTTCGCCGACCTCCACCGCCAATTCCCGGCACGGATCAACAACAAGACCAACGGCATCACCCCGCGCCGCTGGCTGCAGGAGTGCAACCCCGGCCTGACCCGGCTGGTCCGCGACGCGATCGGCCCCGCGTTCCTCGACGACACCGACCGACTCGAAGACCTGCTCCCGCTGGCCGAAGACAACGGCTTCGGGGAGCGCTTCGCGGCAGTCAAGCGCGCGAACAAGGTGGCACTGGCCCAGCATCTTCGCGAGGTCATGGGCCTGCGGATCGACCCGGACGCGCTGTTCGACGTCCAGATCAAGCGCATCCACGAATACAAGCGTCAGCTGCTCAACATCATCGAGACAGTGGCGCTTTACGACCAGATCCGCCGCCATCCCGAACGCGAATGGACGCCGCGGGTGAAGCTGTTCGCGGGGAAAGCGGCGGGGAGCTACCACAACGCCAAGCTCATCATAAAGCTCGCCAACGACGTCGCGCGCCGCGTCAACGCCGATCCGTCGGTCGGGCCGCTGCTCAAGGTCGCGTTCGTCCCCAATTACAACGTCAGCCTCGCCGAACGCATCGTTCCCGCCGCCGATCTGTCCGAACAGATCAGCACCGCGGGGATGGAGGCGTCGGGCACCGGCAACATGAAGTTCGCGCTTAACGGTGCGCTGACGATCGGCACGCTCGACGGTGCCAACGTCGAGATCCGCGACCATGTCGGGCGTGAGAACATCGTCATCTTCGGCATGACCGCCGACGAGGTCGCCGCCAAGCGCGCCAACGGCTACACGCCACGCGAAGTGATTGAGGGGTCCCCCGAATTGTTCCAGGCGGTCGAGGCGATCCGCAGCGGCGTCTTCTCCCCCGACGACCCGGGCCGCTACGCCGGACTGATGGACGGGCTGTACGAGCACGACTGGTTCATGGTCGCCGCCGATTTCGACGCCTATGCCGCCGCTCAGCGCGATGTCGACGCACGCTGGCACGACCGCCGCGGTTGGAACGCGACCGCCATCCGCAACGTCGCGAAGATGGGCTGGTTCTCGTCCGATCGCACCATCTCCGAATACGCCCGCGACATCTGGGGCGTCCTATGACCCCACCGCGTGGCGCGATCGAAGCCCTGCTGGAAGGGCGCCACGACGATCCCTTCTCATTGCTCGGCATGTTTCCCGCCGAAGAAGGATCATTCGCGAGGGTCTGGATCCCCGGCGCGGAGACGGCCGAGGCGCATGCACTCGACGGCGCATCGCTCGGCACGCTGGCGCGGGTCGACGACAGCGGCCTGTTCGAAGGACCGATCGCCGCGCCACCCCAGCCGCTGCGCTACAAGGCGGGAGGTCACGGCGCGGAATGGTGGGTGAGCGACGCCTACACCTTCGGCCCCGTCCTCGGCCCCGTCGACGACATGCTGATGGCGCAGGGCAACCATTTCCGCCTCCACGACAAGATGGGCGCGCACCTTATCGCGCATCAGGGCGCGACCGGAATCCACTTCGCCGTATGGGCACCCAACGCGCGCCGCGTCGCGGTGGTCGGCGACTTCAACGACTGGGACGACCGCCGCCACATCATGCGCCACCGCGCCGACACCGGCGTGTGGGAAATCTTCGTCCCCGACATCGCCGAGCACCGCAGATACAAGTTCGCGATCCACGGCCCCGACGGCGTGCTCCAGCCGCTCAAAGCCGACCCCTTCGCCTTCGCCAGCGAGCTTCGCCCCGCCACCGCCTCGATCACCACCGCGCCCCCGGTCCGCGTCTGGGGCGATGCCGATCACCGCGCGCATTGGGCCGGCGTCGACCCGCGTCGCGTGCCGGTCAGCATCTACGAGGTCCACGCCGGCTCCTGGGACCGCGACGCGAACGGCTGGTTCCTGACCTGGGACGCGCTCGCCGACCGGCTGATCCCCTATGTCGTCGACCTGGGCTTCACCCACATCGAATTCCTGCCGGTCAGCGAGCACCCCTACGACCCGAGCTGGGGCTATCAGACCACCGGGCTGTATGCCCCTTCGGCCCGCTTCGGCGACACCGATGGCTTCGCGCGCTTCGTCGACGGCGCGCACCGGGCGGGGATCGGCGTGCTGATCGACTGGGTCCCGGCGCACTTTCCCTACGATGCCTACGGCCTCGCGCGTTTCGACGGCACCGCGCTGTACGAACACGAAGACCCGCGCCTCGGCTTCCACCCCGATTGGAACACCGCGATCTACAATTTCGGGCGGCGCGAGGTGGCGTCGTTCCTGGTCAACAACGCGCTGTTCTGGGCCGAGCGCTTCCATGTCGACGGCATCCGCGTCGATGCGGTCGCCTCGATGCTCTACCGCGATTACAGCCGCCTGCCCGGCGAGTGGCTGCCCAACGCCGACGGCGGCCGCGAGAATTGGGAAGCGGTCGAATTCCTCCGCGCGATGAACACGGCGGTCTACGCCGAGCACCCCGGCGTCTTCACCGTCGCCGAGGAATCCACCTCCTGGCCCGGCGTCTCGCGCCCGGCGCACGAAGGAGGCCTAGGCTTCGGGTTCAAATGGAACATGGGCTTCATGCACGACACGCTCCAATACATGGCGCGCGAGCCCGTCCACCGCCGCCATCACCACGACGAAATCACCTTCGGCCTGTCCTACGCCTGGTCCGAGAATTTCGTCCTGCCGCTGAGCCACGACGAGGTCGTCCACGGCAAGGGCTCGCTGCTCACCAAGATGGCGGGCGACGACTGGCAGGAATTCGCCAACCTGCGCGCCTATTACGCGATGATGTGGGGCTATCCCGGCAAGAAACTGCTGTTCATGGGGCAGGAATTCGCGCAGCGCCGCGAATGGTCGGAGGAACGCGCCCTCGACTGGGATTTGCGCGCGTCGACCCCGCACGAGGGCGTCCGTACCCTCGTCCGCGACCTCAACCGTCTCTACGCGAGCAAGCCCGCACTCCACGCCCGCGATTGCGAGCCCGAAGGCTTCGAATGGCTGATCGTCGACGACCGCGCCAATTCGGTCTTCGCCTGGCTGCGCAAGGCTCCCGGCGAAGCGCCGATCGCGGTCATCTGCAACATGACCCCGGTCGCCCGCGCCCCCTACCGCGTGCCGCTGCCCCGCGACGGGCGCTGGACCGAAATCCTGAACTCCGACGCGCACGAATACCGCGGGTCGGGGCTGGGCAACCTCGGCGGGGTTGACGCGAAGGACGGCGCGGCGTGGGTGACACTGCCGCCGTTGGCGACGGTGATGCTGGAATATGAGGAATGACACCGCCGCACCGAAGCTCACCGTCACCCCGGCCTTGAGCCGGGGTCCCGCTTCTTCTTCTGTGGGGCAAGAAGAAGCGGGACCCCTGGTCAAGCCCGGGGTGACGAAAGAACGAGAAGAGACAGGAGGACGAGGATGGACCACAAACGCGGCCAACCGCTCGCACGCGACGCGATGGCCTATGTGCTCGCCGGCGGCCGCGGCAGCCGCCTCCACGAGATGACCGACACCCGCGCCAAGCCCGCGGTGTATTTCGGCGGCAAGAGCCGGATCATCGACTTCGCGCTCTCCAACGCGCTCAACTCGGGCATCCGCCGCATCGGCGTCGCGACCCAGTACAAGGCGCACAGCCTGATCCGCCACCTCCAACGCGGCTGGAACTTCCTGCGCCCCGAGCGCAACGAGAGCTTCGACATCCTCCCCGCCTCGCAGCGCGTGTCCGAGCACCAATGGTACGAAGGCACCGCCGACGCGGTTTATCAGAACATCGACATCATCGAGAGCTATGCGCCCGAGTTCATGGTCATCCTGGCTGGGGACCACATCTACAAGATGGACTACGAGATCATGCTCCAGCAGCATTGCGCGAGCGGAGCCGACGTGACCGTCGCGTGCATGGAGGTGCCGCGTATCGAGGCGTCCGGCTTCGGCGTCATGCACGTCGATGCGGACGACCGCATCGTCGATTTCGTCGAGAAGCCCGCCGATCCGCCGTCGATCCCCGGCAACCCCGACGTGGCGCTGGCGTCGCTCGGCATCTACGTCTTCCACACCAAATTGCTGATCGACGAGCTGCGCCGCGACGTCGACACCCCCGGCTCGGACCGCGATTTCGGCAAGGATTTGATCCCCTACCTCGTCAAGCACGGCAAGGCGGTGGCGCACCGCTTCGGCGCATCCTGCGTGCGCTCCGCGGAGGAGCCCGGCGCTTACTGGCGCGACGTCGGGACGGTGGACGCCTATTGGGAAGCCAACATCGACCTGACCGACGTCGTCCCCGAACTCGACCTCTACGACCGCAGCTGGCCGCTCTGGACCTATGCGGAGATCACGCCTCCCGCCAAGTTCGTCCACGACATCGACGGCCGCCGCGGATCGGCGGTCGCCAGCCTGGTCGCGGGCGACTGCATCGTCTCGGGCTCGTCGATCTACCGCAGCCTGCTGTCGACCGGCACCCGTTCGCACAGCTTTGCCATGCTCGACGAAGCGGTGGTCCTGCCCCACTGCCATATCGGCCGCGGTGCACGGTTGCGCAAAGTGGTGATCGACCGCGGCGTGGTGATCCCCGACGGGCTGGTGGTCGGCGATGACCCGGTGCTCGACGCGACGCGTTTCCGGCGCACCGACAAGGGGGTGTGCCTCATCACCCAGCCGATGGTGGACCGGTTGTGAGTGGGCGACACCTATACCTCCCCGACACGGGGAGGGGGACCATCGGCGCAGCCGATGGTGGAAGAGCAGCCCCAAGCCATCCCGCCCGTGACTGCCCCTCCACCACTCGCTTCGCGAGCGGTCCCCCTCCCCGTTCCGGGGAGGTATAGGAGATGCACCTCCTCTCCACCGCTTCCGAAGCCTACCCCCTCGTAAAAACCGGCGGCCTGGCAGACGTCGTCGGCGCCCTCCCCGCCGCGCTCGCCCCCCACGGCGTCGCCACGACAACCCTCCTCCCCGGCTACCCCGCGGTCCTCAAAGCCGCCGGACACGCCAAACCCGTCCATCGCTGGCCCAAACTCCTCGGCGGCGAAGCGCGCCTCCTGAAAGCCGAAGTCGCCGGGCTCGACTTCCTCATCCTCGACGCCCCCGCGCTCTACGCCCGCGACGGCGGCCTGTACGGCGACCCCACCGGGATCGACTGGCCCGACAATTGGCGCCGCTTCGCCGCGCTGGCTCGCGCCGCCGCCGATCTCGCTTCAGGCGCGGTCGAAGACTACACGTTCGACATCCTCCACGCCCACGACTGGCAAGCCGCGATGGCCCCCGCCTACCTCCGCTACGCGCCCGACGCCGTCGGCGCCACGCGCGCCAAGACCGTCGTGACCGTCCACAACATCGCCTTCCAAGGCCGCTTCGACGCGAGCGTCTTCGCCGAACTCGACCTCCCCCGCGCCGCCTTCGCGCTCGACGGCGTCGAATATTACGGCGGCGTCGGGTTCCTCAAGGCCGGGCTCGAAGCCGCCGATGCGATCACCACCGTCAGCCCGACCTATGCCGAGGAAATCCTCCGCCCCGAATTCGGCATGGGCCTCGAAGGCCTGATCGCCGCCCGGAGCGCCCGGGTGTCGGGCATCGTCAACGGCATCGATCCCGCGGTGTGGAGCCCCGCGCGCGACCCGCATCTGGCGCAACCCTTCACCGCACGCACCCTCACCCGCCGCCGCGCCAGCAAGCGCGCAGTCGAGCAGGCCTTCGCGCTCGACGCCGGGGACGGCCCGATCTTTACTGTCGTCAGCCGCCTCACCTGGCAGAAGGGGATGGACGTCCTCGCCTGGAGCCTCGACGATCTCGTCGCCGCGGGCGGTCGCCTCGCGCTGCTCGGTTCGGGCGACGCCGCGCTGGAGAGCGCGTTCCTGCAAGCCGCCGCCCGCCATCCCGGCCGCATCGGCGTCCGCATCGGCTACGACGAGCCGCTCAGTCACCTGCTCCAGGGCGGGGCGGACGCGATCCTGATCCCGTCGCGGTTCGAGCCGTGCGGCCTCACCCAGCTCTACGGTCTGGCCTACGGCTGCGTCCCCGTCGTCGCGCGCACCGGCGGGCTGGCCGATACCGTCATCGACGCCAACGACGCCGCGCTCGCCGCAGGGGTCGCGACCGGTATCGTGTTCGACGGCGTAAGCTACGACGCGCTCACCCGCGCCATCCGTCGCACCGCCGCGCTGTACGCGCGTCCCGACGTCTGGACGACGCTGCAACGAAACGGCATGCGTGCCGACTTCTCGTGGGGCCGGAGCGGCCGCCGCTACGCCGACCTCTACAGGAGCCTGATCGCCGCATGATCCGCACCGTCCCCACGACGCCGTACACCGACCAGAAGCCCGGCACGTCGGGCCTGCGCAAGAAGGTCCGCGTCTTCCAGCAGCCCAACTACGCCGAGAACTTCGTCCAGTCGATCTTCGACGTCGTCGACGGCAAAGATGGCGCGACGCTGGTGATCGGCGGCGACGGCCGCTTCCTCAATCGCGAAGTCATCCAGATCGCGATCCGCATGGCCAGCGCCAACGGCTTCGCACGCGTCGTCGTCGGGCAAGGCGGCATCCTCTCCACCCCCGCCGCCAGCCACCTGATCCGCAAGCGTGGCGCGATCGGCGGCCTCATCCTCTCGGCCAGCCACAATCCCGGCGGCCCCGACGAAGACTTCGGCATAAAATACAACATCGCCAACGGCGGCCCCGCGCCCGAGCGAGTGACCGATGCGATCCACGCGCGCACGCTGTCCATCGACCGCTGGCTGACCGTCGACGCCGCCGACATCGATCTCGATACGTTCGCAACGCTCGACATCGGCGGCATGACGGTCGAGGTGATCGACCCGGTCGCGGATTACGCCGCGCTGATGGAGACTTTGTTCGATTTCGATGCCATCCGCGCCGCCGACTTGACGATGGCGTTCGACGCGATGAGCGCAGTCACCGGCCCCTACGCTACCGAAATCCTCGAGAACCGCCTCGGCTTTGCCAAGGGCACGGTGCGCAACGGCACGCCCTTGCCCGACTTCGGCGGCCACCATCCCGACCCCAACCTCGTCCATGCGCACGACCTCTACGAGACCATGATGGCGCCCGACGCGCCCGATTTCGGCGCGGCGTCGGACGGCGACGGCGATCGCAACCTCATCATCGGGCGACACCGCTTCATCACGCCTTCCGACAGCCTGGCGATGCTCGCCGCCAACGCACACCTCGCCCCCGGCTACGCCGCCGGCCTTAAGGGTATCGCCCGTTCGATGCCCACAAGCGCCGCCGCCGACCGCGTCGCGCAGGCGCTCGGCATCCCGGCCTACGAGACCCCAACCGGCTGGAAGTTCTTCGGCAACCTCCTCGACGCCGGCATGGCGACGATCTGCGGCGAGGAAAGCGCAGGCACCGGCTCCGACCACGTCCGCGAGAAGGACGGGCTCTGGGCGGTTCTCCTCTGGCTCAACATTCTCGCTGCGACCGGCAAGTCGGTGGACCAGATCGCCCGCGATCATTGGGCAACCTACGGCCGCAACTATTACGCCCGCCACGACTACGAAGGCGTCGACAGCGCCCGCGCCGACGCCTTGATGGCCGAACTCCGCGACAAGCTCGCGGCGCTGCCTGGCAAGCGCTTCGGCGATCTCGCCATCGAAGCAGCGGACGACTTCGCCTACGAAGACCCGACCGACGCCTCGGTCAGCCGCCACCAGGGCGTTCGCGTGTTGTTCGAAGGCGGCAGCCGCGTCGTCTTCCGCCTGTCGGGCACCGGGACCAGCGGCGCGACGTTGCGCGTCTATCTGGAGCGCTACTCCGACGATGACCTCGACCGCGACACGACCGAAATGCTCGCCGACATCGCAGCAGCGGCCGACGCCATTGCGGATGTTGTCCGTCATACCGGCCGCGAAGCTCCGGATGTCATGACGTGAGCGAGCAAATCCTTCCCCACAGGGGGAGGGGGACCGCCGACGCAGTCGGTGGCGGAGGGGGCCTCGACCCAAGCGCATCGCCCGCGGCCAGCCCCCTCCACCATGCTTCGCATGGTCCCCCTCCCCCCGTGGGAGAGGAATGGGGCGCCCACGCCCACGCTTCCGGCACCCGCTTCACCGTCCGCTCCTCGGCCACCGAAGCCTGGCTCTGCCTCTTCGACGCCGGCCAAGAAACCCGCCTCCCCATGCGCCGCACCGGCGAAGCCTTCACCCTCGACGCCCCCGGCGTCACTCCCGGCACCCGCTACGGCTACCGCACATCCCACGATCCCGCCAAGCTCCTCGTCGACCCGTATGCCGTCGAACTCGACCGCCGCTTCGCCTACGACCCGCGCCTCCGCCAACCGGGAGAGGACACCGCAGCGCTGGTGCCCAAAGCGGTCGTGCCCGCGCCCGTTGTCGCGACCCCGCCGCTGCCCCCGCTCTTCACTCCGGGCGGCCTGATCTACGAGCTCAACGTCCGCGGCTTCACGATGCGCCACCCGCAAGTGCCCGAACCACTCCGCGGCACCGTCGCCGCGCTCGCGCACCCGGCAGTCATCGCCCGCCTCCAACGCCTTCGCGTCGCCGCGGTCGAGTTGATGCCGATCGTCGCCTGGATCGACGAACGCCATCTGCCCCCGCTCGGGCTGACCAACGCCTGGGGCTACAACCCCGTCGTGCCGATGGCGCTCGACCCCGGCCTGTGCCCCGGCGGCCTCGCCGAGCTCCGCGACACCGTCGCCACGCTTCGGGCGGCGGGCATCGGCACGATCCTCGACCTCGTGTTCAACCATAGCGGCGAGAGCGACGTCGACGGCCCCACCCTCTCCTTGCGCGGCCTCGACCCGCACGGCTGGTACGCGCGCGACGCGCAGGGCGTGCTCGTCAACGACACCGGCACGGGCAACACCTTCGACTTCGCGCTTCCCCACGTCCGCGACCTCACCCTCGCCACGCTGCGCCATTTCGCGCACCTCGGCATCGACGGCTTCCGCTTCGATCTCGCCCCCGTCATGGCGCGCAGCCCCGCCTTCGATCCGCACGCGCCGATCTTCGCCGCGATCCGAAGCGATCCCGTGCTTGGCAGCCGGGTCATGATCGCCGAGCCCTGGGACATCGGCCCCGACGGCTATCGCCTCGGCCAGTTTCCCGACGACTGGCTGGAATGGAACGACCGCTACAGAGACGACGTCCGCCGCTTCTGGCGCGGCGACGGCGACGCAGGCGCTCTCGCCACCCGCATCGCCGGCTCGTCCGACGTCTTCTCCGGCGCGCGCAGCCGCAGCGTCAACTTCGTCGCGGCGCACGACGGCTTCACCCTCGCCGACACCGTCGCCTACTCCGACCGCCAAAACATGGCCAATGGCGAAGGCAATCGCGATGGCCACGCGGGCGAGGTCGCATGGAACGGCGGCGTCGAAGGCCCCACCGACGATCCCGCGGTCCACGGCCGCCGCGACAGCGACGCGCGCGCGCTTCTCGCCACGCTGTTCGCATCCAAGGGCACGATCATGCTCACCGCCGGCGACGAATTCGGTCGCACCCAAGACGGCAACAACAACGCCTATGCGCAGGACAATGCGACCACCTGGCTCGATTGGGAGAGCCGCGACACGGCGCTCGAGGATTTCGTCGCCGCGCTTGCTGCATTCCGGGCAAGCGCAGGCTTCGCGAATCCCGCCTTCCTCGGCGCGAGCGACTGGCGCGATCTCGACGGCCATCCGCTCGACGCCACGCGGTGGAGCCGAGCGCAAGGCTTCGAGCTTCGCGTGCCCGATGGCGACGCGACCTTGATCCTCCGCTTCGACCGGCCCGCCGCCCGTGTGACCCTGGCGCGCGCGCGCATCCTGGAGAGCCGCCGGTAATCGCTACGGGATCGTTCCTCCCGCGCTCGCATCGCGCGCCAGGATGCGGCCCATCGCGTCGAACAGTGCGTCCATCGCTACCGGCTTGAACAGCACATCGTCCGCGCCCGCCGCCAGGCATTGCTCACGCAGGTCGACGCCTGCGTCCGCGGTCACGACGATGATCGGCATCCTCGACTTGGCGTCGGTGCGCGCGCGGATGTGCTCGATCGCGGTGATCCCGTCCATGCCCGGCATCCGCAGATCGACCAGCAGCATGTCGAAATCCTGCGAGTCGAGCATCGCCAGCCCCGATTCGGCGCTCTCGGCCTCGACCATCTCCGCGCCCGCCACGCCCAGCATGTCCTTGACGACGCGCCGGTTCATCCGGTCGTCCTCGATGAACAGGACCTTCATCGGGAGGTCGAGCCTCCGACAGGAACGAAAGATACGTTCATTTCGACACGTATCGTCTCATGCCGCCCGCCTGACAAGCCGATCGTTACCTTCCCGGAACAAGGATGCGACGAGTGACGGCCCGCTCACCGGCCGCGTCACGATACGATCGATTCCGGTCGCGTACAGGCCCGCGCGCTCGTCCTCATTGGTCGTCGGCCACAGCAGGGTAACCGCCGCGCGACCGCAGGCGGCGTCGGCAATCGCGCGCAACGCCGCCTCACAATCGCCATCGGCGCGTACGGTCGAGTCGTCGATCAATACGCGCACGACCGATCCCTCGCGGATCTCGGCAACCGCCTGCGCTGAGTCGGCGGCAAAGATCACACGATCGGCATGGGGCGCGAACAGCGTGCGGAACAGGCTGCGGGCGATCGGATTGCGATCGACGATCAGCAGTGCGGGGCCGTCCGCGTCGATCGGAGCGGCGTCGTGAACATCGGCATCGATGCGCGCCAGCGGCAACGTGACGGTAAACACCGAACCCTGTCCGACGACGCTCGTGACGCCGACCTCGCCGCCCATCGCACGCGCAAGCTGGCGACAGATCGCCAATCCCAAACCGGTGCCGCCGAATTGGCGTGTCGTGCCCGCATCCGCCTGGCGGAACGATTCGAAGATCGCTTCCAGCTTGTCCGCTGCGATGCCGATTCCTGAATCGCGGATCGCGATGGCGAGGCGACCGTCGTCGAGCGCGTGCGCGCCGATGCCGATCTCGCCGCCGGGGGTGAATTTCAGCGCGTTGGACAACAGATTGAACACGATCTGACGCACCCGCGCGGCATCGCCCGACACCATGCGCGGGCAATCGTCGAGCGTGCGGACGAACGCGACGCCTTTCGCAGCGGCTTGGGCTTCCCACAGCCGGGTCGCATCGAGAATCGTCGCCGACAGGTCGAACGGCGCCGTTTCCAGCGTCAGATTGCCGGTCTCCATCTTGGCGACATCGAGGATATCGTCGACCAGAACGCGCATCGTCGTACCCGCGCCGTGGACCACCGACAGCCGATCGCGGGTCGCCGCGGGAAGCGTCGGATCGGCCAGCATCACCTGGGTCATGCCCAGGATGCCGTTCAGCGGCGTGCGGATCTCGTGGCTGGTCGTCGCCAGGAATTCGGTCTTCGCGGCCAGTGCCTTGCCGAGTGCGGCGTTCGCCTGACCGAGATCGGCGTTGGCACCGCGCACCGTGTTGCGGCTGCGCCGGACGACGATCAGCCCCATCAGCAGCGCGGCGATGACGATCGCCGTCGCCGCAGCGCTGCCGAGAAAGATGTAGCGCTGGCTCGCTGCCTTCTCGCGTTCGGCGGCGATGCGGCGCCCCAGGTCGTCGGCTTTCAGTCGCGCGATGCGCAGTTCCTGATTGGCGAAGTCGAACCGCGCCGCCATCAGCGCCGCACCCGTGGTGGTGGCGAGGCGGGTCGTCTGGTCGTCGAGGCGCTTCAGTGCGAGGAGATGCGGCAAGGCCTCGTCGTTCCGACCCAGCTTGCTGAAGACCTTGTACGCTGTCTCGTGCATATCGCGAAACGGCAGCGGCGTGGTTGCCGGGTCGATGCCGGCAAAGACGCTCTCGATCAAGGCGCCCGCCGCAGGTATTTTTCCATGCTGAAGTGCCGCCTGCGCCGCGATACCTTCGATGACCTTTTGATCGAAGCTGTCGGAGAAACGACCGAGCGACCGGGCTCGCCCGATGGTCCGATCGGCGCCGTCGAGATCGCCACGCAGGAGCTGAGAACGCGCAATGTTTCGCAAGATCTGAACTTCCAGAACGCGGCTCTGCATGCCCTCCGCCGTTTGCAGAGCGGCGCGGAAGCCGCTTTCCGCATCGAGATACCGCCTCATGTTGCGGAGCGTTATCGCTCGATTGTTCTGGATCGAAACAATCAACGCAGGATCGCCGTCGAACGCAGCCAGTGCTTGATCGAGGTACTTCAGCGCGTTTCCATGGTCTTTGGCGTCACCATACAGTGTGGAAATACAAATAAGCGCAATAGCGCGGTTGCGGGCGTCATTTAAGCGCACGAAGATGCTGTGTGCCCGCTGTAGTTCGCGGAGTGCGGTAACAACCTCACCGGTTTCGCCATGCATGCCGCCGCTCGATAACAGCACGTCGGCTTCGAGCTTCGATGCGGGAGCGTAGCGACGGGCAAGCGTCAACGCGTCTTTGATCTTGGGAGTAGCAACGTTGAGATTTTTCAGACGATAGGCCGCCTCGCCTTCGAGCCACAGCGCGGTTGCGCGCAGGACGCCGCGCGTCACAGGGTCTTCTACGCGATCGATCTGCGCCTCTGCTTCATGTGCACGCAACTGTGCCAAGCGCGGATCGATCATCATGGCGGCACGCGCTTTAGCGATCGTCTCGTCGACGGTTGCGCGGGGCGATTGCGCCAGCGTCGGAATCGACCAGGCGAGCAGGCCGATAAGTGCCAGACGATGCGCGACCTTTCGGATCGACATCGCTCAGCTTCGCGCCCATCCACCGGCAAGCCGCGCGAACGCGGGTTGCCCCTCTTGCGCCGCAGCCGGGCGATATTCGCGCAGGAACGGGACGAGCGCATCGAAGCCGATGGGGCGGCTGATATAGAAGCCCTGCGCCATGTCGCAGCCCATCACCGACAGCAGCGCCATTGCCGCCGGTGTCTCGACTCCTTCGGCAACGACTTCCATGTCGAGCGCGTGCGCCAGGTCGATCGTCGAGCGGACGATCAGCGGATCCCGGTTCGAGCTGGTCAATTGGGTCACGAACAGCTTGTCGATCTTCAGCTCGCGCGCGGGAAGCTGCTTGAGATAGGCAAGACTCGACAGGCCCGCACCATAATCGTCGATCGCGACGACAATCCCCAGGTCGGCAAAGATCTTGAGATTGGCGATGGCACTATCGGGGTCTCGGATGACCGACGTCTCGGTAATCTCGAAGCCGAGCTGGGCGCCGCTCGCCGGCACGATCTCGCGCACGGCACGCACGAAGCGGATGTCGCCAAGCAGCGCGCCGGCAACATTGATGAAGACGATCTGGTCGTAACCGAGCGATTTCAATGCGCGCTGGTCCGCGATCACCTGTCGGAGCGTCCACAGCGTCAGCGCGACGATGTCGCGCGACTCCTCCGCAATCGGAATGAAGTCTCCTGGCATGATCAGCCCTCGCGTCGCATGCCGCCACCGGACCAGCGCCTCCACGCCAACCACTTCCTGCCGCCGTAAGTGAATTTTTGGCTGGTACTGGAGGAACAGCGCGCCGTCCGCAATCGCGCCCGCCAAGTCGCGTTTCAGCGCGATACGGTCCATCGATGGCGCATTCGCCAGCACGCGGACGACCGGGCGTCGCTCGGTCCGGGCATCGTCGAGCGCGTGTTCTGCGTCTTCGATCAATCGCAGCTCGTCGCACTCGGCACCCTTTGCCATGCTGGCGCCGAGCAGCAACTCGATGCGGTGCTCTTCGCCATCGAGATCGAACGGCTTCTGGCACGCAGCGTCGACCCGCGCGAGCATTCCATCGAGCGCGTCGTGCGCTTGCCGTCGAAAGGTGAATTCTATCCGATCTCGCCCGACCACAGAGAGCGCAACATCGGGCACCGCCGCTGCGATCCGCTCCGCAACCGCGTCGATCGCGCCGGAACCGGATGCACGGCCCAGATGACGCCGCAGGATGGCGTAATTGTCGATCGCTGCGACTGCCATCAGGCACCAGTCCGCGCCGCTGCCTTCGCTCCCCATCGGCAAACGGGGATCGTCGGGCACCAGCGGCGGCGACGGGGTGTCTCTCATGCAGCCACGCCTAAGCCGCGGGTCTGAAGATTGGCTTAAGCCGCGCACCTATTTTCTTAATCAGGCGTTCACGCGATTGTTTAACGCGGCGTTATCCCTTACGAATCGCGATGCGTCCCCGAAGGGGTCGCCAACGAGGGAGAAGACCATGTTGAAGTTCATCCTGGCGCTGATCAGCGAAGGCACCATCAAGCCTTGGTAAAGTGACGACCGTCGGCTCGTGACGGGTGGGCGAGGTTGCCTTCAACGCCTCTCCAGTCTCACGGGTCGACATCAATCCAGCGCCATCGCGCCATTCTATCGCTCCGGCCGCTCGGGTAGCGGCATTTCGGCGGACCAGCCGCCCCCCATCGCCTTGAACAACGTCGCGGTCATTTGCCGCAGCTGAGCGTCGCTTTGCGCCGCCTGTTCACGCGCGGTCAGCCCCTGCACTTCCGCGTTCAGCAAACTGTCCTGCGCGATGAAACCGGTGCGATATTGCGCCTCGATCGCCTTCGCGCTGGCCTCGGCATCCGCCACCGCGCGCACCAGCGCGGCGTTGCGACGGCGCTCGGCGTCGATCTGCGCCAAGGCATCCTCGACATCGCGGAGCGATCCGAGCACGGCGACGCGATAGGCGATATAGGCCTGCTCACGGTCCTCTCGCCGCGTCTCGACCGTTGCGCGTCGCCGGCCGAAATCGACGATCGGCACGTTGAATGCGCCAGTCCCGGTCAGTTGCAGGCTGTCGCGCTCGATCAGCGATGCCAGGCTTGTCGAGATGAGCTGCGCCATGCCGGTCAGCGAGAAACGCGGGTACAGATCGGCGATCGCCACGCCGATGTCGGCGTTCGCCGCCGCAAGCTGCCGCTCGGCGGCGCGCACGTCCGGGCGCCGCCGCAGCAGCTCCGACGGCAAGCCCGCGGGAACGAGCGGAACCGCGGTCGCGGTCGCCGGTGCCGCGAGTTCGGCGGCCAGCGTCTCGGGCACATCGCCGATCAGCAGCCCAAGCGCGTGGATGCGCACCTGCGCATCGGCGCGAACCGGCTCGAGCCGCGCTTCGGTGGAGGTCAGCTGCGCGCGCTGGCGGGTCACGTCCACCGCGGGCACCAGCCCGACCGCCGCGACATTGCCCGCGATTTCCAGCGCCCGCCGCTGGCGCGCGATCTCGCTGGACACGATCACGTCCTGCGCCTGATCGAGCCGCAGCGCGAAATATGCCTGCGCCACTTCTGCCGCGAGTGTCACCGCCGCGTCGCGCCGCGTCCATTCGGCGGCCTGCGTCCGTGCCGCCGCCGCCTCGCGTCCGCGCCGCACACCGCCGAACAGGTCGATCTCCCAACTCGCGTCGAAGCCGACGGCGAAGGTCGTGATCCCGCTGCCGGGCAGCGCGATCCCGCCTGCCGATCCGCTCCCGCCAGTACCGCCCCCGCCACTGCCACCCCCGCCGCCGCCGAAAGCGCGTGCGAGCGAGGAAAGTCCGGCGTTCTTGCTGAACTCGACATGCGTCGTCTGGGCGCTCGCATTCACGCTCGGCAGCCCGGCGGCCCGCGCCGCGATCTCCTGCAATCGCGCCTGGCGAACGCGTGAGGCCGCGGTCGCCATGTCCGGGTTGCCGACGAGCGCGCGCGCGACCAGCCCGTCGAGTACGGGGTCGCCGAACGCGCGCCACCATGTCGCCGGATCGACGGCGTCGGCATTCGCCTGCGCGCCGGCATAGTTCGGCGGCACCGCCATTTCGGGCGGACGATAGTTCGGGCCGACCGTGCAGCCTGCCAGCGCCAGTGTCGCAGCGGCCGTCATCCAACGTTTCGTCAATGTGCCATTCCTCCGCCGGGCGCCCCGCCGCCGCCCTTTTTCACCTTCAGGAGCAGCACCAGTGGCGCACACACCAGCACCACCACCATCAGATTCCGGAACACATCCAGAAAGCCCAGCATCGTCGCCTGCCGCTGCACCTGGCTATAGAGCACCGCCAGCGACGTCGTCGTCGGGTCGCCGGTTCCCGCGAACGCCGCACCGGCTTGGGCGAGCCAGTCGTTGTAGTTCGGGTTCAGTCCCGACAGCCCGTCGACCAGCACCGATTGCTCGGTCTGGCGGTGCGATGCCAGCAGCGTCTGCGCCGCCGAGATGCCGATGGTGCCGCCCAGATTGCGGAACACGTTGAGCAGGCTCGACGCCTGTGCGGTCTGCGTCTGCTTCAGCCCGACATAGGCCACCGCGTTGATCGGCACGAACAGGAACGGCAACGCCACCGACTGGAACAGCCGCGCGGTCGCGGCATCGGCGAAGCTGATGTCTGCGGTGAAGCCGGTCATGTACCACAGGGCCGCGGCCTGCGAGATCAGCGCGGGGAACAGCAGGAAACGGACGTCGGCCTTGCCCGACAACCAACCCGCGAACGGCACCGCGACCAGCGTCCCTATACCGCCGGCGGTCATCGCCAGTCCGGCGTCGAGCGCACTGTAGCCGAGCACCTGCTGCAACATCTGCGGGATCAGCTGGGTGGTGCCGAACAGGATCATGCCGGTCAGCGCCATGAGCGAAATGGTGATCGCGAAATTGCGGTTGCCGAGCAGCTTCAGGTCGACGATCGGGTCCTTCGCCATCACTTCGCGGATCACCAGCGCGACAAGCGACACCGCCGAGATCGTCGCCGCGCCGACGATGAAGGGACTCGAGAACCAGTCCTCGCGCTCGCCACGGTCGAAGGTGAGTTCCAGGAAACCGAGCCCGAGGACGATGAAGATCACCCCCCAATAATCGATTTTAAGCCCACCTTTCAGCTTGGAGGCGCGGTCCTTGCGGACCTGCTCCGGCTCGTCGACGAAGATTTCGGCGAGGAAAAAGGCGAGGATACCGATCGGCACGTTGATCAGGAATATCCAATGCCAGCTGGCATGTTCGGTGATGAGCCCGCCCAGCGTCGGCCCGAGCACCGGCCCGACGACGACCACGATCGCAAAGGCGGCGAACGCCATCCCCCGCTGCTTGGGCGGGAACGTGTCCGCCAGGATCGACTGCTCGACCGGTGCCAGCCCGCCGCCGCCGACTCCCTGCAGGACGCGCGCGATCACCAGCGTCGTCAGATTGGGCGCGATGCCGCACAGGAACGACGCCAAGGTGAACAGCGCGATGGAGAAGAGGAAGTAACGCTTTCGCCCGATCGCATCGGACAGCCAACCCGACATCGGGATGATAATCGCGTTGGCGACCAGGTAGCTGGTCAGCACCCACGTCGCTTGATCGGTCGTGATCGAAAGACCGCCGGCGATATGATCGAGGCTGACGTTGGCGATCGAGGTGTCGAGCACCTCCATGAACGTCGGCACCGAGATGATCCCGACGATCAGCCACGGACTGTACGGCCCTGCCGCCGATCGCGACGGGTCCCAGCCGTCCTGCGCCTTGGCCCCCTTGGCCACGCTCAGCGCACCTTGACCGTCGGCACCACCGACATGCCCGGCCCGATCGGATACCGCCGTGGGTCAGGCCCGTTCTTCGCATCGAACTCGATCCGCACCGGCACGCGCTGGACGACCTTGACGTAATTGCCCGTCGCATTCTGCGGCGGCAGCAGCGCAAAGGCCTGACCCGCGCCGCGCTGAATGGAGTCGACGCGCCCGTGGAACTTCACGTCCGGATACGCATCGACCCTGATCTCCACCGATTGGCCGATCTTCATCAGCTGGAGCTGGGTTTCCTTGAAGTTGGCGGTTACCCACATCCGGTCGGGCACGATCGCCATCAGCTGCGTGCCCGGCGCCACGTAGGAACCGACGTTGACCTGCCGATTGACCACCTGACCCGCGACCGGCGCCGTCAGCCGCAGATCGCCGACCGCGACGTTGGCTTGCGCCACCTGGGCGCGGCGTGCACCGATCACTGCCTGCGATGCGCCGACCTGGCGCCGCGCCACCGTCACCTGCGCACGTGCGGTATCGATCTGCTCTCGCGCCGCGGCGGCATCGGCTGCGGTCTGCCGGGCATTGGCGCGCGCCTGATCGAGCTGCTGGCCCGCAACCGCGGTACGGTCGAGCCGCAGCAAGGCCTCGTATCGCGCCAGATCCTGCTGCGCCTTGATCGCAGCAGCCAGCGGCACTTTGGCCTGCGCCTCGGCGGCCTGCTGCTGCTGGACCGCGGTGCCGACCTGCGCACGCGATTGCGCGAGTTGCGCGGTCGCCTGCGCAACGTTGGCCTGCGCCTCGGCGACCTGCGCATCGCGGCCCGAGGCGGTGATCACCGCCAACAGCCGCCCCGCCTCGACATGGCGGTTGTCGACGTCGGCCACCTGCATCAACGTGCCCGAGACCTGCGGCGCGATACGGACGATGTGCGCGTCGACGAAGGCATCGTCGGTCGACACGAACTGACGTGCGTGGAGCCAGTAGAACACTCCGGCGATCGCGAGCACTGCCGCGACCGCGACGACGACGATCCAGAAGATCGGCTTACGAAAGATCGAGGGCTTGCCCTTGTCCTCGTCGCCATCCTTGTCGTCCCCGTCCTTGGCGTCGCCGTCTTTGTCTTGCCCACCCTCGGCATCGCCACCGCCGTCCTTACCGGCGCGCGCGCCGTCGTTCTGCTCGTCGGGCTGGTGCGCATGGTCTTCGTGGCCGGCATCCTTGCGGTCGTCTTGGCTGTCACTCATGGCAGGTCCTGTCGTTCGGCGATCAGCCGGTCGAGAATGGCGTGGGTATTGGCGGCGATCCGTGCCTTTACTGCATCCAGATCGTCATCCGTCAGTGTGTCGGTCTCGAGCAGACGCAGGAACATCGCCCGAGAGGCGCGCAGCGCGGTCGTCTGCCCGACCAGCGTGATCGCCGCAATACAGGCGATTCGGCTTCGCGCCCCGGTTGCGATGCCGACCAGTCGCGCGAGCGTCGCCAGCATCGTTCCCATGGCACCGGCGTGAAGACGCTCGAACGCGACCGTCGGATGCATCTGCTCGCGCACGATGAAGGGCGCCCATTCCTCGCTCTCGACACTCGCCATCGTATCGGCCAACTGCATGAGTACCCGCACGACACCATCGCGTGCGCCGCCGGTATCCCCCTCGTCGATCACTGCCTCGATCGCCAACCCATCGCGCATCCGCTCCGCGATCAGCGCGGCGATGCGATCGGCGGCGGCGAGATACAGGCCCTCCTTGCCGCCATAATGATAGGTGATCGCCGACATCGCGGTCCCGGCGGCAGCCGCAATCCCGCGTGTGGACGCGCCTTCCAGCCCCTTGGCACCGAATTCGCGAATCGCGATGTCGAGAAGGCGGGAGGGGGTCACGGCAGCGTCGTTAGTTCGGTCGAACGAACATCGCAACCCTAGATGACGTGATCTATGCGGCCGCACGCTCGCGTGCAGGATCGGAGAAGCGCATGGCGTCGTCCACCGACCCGAACTTCAGCGCCATGATGTCGAGCGCATAATTCTGGTTGAGCTTCCATGGCTTCTTGGAGCCTTGCTTGGGCAACCGTCCCAAAGCGCGCTGGACGTAGCCCGAAGTGAAATCGAGAAACGGCTCCTCGGCTACACCGGGATCGTCGTTGAACGGCGTCGCCTGCCGCAACCCGCGCTTGCGCATCGTGTTGAGCAGCCGAGAGACGTACATCGCGATCAGGTCGGCTTTGAGCGTCCACGAGGCGTTGGTGTAGCCGAAGGTCGTCGCCAGGTTCGGCACGCCGTCGTACATCATCCCCTTGTAATGCAGCCGCGTTGCCAGATCGAGCGGCACCCCATCCAGCGTGAACGCGATGCCGCTGGCCAGTTGAAGTTCCAGGCCCGTCGCCGTGACGACGAGGTCGGCAGGCAACGTCTTGCCCGACGCCAGCCGGATGCCGTTCGCGACAAACGTATCGATGGTATCGGTCTCGACCGAAGCGCGCCCGGCCTTGATCGCCTCGAACAGGTCGGCGTCGGGCACCAGGCACATCCGCTGGTCCCACGGATTGTAGCGCGGGGTGAAATGCGTCGCGACGTCATAGTCGGGTCCCAGATGCTCGCGCACCATGCCGACGATCCGCTCCTTCATCTTGGCGGGCTTGCGGCGCGCCATCCGGAAGAAGACCATGCCCATCAGCACGTTCTTCCACCGCGTGATCCCATAAGCGGCGCGCGTCGGCAGCCTGGCGTGCAGCCATCTCGCCACCGGATCGCTCCCCGGGCGCGACACGACATAGGTGGGGGAGCGCTGGAGCATCGTCACGTGCCCCGCGGTCTTCGCCATTTCCGGTACCAGCGTCACCGCGGTCGCTCCGCTGCCGATCACGACCACGCGTTTGCCGGCGTAATCGAGATCGACAGGCCAGAATTGTGGATGGACGATCTCACCCTGGAAATCGCCGGCGCCGGGGAACTCGGGCGCATGCGCCTTGGCGTAATCGTAATATCCCGAGCACAGATTCAGGAAATTGCAGGTGAAGGCGACCGGACCGTCCGGCCCATCGCCCTCTACCGTCCACCGCGCATCCTCGGTCGACCAGGCGGCGGCGCGGATGCGGTGGCGATAACGGATGTGGCGGTCGATGCCGTACGCCCGCGCGGTCTCCTCGATATAGCCGCGGATCGCGTCGCCGCCCGCGATCGACGCATCCTGCGTCCACGGGTGGAACGCGAACCCCAGCGTGTGCATGTCGGAATCGGAACGGATGCCGGGATAGCGGAACAGGTCCCACGTGCCGCCCATCGCCGCGCGGCCCTCCAGGATCACATAGGTCCGGTCGGGCGAGCGCGTTTGGAGGTGATAGCCTGCGCTGACGCCCGAAATGCCGGCGCCGACCACGACCACGTCGAAATGCTCCACCCGCGTTTCCTTCCGCCGACGTCCGGGTCGGCCGCAGATCGCGATCTATCGCACGCCCACGCGCCTGTCCTCAATAATCCCGCGAATAGCGCAGGCCCGCATTGGATCCGCCGAACGATCCCGTCGACGACAAAACGCTGAGCGCCTTGGTCAGCGCGATCTCGAGCTGGGTCGCGGTATAGCCGCGCGCGTCGGTGACGATCTCGACATAGATGTTGTCGGTCAGATACTTGCCCGCCGCCAGGCTGGTGCCCCGCCCGGTCGCGTCGTCCGCACCCAGGATGCGCAACCGGTCGAACCCGGTCGCCGATCGCAGCTTGCCGAGCGGGTTGAGCCCGCCCCCGCCCGATCCGCGCAGCGAGTTGAGCGCGGACGCCAGCTGGATCGCCTCGGTCGCCGACAGGTTCGCCGGGCTGCTCCCGAACAGCAGGCGGCTCAGCACCTCGTCCTGCGGCAGCACGGGGGTGGAGGTGAAGCTGATCTGCGGCCGCTGCCCGGTGCCGGTGACCGCGATCACCGCGGTGATGCCGTTGACCGTCGTCGAGGCCTGGATGTTGATATCCGGATCGGTCAGCGCGCCGCCGCGGAAGCGGATCGTGCCGCGCGTCACCTCGAAGCGCTTGCCCGAAAAACTATACGTGCCGCGCACCAAGTCCAGCCCGCCGGTGATGACCGGCGCGGTGCTGGTGCCGCCGACGCGCATGTCCATCTTCCATTCGGATTCCAGCCCCATGCCGGAAACGAACAGCTGGTTCTCGGCGCGCACCCGGATATCGAGCTTGAAATTGCCCGCAGGTGTCGGAGGCGCCGGACGATCGGTCGAGCGGGCGATACGGATTTGGCTGCGGCGGCGCACCCCGGTCAGCTCGGGGACTTCGGCCTGCCCCTGGCGGATGATCTGATATCGCGCCTCGGGGATGCGCAGGTCGCCCTCGATCAACCCGCCCTGCAAACCATTGGTCAGGTGGACCGTACCCGTCGCGGTGGCGCCGATCGCGTCGCTCTTGGCGAGCCGCGCATTGTCGAGCGTCGCGCGGAAATCGATCGGGAAACCCGCCGCGGCGGCGAGCCCGATCGACCCTTGCGCCTTGACCGTGCCGTCACCCGCGCGCGCGTCGAGCGTCGTGATCTCCAGCCGGTCGTTGGTGAAGCGCCCCGCCAGCCGCATCTGTGACAGCCGCGTTCCATAGGTCTCGTTGTCGTAGGTCAGGTTATCGGCGCGGATCAGCCCGTTGATGCGCGGGCTGCGCAGCTGTCCCGAGAAGTCCGCCGCCAGTGCGATCGGCCCGCTCAGTTGCTGGTTCGGCAGCGCCGCGAAACTGAACAGCATCGCCGACGGCCCGTTATAGCGAATGCCGCCGCCAAGCGTTCCGGCCATCAGCCGCGTCGACCACGATCCGCTACCGCTCGGGCTGAGTGTCGCGACCATCCGGCCGACAACGTTGGCGCCGCGCTTGACCAGCGCACGCGCCTGTCCGCCACCGGTGTTCAGCGTTCCCGCGAACGCAACGTCGACCGGCTGCGATACCGCCGCCAACCCGATGCGCTGGAAATTACTGACGGTTAGGCGCGCTTCGGCGGTCGGGAAGGCAGTGCTGGTCGCCTGTGCGAAGTCGAGGCTTCCTGTCGCTTTGCCCTGGATGCCGAGGTTGGGCATCAAGGCGTTGAGGAAGGACACGTCGAGCCGGTCGAGCCGCGACTGGATCGCCATACCGGGGCCGTAACGCCCGGCGAGCCGCAGCGAGCCGCCGCTCGCCCCGTTGCTGCCATCGCCGAAGTCGATCCGCGTCGGCGACAGCAGATAGCCGCCGCGCGCGCCCTTGATCCGCGCCGGATTGACCGTCCGGAACGCGATGCTGTTCGCGGTTCCCTGGAGCGCGACCAGATAATCGTTCGGCGCCAGCCGGGCGTTGAGCGCGAGCCGGAAGGGCACGCCGCTCGATCCCGTCGCCAGCGCCTGCGCCGTGCCGCGCCCGCCGACGTAATTGACCTTCGCGCGCGCAGCCTGAAGCACCACCGCGCCATAGCGCACGTCGGCGACCTGCGCGTCGGCCACCACCTGCGGCGTCGCGGTCAGCACCACGCTGGCGTTGACGATCGCGCGGCCAATGGTGAAATCGACCATGCCCGGAATGGTGGCGTTGAACGCGCGTGCCGCGACGTCGGCGCGCTGGAACCCGCCCTGGTTCGCCAGTCGCACGTCGCCCGACAGACCCTGCCCCGCAAAGCGCAGATTGCCCGCGAACGGTCCAGCCGCCGTCTGCACCAGCTTACCCGTCGCCGCGATCCCTGCGAACACCACGCGCCGCACGTCGATCGCGAGCTGCGCACCGGGCCGCACCAGCACGTCGGCGGTGAACGGCCCGTAGTTGGTGCCGCCACTCGCGTTTACCTGATAGGCGCCGTTCCGCCCGACGATCCGCGCCTGGACGTTGACCAGCCCGACACCGACTTCCGGACGCGCCGCGCGCACAACGACCACCGGTGCCGTCGCACTGCCGGTGATCCGCGCCGTGATCGGCCCGTATTGCGTCGAATAAGCGTCCGCATCCACCAGCACCGCGCCGCTGTCGAGCGCATACCGCCCCGAACCACGCGTGACGCGGAATTGCGGCGCATTCATCCGCAGCCCGGAGAAAGTCACGATACCCGCCGGATCGTAGCCGACATCGGCGCGCACCACCGCATTGCCGCCGAGAAACGTGCGCAAGCCGTCGTTGAAGATCTGCCGCGTCTGCGCGACCACGCGGCCCTTGATGCCGAAACCGTTCGGCGTCGTCACCAGGTTCGCGTCGGTCGTCAGGTTGACGATGCCGATGCTCTCCAGTCGGTAATTGTTCACCCGTCCCTTGATCGCCCCCGCATAGCGCCCGGTGGTGACGTTCGCCGCCAGGATAGCGGTCGCATCGACGTTGTCGGACCGGATATGCAGATTGTCCGACACGATACTCGGCATCGCGATCGCCAGGTCGCCCTGGATCGTCGCATTGTTCGCTAGGCTGCCGACCGCGGCGTTGAGCCCGGTGATCCGTTTCGCGCGCGCGTTGACCGGCACCAGGATGCGGTCGCTGTTCACCCGCGCCAGCCCCTCGGCATAAAGCCCTTCGACCGCCATCGCGCCGAAGCCGAGCGTCGCCGCCTTGACCTTGTAATCCACCGTCGGCGTCGCGAACGCGCCGTCGAGCACGACGCGCGCGGTCACGTCGCGCCCGCGCAGATTGGGCGCGATCGCGCCCGGGGTCAGCAGCTTGGCGTCGACCGCGAAATTGCCGAAGCGGCCGTTGGCGAGATCGAGCAACCCGCCCGCATCGACCGACAGCGCGTCCGAACGCAGCGTCATCCGCGTGTCCGCGCGGCGGTTGTTCAGCGTCGTGTCGATCGCCACGTCGAGCTGCGGCGCGGTCAGCCGCTCGACCGGCCCTTCCAGATAAAGCCCGGGCCGCGCCACGCCGCGCACCTCGATATGCCCGCTCCGCGACGTCACGCCCAGGTCGGCGAGCTGCCCGCCGCCCAGCGTCGCGGTCGCGCGCCCGGCCCATGACTGCCAGCCGCCGCGCCCGTCGACCGAGACGGCGAGCGGCGCCTTCAATCCGGCCATCGTCGCGACCACGCCGCCGACCGGCGCCTGCAACTTGACGTTGACGTCCAGCTTGTCCTCGTCGGGCACCGCGTCGAGCCGCAGCACCAGCCGGTCGCCCCCCGCGACGCCGGGCGAACGCAGCGCCTGCGCGTTGGCGACCAGCTGCGCGCGCCGGTCGGCGATATGCGCTTGCCCGTCGATGCTCAGCACGTGCGTCTGGCCGGTCACCGGCGCGCCGATGACGAACCGCGAAATGGTGATCCGGTTCACGTCGATATCGAGATCGGGCAGCAGCGGCGCATTCGGGTCGCTCGGCGTCGCCTTCAGCTCGGGCCGCCGCGCCAGCGTCACCAGCCCGGCGGACAACGCGCGCACGTCGATGTGGTTCTTGGCATAAGCGAACGGCCGCCAATCGACGTCCAGCCGTGGCGACGTCAGGAACACGCCCTTCGGATCCGACACCCGCAGGTCGCTCAGCACCATCTTGCCATAAAGCGATCCGTCGATCCGCCCGACCCGGATGTTGAGCCCCGACGCGGTGACATAGCCGCCGATCCGATCCGCGACGAAGCGCCGCCCGGGATCGGTGTTGATCCCGAACAGGACGATGCCGGCGAGCGCGACCAACCCCAGGATCGCGACACCGACCCACTTCAGGATGCGCAGCCAAACGGGTCGGCGCGCCACGACGGTATCGGGTTCGTCGGCCATCAGAACGCCTGCCCGATCGAGATGTACAGCGCGATCTTGCCGTCGCCCGGCCGCTTGTTCAGCGGCGTCGCAAGATCGACCCGCAAAGGCCCGAAATTGGTGTAGAAACGCCCGCCGATACCCGCCCCGAAGCGCAGGTCCGAGCCGGTCGGGAAGGTGCTCTCATAGCTGTTGCCTGCGTCGATGAACGGCACGATGCCATAGTCGCCGAAGCGGTAGCGCGCCTCCAGCGCGAACTCGTTGAGCGATCGCCCGCCGACCGGATCGCCGTTGGGATCGAACGGTCCCAGGCGCTGATAACCGTAGCCGCGCACCGACCCGCCGCCGCCGCCATAATACCGCCGCGACGGCGCCAGATCGTCGCGCCCGATCCCGAAGATCGAACCCGCCCGTGCGCGCCCAGCGATGACCAGGCTTTGCCCGGCGGGGTAATAAACGGTGCCCTCGATCATCGTGCGCGCATACGGCCGCACCGCGCCGCGCACCGATGCCTCCGGACTGACGTTGATCTTCAGGCGATACCCCCTGGTCGGGTTGAGCAGCGAATCCGACCGGTCGAACATCGCCTGCCCGGGCAGCGCCGCGATGCCGTACGTGCCGCGCTCGCGCCGCCCAAGACCGAAATCATAGGCACTCTCGTTGGTGCCGACGAGTTCGAAGCCATAGGAATAGGTGAACTTCTTTTGCCAGATCGGCGTCGAATCGTAGCTGATCCGCCCCGACAGCGTGCCGGTGAAGGCGCTGAACGCGTCGTATTTTTGGTGGAGCGCCGAAGCGGTGAAGGTCACCGTGCGGTCGCGCTTGCCCGCATTCTGCCGGCGGAAGCTCGCGCCCGCGCCTTGTTGCTGGGTGCCCGCAACTGCGTTCAGGATCAGCGCGCCCTCGGGCGGGAACAGGTTGCGGTGGGTGTAGCTCCCCTCCGCGGTAAAGCCCTGCCCCGTCGAATAGCCCGCGGTCCCCGCCAGCGTCCGTGCCGGACCCTTGGCCTGACGGATCAGCAGGTCGACCTGCTCGGTGCCGTCGGGTCCTGCCCGCCCGGTCCGCACCGGCTCGACCGACACGGTGCGGAACAGGCTGGTCGCCACCAGCGCGTCGCGCAGGTCGTCGGTCTTGCGATTGTCGTACAGATCGCCGCCCTTGAAGCGCGGAAAGACGTTCAGGTGCTTGAGGTCGAAGACCGCATCGCCTTCTGTGGTCAGTTGCCCGAACGAAGACCGCGGCCCGGTGTCGACCGGCAGCGTATAGGCGCCGACCGCCTGCGGCGACTGGTCCTCCAGCAATATGTCGCGCTCGCCGACTTTGACGAAGGGATAGCCCTGCTGCGGCAGCCGCAGCGACACGTTCGCCTCGGCGCCCTGGATGCGGTCCGCCTGGATCGGGTCGCCGACCCTCAGCGGCAATTCGCGCTGCACGAGCCCCTCGGGCACCGTCGGGTCGGCCTTCACCGTTACCGACGACAATGTGTAGAGCCGCCCGGCGGATGCGGTCACGGTCGCGATCAGCTTGCCGACCGACCGCGGCGAGCCGGCGGGCGTCGTCGCCACACTCGACACCGCGGTCGCGTCGTAATAGCCGAGCGATTTCAGCAGGCGCACCGCCAGCGCTTCGTCCTCGCGCGCCCGCGCCGCCACCTGCGTCTCGTTGGCGGCCTTGCCGTCGCCCTCCTGCAACGCCGACAGCGCCTTGAATCGGCCCTTCAAATCCCCCTGGTCCAGCCCGGTGACGACCGTCTCGTAGCGGATCTCGGGCGCATCGCGATCGGCGACGTCGGCAACCGTCTCCAGCGGTGCGGTATCGAAAGCGCTCAACGGCACCAACGGCTGCGCGAGTTGCGGGTCGAGCGGCCCGACAGGCGCAAGCGCCTCGCCGGCCGGCGCGGGCGTGGCGGCAGGCACAGGCGCAGGCGTCGCCGACGGCGTCATCGGCTCCAGCGGCGCATCGATGTCGCCGCTCAGCGGTGGCAGCGCGGCGTCGAACTCGGCCTCGGGAACGATCGGGGCGTTGCTGTCGGTCTCTGGCGTTGGCGTCTCGGCGGGCTTGGGGGCATCGGGCCCTTTGGCGGGCGCGGTGCCGGGCTGCGCGATCTGGGCAAGCGCAGGAGCGGCGGCGACGAGCGACAGCGCGATCCAGTAATGCCGACCGTGCGCTCGTCCGAACTTCAACGCCAAACCCCCTTCGACACGGGCAGCGTTCGTTCTCGAACTACCCCCTGCGCGCGCAACGCAGATGCCCTACAATGGTTGCAATGCCGTTTAGGGTCAAGCCTTTGCCTTGGCCTGCCTGCGGAACGCATGAAGCAGCGGCTCGGTATAGCCGCTGGGTTGCACCACGCCTTCGAACACCAGCGCACGGGCGGCGCGGTATGCGTGGCGGTCCTGGTTGCCGACCAGCGGCGTGTAGGCCGGATCGCCCGCATTCTGCGCATCCACCTTCGCCGCCATCCGCGCGAACGCCGCGTCGATCTCGGCCGAGGTGGTGACGCCGTGGAGCAGCCAGTTCGCCATGTGCTGCGACGAGATGCGCAAAGTCGCGCGGTCTTCCATCAGGCCGACGTCGTCGATGTCGGGCACTTTGGAACATCCCACCCCCTGGTCGATCCAGCGCACGACATAGCCGAGGATTCCCTGCGCATTGTTGTCGAGCTCGCGCGCGACCTCCTCGGGCGTCCAGTTGCGTCCTTCCGCGACCGGCACGCTCAGCAGCCCGGCCAGCGTCGGGATCGCCTCGTCAGCAATCTCCCGCTGCCGCGCAAAAACGTCGACCTGGTGGTAATGCATCGCGTGCAGCGTCGCGGCAGTGGGAGACGGCACCCAGGCGGTATTCGCGCCCGACAGCGGATGCGCGATCTTCTGCGCCATCATGTCCGCCATCCGGTCGGGCGCGGCCCACATCCCCTTGCCGATCTGCGCCTTGCCCGCAAGTCCGCACGCCAAGCCTATGCGAACGTTGCGATCCTCATACGCCTTGATCCAGCCGCTCGCCTTCATCTCGGCCTTCGGCGTCATCGCCCCGGCGCGCATCGCGGTGTGCATCTCGTCGCCGGTACGGTCGAGGAAGCCGGTGTTGATGAACACGATCCGGTCCTTCACCGCCGCAATGCACGCGGCGAGATTGGCCGAGGTCCGCCGCTCCTCGTCCATCACCCCGATCTTGATCGTGTGCCGGGCGAGACCGAGCAAATCCTCGACCGCGTCGAACAGGCGGTCGGCAAAGGCACATTCCTCGGGCCCGTGCATCTTGGGCTTGACGATATAGACCGATCCCGCGCGACTGTTGCGCATCTTGCCCAGCCCGCGCAGGTCGAACAGCGCGATCGTCGAGGTGACGATCGCGTCGAGGATACCCTCTGGCGCCTCGCTGCCATCTGCCAGCAGGATCGCGGGCGTCGTCATCAGATGGCCGACATTGCGCACAAAGAGCAGGCTGCGGCCGGGCAGCGTCACGTCGCCAACGAGACGGTCGGGGTTCAGCCTTCTTGTCAGCGACTTACCGCCCTTTTCGAAGGTGTCTTCCAAGGAACCATCCATCAAGCCCAGCCAATTGGCATAGGCCGCAACCTTGTCCTCGGCGTCGACCGCCGCGATCGAATCCTCCAGATCGACGATCGCGGTCAGCGCGGACTCGAGTACCACGTCGGCGATGCCGAGCGGATCGGCGCGCCCGATCGGATGCTCGCGGTCGATCACCACTTCGATGCGCAAGCCGTTGTGGTCAAAGAGGAACGACTCTCCCTGGCGGCCGACGAGCTGTGCGGCGTTCGCCAGTTCGATCGCGCAGGTCGCATCGGCCCAGGAGCCGCTCGCCAGCGGCACCGCCTCGTCGAGAAACGCCTTCGTCCGCGCGATCACCTGCGCACCTCGAGCGTCGTCATACCCGCCCGGCGCAGCCTTCCCCGGCAGCGCATCGGTGCCGTACAGCGCATCGTACAGGCTTCCCCAGCGCGCGTTCGCCGCGTTCAGGACGAAGCGCGCGTTGAGCACCGGCACCACCAGCTGCGGCCCCGCCATCGTTGCGATCTCCGCATCGACGTTCTCGGTGCCGATCGTGAACGGCACAGGCTCGGGCACCAGATAGCCGATCTCGCGCAGAAATGCCTCGTCCACCGCATCCCCCGCGAGGTAGCGCGCATCGATCGCCGCCTGCAGGTCCTCGCGCTTCGCCAGCAGTGCGGCGTTCTCCGGCGCGAACCGGGCGAAGATGTTCGCCACGCCCGCCCACCACGCACCGGAGTCGATCTCCAGCGGCACGAGCACGCGGTTCTCAAGGAAATCAACGAGTTCGGGGGCGACCTTCAGGCCGGCGCGGTCATGCATGGAACCTCCTTGAGCAGTGATCGAACGGTGCCTGGGGAGGGCTGCGTCGGCTTAGGCCATGGCGGCGCGGCGGATCAACCCTCCAATCCCCCCGCCGCCGCATCGATCCGGTCGAGCACCTCACGAAACCGCGCCAGTTCGCCGGCGTCCATCCCGCCGAAGATGCGCGCCTCCATCTCCAGCGCCTTGGGCGCGACCTGCTCGTACAGCGCGCGCCCGTCCGGGGTGAGCGACAACAGGTGCGACCGCTGGTCCGCCGGGTTCGCCCGCCGCTCGATCAGCCCGCGTTCGGCCAGCGCGATCGCCGCGCGGCTGACCGTCACCTTGTCCATCCGTGTCCTGGCGCCCAGCGCCTGCTGCGACAGCCCGTCGCTCTCCGCGATCACCGCGACCAGACGCCATTCGGGGATGCGCAGGCCGAACAGCGCCTGGTAGGTCGAGGCGATGGCATCGGACACGACGTTGGACACCACCGACAGGCGGAACGGCAGAAAGGCGTCGAGCGAAAGCTGGGTCATCGCGCGCATCCTGCCCCGTACCGCGCCGGGACGCCAGCAGGCGCTTGATCCCGGTTACAACGATCGCGGGGAACGCAGGGCCCGAGTCGAACGTACCGCTTGGCCGATGACGATACCGCACACACCCCCCATCACGCCAATGTTCCCCTGGCGTCATGACGCCCAGACCGAACTCCAGACGATGCTGGAAGAGCATGTCGCCGACCGCGCGTTTCCCTGCGTTGGCGCCAAGGCGGCGCTTGCCAAGGGCACGCTGAACGTGCTCGCCGCCAGTCGCATCGACAGCGCGTGGGACGATCTGCGCATCCACGACGGCCTCGTCCGCTTCGCCGAAGCGTACCGTGAAAACTCAGGTCTTTTCCGTAGCTTCGCGGTCGTCTTTGAGGGCCCCGACGATCTCGACGAACCCGCGTTCGAGGACGCAGTGTGGCGGCGCATCCAATCGATCTCCGACAAGGACGTCTGGCGCGGCCAGCCCTACGACGCCCGCGTCAGCGCCGACCCCGATTCGCCGCATTTCTCCTTGAGCTTCGGGGGGGAGGCATTTTTCGTCGTCGGCCTTCATCCCAACGCAAGCCGCGTGGCGCGCCGCTTCGCGCGCCCGACGATGGTGTTCAACCTCCACGACCAGTTCGAGACCTTGCGCGCCGAGGGCAAGTACGAAACGATGCGCGAGAAGATCATGGTTCGCGACGAGGCGATCGCCGGATCGCGCAACCCGATGCTGGCGCGCCACGGCGAACAGAGCGAAGCGCGCCAGTACAGCGGCCGCGTCGTGGGCGCCGACTGGCGTTGCCCGTTCAGCTACTCGGGCGCGCAGGAGTGAGCGACGTCGAAATTCCCGAACGCTCGGGAACGGCGTTCCGGCTGGCAAAGGGGCAGAGCCTAACCGTCATCGACCCGCGCGGCATGCAGGTCGCCGACCTGCTCGCCTTCAACGCCGACGATGTCGACGAGGTCGTCTCCTCGGGCCGCACGCTCGATTATGCCGAGACGATCCGGCTGACCACTGGGCACACGCTGTATTCCAACCGCTCGCGGCCGATGCTGGAGATCGTCGCGGATACCGTCGGCACCCACGATTTCCTGCTGACGCCGTGTTCGTACGACACCTTTCACCATTTCTACCCCGACCTGCCCGCGCACCGCGGGTGCTTCGGTAATCTGGCGGCGGCGCTGGCGCCGTACGGCGTCACGCCCGATCGCATCCCCGTGGCGTTCAACTGCTTCATGAACGTGCCGGTGGATGCCGCCGGACGGCTGAGCGTGTTGCCGCCGCTGAGCAAGGCCGGCGACCACATCGTGTTCCGGGCAGTGATGGACCTCGTGATCGGCCTGACCGCCTGCTCGGCGCCTGCATCGAATGGTGGGAGTTTCAAGCCCATCCACTACCGGGTGGGCTAGCCCTTACTTGCTCGCGAGCAGGACTTTACCGCCCATCTGCCGCGCGATCGTTTTCGCCAGCGCTCGCCCATAAGGCGGCTTCATCCCCGCAATCTTCGCGACATTCAGCCGCGATTGCTTGAACACCGCGCGCGCATGGCTGAAAGTCCGGAAGCCGTCGACGCCGTGGTAGCTCCCCATCCCCGACGGCCCGACTCCCCCGAACGGCAAATCCTCCATCGAGACGTGGAAGATCACGTCGTCCAGCGTCACGCCTCCCGACACCGTCCGGTCGAGCAACCGCCGCCGCTCCGCCGCATCGGTCCCGAAATGGTACAGCCCGAGCGGCCGCCCGCCGCGATTGATCCGCGCAATCGCGTCGTCGATGCCGGCGTAGCGGACCACCGGCAGGATGGGCCCGAAGATTTCCTCCTGCATCACCAGCATGTCCTCGGTAGCGTCGCGGACGATATGGAGCGGCATCTTGCGCGCGTTCGACGCGCCGAAATCCTCGCCCGCCGGGTTCACCACCTCAACGGTCGCCCCCTTGGCGCGCGCATCGTCGATCCAGTCCGACAACCGCGCAAAATGCCGGTCGTTGACCACCGCGGTATAATCCGGGTTGCCCAGCAGCGTCGGATACATCGCCGCAGCCGCCGCTTTCAGCCCATCGACCACCGCGGCCTCATCCTGGGCGCGGGTGAGGACGTAATCGGGTGCGAGACAGATCTGCCCCGCGTTCAGCATCTTGCCTAGCGCCACCCGCTCGGTCGCCCGCGCGATATCCGCGCCGGCTCCGATCACGACCGGCGACTTGCCGCCCAATTCCAGCGTCACCGGCACCAGATTGTCTGCCGCCGCATGCAGGATGTGCCGTCCCACTGTGGTCGCGCCGGTGAACAGCAGGTGATCGAACGGCAGCGATGCGAACGCCTGCCCCACCTCGGGCCCGCCGCTGACGAAGGCGAGTTCGTCTGCGGCGAAATACTTCGGCGCCACTTCCTCGAACAGCGCCGCGGTGACGGGCGTGTATTCGGACGTCTTCACCATTGCCCGGTTGCCCGCGGCGAAGATGCCCGCGAGCGGCCCCATCACCAGGTTCACCGGGAAATTCCACGGCGCGATCACGCCGACCACGCCCTTTGGCTGATATTCCACCCACGCCCGCGCGCCGAGCAGCCCCAGCGGGAATTGCACCGCGCGCTTCTCGCGCTTTGCCCAGCGATCAAGGTGCTTTGTCGCATGGTCGATCGGCGCGATCGAGCCCGCGATATCGGTCAGCATCGACTGTTCGCGGCTGCGGTGCCCGAAGTCTTCGGACAGCGCATCGCAGAACCGCGCCGCCTGCTCGCGCACCATCGCCGCGGCACGCTTCAGCCGGTCTCGGCGGACATCCAGGCTCACCGGCATATCAGCCAGAAACGCCGCGCGCTGCGAGGTCAAAATGTCGTTCATGCGCATCCGATCAACCCCGCCACGGGCACGACGACGCTGTCCTGCCCCGTCCGCGCCAGCGTCAGCGTGCCCGCCGGCACCGCCGCGCCGCCCGCCAAATCCGTCTTGCGCGCGATCGTCATGTCGAGCGTCGCGGTGAGGCCGCGTCCTGCATAGTCGGTCACGCCCGCAAAGCCGTAATCCCCCACCCCGCTCTCGCGCGCCCGTGCGATGTCGACGACCGCGCCGTCGATCGACACCCTGAGCGTCGCCGCGTCCGCGCTCGCCATCGCCACGAGCGACCGATCCGCGACGCTCCAGAGGTACGCGGCACAGCCCTTGGACGGCAGGTCCTGCTGGGGCAGCACCCCGGGCGAGGGAAGGACGGCGGCGGCTTGGAGCAGGAGCGCGACGATCATGGCTGCCACATTATCATGGCCAGCCACGCCGGGTAAGCCGCCACCGCGAGCAGCACCCCAAACGGCACTGCATCGCTCAGCCCCATCCGCCGCCCGCGCACCGCGTGCCACGCGACCCAGCCGAGCCCGACGACACTCGCCAGCAGCAATACGCCCGGCAGCATCCGCCACCCCAACCACAGGCCGATCGCGCCGAAGAGTTTCGGATCGCCCCCACCCATCCCCTCGCGCCCGCGCCATCGGCGATATCCCGCCGCGATCGCCCAGAGCGCCGCGAACCCCGCCGCGCCGCCGATCAACCGTTCGTCGATGGCGGGCGAGACCCCGAGCAGCCCGACCGCGACGCCCGTCGCCGCCAGTATCGCGGTCAGCCGGTCCGGTAGCCAGAAGTGCCGCAGGTCGAGCATCGCCAACGCCAGCAACATCCATCCGAACAGCGCGCCCCCCGCGGCTGCGGGCGCGGCGACTACCAACCCCGCCGAGGCACCGATCATCGCTCCCATTAGCTCGACCCAAGCATGCACCGGATCGATCCGCGTGCCGCAATCCCGGCACCGGCCACGCAGCATCGCCGCGCTGGCCAGTGGCACTAGGTCGCGCGCACGCAGCGTCGCCCCGCACGCGTCGCATCCCGACCGCCCGCGCATCACCGACCGCCCCTGCGGCCAGCGCACGACCAAGGCCGCGACGAAGCTCCCGGCGATCGTGCCGAGCAGGGCGAGCGCGGCACCCCAGATCAGCGCCTCCGTTGTCATCCCGCCCCCGTATCGCGCCATTGCGGTGGAAGCCACGGCACCGAGCGCCTAGATGTCTTCTCACGCGAGGCCATCCCACCTCCGTTCGCCCTGAGCGAAGTCGAAGGGCACGCTGCCCCAAGTGCTTCGACTTCAATCCGCAGGATTGAAGTTCATCCTGAGCGCCTGCCTTGGCAGGCAGTCGAAGGGCTCAGCACGAACGGAGGTGGGATGGCCGAAATCACCGGCCTCAGGAGAGCCCCAAATGTCCGACCCCATCGTCATCCTGTCCTACGCCCGCACCCCGATGGGCTCTTTCGCGGGCACGCTCGCGGGCGCCAGCGCCACCCACCTCGGCGCCACTGCGGTCGGCGGCGCGGTCGCGCGCGCCGGTGTCTCGGCGGCGGATGTCGAGCGCATCTACATGGGCTGCGTCCTCCCCGCCGGACTGGGTCAGGCGCCCGCGCGTCAGGCTGCGATCGGTGCGGGTCTCGGCGCGCATGTCGAGGGCACGACGGTCAACAAGATGTGCGGATCGGGCATGCAGGCCGCGATCATGGGCCATGACGCGCTTGCCGCGGGTTCGGCCGACCTGCTCGTCGCAGGCGGCATGGAAAGCATGTCCAACGCCCCCTATTTGTCGAAGAAGCACCGCGGCGGCGCGCGGATCGGCCATGACACGCTCTACGACCACATGTACCTCGACGGGCTGGAGGACGCCTACGAGCCCGGCCGCCTGATGGGCAGCTTCGCGGAGGAGACCGCAAACAAATATCAGTTCACGCGGGGCGCGATGGACGATTACGCCATCGAATCGCTCCATCGCGCCCAAAAAGCGCAACGCGACGGCAGTTTCGACCGCGAGATCGTCGCCGTCGAGGTGAAGGGCCGCAAGGGTACCGAGACGATCATCCTCGACGAACAGCCCGCGCGCGGCGACGTCGCGAAAATCCCGACGCTCAAACCCGCCTTCTCGAAGGATGGCACGATCACCGCCGCCAACGCCTCGTCGATCTCCGACGGCGCCGCCGCGCTGGTCATGACCCGGATGAGCGTCGCCGAGCGCTTGGGCCTAAAGCCGGTCGCACGCGTCGTGTCGCATGCCGGCCACGCGCACGAACCCGCCCGCTTCGCCACCGCCCCCGTCTTCGCCATGCGCAAGGCATTGGAACGCGCCGGCTGGAGCACCGCGGACGTCGACCTCTACGAGGTCAACGAAGCCTTCGCCTGCGTCGCGATGATCGCCTTGCGCGACCTGTCGCTCAGCCACGACATCGTCAACGTCCACGGCGGCGCCTGCGCGCTCGGCCATCCGATCGGCGCCAGCGGCGCGCGCGTCCTGGCGACCTTGCTCTCGGCGCTGCAAGGTTCGGGGCAGAAGCGCGGCCTGGCCTCGCTCTGCATCGGTGGCGGCGAAGCGACCGCAATGGCGGTGGAATTGCTGTAAAGGGCTGCTGCCCGCCTCAAAATGGGACAGCCGCACCTCTTCGTTACGCTCGCCACCATCCGATCGATCGTGCGTTGCGTATCTGTAACGAAGAGGGAGAGGCAATGCCGACACATCGCCTGTTGCACGCTGTACTGACGCTGCCGCTCGCCCTCGTCGTCCCGGCCTGCGTCGATCCGGTCGCGCAATCGCTCTACCAGCCGGCCCCGGTCGCCGCCGCCCCGCGCTGGACGGACCGCGCGCCGCGCCTGGTGACCGCCACGACCGCGGACGGCCTGATGCTGTCGGGATGGTTCTGGGCACCCGCGGACGGCAACCGCGACCTGCTGGTGTTCCTGCCCGGCCGCGCGGGCAATCGCGATACCGCCGCGCGCCAGGCCGAGCCGCTGGCAGCGGGCGGGCGCGGCGTCCTCGTCGCCTCCTATCGCGGCTACGGCCCCAATCCCGGCACCGCCAGCGAACAGGGCCTGTACCGCGACGGCGCGGCATTCGCACGCCTTGCCCGCACGCTGCAACCGTCCGGCAAATTGTACCTCTTCGGCGACACGCTGGGCGCGGCGGTCGCGCTGGCCACCGCCGCGGATGGCGGCGTGCCGGTCGACGGCGTGGTCACGCTGGGCGCGTTCGACCGCTACGCCAGCTTCGCCCCCGCGGTCGTCCGCCCGCTCTACGCCAACGCCTTCGACAACGTCGCCGCGATCCGGCGGGTGAAGGTGCCGGTGCTGATCATGCACGGCCGCAAGGACCAGGCAGTGCCTTTCGCCGCGGCCGAGAAACTGCGCGCAGCCGCCGGCGGCACCGCGATCGTCGCACCGATCGACGGCGAGGCGTATCACGCGATCGACCTGCGCTACGTCGCCCCCACGGTCTGGCGCGCGCTCGACGAGATGGGCCGGATGGCGACGCGATCCAACGAGAGCGCCGCCGCGCCCTGATTACGGCAGCACCTCGCCTGCCTCGACTCCCCACAGCCCACCGGTCTCGACATAGGCCGCCTGCCCCATCACGTCGAACCGGCACCAGCCGTCGGCGCACGCGCTCACCCGGCCGACGACACCCGGCGCCGCCCGCCACATCAGCTTGCCCGCCACCGACGGCCGCTCGCGCATCTCGATCGGCTGGGTGCCCCGAACGATCGCGGTACGGACGTCGCTCAGCAGGTTGCCCTGCATCCACCCGGTCGTGCCGTCGGGATCCTCCACTTTGCGCCACTCCTTGAGCACCGCGATCACCCGCACCGGCAGGCCGCTGCGCTGATACAGCCAGCTCGCGGGATAGGTGCGCCCCGGCCCGGTCCGCATGCGCGCGCGGCTTGCCTGGATCGAAGCGAGGTACGGCACCTTGCGCTTGGCGTCCGCGGCAGGAGCGGCGGTGGGCAACATGAGGGCGAGCGCGGTGACGGCGAGGATGATAGTACGCATGGCGCCGACCCTAACGCTTGATCCCGCCGCCCTTCAACCCCGCCCCGTCTGCAAGGATTGACGTGCACGCGCCCGCTTGCCAAGTCGCAGCGATGTCAGAGCGTCCTACCTTGTCGCGTCGCTGTCCGAACCCCAGGGTCGCCGTCACCCGCGAGCTGCCCGATCGCGTGATGACCCGCATGGCGGCGCTGTTCGACGCCGAGCTCAACTGCACCGACCAGCCGCTCGACCGCGACGCGCTCGCCGCGGCGATGCGCGACTGCGACGTCCTGGTCCCCACCGTCACCGATCAGATCGATGCGGCGCTGATCGAACAGGCCGGAGACCGCCTGAAACTCATCGCCAATTTCGGCGCGGGCGTGAACCACATCGACCTGCACGCCGCGCGCGCGCGCCGCATCCTTGTCACCAACACGCCCGGCGTCCTGACCGAGGACACCGCCGACATGACGATGGCGCTGATCGTCTCGGTCCCCCGCCGCCTGGCCGAGGGCGAGAAGCTCGTCCGCTCGGGGGAATGGAACGGATGGAGCCCCGGCGGAATGCTCGGCCACCGTATCGGCGGCAAGGCGCTGGGCATCGTCGGCATGGGCCGCATCGGCCAGGCGGTGGCGCGGCGCGCGCGCGCTTTCGGGCTGACGATCCATTATCACAACCGCCACCGCCTGCCCAAGGTCGTCGAAGCCGAACTGGGTGCCGAGTGGCATTCCAACCTCGACGGCATGCTGACCGCGATCGACATCCTGACGATCCACACCCCGCGCAATGCCGACAGCGAGAATCTGATCGACGCGCGGCGCATCGCTTTGCTCCGCCCCCACGTCCACCTGATCAACGCCAGCCGCGGCGGCATCGTCGACGAGGATGCGCTGACCGAGGCATTGGAAACTGGCCGACTCGCGGGCGCGGGGCTCGACGTCTGGCGCCACGAACCCGCGATCGACCCGAGGCTGCTCGCGCTTCCCAACGTCGTCATGACCCCGCACATGGGCTCCGCCACTTACGAGGGCCGCGTCGCGACGGGCGAAAAGGTCATCGCCAACATCCGCATGTGGGCCGATGGCCACCGCCCGCCCGACCAAGTGCTCGAAGGCTGGGTTTAGCGCGCCGCGCCGAAGTCTTCATCGCTACTTCACGGCCTTCGTGCTATTCATGAACCGTGACCACCGCCCCCACCCCGCATTACTTTCCGATTCCGATCGACACCGCCGACATCGATTTCATGGGGCACGTCAACAACGCGAGCTACCTGAAATGGGTGCAGGCCGCGGTTATCAGCCACTGGCAGCGCCTCGCCCCCGCCGATGCGGTCGCGGCGCACGCCTGGGTCGCGCTGAAGCACGAGATCACCTACCGCAAGCCCGCTTTCCTGGACGACGTCGTCATCGCCACCGTCCTGCTCGAGGAAGTCCAGGGTGCGCGCGCGTTCTACGAGACGATCATCAAGCGTGGCGAGGACGTGCTCGCCGAGGTGAAATCGAGCTGGTGCTGCCTCGACGCCACGACGCTGCGCCCGGCCCGACTGGCGCGCGACGTCGTCGACCGGTTCTTCCCCAAGGACTGATGGGGACGGGCGCCGCGCACCCGCCCCCTCACCGTCACAACCCGAACGACACGCGGACGTAGCCGAACTGCCCGGGCACGTCGTAGGTCGTCGGATCGTAATTGTTCAGGCTGCAGCTGAAGCACGCCGGCGGATCGGTGTTGAACACGTTGTTGACCCCCAGCGTCAGCGCCAGCCGGCTGTCCATCCAGCTCGGGCGGAATTGCAGCTGGACGTCGCCGTAGAACCGGCGCTCCAGTTTGTTGCCGCCCTGCTGCTCGATCACGTTGTCGATGTAGCGCCCGGTGAAGCTGGCGTTGACCGGCCCTACCGTCCAGTCGACGATGCCCGTACCCTTGAAGTGCGGATATGCCTGGTCCGGGCTGCCGCGCTCGGTGCCGGTATAATCGGTCCTGGTGACGCCGTTGGTCGCTGGCACCGTCTCCTGATATTTCAGCAGGTAATTGCCCAGCACCGTGACGCCGAACAACCCGAAGCGCGTGTCGCGGGTGCGCGCGGTGAAGGTCGCGTCCAGCCCGCGGGTGCGGATACCGCCGGTGTTGAGCAGCACGCCGTTTATCGCCGAGATGAACCCGCTGGCCGTGCGCCGCACCGCGCCGCAACTCAGCGGATCGGCGGTCAGCGCGCAGCGGTTGAGCAGCACGTCGGCGCCGATCGACGAGATCGCGCCGTCGACCTTGATGTCATAGTAATTGACTTCCAGGCTCAGCGCGCTGGCAAAGCCGTTGCGCGCCCAGGCGGGGCTGTATACCGCGCCGAACAGATACGTGCGCGCCTCCTCGGGACGCAAAGCGGCATTGCCCCCGGTCAGCACCGGCAGCTGTCCGCCCTGCGCCTCCTGATAGCTCCCGTTCGCCGGCACGCCGTTGGCGGTGCAATTGGTCCGCACCGTGGCCGAAGACTGGTACAGCGAGCCGGTGACGTTGGTGCAAGGGTCGGACAGCGGCTGGTCGAAACGCGATTGCGCGCCATAGAGCTCGCCGATGCTGGGCGCGCGCAGGCTCTCGGAATAGGAGCCACGAAGCAGCAGGTCGCTCACCGGCTTCCACAGCACGCCGCCGGTCAGCGTCGTGTTGCCGCCAAAGGTCGAATAATCCGAATAACGCGCGGCGCCGTTGAGTTCGAGCAGCTGGAAGAACGGCGTGTCGCGCAGGACCGGCACCCGAAGCTCGCCGTACACCTCGTCGACGTTGAACTTGCCCGATGCCGCCTGCGCCGGGATGTCGGAGCCTAGCCCTGCCTGGATCACCGGATCGGGGGTGAAGCTGCCGTATTGGAAGCGATGCTCGTAACCGATCGCCACGCCGACCGGACCTCCGGGCAGGTCGAACAGCTCGCCGCTCAGGTTCGCCTGATAGTCGTTCAGCTTCTGGCGGCTGCGCGAGCGTTCGTCGAAGCCGACAAAGGCGAGCATTGCAGGGGTCACCGACCCGACTCCGCCGAAAAAGTTGAACGGCACGCACGCGCCCGTGCAGGCCGCGACCGGCCCCAGTGCCTGTTGCAGCCGCGCGGAATTGACGTTGCCGGTAAACAGCTGCTTGGCGTCGTTGAAGCCGAATACCGCGTTGGCATCCCAGAACCAGCTATGCCCGAACAGCTCGAACTTGCCGTCGAGGGTGCCCGTCAGCGACATCGTGTCGACACGTTGGCTATAGGTGCGCTGCCCCGCCTCGACCAGCCGGCGGAAGATCGCGGTGTAGTTCTGCCCCGGCACCAACGTCACGCCGAACGGGTTGTACGGGTTGGTCGCATCGACCGAGATCGTGTCGAGCAGATTGCCGTTGCCGACGTCGGGACCGATGCCCAGCGGCAGGAACGCGGCCTGGTTCTGCGAATTGCGGCGGTTGTACACCGCCTTGACCCTGAGGTTCAGCGCATCGCTGAACGACGCGCGCGCGTTGACGAAGCCGCCGTAGCGTTCGCTGGGCGTCTGGAAATAGTTGAAGGGCGCGAAGTTGAAGCGATCGGCGGCGGTGAACGCCTTGAAATCGCCGGTGGCGAGCGTCGGATCGTACACCGCGCGACGGCCGGTGACGGGCGCGCGCAAGGTGATGTTCTGGTCGTTGACGAGGAAGCGGCCGAGCGGGGTGAAGCTGCTGCACCCGCCGATTGGATCGGTGCAGCTCGTCTGGCCCGGATTGGGGAACCGCGAGATCGACCGGTCGCGGGCGCTGATCGACTGCTGCTTGACGTAGTTCGCACCCGCGACCAGCTGGACATCGGGACCGCCGACGCCGTAGCTCAGCTGGTAGTTCTGCGTCTCGCCATCGCCCTTGCGGAACTGGCCGTATTGCGCGGTCGCCTTCAGCCCCTTCTGCTGCGACTTGGTGATGATGTTGACGACGCCCGCGATCGCGTCCGAACCGTACAGCGGCGACGCGCCCGATTGCAGCACCTCGACTCGCTCGATCATGCCCTCGGGAATCGAATTGAGGTCGACGACCCCAGGGATGCCGCTTGCCGACGCGCCATTGACGTAGCGCAGCCCGTCGACCAGCACGAGGGTGCGTTTGGCGCCGAGATAGCGCAGGTCGATCGACGACGATCCTGCGCCGACGCCGCCGCCGTCGGGCGGATTGCCGAGGTTGCCCGAATTGTTGAACTTGGTGTTCAGCCCGCCCGCCGAGCTCGGCAGCCGCTGGAGCACGTCTGCGATCGACGACAGGCCGGTCTTGGCGATCGACGCCTCGTCGACGATCACGACGGGGGAGGCCTGATCGAGTGGATCGCGGCGGATGCGCGATCCGGTGACGACGACATCCTCGCCCGCGCCGGCATCTGCGCTGGCTGCGGCGGGCGTGTTGGTGGTCGTCGCGGGCGCCGCCTGGGCAAAGGCCGGCCCGCTCGCTAGCACCGTCGCCAAGGCCAGCGCCGCAGCACCGTTACGGATGTGTCGATTCATGTCGCGCATCGTCTTGTCCCCTTTTTTGCAAAGCCGGGTTACCCGTGCCTTGTCCCGATCTGGGACCATGACGCCTGCGTACCGATTTGCAAGCCCATTGCCGGACTGGGATCAGGTGGCGCCGGTGATCTCCGGTTCAGTCGAACGCAAGATCGTCCCGAAGCCGCGCGAACTGATCCATTCGCTCGTGCAGGACGCTGACAATGGCCACGCCATGCGTGTCCTCTTTCCAGTAGATTACGTGGTGGCGCCAGCGTCGGCGATAGCCATCAACGCCGCACGCGTTGGGCAATCGGGTCCAAGGACCGTTCGCACCGCGATCACCTCGAATTGCCCGAAGAGTTCCTCGATGCATGTTGCCGCCTGAGCTCGCCCCCACCGGTCTCGCGTATACGTCGCGATCTCATCCAGACGATCGTCGGCCTTTGCCGGGATGCGATACCGGTGCACGTTCAGTCGCGAAGACCATTACGCGCGACCACGTTTTCCGCCGTGACATGGCGGTAATTGGACTCGGGTTCGGCGAACGCTTCCTGGAGCTCTGCCTTGAACGTTTCGAAAGCACGTTGTTCTCGCTCGATATCCCTGCGGATCAAGTCGCGTACATATTCCTCGACATTGGCATACCAGCCATCGCCATCGGTTATCGCGGCGACATGCCTGCTCAGATCGCCGTCCAGGTCGATGGTCACCTGTATGCCCATGCTCAATCCCCTGTCAGGATCCGGTCCACCAACTGCTTGACCGTCGGCACGAAGCCGTTGGAATAGAACGGATCGCGCTTGAAATTATTGGCCGAATGGCCCGCGAACATCAAATTCTGGTCGGTGTCGCCGCCATGTGCGATGTCCTGCAGTGTCTTCTGGATGCAGAAGCTGCGCGGGTCGGCCAGGCGTCCGGTCGAATTGGTCTCGGTGTCCGCCCAGGACGAGAACAGGCATTGCGACAGGCAGCCCATGCAATCTGCCTGATCCTTGCGGATTTCCGTTTTCTCCTGCGGATTGACGAAGACGAGGGTGTTGTCGGGGGTCTTCAGCGCATCCGTGAAACCCTCGCAGAACCAGCCGCGCGCGCGCAGCAGGTCGCCGCGGGTCACCCAGAAGTTCTTGCCCTTCACGCCGACGTCGAGCTGGAAGACATGGTCCCCCGCCTCCTGCGTCGAGAACGCGATCTGCCGCGCCGAACGCGCCTCCAGCGCGCGCAGGAACGGATTGCGCACCGCGCTCGAATAGAAACCTGTGGGCGAGAAGCGGTGGAGCAGCACCTCGCCCTCCTCGATCCGGGTCAGCTTGGCCTTCCAGCCTTCCGGGATCGGACTCTCGCGCGTGAGCAAAGGTCGGGTGCCGTATTGGAACACGATCGAGCCCAGCTCGGCATTGTCGATCCAATCCTCCCAGTCGCGCAGATACCACACGCCCCCGGCCATCACGATCGGCGTGGTGTCGGGGATACCGCCCTCGCGCATCGTATCGCGCAGCGCTTTCACGCGTGGATACGGGTTCTCGGGCTTCAGCGGATCCTCCGCATTCGACAACCCGTTGTGCCCGCCTGCGAGCCAGGGGTCCTCGTACACCACCGCCGCCAGCCATTCCGACGCTTTCGAATACGCCCGCTTCCACAACGCCCGGAACGCCCGGCCCGAACTGACGATCGGCAGATACGACACATTGTGCTCGGCCGCGATCTCGCTCAGTTTGTACGGCATGCCCGCGCCGCATGTCACGCCCGCGACGAGCCCCTTGGTCCGCTCCAGCACGCCCTGGAGCACCCGCTGCGCGCCGCCCATCTCCCACAGCACGTTGATGTTGATCGCGCCCTTGCCGCCGGCGATGTCGAACGCGCGGCGGACCTGCTCGACCGCGCCGTCGATCGCATATTGGACCAGCTCCTCGTGCCGCTCGCGCCGGGTCAGCGCCCGGTAGATCTGCGGAATGATCTTGCCCTCGGGATCGTAGCTGTCGGCATTGACTGCCGAAACCGTGCCGATCCCCCCCGCCGCAGCCCAGGCACCGGCCGACGCATGATTGGTCGCGGCGACCCCCTTGCCGCCTTCCACCAGCGGCCAGACCTCGCGGCCACCATAAACGATCGGGATCAGGCCCTTGAACACGTGCCGCTACCTTCTTGAGCAAAAGAACATGAGTTATATATAAGCTACGACGACACAGACCCAAACGATTTGCGGCGCAGTCAGATAAATGCGCCGGACCGGCCCAGAGCCTCCGAATACAGCGCCCGATATTGCGCGATCATCGCCGCTTCATCGTAATCGCGCACGGCCTTGTCCCGGTTTGCAGCCCCCACCGATGCACGCAGTTCGGCGTCGAGCAGCAGCGGCTGGATCGCATCGCGAAGCCCCACCTCGCCCGCGTATCTCGCGATGAACGGCGCATTCTCGGGCGCCACCATCCGCGCCACGTCGCCGACCGGCGGGCTCGCGATCGGCAGCCCCGCAGCCATCCCTTCGACCACCGACACCGGAAACTGCTCGGAGCGCGACGACAGCGCCAGGATGTCGAACAGCCCGACATAGCGATGCGGCTCGGGCAGGAAGCCCGGCATCACCAGCCGATCCGCGATCCCCATCGCCGCGGCGGCCTGTTGGATCACCGCTCGCTCGGGCCCCTCGCCGACGATCACCAGCCGGAACGGGCCCGACAGCCCACCGCACGCGCGCACCAGCGCAGGCAGATCCTTGACCGCGCGCAGCCCCGCGAGCGCGCCGATCACGACCTCCTTGTCCTTGCGGACGAAACCCGGGATCGCCTTCGCATCGGGCCTCTTGGCGTAAAGCCCGGTCGCGATGCCGTTGACGATGCGGTGGACGCGCGCGCGCGGCTGCTTCCAGGTCTTGAGCGCGATCTGCTCCAGCGCCTCCGACGGCACCGCCAGCGCGTGCGCCGCGGGCAGCGCGATCCGCCGGTACAGGTTGCGCTCCAGCTTGAGCCCGCCGGCCTCGTCGGCGTTGAAGCCGTCCTCATGGTGCACCAGCGGCGGCAATCCCTTGGGAAAACAGCGCTTCGCCATCACCCCGTCGATCGCACCCCAATTGTACGTCAGCACCAGGTCGAACCGCGCCATGAACCTGGCGATCGCCTCGTAGCGCGCGACCGAGGGCCGCCCGGTCAGCGGCGGCGGGTCCTGCGCGATCTCGTAGGCAATACCCTTGGCGATCGCATCCTGCGCATCGAGCGCACCCGGCACCCCCGACACGATCGTATGCCGCGCCGCATCCCCGAACGCGTTCATCAGCCGCACCGCCCGCCATTCCTTGCCGCCGAGCGAGAAGGAGGAATGAAGATGGAGGATGTGCGGACGCGCCATGACGGCGTGGGTTAGCGCGCGAACACCGATTTGGGAATGTGCGTGATCCGGCACGCCAGGTCGGCCTCGCCGCTCGCCACGACATAATGGTCGCCCGCGTCCGCGATGCCCGTCGTGAACACCACGTCCTGAACGTACATCGCATCCTTCAACGGCTCGGTCAGCGCCGGTGCGGCCTCCAGCAGCGGCGCATGTTCGGTGCGCACCGTTACGCTCGGATCGTCGCGGTCGAGGATCGACCAATAGGTGCGATAGATTCCGACCACCCCCGACGGCGCCACCCCGTGCCACAAAGTCAGCCAGCCCTCCTCGGTCAGCACCGGCGGCGCGCCGCCCCCCATCCGCGCGGTTGCATCGGTCGCGGCGTGCGGGCGGATGCCGGGCGCATCGTGCGGCTTCCAATGGAGCGCGTCGGGCGATCGAGACAGGTTGATCGACGGCCCGGCGCGCCATTCGCTGCCCGGCGGATAGGCGAAATACAGGTCGCCCAGCGGCCGCGTCTGCGCCCAATACTCCCCCCCGATCAGCCCTTCGAAGATCAGCATGTCCTTGTTCTGGTGGTCGAGGACGATGCCCTCCAGCCGCCAGTCCATCGCGTCGTCCGACGTGTAGAGGGTCGTGCAGTGCCGCTCCGGGCTGACCGAGCACGTCGTCATCAGCCAGCACTCCCCCACCCGGCTGATCCGCGCATCCTCGACCCCGTAGCATTGGTACGACGCGGCAGGCGCGATCGCCCGGTCGTAATGCACCGCCACCACGCTGCGCCCCTCGGCATCCAGCTCCACCGGCAGCAGCCACGACAGGCTGGTCAGCGCCAGCACCCGCCAGCCGCCGCCCGACACCTCGAACTTGCGCGGATCGGCGGTGTCGGCCATCGTCAGCGGCCACGCATCGAGCACGTAATCGCCGTCTGCCCAGCGGATCGCATGGACGTGGCCGCCGCGCACCGGATGCCTGAGCGCCTCCGCCACCCGCACCATCAGCAGCAGGTTGCCATTGGGCAGCCGCGTCATCCCCGGATTGAACGCGCCGAGCACGTAGGTCTCGGCGTCGATCTTGCCGCTGAGCGGCGAGCGCGACAGGTCGACATCGGCGGGCGTGAAGACCAGCGCGTCGAAGGGATAGTCGCTCATTCCCCGTCCTGCGCGCGGGGCACGATGACGATCTGCTGGATCACGCTACGCGTCGGCCGAGTGAGCAGGAATTCGACTCCGTCGGCAATGTCCTCCGCCGCCAGCATCGTCTCCTCCGCGATCATCCGCCGCTGCTCCTCGTCGGGCACGTCGGGCTTCTGCATGTCGCTCCCGGTCTTGCCCGGCTCGACCAGCGCGACGCGGATGCCCTTGGGCCCCAGCTCGCGCCGCAAGGCTTCCGAAAAGCCCGCGATGCCCGCCTTGATCCCCGCATAGACGGTCGAGCTCGGCCCCAGCACATGCGCGCTCATCGACCCGATCAGCACGATGTCGCCCCGAAAGCCGTCCGCTCCGTCGATCCGCCGCGCCGCCTCGTGCGCGCTCAGCAGGTAATGCGTGAAATCCAGCGCGATCGCATAACGCAGCTCGGGCTTGCTCATCTGCGTCAGCCCGCGCGCCGCCACCGCGGCATTGATCACCGCGATGTCGATCCCGCCCATAACGGCCTCGCCCGCGTCGAAGAAGCGTGCGACGTTATCCGCCTCCGACAGGTCGATCGTCATCCCGTCACCCCAGCCCACCGCGCGGATGCAGCTGAGTGAATCGGCCAGATGCTGCGGGTTCTTGCCGCACACGAACACCTTGGCGCCCGCCGCCGCCAGCATCACCGCGATGGCACGGCCGATCCCGGTCGTCCCCCCGCTGACGATCGCGCGGCGCCCGGCCAGGCTGATGGGGAGGTGATGGGTCATGCGGCGTCCTTGAAAGCGAAGAGTGTCAGGCGTGGGGCGATGCGAGCGCGCGAGATAGCAGCCGCGCGACCGGCTCGGCCAGCACCGGCTCGCTCAAGGTCGGCGCATGCCCGACTTGCGGCACGACCGCCAGTTCGCCGTGGGGCAGCGCCGCCACCATCCGCTCCGCCACACCCGACGACAGCACGTCGGAGCGCTGTCCGCGCACCACCAGCACCGGCACGTCGCGCAGCGCCGACAGCGCGCCCCACATGTCGGGCCCCGCCTCGTTGCCCGGCACGCGAAACGGCTCGGCGATCTTCATGTCGTAATCCAGCACGATCCGCCCCGCCGAATTGAGCCGGTACAGCCGCTTGGCCATCGCGAGCCAATCCTCGATCCGCCAGTCGGGATAGACCTCGGCATTGGCCTCCGCCACCGCGCGCGCGGCGTGCATCCACGTCGGATAGGCGCTGCCTCGCCCGACATAGCCGCGGATCCGCGCCAGCCCTGCCGCCTCGATCTCGGGCCCGACGTCGTTGATCAGCGCCCCCACGACGCGCCCCGGCCCCGCCGCCGCCAGCAGCATCGCGACGACGCCGCCCAGCGACGTGCCCACCGCGACGAACCGCGCCAGCGCCAGTTCGGCGAGCAGCGCCTCGACATCCTGGACATAGGTCAGGGGCACATAGGTCATCGGGTCCTTGGCATAGGCGCTCTCGCCCCGCCCGCGCAGGTCGACCGCGATCGTCCGCCGCCCGTCCGCCAGGCCACGCGCGAACCCATCGTAATCGCGCGCATTGCGCGTCATGCCCGGCAGGCAGAGGATCGGCGGGCGCGTGTCTTCGCCGGGGTAATCGCGGTAATGCAGCCGCAGTCCGTCCCTGGACCACCAATATCGGTTTTCGTAATCCGCCACGGTTGCGTCCTGCCAGGGGAGCCCCTCATATCCCCGGATGCCGCTCGACCCGCAACCCTCCCCACAAGCCTGGCGCCCCGCCACCACGCTCCTGTCGCTCGGCGACGCCTTCTACGATCCGGTAGAGGCTGCGGACTTCCCGCAGACGACTCTACGCTTCCGCAACGACCGGGCCGCGGCGCAGGTCGGCCTGGCCCACCTCGACGACGCCGAATGGATCGACCACTTCGGCCGTTTCCAGCCCCTGCCCGGCACCCTGCCGCAACCGCTGGCGTTGCGCTATCACGGCCACCAGTTCCGCAACTACAATCCCGAGGTCGGCGATGGCCGCGGCTTCACCTTTGCGCAGATGTACGACGACCGCGGCCGCCTCATGGACCTCGGCACCAAGGGGTCGGGCACCACCCCCTGGAGCCGCTTCGGCGACGGCCGTCTGACCTTGAAGGGCGGCGTGCGCGAAGTCCTCGCCTCCGAGATGCTCGAGGCGCTCGGCGTCACCTCCTCGCGCAGCTTCTCGCTGATCGAGACCGGCGAGGCACTGGAGCGCGGCGACGAACCCTCCCCCACCCGCAGCGCGGTGCTGGTTCGCCTCAGCCACGGCCACATCCGCATCGGTACCTTCCAGCGCCTGGCGTACCTGCGCGACGATGCCAACCTGCGGCGACTCACCAGCTACACGCTCGAACATTTGTATGGGGAAGCGAGCGACGACCCCATCCGCCTCCTCGACCACGTCGTCGTCCGCACTGCAAAGCTCGCGGCCCGCTACATGGCAGCAGGCTTCGTCCACGGCGTCCTCAACACCGACAACATCAACGTCACCGGCGAGAGCTTCGATTACGGCCCCTGGCGCTTCGCCCCCACGTGGGACCCCACCTTCACCGCCGCCTATTTCGACCACGCCGGCCTGTACGCCTTCGCGCGCCAGCCCGAGGCGATCCACTGGAACGCGATGCAGCTCGCGGTCAGCCTGCGCAGCATCGCCGACAGCGACGCGCTGATCGCCTCGCTCGGCGCCTTCGCCGTCCACTATCAGCGCGAAGTCGCCGCCGCGATCCTCTGGCGCATGGGCCTCGCCCCCGGCGACACGGACACAGACCGCACCCTCGTCACCGCAGTCGAGAAGGCGCTACGCACCACCGGCGCGTCCATCGACCGGTTATTTCACGACGTCTTCGGCGGCCGGCTCACCGACACCTACAGCGCCGAATGGGACGAGGTCCGCGCCGCCCTCGCGACGCACCTTCCGCGCGCGGACCGCTCGCACCCCTATTGGCAAGGCGAACCGTGCAGCATGCTGATCGACGAGGTGGAGGCGATCTGGGCGGGCATCGCCGCCGACGACGACTGGTCCGCCTTCCACGCCAAGGTCGCGCAAATCCGCGACTTCGGCAGGGCGCTGGACAGCGACGGGTAGCATCGGGCACAAGCCCACCTGAGCAGGGGGATAAACGACAGCCGCATGGCCGATCACGAGATCGTCTCGACCGAACCCGCCACCGGCGCGGTGCTCTGGCGCCGCGAGGTGGGCGACGCCAATGCCGAGGTCGCCGCCGCGCGCGCCGCCTGGGCGGGCTGGGCCGCGCGCCCGTTCGCCTATCGCGCCGAGACCTTGCGCCGCTTCGCCAACGTCGTACGCGCGCGCGCCGACGCCTTTACCGACCTGATCGCGCGGGAGACCGGCAAGCCGATCTGGGAAGCCCGCGGCGAGGTCGAGAGCGTCATCGCCAAGGTCGAGATCTCGATCGCAGCCTATGCCGATCGCACCGCGCAACGCCGCCTCGACGCGCCGATGGGCAGTCGCATGGCGCTCCGCCACAAGCCCCACGGCGTACTGGCGGTGCTCGGCCCCTACAATTTCCCCGCACATTTGCCCAACGGCCACATCGTCCCCGCGCTGCTCGCGGGCAATGCGGTCGTCTTCAAGCCGTCGGAAAAGACCCCTGCGTCGGGCGCGATGCTGATCGACTGCTACAAGGCGGCGGGCGTCCCCGACGGCTGCGTGCGCCTGCTCGTCGGCGGCCCGGCGGAGGGCAAGGCGCTGTCCGGCCATCCCGATATCGACGGGCTGCTCTTCACCGGCTCGGCGCGCACCGGTCTCCAGCTTAACCGCCAATTCGCCGACCACCCGGAGAAAATCCTGGCGCTGGAGATGGGCGGCAACAACCCCATTGTCGTCTGGGACACCCCCGACATCCACACCGCCGCGATCCTGGTCGCGCAGTCGGCATTCACCAGCGCCGGCCAGCGCTGCACCGCCGCGCGCCGCCTGATCGTCGAGGGGCGGCTCTACGACGCGCTCGTCGACCAGCTCGTGCGTCTGTCGAACCGGATCATCGTCGGCGAACCCCATGCCGATCCCGCTCCGTTCATGGGCCCCGTGATCGACAACGAAGCCGCCGACCAGTTGACCGAGAGCTTCCTCGCGCTCCTCATGAAGGGCGGCCGCGCGATCCGCCACCTCGAACGCCCGATCGACGCGCGGCCCTTCCTCTACCCCGCGCTGATCGACGTCACGAACATGCAGGAGCGCCCCGATATCGAGCTGTTCGGCCCCATCCTCCAGGTGATCCGCAGCGACGATTTCGACGAAGCGATCGCGGTCGCCAACGACACCCGCTACGGCCTGTCCGCCAGCCTCATCAGCCAGACGCCCGCGCTCTACGACCGCTTCTGGGCCAACATCCGCGCCGGCATCGTCAACTGGAACAAGCCGACCAACGGCGCCAGCTCCAACGCCCCCTTCGGCGGCATCGGCTGGTCGGGCAACCACCGCCCCAGCGCCTATTACGCCGCCGATTACTGCGCCTACCCCGTCGTCAGCAGCGAATCCGAAGCCGCCCGCGCCTCGATCGGCATCGGCCTGCGCGACGGTTAGCCCGAACTCCTACGTCACCCCGGACTTGTTCCGGGGTCCAGGGTTCCCCAAGCGACGGTCTCACCCGTGGAGGACCGGACCCCGGAACGAGGCTCTCCTGAGCAAAGTCGAAGGGTTCGGGGTGGCGAAGCAAAAAAGGACGCCACGGCCCGCCCAAAGCAATCCTACCCGCACCCCAAGCAACCTTCGCCTTGTCCGTTCTCTGCAACGCGCCCATCTGCACTCGCATGGCAAGCCTCCTCGACCCCACCCACCGCGGCCGCGTCATCCTCGTCGGCGCGGGTCCCGGCGACCCCGGCCTCCTCACCGTCCGCGCGGTCGAGGCGCTTGGCGCAGCCGATGTCGTCGTCCACGACGGCCTGATCGACCCGCGCGTCCTGGATCTCGCGCCCGCCGCCGCCCAGCGCATCTCGGTCGCCAAGAAGCGCGACCGTCACACCCTGCCGCAGGAGGCGATCAACGCGCTGATCGTCGCCCACGTGAAGACCGGCAGCGTCGTCGTGCGGCTGAAGGGCGGAGACCCGTTCATCTTCGGCCGCGGCGGCGAGGAGGTCGAGGCGGTCCGCGCCGCCGGCCTCGCGGTCGAGGTCATCCCCGGCGTGTCAGCGGCTTTGGGGTGCGCGGCGGAGGCAATGCTCCCGCTCACCCACCGCGATCATTCGAGCGCAGTCAGCTTCGTCGCCGGGCAGTGCAAGGGGCTTTCCGAACAGGATTGGTCCGGCCTCGCAGGGCAAGGCCGCACCCTCGTCATCTACATGGGCGTCGCCACCGCCACTGCCATCGCCGACAAGCTGATCGCCGATGGTGTCGCCCCCGACATGCCCGTCGCGGTCCTCGAACGCGGCACGCTCGAAGGCCACCGCGCGATCAAGACTTTGCTCGCCGATCTCGGCGCGATGGTGGAACGCGAACGCGTCGAAAGCCCCGCGATCATCGTCGTCGGCGAGGTCGTCGAGCTCTCGAACGCAGAGGACAAGCTCGCGCGCTGGGCCCGTATCGCGGAGCACGCGGCATGAAGCTCCTTACCGGCAACGACCTTCCCAGCGGCGACGTTGTCTGGTGGACCGGCGCGGGCTGGTCGCGCCACGTCGAGGACGCGGTCGACGTCGGCCACGACGGCGAAGGCATCGCCCGTGCCGAGGAAGGCTGCCGCCGCGTCAACGTCCCCTACGTGATCGACGCGACCCAGACTCCCGAAGGCCCCCGCCCCGCCCACATCAAGGACCGCATCCGCGCGCTCGGCCCTACCGTCCGCACCGACCTGACCCTCAAACCCGCCGATCCCGCAGCCGGGAACTGGGTGATATGATGACCTGCGCTATTCCTCCCCGGAACGGGGAGGGGGACCAGCCGCAGGCTGGTGGAGGGGCAGCCCAGCAGAACCATCGCTCGTGGCTGCCCCTCCACCACCGGGCTGCGCCCGGCGGTCCCCCTCCCCGTTCCGGGGAGGAATGAAGGTAGAATCATGTATAAATACGACACCTACGACCAGGCCATGGTCGATGCCCGCGTCGACGAGTTCCGCGACCAGGTCCATCGCCGCCTCGCCGGGCAATTGACCGAGGATCAGTTCAAGCCGCTCCGGCTCATGAACGGCCTCTACCTCCAGCTCCACGCCTACATGCTGCGTATCGCGGTTCCGTATGGCACGCTCGACAGCCGCCAGATGCGCATGCTCGCGCACGTCGCGCGCAAGTACGACCGCGGCTACGGCCATTTCACCACCCGCCAGAACATCCAGTACAATTGGATCAAGCTGGACGAGGCACCCGACATCTTGGCCGAGCTCGCGACCGTCGAGATGCACGCCATTCAAACGTCGGGCAATTGCATTCGCAACATCAGCTCCGACCAGTTCGCCGGCGCCGCCGCCGACGAGATCACCGACCCGCGCCCCTGGGCGGAACTGATGCGGCAATGGTCGACCTTCCACCCCGAGTTCACCTACCTGCCACGCAAGTTCAAGATCGCGGTGATCGCCGCCGACGAGGACCGCGCCGCGATGCGCCTCCACGACATCGGCATCCAGTTGCTGGAGCGTGACGGGCAGCTCGGCGCAAAGGTGTTCGTCGGCGGCGGCATGGGCCGCACCCCGATGATCGCGCACGAAATCCGCGACTTCGTCACCGCGCACGAGCTGCTGAGCTACCTGGAAGCGTGCCTGCGCGTCTACAACCGCTACGGCCGCCGCGACAACATCTACAAGGCGCGGATCAAGATCCTGCTCCACGAGATCGGCCCCGACGAATACCGCCGCCAAGTCGAGGAAGAGTTCGCCCAGGTGAAGGCGCTCGGCATCGACCCCCCACTCGCCGAATTGGAACGGATCACCGCGATGTTCGGCGCCCCCGCGTTCGAGCGCGAAGTCGCCGACACCATCGACCGCAGCGAACCGAACTTCGCCGTCTGGCTCGACCAGAACGTCCGCCCGCACAAGCAACCCGGCTACGCGATCGTCACGGTCAGCCTCAAGCCCACCGGCGGCATCCCCGGCGACGCCACCGCCGACCAGATCGACCTGATGGCCGACCTCGCCGAACGCCACAGCTTCGACGAACTCCGCGTCACCCACGCGCAGAACATCGTCCTGCCCCACGTCCGCAAGGCCGACCTCCACACCGTCTGGCAGCAGCTTCAGGACGCTGGCCTAGCCGAAGCGAACCTCGACCTGATCGGCGACATCATCGCCTGCCCGGGCCTCGATTACTGCAGCCTCGCCAACGCCCGCTCGATCCCGCTCGCGCAGAAGATCTCCACCCGCTTCGCCGACCGCCAGCGCGAACTGGGCGAACTGAAGCTCAAGATCAGCGGCTGCATCAACGCCTGCGGCCATCACCATGCGGGCCACATCGGCATCCTGGGCGTCGACCGGAAGGGTGTGGAGAACTTCCAGCTCTCGCTCGGCGGCTCAGGCGCGGAGGACGTCAGCCTTGCGCGCATCACCGGCCCCG
>NZ_CAXVWL010000023.1:0-13734 GCF_964263785.1 Sphingomonas sp.
CATCGCGAGCCGCATGACCAGCGCGGTCAAGTCGATGGCGGTTGCGGTCCGCAACGCCAACGACGGCATCTCGATGGCGCAGACCGCGGAAGGCGCGCTGGGCGAAGTCACCAACATGCTGCAGCGCATGAAGGAACTGGCGACCCAGTCGGCCAACGGCACGCTGGGCAAGTCGGAGCGCGCGGCTCTCCAGGCCGAAACCGATCAGCTCTCGAGCCAGATCAACGACATCGCCAAGACGACCAACTTCAACGGCCTGAACCTGCTCGACGGCTCGCTGAAGAGCCTGAACCTGCAGACCGGGATCAAGTCGGGCGACACCGTTGCGATCAACCTGGACGGCGTGTCGTCGCAGAAGCTGGGCTTGTCCGATGGCGGCGGCGCGGTATCGGGGCGGATCACTGCCGACACAGCCTTCGCACCGGGCGGCGTCACGCTGAACGGCGTCAACGCCTTCGCCGGCAGCGCCAATGTCAACGTGAGCAGCGCGGCCGATCTGGCCGCCGCAATCAACACGAACAGCGATCGTACCGGCGTGACCGCGAGCGCATCGAACAACTTCACGACGCAGGCAATCACCATTCCGGTTGCTGCCGGTGCGCTCAAGATCGGCAGCAAATCGGTCGGCGCCGCTGCGACTGCCGAGGACCTGGTCACGCAGATCAACAACAACGACTTCGGCGTCACCGCGACGCTGAACGATGACAAGTCGATTACCTTGTCGAACACGACCGGCAAGGACATCGATCTTGCCAGCAGTTCGACCACGATCGTCGGCGCTGGCAATGACGTGGCCCAGAAGGGCTTTATCGCACTGTCGAGCTCCGACGGTTCGAGCTTCAAGGTTGATGGCGCCAATCTCGCGAAGGCCGGGCTGAACGTTTCGGATGGCGTAAGCTACACGGGGACGGCGGTGTCGGCTACGACGGCACTGGCGGACGGCGCGCTGGTCATCAACGGCGTCAAGATCGGTGCGGCGGCCAATACGGGCGTGGATGCGACTGCGCAGGCCGAACTCTACAGGACCGCGATCGATGCTCAATCGGACAAGACGGGGGTCAAGGCGATCAACAACGCCGGTGTCCTCACCTTGTACTCGACCGACGGTGGAAACGTTCGGGTAGAAGGCGCTGGTGCCGCGACGATCAAATTCAACGCGCAAGGCGGCACCGACAAGAACACGTCCAAGCTCGACATTTCGAGCCAGACGGCTGCTTCGAGCGCAATGGCCAAGATCGACAAGGCCCTCGACAGCATCTCGGCAACGCGCGGCAATTTGGGCGCGATCCAGAACCGGCTCGAGGTCACGGTCAACAACCTGACCACGACCTCGACCAACCTGGCCGAATCGCGCAGCCGGATCGAGGATGCCGACTTCTCCGCCGAATCGACCAATCTCGCCAAGGCGCAGATCCTGAGCCAGGCATCGACCGCGATGCTGGCGCAGGCCAACCAGAGCCAGCAGAGCGTGCTCAAGCTGCTCCAGTAAGTGTAGCGTAAAGCGTTACGTGTCTGCCCGGTGCCGCCCCCCAATGGGTGCCGGGCAGGGCGGGTCCACCCCGCCGAAGATGTGGGGTGGCGAACAAGGCCTCGGCGGAGCGATCCGCCGGGGCCGCGTTCGTTTCGGGGACCGTCGCTGGCGGGGCGCGACACCGGAGTGAATCCGGTGTCGTCGGACGCGGCCGCAGCCGCGCCGGCCGTGCCGGTTCGCGCGGCTTCGCTTCGCTCGCCTTGCCGGCGCGTCGTGGCGCGCCTCAAACCGTCAGAAGTCTACATTGTCATAGTGCGACGGCGGCGCGACCAGCTCCATCCGTTCCGACAGCAAAGGCCGAAAGCTCGGGCGGCTCTTCAGGCCCCGGTACCAGCGTGCGGTCTGTTCGTGGCCCTTCCAGTCGATGCCGCCGAGATAGTCGGTGACCGAAATCTGCGCGGCGGCGGCGAGATCGGCGAGACTCATCGTCGCGCCGCCGAGCCAGTTGCGGTGATCGAGCAGGTAATCGGTATAGTCGAGATGCCCGACCGCCGCCTTCATCGCCTCGCGCAGCGCCTTTGCGTCGGGGGCCTGACGCTCGGCGACGCGCTTGACCATGCGTTCGTGGAGTAGCGGCCCGGTCACGTCGCGGTAGAAGTGGGTGTCGAACCAGGTCACCAGCCGCCGGATCTCGGCGCGATTGGCGGCGGTGCCGTTGATCATCGCGGCTTTCTCGACCGTCTCCTCGAGATATTCGCAGATCGCCATCGAATCGATCAGCGGCTGTGCGGGCCGCGCCGCGTCGACCATCACCGGCGTCTGCCCGGCGGGGTTCATGTCTAGGAACTCGTCGCGCCGCACCCAGGGCGATTCGCGCACCAGTTCGTAGCCGACGCCCTTCTCGCCGAGCAGCAGGCGGACTTTTCGCGAGAAGGGGCACAGGGGAAATTGATAAAGCTGCCACATGGGGGTGTGTTAGGGCAGGGAGCGGCTCGGCGGAAGGCGGTTGTGTGGTCCGGGCGTGCGGCGTATTCTTAGGCTATGGGCATCAATCTCGACAGTGCCGAACTGGACATGGCTCGCCAGCTTGCCGCTCATCAGGGCATGACGCTCGACGGAGCGGTGAGCGCCGCGCTGCGCCGGGATATCGAGCGGCAGGGGCTCGCAGCCAAGCCCGAGCTGACGCCGGAGGAGCGTGAGCAACGATCCCGGGAGTTCCACGCGATGGTGCGGGACATCCAGAATAAGATAGCCGCCGTGCCGTTGCTCGATCCGCGACCGTACCGCGAAATCCTGTATGACGAGGATGGTCTGCCAATATGATCGTGGCGGACACGTCCGCCTTCGCCGCGATCATTCTGGGTGAAGACGATGCTCGGCGTTTCGCCGATGCGATCGACCGCGAAGAGCGGGTGCTCGTGGCGGCACCGACCGCGTTCGAGCTGCAGTTGGTCGTGGTGCGCAAGCTCGGCCCTGACTCGTTGATTCATGCAAACCGGCTTCTCGAAGATCGTCGGATCGAGATCGTGCCCTGGGAACTCGAACACGTTGCGATCGCGACCGACGCCCTCATCCGTTTCCGTGGTCGGCCGGCCCGGCTGAACTTCGGCGACTGTATGACCTATGCGCTGGCCAAATCGCTCGGTGCGCCGCTGCTCTACAAGGGCAACGACTTCGCCGCGACCGACATCCGGTCCGCGCTCGACGGCTAGGACCGGCGCCACGGCGCCGGCCGCCGGACCGCCCCGGACGTTGGAAGGTGAGGCTAAGGTGAGGCGAACGCCACGCTTTGCGCCGGCGGCTGCGTCGTTCAAGGATGGGGCATGGACGCGCTTCTGTTTCTGCTTGCCGCCTGGCTGCTGACCCTTGGCGCGAGGCACTGGCCGCCTGCCGCGCTGGTCGCGGTGCCGTTGGCGGCACTTGGCGGCACGACGCTGCCCGATCTCGACCTGGCGCTGGGGCTCGGGCATCGCAGCGGGCTGACCCACAGCCTGCTGCTGCCTGTCGTGCTGGCTTGCCAGCCGCGATGGTGGCCGGTCGCGGCGGGGCTGGCGCTCGGCGTCGGGCTGCACCTGTCGGCGGACTGCTTTCCCAACGGCATGCGCGGCTTCGCGACGGTCAAGCTGCCCGGGGCGGGATCGATCGGGGCGGGCTGGTCGTATGTGTGGCTGGCGGTCAATGCGGTGGCGAGCCTTGCACTCGGCGCGTGGGTGCTGGCTCGCGAGACGAGCGTAGCGGCGACCGCGGCCGTGCTCGGCGCGGTGGTTGCGATCGGCGTTGGGTATCTGTGGGTGACCGACGGCGGCTGGCCCGCGCTGCTGGTGTTCACCGGCGCGGGCTGGGCGGTGGTGCGGCGGCGAAGGTAACGAAGGTAACGTGATTCGGAGTGAAAACGTCGACGAACCGATTGGCGGAAGCGGGGCATGGATGCGTGCCGGTCGCGTGAACGTGCTGCACCGATGAGAAAGAGCGGTAGAATCTCGAGTCCTAGCGATCGTGGCACAGATTGCGGGTTGTAGGACAGCGGCGATGGCACGCGATCTGCTATAACTGGCGTGGTCGAGCCACGGGTCAGCCACTGCCGAGCCGACGGCAAGAAGAAGCGGGACCCCGGGTCAAGCCCGGGGTGACGAAGGGGCAGAGGCGCCGCGTCTACTCCGCCGCGACCAGCTCGATCACATCATCCAGCGGGTGCGCCAGGCGGGTCAGCATTTCCTTCGGCACCACCTGCCAGAAGTCGCCGGCGGTGCGGTCCCAGTCGTCGAGGATGCCGCGGGACCATTTGCTGTCGGTGATGCGGGCGTGCGCGTCGACGTGGTCGCGCAGGAGTTGCTCCCAGTGCGCGGAGGCGAGGCGTTGCCAGACGATGGTTTCGGGGTTCGCGCGACGCTCGAACGAGCCGTCGGGGTCGTAGACGAAGGCCATGCCGCCGGTCATCCCCGCGCCGAAGTTCGCGCCGACCGGCCCCAGCACCACCGCGACGCCGCCGGTCATGTATTCGCAGCCGTTGGCGCCGCAGCCTTCGACGACGACGGTCGCGCCCGAATTGCGGACCGCGAAGCGTTCGCCCGCCTGGCCCGCGGCGTACAATTTGCCCGCTGTGGCGCCGTAGAGGACGGTGTTGCCGATGATGGTGTTGTCCTGGCTGGCGAGCGGGGAGCTCACCGCCGGGCGGACGACGATGACGCCGCCCGACAGCCCCTTGCCGACATACTCGTTGGCGTCGCCGAACACCTCCAGGCGGATGCCCTTGCACAGGAACGCGCCGAGCGACTGCCCCGCCGAGCCGCGAAGCCGGATGGTGACGTGACCGTCGGCGAGCTTGTTCATGCCGAACTTGGTCGTGATCTCGCTCGACAGGCGGGTGCCGACCGCGCGGTGGGTGTTGCGGACGCTGTAGGTCAGCTGCATCTTCTCGCCTCGGCTGAATACCGCGGCGGCATCCTTGATGATCTGCGCGTCGAGGCTGTCGGGGACGGCGTTGCGGAAGGTGCTGAGCGAAAAGCGGCGTTCGGCATCGGTCGCGTCGACCTTGGCGAGGATCGGGTTCAAGTCGAGGTCGTCGAGGTGCTCCGCGCCGCGGCTGATCTGGCGGAGCAATTCGGTGCGGCCGATCACTTCGTCGAGGCTGCGGACGCCCAAGCGTGCGAGGATGTCGCGGACTTCCTCGGCGATGAAGGTCATCAGGTTGATGACCTTCTCGGGCGTGCCGGTGAATTTGGCGCGCAGGCGTTCGTCCTGGACGCAGACCCCGACCGGGCAGGTGTTGCTATGGCATTGGCGGACCATGATGCAGCCCATCGCGACGAGGCTCAATGTGCCGATGCCGAACTCCTCGGCGCCCAGGATCGCGGCGACTACGATGTCGCGCCCGGTCTTGAGCCCGCCGTCGGCGCGCAGGCGGATGCGGCCGCGCAGGCCGTTGAGGGTGAGGGTCTGGTTGACCTCCGACAGGCCCATTTCCCAAGGCGTGCCAGCGTATTTAATGCTGGTTTGCGGGGAAGCGGCGGTGCCGCCGACGTGGCCCGAAACGAGGATGACGTCGGCATGCGCCTTCGCGACGCCGGCGGCGACGGTGCCGATCCCCGCCGACGAGACGAGCTTGACGCAGACACGCGCGCGCGGGTTGATCTGCTTGAGGTCGTAGATGAGCTGCGCGAGGTCCTCGATCGAATAGATGTCGTGGTGCGGCGGGGGTGAGATGAGCGTCACGCCGGGGGTCGCGTGGCGCAGCTTGGCGATATATTCGGTGACCTTGAAGCCGGGGAGCTGGCCGCCTTCGCCGGGCTTGGCGCCTTGCGCCACCTTGATCTCGATCTCTTCGCACGCGTTGAGATATTCCGCGGTGACGCCGAAGCGACCGGATGCGATCTGCTTGATCGAGGAATTGGCGTTGTCGCCATTGGCATAGGGGGTGAAGCGGCGCGTGTCCTCGCCCCCTTCGCCCGACACCGCCTTCGCGCCGATGCGGTTCATCGCGATCGCCAGCGTTTCGTGCGCCTCGGGCGAAAGGGCGCCGAGCGACATGCCCGGAGTGACGAAGCGCTTGCGGATTTCGGTGATCGCCTCGACCTGCTCCTGCGCCACGCCCTCCGCGGGGAAGTTGAACTGGAGGAGGTCGCGCAGGTAGACCGGGGGCATGTCGCTGACCCCGCGGCTGAACTGGAGGTAGCTCGAATAGCTGTCGGTCGCGACCGCGGTCTGGAGCAGGTGCATCAGCTGCGCGGAATAGGCGTGGGTCTCGCCGGTGTGGCGCTGGCGGTAGAAGCCGCCGATGGGGAGCGTCGCGACGGCACTGTCGAACGCCGCTTCGTGGCGGTCGGCGGCGTTGAGGTGGAGCGAAGCATAGCCTTCGCCCGAGATCTTGGCGGGCATGCCGGGGAACAGGTCGTTGACCAGCGCGCGGCTCAAGCCGACCGCCTCGAAATTGTAGCCGCCGCGGTAGGAGGAGATCACCGCGATCCCCATTTTCGACATGATCTTGAGGAGGCCCTCCTCGATCGCGACGCGGTGGCGCGTCAGGCACTCCGCGAGGGTCAGGTCGCCGAACAGGCCGCGCGCCTGGCGGTCGACGACCGCGGCTTCGGCGAGATAGGCGTTCACGGTGGTCGCGCCGACGCCGATCAGGACCGCATAATAATGCGTGTCGAGACATTCGGCGGTGCGGACGTTGACGCTGGCATAGGAGCGCAGGCCGCGGCGCACCAGATGGGTGTGGACCGCGGCGGTGGCGAGGACGCCCGCGATGCCGACTCGGTCTTGCGAGATGGCTTCGTCGGTCAGGAACAGCTCGCTCTTGCCCTGGCGCACCGCCTGCTCCGCTTCGTTGCGGATGCGCTGGATCGCCGCGCGCAGCCGCTCGGGGCCGCCCCCCGCCTCGAAGGTGCAGTCGATCTCGGCGACCGCGCTGCCGAAATGCGCTTTCAGGCGGGTCCAGTGGGCGCCGGTCAGGACGGGCGATTCGAGAACAAGGACGCGGGTGCGGCGGTCCTCGGTGTCGAGGATGTTGGCGAGGTTGCCGAAGCGGGTCTTGAGCGACATCACATAGCGTTCGCGCAGGCTGTCGATCGGCGGGTTGGTGACTTGCGAGAAATTCTGGCGGAAGAACTGGCTGATGAGCCGCGGCTTGTCTGAAATGACGGCGAGCGGGGTGTCGTCGCCCATCGAGCCGATCGCTTCCTTGCCCCCCTCGACCATCGGCGAAAGGATCAGCTCCATGTCCTCGAGCGTCTGACCGGCGGCGACCTGGCGCCGGGCGAGCTCGGCACGGGGGTAGTGGACGGTCGCATCGGCTGCTGGAGGCAGGTCGTCGAGAGTCAGGAACTCGCCGATCATGCCCGCGTAATCGTATTCGCCGGCGATCCGGTCCTTTACCGCGCGGTCGTCGAGCAGGATGCCTTCGTGGAGGTCGACCGCGATCATCTGGCCCGGTCCCAGCCGCCCCTTGGCAACGATCGTGGACTCGGGGACGACGACCATGCCGCTCTCCGACCCGACGATCAGCAGCTTGTCGGCGGTCAGCGTGTAGCGCAGGGGTCTCAACGCGTTGCGGTCCATGCCCGCGACCGCCCAGCGGCCGTCGGTCATCGCCAGCGCCGCGGGGCCGTCCCACGGCTCCATGACGCTGGCGAGATACTGGTACATCGCCGCGTGATCGGCGGGCATGTCGGCGCTCGCGGCCTCGGGGACCAGCATCAGCTTGGCAGTCGGCGCGTCGCGGCCGGAGCGGCAGATCGCCTCGAACACCGCGTCCAGCGCGGCGGTGTCGGACGCGCCCGCGGGGATGACGGGCTTGATGTCCTCCGAATCGTCGCCGAACGCGTGCGCGGCCATGCGGATCTCGTGGCTGAGCATCCAGTTCTTGTTGCCGCGGATCGTGTTGATCTCGCCGTTGTGCGCCAGGCAGCGGAACGGCTGCGCCAGCCACCATTGCGGGAAGGTGTTGGTCGAATAGCGCTGGTGAAAGATCGCGACGCGCGATTCGAAGCGCTGATCGGTGAGGTCGGGGTAGAAGACCGACAGCGATTCGGCGAGGAACAGGCCCTTGTAGATGATCGAGCGGCAGCTGAGACTGCAGATGTAGAAGCCCTGGATCTGCGCGGCGATGACGCGCTTTTCGATCCGGCGGCGGACGAGGTAGAGATTCTTCTCGAACTCGGCGGCGTCGGCTTCGTCGGGAAGCGGCCCGGCGATCATGATCTGCTCGATCTCGGGACGGGTCGCCTGCGCCTTGAGGCCGATCACCGAGACGTCGACGGGCACCTGGCGCCATCCGTAACTGGTGTAGCCCGCCTCGATGATCGCGGATTCGACGACCGTGCGGCAGGATTCCTGCGCGCCGAGATCGGTGCGCGGCAGGAAGATCATGCCGACCGCGAGGCGGTTCGGGCGGACCTTATGCCCCGAGGCGGCGACGCAATCGTCGAAGAAGCGCACCGGCAGGTCGATGTGCAGCCCGGCGCCATCGCCGGTCTTGCCGTCGGCATCGACCGCGCCGCGGTGCCAGACGGCTTTGAGCGCGTCGATCGCGGACTGGACGACGCGGCGCGACGCGGCACCGTCGGTCGCGGCGACGAGGCCGACGCCGCATGCGTCCGATTCGAATTCGGGGCGGTACATGCCGTGGGCGGCGAGGTGCTGGCGCTGGTCGCCGAGATCAGAGGTCGCCATGCAGCAGCCTTTCTTGTTCGACGAAGGTCCGGATGGAGTCGGCGGTCTGGAACAGCGTGGCGCTCTTCGCCCATGCTCTATTGACCTGCTCCGCCTGCCTGTCAGGACGGAGCGGATATTCGTGCGCGAGTTCGTTGCGGACACGCACCGCATCGGCCCAATCTTTGCCGTCTTGGAGAATGCCGAGCGACACGGCGCGATAAGCAATGTCGCGCGGCGTCAGACGCTCGGTCTTGCCGAACTGCATGAGCATGGCGATGGTCTTGAGCGTACGACCCAGCGTATCTTCCAGCTGCTCATAGGTCTTCAAGAACGCGAGCATATCGACGTGCTCGTCGACCGAAAGCGACCGCATACGGTCGGCTTCGATCGGTACCAGCGGCTCGACCCGGCTCCGTACGCGAACGAGGCCGGACTCAAGCCGCTCGCATGCGGCGAGATGCTCGCGGAGGACAACGATTTCCCCGTCACGGGTCATAGCGTGACCCCATCGCGTAGAGCGATCATATCGATGCCTCGCGGAGGCTGATCCCGGTTGCGAACAATTACATCGACACGTTGAGGCTCGATACGAGCGAACAGATTGTCCTCGAACAGGCATTTGGCGCGCCAGGCGTCGACGCTCGCATCAACTTCGACGTGGAGGTCTATATCGCCGCCTCTCCGGCGATCGTCCGCCCTGCTTCCAAAAAGCCGAACAGTCGCATCGGGGCCGAATGCATAGGCGGCTGCGGCCTTGATGGCCTTCAGTTCGTCAGCTTCCATCCTCACGCCGCCACCCTCGCGTTCACCGCCTTTGCCTTCAGCCACTTGTGCATGGCGGCCGACACGTCGCGGCCGTCGCGGATCGCCCAGACGACGAGGCTCGCGCCGCGGACGATGTCGCCGGCGGCGAACACGCCGTCGAGCGAGGTCATCAGCGTCTTGCCGTCGACCAGCACGGTGCCCCAGCGGCTGATGCCCAGTTCGGGCGCGCCGAACAGGGTGGGGAGGTCCTCGGCGTCGAAGCCCAGGGCCTTGATCACCATGTCGGCGGGCATTTCGAAATCGCCGCCCGGTTCGATTTCGGGGGCGCGGCGACCGCTGGCGTCGGGCGTGCCCAGGCGCATGCGGCGGGCCTTGACGCTTGCGACCTGCTCGGTGCCCGCAAATGCCTGCGGTGCGGAGAGCCAGACGAACTCGACGCCTTCCTCCTCGGCGTTCTTCACCTCGCGCTGGCTGCCGGGCATGTTGGCGCGATCGCGGCGGTACAGGCATTTTACCGATGCCGCGCCCTGGCGGACGGCGGTGCGGACGCAGTCCATCGCGGTGTCGCCGCCGCCGACGACGACGACGTGCTTGCCCGCCGCATCGAGCGCGCCGGAATCGAAGGCGGGTACAGCGTCGCCGAAGCTCTTGCGGTTGGAGGCGGTCAGATAGTCGAGTGCGGCGACCACGCCGTTCGCCTCGTGGCCGTCGACGTCGATCGGACGCGCCTTGTAGACCCCCGTCGCGATCAGCAGCGCGTCGTGGCGCTGGCGGAGTTCGTCCAGGGTCGCGTCGTCACCGACCGCAAAGCCCTCGTGAAAGACGATCCCGCCGGCTTTCAACCGGTCGACCCGGCGCATGACGACGGGTTTCTCGAGCTTGAACCCGGGAATGCCATAGGTCAGCAATCCGCCCGCACGGTCGTGGCGGTCGTAGACGTGAACGTCATAGCCGTGAGCACGCAGATACTCCGCGGCCGACAGCCCCGCGGGCCCGGCGCCGATGACGCCGACCGACTGGCCGCGGGCGGGGCCGGGGACGAGCGGCTCGACCCAGCCTTCCTCCCAAGCGGTGTCGGTGATGAACTTTTCCACCGAGCCGATCGTGACCGCGCCGTGGCCTGAAAACTCGATCACGCAATTACCTTCGCACAGCCGGTCCTGCGGACAGATGCGGCCGCAGATCTCGGGCATGGTCGAAGTGGCGTTGCTGAGCTCGTAGGCCTCGCGCAGCCGTCCCTCGGCGGTCAGGCGGAGCCAGTCGGGAATGTGGTTGTGGAGCGGGCAGTGGACCGAGCAATAGGGCACGCCACATTGCGAGCAGCGCCCGGCCTGGTCCTCGGCGGTGGGCACGGCATAGCGGTCGGCGATTTCGCGGAAGTCGTCGGCACGGTCGCCCGCCGCGCGCTTGGGCGGATACGCCTGCTCGCGGGCCACGAACTTCAACATAGGATCGTTCGCCATCAGCGTCCTCCGTCGCCCCGCATTACTGGCGACGAATCCGCGTGTCACGCGAAAACAAGCATATAGGTAATAGATCGGTCCTACTTTGTAGAACTTCTTTGTGCAATAACGGTGCCAGGCACAATCTTGCGAGCAGATGAAGCCGAAGCGGTCCTATGCGAAATGGAGCGCAGCCAGCGCGACTAGGCCGACCACGATCCGGTACCACGCAAACGGCGCAAAACCGTGCCGACTGACGATACCGACGAACCAGCGGATGACCACCAGTGCGACGACGAACGACACGACGAAGCCGATGCCGATCGCGCTCCACCCGCCCTGACCGATTGCGCCGCCCGACTTGTAGAGGTCGTACCCCGATGCGGCGAGCATCGTCGGGATCGCGAGAAAGAAGGAAAACTCCGCCGCCGCCCGCCGGTCGACGCCCAGCGTCAGCGCGCCCATGATCGTCGCGCCCGAACGGCTGACCCCCGGGATCATCGACAGGCACTGGATGACCCCGACGCCGAGCGCGGTCGTCCACGGCATCGCCTCGACCGAGGGGACGCGCGCAGCCTTGACCAGTCGCTCGATGATCAGGATCGCGACCCCGCCGACGATCAACGCGACCGCGACCGTGGTCGGGCTTTCGAGCAGCGCCTTGACCGCCTTGTAGACGATCAGCCCGACGACCGCGGCAGGCAGGAAGCCCAATGCGATATTGCGCGCGAACGCCCACGCGCTGGGCTGCCGCTTGACCAGCCCAGCCGCGACATCGACGAAGCGCCGCCAGTAGAGGACGACCACTGCCAGGATCGCGCCCAGTTGGATGACGATCTCGAACGTCCCCGCCGCTTCGCCCTTGAAGCCGAGCAGCGCGCTCGCGAGGATCAGATGCCCGGTCGAGGAGACGGGCAGGAATTCGGTGACCCCCTCGACGATGCCGAGGAGGACGATGGTGAGCAGGTCGTGCAAGGGTTCGGCCTAGCTGAGAGGGATCAGGCGAGATGTTCGACGCGCGCGCCGAACCGGCCCTGGCGGCGGAAGCGCACCAGCCAGGCGGGCGCGACCGCGGCCATCGGCGTGGCGTCGATGCCGAGTTCGGCCAGACCATGTGCGCCCGATGCGACGACATTGTCGGTCTGGAGCATCCGCCACTGATCGCGGGTGATCGGCGCGAAGGGCAGGAAGCCCGCGCGGGACAGCAGGTCGCCCGCGAAATCGGGAAGCTCGACGATCGCGGGATCGCGCCCGATGGCGCCTGCGATCCAGCGGATGAGCGCGCCCATCGTCACCACATCGGGCCCGCCGAATTCGTAGAAGTGCCCGCCGTGGATGCCGGGATCGGCGACGATCCGCGCGACGCCGGCACCGACGTCGCCCGCGAACACCGGCTGGAACCTGGCGGGCGCGCGCAGGATGGGCACCACCGGCGCTTTGGCGATCATCGCGGCGAAGCGATTGACGAACCGGTCCTCGCGCCCGAACACGATCGACGGGCGGACGATCGTGGCGGTCGCAAAGGCGGCGCGCACCGCGGCTTCACCCTCGCCCTTCGACCCGCCGTAAGCGGACGCGCTCGCAGGGTCGGCACCGATCGCCGAGACGTGGACCAGCGCTTCGACCCCGGCCTGCGCCGCGGCCTCGGCGACCACGCGCGCGCCGTCGACATGATAGCGCTGGAAGTTCCCCGCGAGCACGCCGACCAGGTTGATCACCGCATCGGCGCCGGCGACCGCGCGCGCGACGGTGTCGGGCCGGGCGATGTCGGCGCCGACGAACTGGGTCTGCCCGAGCCCGCCGAGCGGCTTGAGGAACACCGCGGACCGCGGATCGCGCTGCGCGATGCGCACGCGCGCGCCCGCGGCGAGCAGGCTTTGCGCGACATAGCGCCCGACGAAGCCGCCGCCGCCGAACAGGGTGACCAATTTGTCCTTCATGCCGCGTCCCGTTGCGTGGGGCTCGTTCCCACGCGCAGCGCCTTGCCCAGTCGCGGCGCGGTTGACAAGGTGCGGTTGACAAGCCTCCGCTGCGCCCCCTAAAGGCCGCCGCCTACCCGGGCTTTCCAAGCTCCCGTGCCCAGATGGCGGAATTGGTAGACGCACCAGCTTCAGGTGCTGGCGATCGCAAGGTCGTGGAGGTTCGAGTCCTCTTCTGGGCACCATTTGTTCTTCCCGAAACGTCTCGGGAGGATCGACAAATCCCTGAATTTCCGCCATAAATGAGCTTCACCGATCCCGGGATGTCTCAGGCGATTTCAGACCATCCGGGGCCATTTGGTGCCACGAGCGAGGCCATGATGGCCTTGATGAAATTTGATGGCACCACGGCTCCGCCAGGTCTTCGACGAGCGTCCTTTAGGATCAGTCGAGGAGAATGCTCATGCCGCTCAAGGAAGTCCAGATCCGAAGTCTCCGTGCGACGGACAAGATTTTTCAGTGCGCAGACGAAGGCGGCCTCTACCTCGAGGTTCATCCCAACGGATCAAGGCTGTGGCGCTACAAATATCGGTTCATCGGCAAGCAGAAGCGGCTGGCCTTGGGACGCTACCCTGAAATCGGCCTCGCCGACGCTCGCCGTCGTCGCGACGCCGCCCGGCGGACACTGGAGGCTGGCCACGATCCGCTGGCAGAGCGCAAGCACGACAAGCTGGTCGCGGCTTTCAAGGCGGCGAACACCTTTGGCGATATAGCCAGGGAATATATCGACAAGATGGTTGCGGAGGGGCGGGCAGGTACAACCACTACCAAGGCAAATTGGCTGCTGGAGCAGTTGGAGCCCATCGCCGCTCGGCCTGCGGCCGACCTCAAGCCGATTGACGTCCTCGCTGCCCTCAAGCGGATCGAAGCGAAGGGCAAGCATGAGACTGCGCGGCGGTGCCGCTCATTTGCCAGCCGCATCTTC
>NZ_CAXVWL010000024.1:0-10054 GCF_964263785.1 Sphingomonas sp.
CCTAGGCGGGTACTGGCCCGACAGGCAGCGCGTGCGGATCGAAGTGCACGATGCCCTTGGGCGATCCGGCGAGGCACAAGAGGAGCGCTGGCAAGCGTTCGAGCGCGGTCTCAATGCCGGATACCTCCGGGCACACCTCAAGGGACTGCCGGACTTCGACGACATAGAAGCCGAGGATCGGGCTCTCGGCTACGTCTCACGCCATCCATCCTTCCATCAGGCGCTCGCCTTCCTGATCGACTGGCCCGCGCTCGACCGCGCCGCAGGCCTCATTATGGCTCGGACCGGCGAGCTCGACGGCGACCAATACTGGCTGCTGACCCCCGCCGCTGACGCGCTCGAGCAGCGCCATCCGCTCGCCGCCACGCTCGTGCTGCGGGCGATGATTGATCTCTCACTCGATTCCGCCAAGTACAAGCGTTACGGCCACGCCGCTCGCCATCTCCAGACGTGCGAGCATCTTGCCCGGCGGATCGACGATTTTGCCCGGCATCCAAACCATGCCGAGTATGTGGCGGACCTCAGGCGGCGTCACGCACGTAAGAGCGGCTTCTGGGATGCATGAGCAAACAGAGTGGCGCGGCGTGAAGCAGGCGGCGCGAACGGAAACCTGATCGGGCCGGCTCGACCCAGTTCCGGACGTCTAACGTGGTCTGAGCGCTCCCCTAAACCGGCCGCTCATACATGTTCTAGAGCGGTTTCTGATCAGTCTGCATCATAGCCGGCGGCGGCGAAGTAGTTCGAGCATTCCTGGGGTGAGTAGAGATCGACGATGCGGCCGATGGCGTTCCAGAGGCCGTGGATGGTGCGCTCTGCGGCCTTGCGCAGATGCGCCTTCAGCTTGGAGAAGGCCATCTCGATCGGGTTGAAGTCGGGGCTGTAGGGTGGGAGGAACAGGAGCGCGGCACCCGCTTTTTCAATGGCGGCTCGCACGGCCGGCGTCTTGTGGCTCGACAGATTGTCCATGATCACGATGTCGCCGGGTGAGAGTTCGGGCACCAGGACCCGGGACACGTAAGTGGTGAAGGCGTCGCCGTTCATCGGACCATCGATCACCCAAGGCGCTACCATGCCGGAGCGGCGCAGGCCGGCGACGAAGGTGGTGGTCTTCCAGTGCCCGTGCGGGACGCCGGCGCGCAGCCGCTCGCCGCGTGGTGCCCTGCCGTAGCGGCGCGCCATGTTGGTCGACGCCCAGGTTTCATCGATGAAGACGAGCCGATCGGGGTCGAGATCGAGCTGACCCTCGAACCAGTCCTCGCGCCGTTTCAGGATGTCGGGACGGTCCTGCTCGGTCGCATGCGCCGTCTTTTTTTGCGCGTGATCCCGCGACGATCGAAGAACCGCCATATCGTGCCCAGCGCTACCTGCGTGTCGTGCTCGGCCAGCAGCGCCTGCAACTCCGCCAGGGTGATGTCGGGCGTCGCCGCGTACGCACCTAGGATCACGTCCGCATACGCCTCGATCTTACCCGAACGCCGGTCGCCGCCCTGTTGCTGAGGCTTGGGCGTTCCGTTCTGCGCCGCAAGCTGCTGCCACCGGATCGCGCTTGCCGCGCTCACACCAAACCGCACTGCTGCTTGCCTGCGCGACAGACCACCCGCGATGGCCGCCACAACCCTATCCCGAAGACCCACCGACAATGCTCGTGCCATCCATGCCGGCCTCCAGCACCAGCAGGGATCGTGAATCAGAAAACCAGGCCCGCGGGAATCCCCTACGACTCAGCGAGGTGAGAAACCGCTCTAGAGTCGTGACAAAGGTCGCCATACCGACGATCGCCGGATGGCTGCGGACGGCGATCAGCCGGGTGAAGAGTGTCGCGATCATGACGGTTGCTCCGAAGCGCGCCGCGGCTCAGGCGATCGGCAGGACGGGGACCGCGGCACCGACCGCGATGGCGGCGAAGACGAGCGCACCGACGAACGAGACGAGCGCGCGCTGGGCGATGGCATAGTCGAACATGGCAATATCCTTATCGGGTTCGGGCGGCGGAACCGTTCGCGCGGCCCATGCCGATAGCTCTGCAGGGGGGTGTGCCAACTTCCTAAGTCGCTGACCGAATGGGATCTTTCAAACCTTACCGGAGGTCTTTGGCGCAACGCACCAAAGCAAACGGTAATCCGCGCCGATATCAGGCGCTCGCCACCTGGTTTCGCCCCGCCGCCTTGGCGGTGTACAGCAGGCGGTCGGCGCGCTCCAAGGCGGTCTCGATCGTATCGGCCGCATGGATCGCGGTGACCCCCGCCGATATGGTGATCTGCCCCAGCAGCGCTTCGGTGTCGCGATCGCGGAAGCGCTTGGCGGCAATCGCGGCGCGCGAGTCCTCGACGATGCCCGCGGCCTGCGCCAGCGTCACCGATCCGAGCAGGATCGCGAACTCCTCGCCGCCGTGGCGGGCGACGAAATGGCCTTGGCACGTGCCGACCAGCGCTCCCGCGACCGCCGCGAGCACCCGGTCGCCGACGGGATGGCCGTGATCGTCGTTGATCCGCTTGAACCGGTCGATGTCGCATAGCGCCAGGCACCATGGCGCGAACGCAGGATCGCGCGCCTCGAACGCCTCTTCGAACGCCCGGCGGTTGTGCAATCCGGTCAGCAGGTCCAGCCGCGCGTCGACCCGCGCCTCGGCCAGCTTCTCGCGCAGCGCATCGGCCTCCTGCGTCGCCTGCTCCAGCCGCGCTTCGGCATCGTGGACGCGGGTGATCATCGTACCCGCGATCCGCGCGATCTCGTCGAGCCCGGCGATGCGTGGCAGATGCTCGAACGCCGCGGCGCTTTGCGCCAGATCGCGCCCGAACTCGCGGGTCTCGTCGTACATCGAGCGGACGATGTCGGCGAAGCCGTCGACCTGCCCGCACGCGTCGGCGGCGATATCCTGCTCGGGCGAGCGGGGTTGCGCGTCCACCGGGTTCCCGACGCCGGCGACTCGACCGCCCAATCGCTCGATATCCTTGCGGCTGAGGCGCACGCCGCCGTCGACGAGATGCGCCACCGCACGCGCGATGGGGCCGTCGGGATCGCTCAGGATGGCGTGCGCGAAGCGGTAATGCTCGGGGTCGGCGCTCAGGCGCTGCTCGGCCAGGAACAGGCCGATACGATCGAACAGATCGCCCCCCGGCCCGTCCCGCCGCGCCAAGCCTGCGCCCCGCATAGATGCCCCATGTCTCACAAAGGCGGACGCTAGGCCGGAAAGGTTAGCATCGGGTGACCGGAACAGCGCTACCGCCGGGGCAATTTCGCCACCGCGTCCAGCGTCAGCGCGACGTGCTCGGCGGGGTTCATGTCGCTGTGGACGAAGGCGACACGGCCGTCGCGCGCGATCACGTAGCTGGTGCGGCTGGTGACCTGACGCCCCTTCAGCGCGCGGCCGAGCGCGACGTCGTAGCCCGAGACGACCGCCGGCCCCGCACTCGCCACCGCGAACTTGCCCGCGCACTCGCTCGACGAGAATTTCGCGAGATCCTCGACCGGGTCCGCCGACATGCCGATCACCGTCGCGCCTGCCTTCTTGAAGTCGGCGACATGCTCGGCGAAGGCGCGCGCCTCGGCGTTGCAGCCCGAAGTGAAGGCGGCAGGAAAGAAGTAGAGCACGACCGGCCCCTTCTTGAGCTGGTCGGCCAGATGCACCGTGAACACCTTGCCCGCGATCGCGCCGCGAGTGGTGAAGTCGGGCGCCCTGGCGCCGGGTGCGAGCGCCGCCGACACGGGCGCGGCGAGAAGGACGGCGGAAACGGCGGCGAGAGCGAGGCGCATGGGAGAACTCCGGCAAGGGTGGCGGTACGCTACGCCAAACGCGGGGCTGCGTCCATTGCCCGGCGCAGCGGCGCCCGATAGGCAAGGCATCATGCCCGTCACCCAATCCGACATTGCCCTCGCCCACCACCTTGCCGATGCCGCCGGCGCCGTCATCCGCGGCTATTTCCGGCAGCCGGCAGGGCTGGAGATCAAGGAGGATCGCTCGCCGGTGACGCTGGCCGACCGCGAGGCCGAGGCCGCGATGCGGCGATTGATCGAGGCCGAACGGTCGGGCGACGGCATCGTCGGCGAGGAATATGGGACCAAGGATGGCGTGACGAACCGCCGCTGGGTGCTCGATCCGATCGACGGCACCCACAGCTTCACCGCCGGTCGCGCGATCTTCGGTACGCTGATCGCACTGGTCGAGGATGGCTGGCCGGTGCTCGGCGTCATCGACCAGCCGGTGCAGCGCGAACGCTGGATCGGGGTCGCCGGACGCCCGACGACGTTCAACGGCACTCCCGTCCGCACCCGCGCCTGCCCGCAGCTGGAAGGCGCGGTGATGGCGACGACCAGCCCGCATTATTTCGGTGAGGACGCCGCGTTGCGCTATCTGGCGCTGACCGCGGCGACATCGGGCGGGCATAATCGGATGACGCCGATTTATGGCGGCGACTGTTACAATTACGGTCTGCTCGCGTCGGGACAGATCGACCTGGTATGCGAATCGGGGCTGAAGCTCCATGATTTCGCAGCGCTGGTGCCGGTGGCGGAGGGCGCGGGCGGGCGGATGTGCGACTGGAACGGCGACCCGTTGACCACCGACAGCGACGGCCATGTCTTGGCGATCGGCGACCCGGCGCGGGTCGACGATGTGCTCGAAGCATTGCACCGCGTTCACGACTGACCGGCGCGCCAGCTCACGCGCCGAGCCGATGACGTTGACACTGGTTGACGCGTGCACGCGCGTCGATCGTGTGCGCTTGCCGCCAGCACGTTGACGCTGGTTGACGCGTGGCAGCGCCTCGGCGCGAGCCGATGATAGGGACGACGTTGACATGGTTTTGACGCGTGAAGCGTGTCGGTTCTGCGCCGGGGGCGGTGACAACGTTGACACCGGTTGACGCGTGAACATGCGCCCATCGACGGCGATCGTTTTCGTTTCTGCACCGCTGCAAGGTCGGTCGGGAGCGTGCGTCACCATATCCGTGCGGTGCCATAAAAAGCGGCTTGTAGGACAGCGCGCAGACGCGGCTCATGAAGTTCTAGAAAATGCCCAGGAACTTCTTGCGCTTCGGCTCGCGTTTACCATCCTCGGCCTTGGACGTCGTGCCGTGCCCAACATCGTCGCGGGGCTCGCCCTTGGTCGTGCGCTGCGCACTGGCGGTTGCGCCGGCCAGCACCGGGCCGCACGCCGCCGACTTCGCGTCGCCGATATCGACGAACGCCAGCACGGCCGCGGGCGGCGTCGCCAGCAGCGCCAGCCCCAACCCCGCGCCCGCACGGCCGAGCAATTGCGGACTGATGACCTGGAGCGCGGGCGCCGAGAAATAGCCGCCGATGCCGACCGGCGATTGCCCTGAGAACAGGCTGAACTTCTTGCCGTCGGCGCGGAATGCCAGATCGACCGCCTCGGTTTTGAAGCTGAAGCCGCCGCGCCCTGCGATCACGTTCTTGCTGGTGTCGATCAGGATCGGGTCCGCCGCCGCCACCCCGCTGCGGACGGTAAAGCCGATCAGCCCGCAATTGACCTGAACCGGCTTCTTCAACTTGTCCTCGAACAGCTTCTGGACGAAGGTGCCGACGTCAAGCTCGGCAAGCTGGACGTTGCGGGTCCAGAGCGCGCCCTGCGGCATGATGAAGGCGATGCGGCCCTTCGACGTCGACAGCGAATCGTGGATCGTGTCGCCGCGTCCCGCCAGCTGGATGCGCCCCTTGATCGTCCCCGTCGTCCCCGACTCGGCCAGGCCGTAGCCCGCGAGCAACCGTCCCATCGGGGTCGGCGCAAGACGGATGTCGTAGGTGACCGCACTCGGCCGCGGCCGCGTGTCGAAGACCAGGTCGGAGGCGACATTGCCCCGCGCCATCGCAAAGGTCAGCGGCGACAGCGCAAGCCGCCCGCGTTCGAGATCGAGGGTCATGTCGATATTCGAGATCGGCAGATTCTTCGAGCGTACTTGCCGGACCGTCCATTTCAGATCGGCGTCGAAAAACTGCATCGTCGCGACCGGAAATTGGGCGTCGGGCATCAGCCGTTGCGGCGCGGCGCCGGTCGCCGCCGCCGCCGCAACCGCACCCTTGGCGGCGACGATGTCGGGATTGTAGCCGATGAACGGCGCGGCATCGATGATGTCGAGCGTGCGAGTTGCCAGCACCGAATCGAGGTGGATACGCTTCCCGTTGGTGATCGTCAGCCGTCCGGCGAGATCGGTCGCGCCCGCGATGCCGACCATATGGGTGAACCGATAGACCTCGCCCGATTTCACCAATTGCGCGCGCATCCGATAGGTCCGGGTCTGCGGGATCGCGACGCCGATGATGCCGAGCAGTTCGGCCATGTTGCGCCCGCGCGCGCGTGTTTGCAGCGGCACGTTCTCGATGTCGGCGATGCTGGGCAGCGTGCCCGTCACGTCGATCACGTTATGCGCCGCATGCATCTGCGCGACGAGCTTGTTTGCTCCCCGCGCGACCGTTTCGTTGGGCGAGAGCAGCTGCGCGGTGACCGTAAACGGGGTTTCGCGGATGCGCCCGTCGCCGCGCAGGCCGACCGTGTCGCCGATCCGCGCGCCGGTGGAGCGGATCGTGTCGACGCCCAGATTGGCGAGCAGCTGCATCCGTGGATCGATGTAGCGCACCGTCGTGCCGACCACCGTCGCACGATCGATCCGGGGAAAATCGAGCGGCTTGCCGCCCTTTTTCTCGCTGAACGTCCAGGTATTGGCGGTATGCGCGACGTTCCATTCGAGATCGACTGCGCCGTCCGCCAGATCGAGCCAGTACAGCCGCCGCTTGCCGAAGATCAGCGACAAGGGCGCGATCCGCGTGTCGATCCGTTTGGCGGCGAACAGGTTCGGCCGCGTCGCCCACGCGGGGTTGGAGATCGTCAGCCCTTCGGCCAGGAACTTGATGTTGAGCGGCGCGAAATAGAGCTGGAAATCGCCGCGGACGGTGACGGTGCGATCGGTGAGCTTGCCGACGATCGACTGGAACGGCGATTTCAGAAACCGCCCCCTGGTGATGAAGAGGATCAGCCAGACCGCGAAGACCGCAGCGACGATCCCGAGCAGCGTATTGCGCACGATGCGGCGACGGCGCGTTGGCGCGCCGCTCGCCGGCTCCTCGATACGCTGAGTAGCCATATCCATGCGCGGGATATCGCTTCGCATGCCGTTTCGGTTCCGCATCGGTTGCAATTGCGCAGGGTCGCCGCTAAGGGCCCACGCTTCTCTTGCGATGCGCATGAAGACGGCCAGGCCACAAGGGCTGCCGCGGCTGTCGGATGCATCGCCATGTCGAAAGGACCAAAATGCCCAAGCTCAAGACGAAGAGCGGCGTCAAGAAGCGCTTCCGGCTGACCGCGACCGGTCTGCTGAAGCACGGCGTCGCCGGCAAGCGCCACCGCCTGCACCATCACAATGGCAAGTACATCCGCCAGAACCGCGGCACCAAGCTGCTCTCCAAGGCCGACACCGCCGCCGTCAAGGCGTGGGCGCCTTACGGTCTCGGCTGAGCGGAAGGAACTGAACAATGGCACGCGTCAAACGCGGTGTAACCACCCGCGCCAAGCACAAGAAGATCCTGGAACAGGCGAAGGGCTATTACGGCCGTCGCAAGAACACGATCCGCATCGCCCGTCAGGCCGTCGAAAAGGCCGGGCAATACGCCTATCGCGACCGCAAGGTGAAGAAGCGCACGTTCCGTGGGCTGTGGATCCAGCGCATCAACGCGGGCGTCCGCGCCGAGGGGCTGACCTATTCGCAGTTCATGCACGGCCTGAAGCTCGCCGGCGTCGAACTCGACCGCAAGGTCCTGGCCGACATCGCGATGCACGAGGAAGCCGCGTTTACCGCGATCATCGCGCAGGCGAAGGCGGCTCTGCCCCAGGCCGCCTGAGGCGACCTGCTGCGAGCGACAAAGGGGCGCGGGTGGCTAGGCCATCCGCGCCCTTTTCGTTATCGGCCCCTGCCAATAGGGGCGTGCATCCCGCCACCGTTCGTGCTGAGCGAAGTCGAAGCACCTGCGCGCTGGGCAATGCCCTTCGACTTCGCTCAGGGCGAACGGACTGGAGTATCATGGCCAACACCGATCTCGACCAGATGCGCGAACACATGCTGGCGGCGATCGACGCCGCGGCAGGGCTCGACGCGCTCGATGCGGTGCGGGTCGAGGCGCTCGGCAAGCAGGGCCGGGTCACGCAATTGCTCAAGACGCTCGGCACGATGTCGGCCGACGAGCGGCAGGTCGAGGGACCGCGCATCCAGGGTCTGCGCACCGCGGTGGCCGATGCGATCGCCTCGCGCAAGGAGACACTCGAACGCGCGGCGCTCGATGCGCGCCTTGCCGGCGAGACGCTCGACATGACGCTGCCCGCCGACGCCCCGCTGAGCGGCACGATCCACCCGGTCAGTCAGGTCATGGACGAGCTGGCGGAAATCTTCGCCGACCTCGGCTTCGCGGTCGCGACCGGGCCCGAGATCGAGGACGACTGGCACAATTTCTCGGCGCTCAACATTCCCGAGAGCCATCCGGCGCGGGCGATGCACGACACATTCTATTTCCCGGATCAGCCCGGTGGTGAGCGCAAGATGCTGCTCAGGACCCATACCAGCCCTGTGCAAATCCGCACGATGCTGTCGCAAAAGCCGCCGATCCGCATCATCGCGCCGGGGCGCACCTACCGCTCCGACTCGGACGCGACGCACACGCCGATGTTCCACCAGGTCGAAGGCCTCGTCATCGACAAGGGTATCACCCTCGGCCACCTCAAATGGACGCTGGAGACCTTCCTGAAGGCCTTCTTCGAGCGCGACGACATCACGCTGCGGCTCAGGCCCAGCTACTTCCCCTTTACCGAACCCTCGGCGGAGGTCGACGTCGGCTACACTTGGCAAAAGGGCAAGCGCGTCATCGGCGGTTCCGAAGGCTGGATGGAAGTGCTCGGCAGCGGCATGGTCCACCCCAAGGTCATCGCCGCCTGCGGGCTCGATCCCGACGAATGGCAGGGCTTCGCCTTCGGCTGCGGCATCGACCGGCTGGCGATGCTCAAATACGGCATGGACGACCTGCGCGCCTTCTTCGACGGCGATATCCGCTGGCTGAAGCATTACGGCTTTTCGGCGCTCGACGTGCCCACGCTGTCCGGGGGAGTCGGTGCATGAAGTTGACGCTGAGCTGGCTCAAGGAGCATCTGGAGACCGACGCGTCGCTCGACGCTATCGTCGAAACGCTGACCCGCATCGGCCTCGAGGTCGAGGGCGTCGCCAACCCGGGCGAGGCGCTCGCGCCGTTCCGCGTCGCGCGCGTCCTCACCGCCGCGCCGCACCCGCAGGCGGACAAGCTCCAGGTGCTGTCGGTCGACGCAGGTGACGGCCCGCTACAGGTCGTCTGCGGCGCGCCCAACGCCCGAGCCGGGCTGATCGGCGTTTTCGGCGCCCCCGGCGCGCATGTCCCGGGGCTCGACGTGACGCTCAAGGTCGCGAGCATCCGCGGGGTCGAATCGAACGGCATGATGTGCTCGACCCGCGAGCTCCAGCTCGGCGACGAGCATGACGGCATCATCGAGCTGCCCGCCGATGCGCCGGTGGGCGCGAGCTATGCCGACTACGCCGGGCTGACCGATCCGGTTATCGACGTCAGCGTCACCCCCAACCGCCAGGATTGCATGGGCGTCCGCGGCATCGCGCGCGACCTCGCCGCGGCGGGGCTGGGGACGCTCAGGCCGCTGAACGCCGATCCGGTGATGGGCGAAGGGCCCGGCCCCGATGTCCGCACGGAGAGCGACGCTTGCGCCGCTTTCTACGCGCAGGGCGTCACCGGCCTGCGCAATGGCGAAGCGCCCCAGTGGATGCGCCGCCGCCTGATCGCGATCGGGCAGAAGCCGATCTCGGCCCTGGTCGACATCACCAACTATGTGATGTTCGACCTCGGCCGCCCGCTCCACGTGTACGATCGCGCCAAGCTGTCCGGCGGGCTCGTCGCGCGCGCCGCGCACGATGGCGAAACCGTGGTCGCGCTCAACGGCAGGACCTACGCGCTCGCGGCGGGCATGACGGTGATCGCCGACGACGCCGGCGTCCATGACATCGGTGGCATCATG
>NZ_CAXVWL010000025.1:0-12039 GCF_964263785.1 Sphingomonas sp.
CGCGGTGCGCCGGGCGAAGCTCCGGCGCACCCTTCCGGGCCGGACGAGGGCACCCCGCAAAGTGATACTTTGCGGGTGCCCGTCGCGGCTGCAGCCGCGACCGACGTGATGGCGCGCGATTCACTCGCGTGCCCGCCACAAGCGATAATGAAGGGCCGGGCTCACCCCCGGCCCTTCCCTTTCAACCCCCGAATCGCACCGAAAAAATCCCTCTTTCCAAAGCCCACCCGCTTTGCCACAAGCGTGCCCGAGCCTGGGGAGGCTCGATCGGGAGGGGTTTGCATGAAAACATCGGCATGGCGCGCGCTTGCGCTCGGTATCGCGCTGTCGCTCGCCGCGGCGCCGGCGCTGGCGCAGGAGAAGACCGGCAACAAGCCCGGCTTCGCGCTCAAGCCCGGTTCGGCGCGGATCGTCCTGATGCGCCCATCGATCAAGGTCGGCGCGCAATCGACCGGCGGCCTGTTCGAACCCAATGCCGACTGGACCGATCAGGCGCGCGAGAACATCGCCCGCGCGCTCGGCCGGGCGCAGGGCACGCTGGGCAACACCGTCGTCGATTACGCCGAGCCGGCGGGCGATGCGGTCCGCCAGACCGCCGAATATCGCGCGCTCTTCTCCGCGGTCGCCGATTCGGTGATTGCCTATCAGTTCTTCAAGGGCAACCGCCTGCCGACCAAGAAGCGCGCAGACAGCTTCGAATGGTCGATCGGTCGCGACGTCGCCGCGCTGCCCGGGCTGCAAGGCGCGGACTATGCGCTCTTCATCACCACCGAGGATCAATACGGATCGACCGGTCGCAAGCTCTTCCAGTTCGCCGCTGCGGCGTTGGTCGGCTACGGCGTGAAGTCTGGCGTGCACAAGGGCTATGCCGGGCTGATCGACCTCAAGACCGGCGACCTCGTCTGGCTCAATGCGGACATGGCGATGGGCGGCGACGTGCGCTCGCCCGACGGCGCGCAGAAGCGGGTCGGGCAATTGCTGGAAGGATTTCCCGGCGCGCCGATCGCGGCCGTTGCCGCTGCGGGCAAGTAGGGCCATGCGCGCCCTCGCCGTGGCGGCGTTCGCCGCCGCGCTCCCCCTAGCACTTGCGGCCGCGCCCGCTGCGGGCGAGAAGCTCGGGCCTCTTCCGACCTACACCGCCGCCTATCAACCGACCACCGTCGACGAGCGTGGGCTGTGGCAGCAGGCCGACGAGCAGGAGCGCGCGCTGCGCGATTCACCCGCGGTCATCCGCGACGCCGCGCTCAACGCCTATGTCAAAGGGGTGCTCTGCCACGCGGTGGGCGAGGATCGCTGCCGGTCCGTCCGCGTCTACATCGTCCGCGTACCCGCCTTCAACGCGACGATGTCGCCCAACGGTACGATGATCGTCTGGACCGGCTTGCTGCTGCGCGTCCGCAACGAGGCGGAACTTGCCGCGATCCTGGGCCATGAGTTCGGCCATTTCGAACTTCGCCACAGCCTGTCGAGCTTCAAGAGCGCACGCACGACGACCGACATCATGTCCTGGGCGTCGGTACTGGCCCCGTATAACAGCGGCTCGCTGGCGACCTCGCTGATCGGCCTGCATTTCTCGTACAACCGCGCGCAGGAAAGCGACGCCGATCTGATGGGGCTGCGCTACATGCGCGCTGCCAGCTATCGACCTGCAGCCTTTCCGCGAGTCTGGGAACGGATGATGGCGGAATCGGACGCGTCCGCACTGGGCCGGCGGCGCAAGGTAACCCATCGCTACAGCGCAGGATTCTTCGACTCGCACCCGACCGAACTCACCCGCATCGCCACGCTGCGTGCCGCCGCTGGGGCGGACATCGACATCGGCGAGGAGGGCATCGATCCGTTCACCGCGGCGATGCGGCCATGGCGCACGCAGTTCCTGGCCGATCAGATCAAGCTCAACGACTTCGGCGGTTCCGAATACCTGCTCGGCGAGCTTGCCGATCGCGACTGGACTCCCGACCTGCTCCTCGCGCGCGCCGACCTCTACCGCGAGCGCGGCAACCCGCGCGATCTCGTCAGCGCCGCGGAATTCTATCAGGCGGCAATCGACCACGGCTGCACCGATCCTGTCGCGTGGCGCGGCCTCGGCCTGTCGCTGCTCCGCGCGCAGCAGGCGGACGCTGGCCGCGCCGCGCTCGCCGCCTATCTCGCGCGCGCGCCGCAAGCGCCCGATCGCGCCGCCATGTCCATGCTCATCGGTTCCGGAGACGCCAAGTGAAGCCCACGCTCCCCCTTCTCGCCGTCGCGTTCGCCCTCGTCGCAGCGCCCGTCAGCGCCGGCAACACGCTCATCCCCGCGGGCAGGCGCGTCGCGGTGGCCAAGTCGACGCTCACCGTCGCGCCGCCGTCCGAATGGAACAAGCTCGGCGCACGTCCGGGACGCAATTCGGAGACCTGGACGATCGACGGCGATGCGCTGAACGACCTGACCTTTTACGGCGGCATCCCCGCGGGCAAGACGCTTTTCCGCGAAGTCGACAGGAAGAACCGCCCGCTGCCCAAGGTGTCGGCGACGATGCTGGTCACCGATATCCCCGCGCTGGTCGAGAACAGCTACCGCGTCGCGCTCAATACGCCGCTGTTCACCGTCGACACGCTGGAGCCCGCGCTGTTCGCCGGGCGGCAGGGCGTGCGTTTCACCTACAGCTTCACGCGCCCGGGCGAAGACCTGCCGCGCAAGGGCGAAGCGCGCGCCGCACTGGTCGGCGGCAAGCTCTACATGATCACCTTCGAAGCCCCCCGTCTCCACTTCTTCGACCGCAGCGTCGAGGCGTTCCGCAAGGTGGCGGATACCGCGAAGGTGTAGGGCCTTACGAAGTACCTGCCGCCCGGGCGATCCAAGCACCGTTGACTTCGTTGGCAATGCCACTATCAGCCGCGCCAACCCCGATCGCCTAATCGCGTGCGGGTCCGTCCGAGACAGCAGGTGCCGAGGGTTCGCCCAACGCTTGATTTCCTGCCGAGATGGGGAAATGGATTGTCCCGGCCGGCCTCGCGCTCGCCGGTCTGCCGCGCCTGCGTGGCGCCCATGCCCTTGTCGCTGGACACCCCGGGGGGTGTTCCCACTCTCCGGTAACGTTGAACCCTGTCGAGGCATCGCCTCGGCGGGATTTTGGAGATAGGCATGGATCGTGCTCAAAAAGCCGCGGCCGTTGCCGAACTGAACCGCACTTTTGCCGAGGTCGGCGTGGTGGTCGTCACCCGCAATCTCGGCATGACCGTCGCACAATCCACCGTGCTGCGGACAAAGATGCGCGAAGCCGGCGCGACCTACAAGGTCTCGAAGAACAAGCTCGCCAGGATCGCACTGGACGGGACCGACTACGGATCGCTCGGCGACATGCTGACCGGCCCCGTCGGGCTCGCCACCTCGACCGACCCGGTCGCCGCCGCCAAGGTTGCGGTCGACTTCGCGAAGACGAACGACAAGTTCGAAATCGTGGGCGGTGCGATGGGCGCAACCGCATTGGACGTCGCCGGCGTCCAGGCACTCGCCACGCTGCCGTCGCTCGACGAGCTGCGGGCGAAGATCGTCGGCCTGATCGTTGCTCCGGCGACGAAGCTGGCGACGATTACCCAAGCACCCGCGGCGCAGCTCGCGCGCGTCCTCTCGGCCTATGCCGAGAAGGAAGCCGCATAACTTTTCTCGTTGTTTTTGAAGGATTAGACACATGGCAGACCTGAATTCGCTCGTCGAGAGCCTGAGCGCCCTCACCGTCCTCGAAGCCGCCGAGCTGTCGAAGATGCTCGAAGAGAAGTGGGGCGTCTCGGCCGCCGCAGCCGTTGCGGCAGCCCCCGCCGGTGGCGGTGGTGCAGCAGCGCCCGCGGCCGAAGAGCAGACCGAGTTCGACGTGATCCTGACCGGCGACGGTGGCAAGAAGATCAACGTCATCAAGGAAGTGCGCACCATCACCGCGCTCGGCCTGACCGAAGCCAAGGCCCTCGTCGAGGGCGCGCCCAAGGCCGTCAAGGAAGGCGTGTCGAAGGACGAGGCCGCCAAGCTCAAGGCGCAGCTGGAAGCAGCCGGCGCGACTGTGGAGATCAAGTGAGCTGCTGCGCGGGATACGATTTAGCTGGATAATTCGCACCCGCGCAAGGCCGGCCGGCGGGCCTCGGCCCGTCCGACGTCATGGGCTTTGCCCATGACAGCTCCGTCAGAAAGAAGGGCGGCTCCGCACGACGGGGCCGCCCTTTTTTCTGCGCCCTCGCTTTATCCCCTCTCACCGCATGATCGCGAAACCCCAGCGTCGACCGCTGCTCCCGCAGCTTCCGTCGATCCGCGCGCCGTCCTGCGACAGCAGCCCCGTGCATGTCCCGCGATCGACGGTGAGATCGTTGACATAGGCATAGTCGAGCCTACGGCCGACGACAGTCCCCTCCCCCGATCCGGTCTTCTCGCCATCCTTGGACTGAACGTAGGACAGCTGCGTTCCGGCGACCTTGAGGTGGTAGCGGTAGCCGTCGTCGTCGTGCCAGGCTCCGGATACGCCAGCCTTCGCAGCCGTCTCCCTGGGCGCCGCGGGCGGGGTGGCGACCGCCGAACCTGGCGTCCCGCGTGGTTCGGCTGCCGTGGCGGCGTCCGCAGACTGGCTCCGCCCCTCACGCGCCACCGACACGCCGAAACCGATCGCCGCCAGCAGCATGACCGCAAAGACGCCGATCTTCACGCCGTCGCCCGAACGCTTGAAGAAATTGTAGCCGACGAACGACACCGCGAGGATGATGAGCGACAGCACGCCCAGGCTGCTCGACGCAGCGGCGGTGATGACCTTGGCGACGTCGATCGAACCCATCGGCTCCGCTCCTGCTCGCGCGGAACGATCTTGCGCGACTCCATCGCCGCTAGCAACCCGCTAGGAAATGTATCCCACGCCGGCCGCCGCGGTCGTCACTCGTCGGCGCAGCGCCGCACCGCTGGGCCGCGCGGCGACCTGGTCGATCATGCGCAGCGAATCCAGCCAGAAGGGCGCAAGCTTGGGCGAATCGACGCGCTCGACGCCGAGCACGAACGCCTGCGAGGTGCGGTGCTCCAGCCCGGCGGTGTCGCGGTGTTGGAGGTTCAGGACGACCAGCGGCACCAGCATCTCGCGCCCGCCGGCACGCATCGTTGGCAGCGCGTCGATCTGGCTGGCCGCGACGCTGCGAAACGTTCGCTCCTCGCCGGGTGCGAGCGCGAACGGCGATACCACCGGTCGCACGATCGGCTCGGCATTGGCGGCATCGATGTCGCCCGATTGGCCGCCATGCGCGGAAATCAGGACAAGCGCGGCGCGGATCGCCTCGGCCGGAGCATCGCCGGCGTTGGTAACGGTGATCTCGCAATCGGCGACCGCGGTCACGATGTTCAAGCCGGCGCGGACGGGGCGCAAGCCGACGGTGAGCCACGCGCCCGGCATCCCGGAGCGCGGCGGCAGCGGCTGCATGTCCGCGGCATGCCCCTCCCCTGCTGCGACGGAGATCGGTTCGCCGGGCGCATCGCGTTGATAGCGAAGCCACAGCAGCACGATCAGGACTGCAGCGCCGCCACCGAACAGCCAAGGCTGCCAATTGACACTCTCGACGGGCTGTACCCGCGCGGTGGTCGGCGTGGGCCTGCTGCGCGATGCGGCTATGGCGGGCGCCGCAACCGGCGCCGGAACAGGAGCCGCGCTCACCACGGGCATACGTGTGGGCGTCGCGCTCGGCGCCGGGCTGGGCGACGGCGAGGGACGCGGCGCGGCTGAGGGAGCAGGCATCGCGCGGAGAGTCGCCTGCGGCGAAAGCGTCGGGCTCGCAGCCGGAGCCGGCCTCGGCGTCGGTATGGGGGTAGGCCCCGGCGCCGGTGTCGGGATCAATGTCGGTGTCGGTGTCGGTGTCGGTGTCGGTGTCGGTGTCGGTGCCGGCACAACGATAATGGCAGGCGCAGGGATCGGCACCGTGGACGTCGGGGTCGCCGCTGGCGTCTGGGCCGCCAGGGGCGTCACCAGCGCACAGAGAACCGCGGTCGACAGAATACGCAAGACGGTCAAGGTTGGGCTTGGCTCCATGATGTGCGCCGCTTCTGGTCGCGCCGGTTTGACAGGGCAAGCCCCCAACCCTATATCGCGATCCATCACGAACCCCGAGACATGGAGCGCCGTCGCGCAGTGCTTCGTACGGATGGGGTTTGCGATCTCTTTGACGCCGGACGCCGCCGCATCTTGATGCGAGCGGCCTTTCGGCGTCTTCGCGCGCCCCGCCCCGGAGGGTTCCGGGCACGATATTTCTGCTGAAGGCGAGAAAACATGGCGACCAAGGCGATCGACCCGGGCACGGCCCGCCGCGAATCCTCGGGCGGGACCGCAAAGCGGCGCATCCGCAAGGTGTTCGGCAACATCCACGAAGTGGTGCAGATGCCGAACCTGATCGAGGTGCAACGCGAGAGCTACGAACAGTTCCTGCGTTCGGACAAGTCGATCGGCCACGTCTCCGGCCTGGAGAAGACGCTGCGCAGCGTGTTCCCGATCCAGGATTTCGCCGGCACCGCCTATCTCGACTTCGACGATTACGTCCTGGAGCCGCCGAAGTTCGACGTCGAGGAATGCCGCCAGCGCGGGATCACCTATGCCGCGCCGATGCGCGTCACCCTGCGGCTGACCGCGTTCGAGGTCGATCCCGATACCGAGGCCAAATCGGTCATCGATATCAAGGAGCAGGACGTCTACATGGGCGACATGCCGCTCATGACCGAGAACGGCACCTTCTTCATCAACGGCACCGAGCGCGTCATCGTCAGCCAGATGCACCGTTCGCCGGGCGTCCTGTTCGACCACGACCGCGGCAAGACGCACGCGAGCGGCAAGTTCCTGTTCGCGGCGCGCGTCATCCCGTACCGCGGCTCGTGGCTCGACTTCGAATTCGACGCCAAGGACATCGTCAAAGTCCGCATCGACCGCAAGCGCAAGCTGCCGGTAACGGCGCTGCTCTACGCGCTGGGGATGACGAGCGAGGATATTCTCAACACCTTCTACAACCGCGTCACCTACGGCCGCGGCCAGGGCGGCTGGATCATCCCGTTCGATCCTGCCAATTGGCGCGGGGTCAAGCCGCTGTTCGACATCGTCGACGCCAAGTCGGGCGAGGTCGTGTTCGCGGCGAGCCAGAAGATTTCGCCGCGCGCCGCCAACAAGGCCGCCAAGGACGGGCTCAGCGAGCTGCTGATTCCGACCGAGGAGATCTATGGCCGCTATTCGGCGTACGATCTCATCAACGAGACGACCGGCGAGATCTACGTCGAGGCGGGCGACGAGATCGGCGCCGAGAACCTCGAGAAGCTCGACAAGGCGGGAATCGAGCGGATCGAGCTGCTCGACATTGACCATGTCTCCACCGGTCCGTGGATCCGCAACACGCTGAAAGTCGACAAGGCCGAGGAGCGCGAGCAGGCGCTCAGCGACATCTACCGCGTCATGCGCCCCGGCGAGCCGCCGACGCTGGAGACCGCGGAGTCGCTGTTCTCGGGCCTGTTCTTCGATCCCGACCGCTACGACTTGTCCGCGGTCGGCCGCGTCAAGCTGAACATGCGCCTCGACCTCGACGCCGAGGACACGGTGACGACGCTGCGCACCGAGGATATCCTGGCGGTTATCAAGACGCTGGTCGGCCTCAAGGATGGCAAGGGCGAGATCGACGATATCGACAATCTCGGCAACCGCCGGGTGCGCTCGGTCGGTGAGCTGCTCGAGAACCAGTATCGCGTCGGTCTACTGCGCATGGAGCGTGCGGTTAAGGAGCGGATGAGTTCGGTCGACGTCTCGACCGTCATGCCCAACGACCTGATCAACGCCAAGCCCGCGGTTGCCGCGGTGCGCGAGTTCTTCGGCTCGTCGCAGCTCAGCCAGTTCATGGATCAAACCAACCCGCTCTCCGAAGTCACCCACAAGCGTCGCGTATCGGCGCTCGGGCCGGGCGGTCTGACGCGCGAGCGCGCAGGCTTCGAGGTTCGCGACGTCCATCCGACGCATTACGGCCGCATCTGCCCGATCGAGACGCCCGAAGGCCCAAACATCGGCCTGATCAACTCGCTCGCCAGCTTCTCGCGGGTGAACAAATACGGCTTCATCGAGACGCCGTACCGCAAGGTCGTCGACCACAAGGTCACCGACGACGTCGTCTATCTGTCGGCGATGGAGGAAGCCAAGCACACGATCGCGCAGGCCTCGGCCGAGCTGAATGGCGAAGGCGGCTTCTCGGAAGAGCTGGTGTCCTCGCGTCAGGCGGGCGACTTCCTGATGGCGCTCCCCGACAATATCACGTTGATGGACGTCAGCCCGAAGCAGCTTGTCTCGGTCGCCGCGTCGCTGATCCCGTTCCTGGAGAACGACGACGCCAACCGCGCGCTGATGGGATCGAACATGCAGCGCCAGGCGGTGCCGCTGGTCCAGGCCGAGGCGCCGTTCGTCGGCACCGGCATGGAGGAGACGGTCGCGCGCGATTCGGGCGCCGCGATCTCGGCGCGGCGGGCGGGCATCGTCGATCAGGTCGACGCCGCGCGTATCGTCATCCGGGCGACGGGTGACGTCGATGCGGGCAAGTCGGGCGTAGACATCTACACGCTGATGAAGTTCCAGCGTTCGAACCAGTCGACCTGCATCAACCAGCGTCCGCTGGTGAAGGTCGGCGACGTCATCCAGCAAGGCGACGTGCTGGCCGACGGTCCTTCGACCGAGTTCGGCGAGCTGGCGCTGGGGCGCAATGCGCTCGTCGCGTTCATGCCGTGGAACGGGTATAACTACGAGGATTCGATCCTCATCAGCGAGCGGATCGTGAAGGATGACGTATTCACGTCGATCCACATCGACGAGTTCGAGGTGATGGCCCGCGACACCAAGCTGGGGCCGGAGGACATCACCCGCGACATCCCCAACGTCGGCGAGGAAGCGCTGCGCAACATGGACGAGGCGGGCATCGTCTACGTCGGCGCCGAGGTCGAGCCGGGCGATATCCTGGTCGGCAAGATCACGCCGAAGGGCGAATCGCCGATGACGCCCGAGGAGAAACTGCTCCGCGCGATCTTCGGCGAAAAGGCGTCCGACGTGCGCGACACGTCGCTGCGCCTGCCGCCGGGCGTGTCGGGAACGGTCGTCGACGTGCGCGTCTTCAACCGCCACGGCATCGACAAGGACGAGCGCGCGATGGCGATCGAGCGCGAGGAGATCGAGCGGCTGAAGAAGGATTCCGACGACGAGCGCACGATCCTCAATCGTGCGACGTGGAGCCGCCTGCGCGAGATGCTGCTCGACCAGACCTCGACCTCGGTGCCGAAGGGCCTGAGGAAGGGCGCGGTCATCGACGCCGACCTGCTCGACCAGGTCGACCGCCATGAATGGTGGAAGTTCTCGGTTGCCGACGACAAGGTCCAGAGCGACCTGGAAGCGGTCAAGCAGCAATATGACGAAGCCGCCAAGCGAATCACCGACAAGTTCCACGACCGCCGCGAGAAGCTGGAGCGCGGCGACGAGCTGCCGCCGGGCGTACTCAAGATGGTCAAGGTGTTCGTCGCGGTGAAGCGCAAGCTGCAGCCCGGCGACAAGATGGCCGGCCGTCACGGCAACAAGGGTGTCATCAGCCGCATCCTGCCCGCCGAGGACATGCCGTTCCTGGCGGACGGGACGCCGGTCGACCTGGTGCTCAATCCGCTCGGCGTTCCTTCGCGAATGAACGTCGGGCAGATCTTCGAAACGCATCTTGGATGGGCCGCGCGTCAGCTCGGCCATCAGATCAAGGATGCGCTGGAGGAATGGCGCGATGCCAACCCGAACCCGAAGCCGGGCGCGATGCCCGACGCGGTGAAGGCGCGGCTGCTCGAAGTCTACGGCGACCATTATGCCGCGGACATCGAGGCGCGCGATGGCGACGAGCTCGTCGAGCTGGCCGAGAATTTGAAGACCGGCATCCCGATGGGCACTCCCGTGTTCGACGGCGCGCGCGAAAGCGACGTCACCGACATGCTGGCGCTGGCCGGGCTCGACGCTTCGGGTCAGTCGGACCTGTTCGACGGCCGCACCGGCGACCAGTTCGACCGCAAGGTGACGGTGGGCATCATCTACATGCTCAAGCTCCACCACCTTGTCGACGACAAGATTCACGCGCGTTCGATCGGCCCCTACAGCCTCGTCACCCAGCAGCCGCTGGGCGGCAAGGCGCAGTTCGGCGGCCAGCGCTTCGGCGAGATGGAGGTCTGGGCGCTCCAGGCCTATGGTGCGGCGTACACGCTCCAGGAGATGCTGACGGTGAAGTCCGACGACGTCGTCGGCCGCACCAAGGTCTACGAGGCGATCGTCAAGGGCGACGACACGTTCGAGGCGGGCATCCCGGAAAGCTTCAACGTGCTCGTCAAGGAGATGCGTTCGTTGGGCCTCAACGTCGATCTGCAGACGATGGCGCCCGAGCTGGACGCCGACGGCCTCGCGATCGCGGCGGAGTAGCTCTTCTGCTCCCTCTCCCGCCGGGAGAGGGAGGGAGGCGCAACGCGCCGGAAGGGTGAGGGTGACGAACGCTGGTCACCCTCACCTTCCCACTGCCTGACGGCAGCGGGCCCCTTCCTCTCCCGGGGGGAGAGGAGATTAGAAATTCAAAGGACAGCTTCATGAACGAACTGACCAACTTCGCCAATCCGGTTGCCAAGCCGGAGACCTTCGACTCGATCCAGATCGGCATCGCGTCCCCGGACAAGATCCGCTCGTGGTCGTTCGGCGAGATCAAGAAGCCCGAGACCATCAACTACCGCACGTTCAAGCCCGAGCGTGACGGCCTGTTCTGCGCGCGCATCTTCGGTCCGATCAAGGATTACGAATGCCTGTGCGGCAAGTACAAGCGGATGAAGTACAAGGGGATCGTCTGCGAGAAGTGCGGCGTCGAGGTCACCGTCTCCAAGGTTCGCCGCGAGCGGATGGGCCACATCGAGCTGGCCGCACCGGTCGCGCACATCTGGTTCCTGAAGTCGCTGCCGTCGCGCATCGGCCTGCTGCTCGACATGCAGCTGAAGCAGCTCGAGCGCGTGCTGTATTTCGAGGCGTACATCGTCATCGAGCCGGGCCTGACCCCGCTCGAAAAGTATCAGCTGATGACCGAGGACGAGCTCCTCGACGCGCAGGACCAGTACGGCGAGGACGCGTTCTCGGCCGGGATCGGCGCCGAGGCGGTCCGAATCATGCTGGAGTCGCTCGACCTCGTCGGCGAGCGCACCGCGCTGCTCGAAGAGCTGGCGGTCACCAAGTCCGAGCTGAAGCCCAAGAAGATCATCAAGCGGTTGAAGGTCGTCGAGAGCTTCATCGATTCAGGGAATCGCCCGGAGTGGATGATCCTCGAGGTCGTGCCGGTCATCCCGCCCGAGCTGCGCCCGCTGGTGCCGCTCGATGGCGGCCGCTTCGCGACGTCGGACCTCAACGATCTGTATCGCCGCGTCATCAACCGCAACAACCGCCTGAAGCGGCTGATGGAGCTGCGCGCGCCGGACATCATCGTCCGCAACGAAAAGCGCATGCTCCAGGAAGCGGTCGACGCGCTGTTCGACAACGGTCGCCGCGGCCGGACGATCACCGGCGCCAACAAGCGTCCGCTCAAGTCGCTGTCCGACATGCTCAAGGGCAAGCAGGGCCGCTTCCGCCAGAATCTGCTCGGCAAGCGCGTCGATTATTCGGGCCGCTCGGTCATCGTGACCGGGCCGGAGCTGAAGCTGCACCAGTGCGGCTTGCCCAAGAAGATGGCGCTCGAACTGTTCAAGCCGTTCATCTACGCCCGCCTGGACGCCAAGGGCCTGAGCATGACGCTCAAGCAGGCCAAGAAGTGGGTCGAGAAGGAGCGCAAGGAAGTCTGGGACATCCTGGACGAGGTGATCCGCGAGCATCCCGTCATGCTCAATCGCGCGCCGACGCTCCATCGTCTCGGCATCCAGGCGTTCGAGCCGGTGCTGATCGAGGGCAAGGCGATCCAGCTTCACCCGCTGGTCTGCTCGGCATTCAACGCCGACTTCGACGGCGATCAGATGGCGGTCCACGTGCCGCTGAGCCTCGAAGCGCAG
>NZ_CAXVWL010000026.1:0-99960 GCF_964263785.1 Sphingomonas sp.
ACGGGGATGCACCGGCCACGCCACCCAGGCCGGTCGTGCCGCCGCCATCGGGTACTTCCTCGACACGCACCTGGTAATGACCGATCTGGAGCAGATCGCCGTCGCGCAGCTGAACCGGCTTCGCCAACCGCTCGCCGTTGCCGTTGATGAAGGTGCCATTCGTCGATTTGTCGGTCAGGAAATAGCGTCCGTCGCGATAATCGACTTCGCAGTGGATCGAGCTGATCTGATTGGCGGGATCCGGCAGAGTCCAGTCCGCATGAGCGGCACGGCCGATCACCAGGCCGTGCTCGGCAAGGCTGATCTCGACCGGATCGCCCGACGTCAGCGAGGGCACGTTCTCGATGCAGAGCCGCAGCATCATCCCGGCTGTTCTCCCGCGGCCAACGCATCCGCCTTGGTCAGCATCGCCGCGATCCGGTCCGGATACGCCAGACCGCCCTGCGCGTGGGCTGCGACAAGCACGGCACTGGCGACGACCCTGCCGAACACGCCGGGTTGCGGATTGACCGGCATCTCCTGCGTGGCCGGCGCCATCGAACCACCCGACAGGAAGATGGCGAGGCAGGCCAGGCCCTCCATCGTATCCCAGCCGGCGATCTCGCCCGCCTGGAACGCGAGCCGACGCGCGTCGTCGGATGGCCCAGCCAGCCAGCGCCGCACCGCCTTTGCAGCGACCGCGCGCGCCGGCGGCAAGGATTCATCGGTGTAGGTAAGGCATGCCAGAACCCAGCGCACGGCATCGACCCGCGGCAGGCATTGAGCGACGAAGTTCGCGGCTCCGGCCGGATCATTGTCGCGCAGAACGGCAAAAGCAGCCGCAGGCGGCAAGGCGCCGACCGACTCCATCGGCAGCGCGTCCCCCATCATGGGCGCCAGCTGCGCCGCGCGCGTCCACTTAACCCGCGACCAGTCGCGCGGCGCCGTCGCAATCTCGTCGTTCATGCCCGTTCCACCTCTCGCCCCCGTGACCGCCCGTCAGTTGATCATCACGATACCGCCCAAGACGATGTGTATAGCGTCGGCGGACGAGTTTACCATGATCCCCTTGATGTCGACCTTAACCGTGCCCTTGATCGTGATGCCGACCTGATCGATGAGGATGCTGCTGCCGCCGACCTTCAGCTCGATCGACTGCATCGCCTCCATGCTGATCTTACCGAGGTCCGCCTTGGTGTCGATATTGCCCATCGCGACCTTGAGCGTGTCGTTGCCCATCTTGATCGTGGTGGCGCGGTTGCCCATCTTGATCTCCAGCGTATCGTCGCCGTTGATCGTGGTCGTGCGCTTGCCGAGTTCGATCGTGCGGGTTTCGTCGCCCTTCTTGATCAGGGTGGTCAGATTGCCCTTGTCCAGAGTTTTTGTGTCGTTGCCGGTCTTGAAGTCCGTCGTGCGGTTGCCGTCGGTATAGAGCCGGGTCTCGTTGCCGTGCAGGACGTGAGCGTCATAGTCGCGCTCGGCACGAAACCAGACGACCTCGCTGCCCTTCTTGTCCTCGAACCACCAGCGATTATGGCCGCCGCCGCCCTTGGTGATGCGGGTATGGAGGCCGAACTGGGTCTTGTTGTCGGGTAGCGTGGCCGGCGTGGGATTGTTGCCGTTGTAGACCGCACCGGTGACGAGCGGCCGGTCGGGATCTCCGTCCAGAAAGGTGACGACGACCTCCTGCCCGATCCGCGGCAGGCTGAAGCTTCCCCAGGCCTGGCCGGCGGCGGCCTGGACGACGCGGATGAAGCAGCTCGCCTTCTCATCCTTCTTGCCCTCGCGGTCCCAGGGAAACTGGACTTTGATGCGGCCGTATTTGTCCGTGTAGATTTCCTCGCCGGCGGGCCCCACGACCAGTGCCGTCTGCGGCCCGAGGATGCGGGGACGGGGGGTCACCATCGCAGGCCGGTATTGCTCGGTCGCCGGCATCAGTTCGAGGGTGCAGCCGAAGGTCTCCTCTCCCTCGCCGCTGTCGTAGGAGGGAGCACTATAATCATGGGCGGTGCCGACGATGAGATATTCGGTCGAGGTGCCGTCCTCATAGTTCAGCGTCAGCCGCCGGCCGACCGCGGCGCTGAACAGCGCACCCTCGGCAAAGCTGCGCGCCATCCGCCGACGGTGCGCGTCCAGCCACAGCGCGCTGTAGCGACTTGCCGTCGCGGATTGCTTGTTCTTGGCAGCAGGATCGTTGGTCTTGTAGATGATCTTGCCGGGAAAGTCATAGACTTCGGCGGCTGCGCCCCATGCCGGCGCGGACCCTTCGGCGGTCTGCCCGCCGCGTTTCGTCGGCTCGCCGAGGATCTTGGCCGCCGCCTTGCTTTTCAGAAATTCGGTGGACGGCGCCTCGAAATCGTAATCCGCGACGGTGACCTTGGCGGGTCCGAGCGCGCGCCGTTCGGTGACCGACCAGATCGGCGCGTCCGGACGCCGGCTCGCCTCGCTCATCACCTTGACCGAGGCGGGTGCGAGATCGTCGTGCGCGTTGCTGCTGTCCACCAGCACCAGTTTGCTCGAGTCTCCCGAATGCTCGTAATGATAATAGATCCCCTCATACTCCATCATCCGCGAGATGAAGTCGAAATCGCTTTCCTGATATTGCACGCAATATTCGAGCGGATCATAGGTGCCGTCGAGCTTCGCCTGATAGGGGACCGCGAGCAGCGACTTCACGATGTCGACCGCGGACTTGTTCTGGAAGATGCGGTTGCGTCGATTGAGGGTGAGGAAATCCAGCGCGGGACGAAGCACCAGCCGGTAATTGTGGCCGCGGTCGTCCCTGCCGAGTTCGTTATATTCCCAGAGAACGCCCGCAAAATCGCGATTGACCATCATGTCGGTGCCGGACGTGAACGCGACGCCGATAGCGGTGCCGAGCAGCTTGTGCAGCGGCTGCGGTTGTTCGCTGAAGGCGTCGATCGTAACGGTATACGATTCGCTCAGCCGTTCGCTGGCGGTCAGGCCGACGATCAGCAGTTCGTCCTTGCCCAGCTCGGTGGTCAGCCGGCCGATGCGATTGTCCTGCGTGTAGGTGCCGATGCGCGTGGCCATCGCCGTCCCCTTCCCTCCGACACCGCTGAGTCTTACACACACTCGGGCGCGAAATCCCAAGGTAAAATCGTCGACGACGACCGTTGTGACAAACAACAGGCCTCGGTTGCAGGTCGCCATACAGCGATGTTCCGTACAGCCTTGCCAATTTATGAAGATTCCTGCTGCCACCCGTGATAGCGTTCCACCGTCGCAATGCTTGCAGGGGACGCAGCAGGTGACGCTCGATCGTCGACGTTTCGTCGACCGGGGGGACGATCGCATTGACTGACGTTCATCTTAGGGGCGCGCGAGTTGTCGTGGGATTTGCGGCACTTGCGCTTCCGGCCATCGGAGCCGCGCAAGTGTCGCCTGCGCCCGCGCCTGCGCCGCAATTGCCGAGTCGCGCGCAGGTCGAGCAGCCTGCGCCACCGACCACCGACTCAGCGACGCCGCGAGTCAGCGGCAGCAATGCGGTGCCGACTCCGCCTTGCCCGCTTGCCGCGTCGCCGTTGAAGGTGACGCTTACCGGCGTGAAGTTCGTGGCGGTCGGGCGCGATGCGGTGCCCGAGCCGATCGCAGAGGCGCTCGCCGCCATCGGACCGCCGCAGACGGGCGAGCAGCCGCTGGCGGTGGTCTGCACGATCCGCGATGCTGCCAATGCGGCAATGGTTCGTGCAGGGTTCGTCGCGTCGGTCCAGGTGCCGCCACAGGAGATCACGGACGGCGTGCTGACGCTGTCGGTCGTCCTGGCGCGGATCACCGAGGTGCGGGTTCATGGCGAGGCGGGACGCTATCGCACGATCCTGGCCGATGCGATTGAGCGGCTGCGCGCGCTCGATCCGCTGAACGAGCGGGATGCGGAGCGCCTGCTGCTGCTTGTCGGCGACGTGCCGGGCCTCGACATCCAGCTTGCGCTCAGGCCCGCGGGCGGTGCGCCCGGAGATGTGATCGGCGACCTGAACGTCGTCACCCAGCGGGTGTCGGTGCTCGCCAACGTCCAGAATTACGGATCGCGCCAGCTCGGGCGCGAGACGGCGTATGCGCGGATCGACATCAACGCGCTCTTCGTGCCCGGCGACACGCTCTACATCGGCGGATCGACGACCGCGCAGCTGCGCGAGCAGCAGGTGGCGCAGATCGGCTACCGCGCGGGCGATGCGGCGAGCGGGCTGAGCGCCGGGCCGCGGCTGACCTATGCGTGGTCGCGCCCCGACATCGGCACGCTCGATCTGCGTTCGCGTTCGATCATCGGCGGATTCGATGTCACCAAGCCGATCGTCCGTACTGTCCGGCGCAACCTGTCGGCTACGATCGGGTTCGAGGCGATCGAGCAGCAGATCCGCATCTATGATGAGTTCGGCTATTCTCCGCTCAACCTAGATCGGCTGCGCGTCGTCTATACGCGCTTCGATGGGCGGATCAGCGCGCGGCGGTTCGATGGACTCGACGCCTATGCGATTAACGGCGCGCTCGAACTGCGTAAGGGGCTAGGCATCCTCGACGCCACAAAACGCGGGCAGTCGGCTGCCAATTACGCGCCGTCGCGGCCTGAGGGCGATCCCAAGGCAATTATCGTCCGCGGGCAGCTCGCGGCGCTCGGGCGGGTCAACAAGACGATCAGCTTCGCACACAATGTGCTCGGGCAATGGTCGAATCATCCGCTGCTCAATTTCGACGAGCAGGCGCTTGGCAACCTGACCGTCGGGTTAGGCTACGATCCGGGTGCAAACAGCGCAGATCGGTTCGTCGGCGTTCATTCCGAGACGCGGCTAGATTTCCACGCGACTCGCGGAGTAGACCTTCAACTCTACGGGTTTGGCGACAACGTCTACATTTGGAACCTCGATTCTGCGCAGAAGCAGAACGAAGACAAGCGTCACCTGCGCTCGGTCGGCGGCGGCCTGCGCGCGCGGCTACCCGGCCCGATGCTGCTGGAAGCGACCTACGCGCGGCCGCTCGACCGCGCTCTGAGCGTCGACCGCAAACGCGCACCGGGGCGGTTCCTCCTGTCGCTCACCGCGCAGATCAGCCCCAAATTCCCGTGAGGATCGGACTCGCCATGCACGCCGCCCCGCAATCGATACGCATCAGCTCTCGCAATGGGACGGTCCGGCGGCGACTGGCGCAGACGACCGCGCTGGCGGGGATGCTGGCGACGGCGCCGGTGCTGGCGCAGACGACCCCGACCGATCTGCCGACCGGCGGCAGCCCGGTGCTGGGCGGCGCGACGGTGGGCGCGCCGGACGGCGCGACGCTGAACGTGACGCTGAACAATCAGCGCAGCGTCATCAACTGGCAGACGTTCGACATCGCCACGGGGCATGTTGTCAATTTCGTCGACGGCACGCAGGCCGGCCTGCCGGTTCCCGCCGTCATCCCGGTGGCGGTGCTCAACCGGGTGGTGGGGATACCCGGCAATGCGGGCTCCACGCTGACGGCGTCGACGATCAACGGCACCCTGAACGCCCCCGCCAACGTGTCGGTCTACATCGTCAATCCCCAGGGGATCATGTTCGGCGCTGGCGCCAGCGTATCGGTGGGATCGCTGATCGCGTCGACCCGCGACATTGCCGGCATTCCTGCCACGGACACGATCCCGGAGCAGACCCCCGACGCGGTGTTCCTGGCGAACACGAACGGCACGCTGCGGTTCAGCGGCGAGAGCACGGCGTCGATCAACGTCGACGGCACCGCGAAGCTGGGCGCCACCGGCAACATCGACGACCTGACGAGCGCGCGCGGCGTCGTCGCCCTGATCGCGGCGAACATCCAGACCGGCGGTACGCTGACCGCCGCGAGCGAGATCGCGCTGGTCGCCGCCGACGACACCACGATCAACCTGGAGGGCGGCAGCCCGCTCGCGGTGACGATCGCCAAGGGCACGTCGCTGGCCGACCCGGCCGTATCGACAAAGGTGATGGTCGCGACCAATTCGCTGACCGGCAGTTCGATCATCCTGGCCGCGGCGACGCGCAGCCGGGTGACCGAAGCGTTGCTCGACATCCAGGCGACGATGATCGCGACATCGGCGCACACCACCGACCAGGGGATCGTGCTGGCGGCGGGGAATACCGCGACGCTGGCGCCCAATATCACGATGACCGGCGCCGCGGCGGACCTCGGCGGTGCGCTGTCGCTGACGCTTGGCGGTACGCTGAACGCGGTCGACGGAGTCATTCCGGGCGATCCGGACGCGACCCCGCCGATCCCCGACACACCGCTGACCAATTCCGCGATCGACGTGCGCGCCAAGAACGGCATCGCCGCGCCGCTCGTCGGCGGAAGTGCGGCACCCGCGATCCTGACCGCGAGCCAGGGACTGACGGTGCGCGCCGATGCGGGCGGCATCGCGATCGGCGACGCGACCGGGGCCAGCGCGACGATCACCGCCGGTGCAGGCGACATCGCCGCGGGCGCGGTCGAATCGACGGTCGGCGGCGCGACGGTGACGGCGAGTGCCGGAAGCGCCACGCTGACCAGCCTGACCGCCGCAACCGCGGGCGCGGTGACCGGGGCCGCGGTGACGCTGGGAGCGGCGGCGGCGGGCACCACCCTGGCGCTGGAGGCGACCGCGGGCAATCTGACCGCGGACACGTCGATGTCGGGCGGCGACACGACGCTGAGCGCATCGGGCGATCTCGCGATCGACAGCGCCGAGACCACGGGCACGGGTTCCGATCTGAACGTCGATGCGATCGCGGTCGGTGGGCGCGCGACGGCGGCTTCGGGGTTCACCGCCAAGCGCGACCTGTCGATCACCGCGACCGGCGCCGCGACGATCGGCACCGCCACCGCCGGACGCGCCGCATTGCTGTCCGCCACCTCGATAGACGCCGACCAGCTGACCGCGACCGGCAGCACGTTGGGCGCGACCGCGACGGCGGGCGATCTCACGCTCGGCGGAACGACCTCGGGCAGCACCACGACGCTGCGCGCGACGGGCGCGATCGGCGTGTCGGGCACCGCGTCCAGCACCGACGACGGCATCGACGCGCGCGGCGGCAGCGTCGACCTGCAGGTGGTGGAGACCAATCTCGGGCTGATCGCGCGCAGCGACGTCGGCGCGCTGCGGGTGTTCGATGCGACGGTCCGCACCAACGCGGCGCTTACCGCCGCGACCACCGCGACGATCGGCACGGTGGATGCGGGCACGATTTCGGCGACCGCGACCGGCGCGCTGACCGCGATCCGGCTGACCGCGAACACGGACGATAACAGCCTCAACGTATCCGCCACCGGTTCGACGCTGGACGTCGGCACCGCGGAGGCGATCGGCGGCAGCGTGCGGCTGCGCGCGCTGTCCGGCGCGGCGACTGCGGGAACGATCAACGCGGCGACCGACGGCATCCTCTCGTCCACCGCGATCGCGACGCTGACGGGCGATGCGTCGGTCGGGCGGGACCTGTCGGTGTCGGGCACCGGAGTCCGGCTCGGTGGCGTAGCGCCGGCCAGCCAGATCGCGGGCCGCAATGCCGCCTATACCGCCTCGACGGGGACGATCGCCAAGGCGACGGGTGCGACCGGACTGGTGACGATCCGCGCGCACGCCGATCCCGATGCGACGCCGGGCGCGATCGTCCTCGACGCGAACACCGCCATCGATCTGTCCGGCACTGCGCTGGTCACCGGCGATCCGCTCGACACAGCCAACACCGGCGATGTCGGCATCCGGCTCGCCACCGCCACCGCGCCGCTGACGCTGGGCACGATCGACGCACGCGCGCTGACGTCAGTCAACGACCTGCACACCATCTTCTCGCCGCTATCGGTTGGCGGCACGGTGACGCTGGGCGCGACCAATTTGGTCGATGCGCTCGCCATCAGCACGCCCGGCAACATTTCGCTGACGAGTGTCGCGATCACCGGTGCCAATCAGGCGTTGTCGCTGACCGGCACCGCCGCGGGGACGACGATCACCGCGAGCGCCGGCCTGACCGCGAGCGGCGACGTCACCGTGTCGAACCGCGATGCGGTGTCGCTGGCAAGTGTGCGATCGACCGCCGGCGCGGTGAGCCTGCAATCGGCGACCGCGACCGGCGTGCTGACCGCGGGCGCGGTGCGCGCGCGGACCAGCCTGACCGTCGCGCGCAACGCCGCGGTGACGCTGGCGAGCGCGACCGCGGACAGGGGCGCGATCACGCTGGGTTCGGGTGCGGGCACGCTGACGGTGAACGGCCTGACGAGCGCAGGAGGCGATATCGACGCCACCGGCGCGACCCTGACGCTGGCGGGGATTACGTCGAGCGGCGGGCATGTCGATATCGATTCGACCGTCGGCGCGCTCGGCGTCGGCCAGGTTCAGGCGAGCACCTATATCGACGTGTTCGCCAACACGAACGCCACCGCGGCTGGCCTGGATTCGACCAATTCGACGGTGCGGCTGGCGTCGAACGGCACGATCACCGCGACCGGCGCGCTCGCGGGAACGGGCACGACGGTGACCGCACCGGGCGCGGTCAGCCTGCTGGGCGTATCCGGGCGGACCGGGACCGCGTCGATCGCATCGACCGGATCGACGCTGAACGCGGGCGCGGTCTCGGGCGCGATCGTATCGGCGGCCGCGCAGGATCTGCTGACGCTGGCGTCGGTGAATGCGACCGCGGGCACCGCGGCGCTGACCTCCACCGCGGCGGGGATCACCGTCACCGGCAATACGCAGGCGACCGGGTCGGTGACCGTGAGCGCGCCGGGCTTCATCTCGGCCGGGGGGGTTCGCTCGACGGGTGCCTCCGTCAGCTTCCTGCCCGCCGGGGCCATGTCCGCGCTGACCGCGGGTGCGGTGAGTGCGTTCACGGGGCTGAGCGTGTCGCGCGACGCCGACGTTACACTGGCGAGCGCCAGGTCGGAGACCGGATCGGTCGATTTGGCCTCCACCGGCGGCACGCTGAGCGTCACCGGCGCGACCAACGCGGCGACCGACGTCGCGGCCACCGCGCCGATCCTGTCGCTCGGTGCGGTCAATGCCACCGGCGGGCATATCGATATCGGTTCCTCCACCGGCACGCTCACTGCAGGTGCGCTGGAGGCGAGCGGCTTCGTCGACGTCCTCGGGCGCACCGGCACGACAGTGGCGAGCACGACCTCGACCGGATCGACGGTCCGCGTGGCGTCCGCGCTGACCGACGTCACGGTGAGCGGCCTGCTTTCGGGCGTCGGTACGACGGTCACGGCGCCGGGCGTGGTCAGCGTCTCGGGGGTCAGCGGCGGCACGGGTACGACGACGCTCGAATCGACCGGCTCGACCGTGACCGCATCCGGCAATGTCAGCGGGGCATCGGTGATCGCGCGCGCGCAGACCCTGCTGTCGCTGTCCTCGGTCGACGCGACCGCAGGAACGGCAGCGCTCACCTCGACCGCGGCTGGGATCACCGTGACCGGGCCGACTCAGGCGACGGGGGACGTGACGATCACCGCGCCCGGGATCGTCAACGTCGGCAGCGTGCGGTCGACGGCCGCCGCGATCAATTTCCTGCCGGCGTCGGCGGCGTCGGCGCTGACCGCGGGCGCGGTGCGCGCGGCGACGAATCTCAGCATACAGCGCAACGCCAACGTGACGCTGGCGAGCGCGCGATCGGAATCGGGCACGGTGTCGCTCAACGCGGGTGCGGGCACGTTGACCGTCACCGGGCTGACGACCGGAACGGGCAATGTCGACGCGACGGGCGCGACGCTGGCGCTGGGCGCGGTGACCTCGAGCGGGGGGCATGTCGATCTCGATTCGTCTACGGGTGCGCTGAACGCGGGCGCGCTTCAGGCGAGCACCTATGTGGATGTGTTCGGCGCAACCGATGCGACGGTGGCGAGCGCCAATTCGACCACTTCCTCGCTGCGCGTCGCTTCAAATCGGAACGTCACCGCGACGGGGTTGCTGTCGGGCACCGGCACGACGGTCACCGCGCCCGGGGTGGTCACCGTCGCGGACGTGAACGGGCGGACGGGAACCGCGACGATCGCGTCGACCGGATCGACCGCGACCGCGGGGGCGGTGTCCGGGGCGATCGTGTCGGCGACCGCGCGCAACCTGCTGACGCTGGCGTCGATCGATGCGACTGCGGGGACGGCGACGCTCACCTCGATCAACGCAGGCGTTGCGGTGACCGGCGCGACCCAGGCGACCGGGCAAGTCACCGTCAGCGCGCCGGGCGCGATCACGATGAGCGATGTCCGCTCGACCGGGGCCGATGTGGTCTTTGCGCCGACCAACGGCACGGGCACGATCTCCGCAGGCGCAGTGCGCGCGTTCACCGGCCTGTCGGTCGCGCGCGATGCCGGGTTCACCTCCGCCAGCGCCATGTCGGACACCGGCGGGATTACGCTGGGCTCGGTGAACGGCACCGCGCAGGTTACGGGTGCGACGACCGCCAGCGGGGATGTCGATATTCGGGCGGCGACCGTCGCGCTGGGCGCGGTCACGTCGACCGCGGGCGGCCTGTTGCTGGCGTCGGATACGACCCTCACCGCGGGTGCGCTGAGCGCGCGCGATTACATCACCGCCGGTGGTCAGACCGGCGCGGCGCTGGACAGCGCCACCTCGACCGCAAGCGGCATCGTCCTATTCGGCGGTACCGGGACGCTGAGCGTCACCGGCGCGCTGCAGGCGGCGGACCGGATCGACGGATCGGCCGATGGCGCGATCACCCTCGGCGACGTGACCGCGACCAATGGCCTGGTGCAGTTCCAGTCCTCGGGCGGCGCGCTGACCACCGGCGCGGTCGTCGCGGGTGACCTCGCGATCCTGTACGGCCAGACCGATGCGACGATCGCCAGCGCGCAAGCAGGCGGCTACGTCGATGTCCGGGCGACCACGGGCAGCATAGACGTCGCCGGAGGGCTGTCCGCCGGCAGCGTCGTCTTCGCGACCGCAGGCGCGAACGCCACGTTCGGTAGCGTGACGGCAGCGGGTTCGGATTATTCCATTCTGAGTGCGCAGAGCGGCAATCTGACTGTGTCGGGCCCGGTGTCGACGCAGGGCACGGTATATCTGTACGGTGTATCGGGTATCTCCGCGGGCGCCGTGACCTCCGCGAACGGTGCAGCGCGGCTTTCGTCGACCGGCGGATCAATCACTACAGGTGCGCTCACCGGCGTCGACGTCTTCGCCGACGCGTTCGCCGATGCAACGCTCGCGAGCATCACCGCGACCGGCGGGGCCGCGACGCTGACCGCTGGGGCCAATCTGACCGTCACCGGCGCGTCGGCTGCGCAGACCGATTTCAGCGCCACCGGCGGCTCGGTGTCGCTCGGTGCGGTGACGACAGCGGCGGGCAACGTCGCGCTGGAAAGCGACACAACGACGCTCACCGCCGGAGCGGTCACCGCCAACGGTACGCTCACCGCCTTCGCGAATACCGGCATGACGCTGGCGAGCGCGCGATCGGTGACGTCGACCGTCGGTCTCACCAGCGGTGAAGCGCTCACCGTTACCGGCGCGACGCTGGGTCGCGGCGATGTGGCGATAACTGCATACCGCGACGCGGTGAACGTCGAATCGGTGACGTCGACCGCGGGAACTGCGCTGCTGCAGTCGAACGCCGCATCGGTCACTGCGGGCGCGGTGCGCTCGAACGGGCTGCTTACCGTTAATGCGCGGACGGACGCTGCGCTCGCTTCGGCGACGTCGGACGCGGGGGCAATTTCGCTCACCGCCGCGGGCGGTACGCTAGCGGTCACCGGCGCGACGCTGGCGCAGACGGACGTCGGCGCGGTTTCGTACGGCGCAATGTCGCTGGCAGGGGTAACCGCGACCGCGGGCGCAGTGGCGTTGCGGTCGGACAACGGCACCGTCGGTGCCGCGTCGATCGACGCCGGAACCGACATCGACGTCAACGGCAACGGCGATCTGACGCTCGGGACGGTGAACGCGCGCGGCACGGCGACCGGTGGAAGCACGACGCTGATCTCGCGCGCCGGCGGGATCAGCGCCACTTTGGTGACAACGCGGACGACGCTGGACGCCGATGCCGCGACCACCTTGTCGCTGCCCAATGCCGCGGTGGGCACTGCGGCGACGCTTGCTGGGCGCGACGTGGTGCTGGGCACGCTCGGCGCGGGCACGTTGCAGGCGACGGCACGCGACGGCGACCTGAGTGTCGAGGCGGGGGACATTCGCGGCGCCGCGGCACTGACCAAGACCGGTGCGACCGGCGCGATCTCGGTCGCGCGGCTGAACGCCACGGGACCGACGACGATCACCAGTGCCGATGCGGTGCGCGCCGATCTGCTCCAGGGCGGCGCCACGACGGTGAGTGCGGCGGGCGACGTGTCCGGCCGGACCGGCGGGGTGGGCGCCGCCGTCACATCGCTGACGGTGAACGCGGGTGGCGTCGCGACGATCGGCGCGGTCACGACATCGGGCAACACCAGCGTTACAGCGGCCGGTGCGGCGCTGCTGACCAGCGCGATCGCCGCAGGCGGAAATCTGAGCGCGAGCGGTGCGAGCGTGACGCTGGGCGCCGCGGGCCAGACGATCGCGCAGACCGCGGCGGGTGGCATTCAAGTAACCAGCACGAACGGCGCGATCACCGGTCTGGCCGGGTTGACCCTGCGGTCGGACAGCGGCTCGCTGGGCGCGCGCGACGTGACGCTCCAGTCGGCGGGCGGCATCGCGTTCCAGCCGGGCACGCTGATCGCCGGCGGCGCGGACCGCCAGTCGGCGCTGCGTCTTGCCGCTGCCACGGGAATCGCGGTGACGCTCGACCAGGTCGAGGCGCGGACGATCGCATCGCCGGGGACGGCGATGTCGCTCGGCCTTGGAGGGTCTCTGTCGATCGTGCGCGCGGCGACTCGCGATACACTGACGATCGCGCTGACCGGCGCGGGCAATCCTGCATTGACCATCGACAGCGTTCAGGTCCGTGCGGGCGACCTGTCGCTCGACACGACGGGCGCGCTGACGACCGGCCTCGTCGATGTCGCGGGCGGCGCCACGACGCTCGGCGGCCGCACCGTGGACAGCGGCGCGATCACCACGCGCAGCCTGAATGCGACCGCGCGGGTGGGCGCCGCGACCTTCTCGACCATCGACGCGACCGCGGGCGGCATCGCGGCGACCACGGCGACCGACCTGCGCTTGGTCCGCGGCACCGCGACCGGCGCGGTCGCGCTGACGAGCACCAACGGTGACGTGACCGGGGTGGCGGGTGGCGGCTTCGGCGCGGTCAATCTCGTCAGCAGCGCAGCAACGGTCACCGTCCGAGCCGACTCGACCGACAGCGCGCACGGGTTGGTTCGCGCCGGCGCGGTGGCGGGGAGGGCCGGGGTGGACCTTGGCGGGCGCACGATCGTTGCCGAGTCGCTCGCCTCGTCGGCGGGCGCGGTCACCGCGAGCACCCGGCGCGATGCGGCGGGGCTGACCGATCAATCGATTGCGATCGGGACGATCGACGCGGCGACGGGAATTGCGCTGACAACTGGCAACCGCACCGCCGCCGCTGCCGCGCCGATCGCGCTGGACCGCGCGACGACCGCCGAGGGCACGCTGGCGATCACCACGATCAACGGCGGCCTCGCCGCGCGTGTCGGTTCGCCGCGGACGATCCTACAGGGCGGAACCGGCGCCATCGCGCTCGATATCGGCGGTGCGGCGGTACTCGGTTCGGCGACGGCGGGCACGACGACGATCGTCGCGAACAGCCTGGACGTCACCACCGCGACCGCGACCAATGGCGCGCTGGCATTGACGACGCGCAGCGGCGCGCTCGTGCTCGGCACGGGCCATGCCAGCGGCGCGGTGACGGTCGATGCGACCGGCGCGCTGACCGCAGCGACGATCACCGGCGCGTCGGCGGCGCTGACCGGCAGCAGCACGGCGACGCTCGGCACCGTCACGACCACCGCGGGCGACCTGCGCGCGACGATTGGCGGTGCACTCGATGCGACGATGCTCGATGCGTCGCGGAGGATAGCGGTCGACGCGGGATCGGCGCGGATCACTAGTGCGAACGCGCGACTGGGCACGCTGGGCTTAACGACGCGTACGGGAACGCTGCGGCTCGATGCGGGGCGGAGCGGTGCCGATGCTGTGCTGAGCGGGCCGACGCTGTCGATCGGGACGCTGGACGCCGGCACTGCGGGTGTGCTGAGCGCGGCGGGCGACCTGAGCGCCGACCGGGTGACGGTGGGCACGACGCTGAACGTCACCGCGGGCAATATCGCGACGCTGACCGCATTGACCGCGGGCGATGACGCGCGCGTATCGGGCACGCGCCTCGTCAGCATCGGGACGGCGACCACGCTCGCGACGCTGACGCTGGCTGGGCGCGGCATCGCGGTGACCCGCGCCGACGCGGGTGCGCTCGATACGGCGGCGGGCAGCGACGGCATCGACGTCCGCACCGGGGCCGTGACGCGGGCCGCGGCAATCCGCTCGGATGCGGGCATCGCGATCGGGACGCTCGACGCGGGCACGGCAACGCTGACTGCCGGCACCACGATCGCCGCAGATCGCCTGACGACGGCCGGGACGCTTGCCGCCAACGCCGGTACGGATGCGACGCTGATGATCGTCCAGGCCGGCGGCAACGCGCAGCTTGGCGCGGGGGCGCGGCTGATCGCCGCCAGCGTCACGACACCGGCAGCGCTGACGCTGGGTGCGCGCAGCATCGCGGTGACGACGCTGGACGTGGGTTCGCTCGGCGCGACGGCGGGTGTCGACGGTCTCGACCTGCGTACTGCGCGGGTTGTCGGGGCGGCGAGCCTGACGTCGGCCGGACCGATCGCGATCGGCGCACTCGATGCGGGTAGCGCCACGATCGCAGCGGCAACCGATCTCGCCGCCGACACGCTGACGATCGCAAGCGACCTCGACGCGCGTGCGGGAAATGCGGCGACGATCGCGACGGTGACGGCGGGGGGCGATGCGCGTCTCGAGGCGATCGGGCTGCTGACGGTCGGCAGCGCGACGATGCCGCGTGCGCTGACCCTGATCGGAAGCGGAGTCGCGACCACCAAGGTCGACGCAGGCTCGCTCGCGCTCACCGCGGGTGCGGGCGGCGCCAACCTGCGGGGTTCCACGGTTGCGGGAAATGCCACGTTTGCCTCCGAGGCCGGCATCGTCATCGGCACGTTAGACGCGGGCAGCGCCGACATCGCCGCCGCCACCGATCTGACCGTGGACACCCTGACGACCCGCGGCTCATTGGCTGCTAGGGCAGGGAATGACGCGCTGCTGACAACAGTGGCTGCGGGGGGCAACACCGGCCTTACCGCAGAGCGCCGACTGGCCATTGGCAGCGTCGCCGTGCCCGCGACCCTGACGCTGGCCGCAAACGAGATTGCGGTTGCGAACCTCGATGCAGGCACGGTGACCGCCGGTGCGGGTGCGGCCGGGTTAGACCTGCGCACCGGCACCGTGGCGAACGACGCCTCTGTCACGTCCGACGCGCAGATCGCGATCGGCACGCTCCAGGCGGGACGTGCCACGCTGACCGCGGCGACCGACCTGACCGCGGACGGGCTGACGACGACGGGTGCGTCGACGTTGCACGCCGATCGTATCGCGGTGACGGACCTGGCCGCGGGCACGCTCGATGCCCGCGCCGGCTCGGCCGGGTTCGCCTTGCGCACCGGCACCGTCTCGGGCGCTGCGACGGTTGCTTCCGATGCGACCATCGCCATCGGACGGCTGAATGCGGGCAGCGCAGACCTTGCCGCCGCTGGCGATCTCGTCGCCGACACCTTGGCTGCGACGACCACGCTGACCGCGCGAGCGGGGAGCGATGCGACGATCGCCGCGGTCACCGCTGGCGGCGATGCCGCGCTGACCGGCACGCGGCGGCTGAGCATCGGCAGCATCGCAACGCCGGCGGCGGTGACGCTGGCGGGGCGCGGCATCGCAGTGACGACGCTGAACGCGGGATCGCTCGGGGCGGCCGCGGAGAGCGACGGGGTCGACCTGCGCACCGCGGCGGTCGCCGGGCTGGCGACGGTCCGCTCGGATGCGGACGTCGCGATCGGCACCCTCGACGCGGGAACGATCGCCATCACTGCGGCGGGAACGCTGAACGCCGATTTGTTGGCAGCGCGCGCAGGACTGAGCATCGTTGCGTCCTCGGCGCAGGTGGCGCGGACGACGGTCACCGGCGGTGCGACCCGGATCGCGACGGGGCTGGACGGCCTGGTACTCACCGATCTGGCGATCGCGGGCGACGTCGACGCGTCGACCACCGGCGTGCTGACCACGGGGACGCTCGACGTCGGCGGACGGCTGACCGCCAGCGGCGCGTCGGCATCGTTCGCGACGACGCGGGTGGCCGGCGACGCCGCATTGGCCGCGACGGGCGCCGACCTGCGCATCGGTGAGGCGACGATCGGCGGGGCTGCGGCACTGAGCGCGGCGAACGATCTGTCGATCGATCGGATCGCGTCGGACGGTACGCTGGCGATCGATGCCGTCGGCCGGGCGTCGCTCCGCGACGTGCGGGCGGGCGGCGATACGCGCATCGCCGCGCGGACTATCGCCATCGACACGCTCGCTACGCCTGCGACCCTGACGCTGAGCGGGCAGAGGATCGACGCGGCAACGATCGGGGCGGGTGCGCTGGCGATGAGCGCCGGGAGCGACGGCGCGACGCTGGGTACCGCGACGATCGTGCGCGATGCAATGGCCGAGTCCGATGCGGGGCTCGTCATCGGCACGTTGGCGAGCGACACCGCGAGGGTCGTCGCCGCGGGCGACCTGCGCGCGGACGTCTTGACCGCAAGCAATGCGCTTGATGCCGCGGCGGCCACGATGCGCATCGGCCAGGCGACGGCGGGCGCCGCAACCCTGACCACGACCGCGGGCGATCTGACCGCGACCGGCCTGACGACGTCGAACGATCTGTCGCTTGCGAGTGCTGCGGCGCTGACGGTCGACCGGATCGATGCGGGCGGCACGCTGACCGCCGGAGCGGGAACCGACGCGACCATCGTGCAGGCGCGGGCGGCCGGCGACACGCGGTTGACCGCGGCACGCACCGCGACGCTGGGCAGCATCGACACCCCTGCGCAACTGACGATCTCGGCGCAGCGGGTGGACGCGCAGACGCTGAATGCAGGCGCGCTTGCACTGACCGCGGGCAGCGACGGCGCGGACCTTCGCACCACCACGGTCGGCGGACTGGCCGATGTGGCGTCGGACTCGACGGTCGCCATCGGCATCCTGACGGCCGGATCGACACGGATCGCGGCGGCGGGGGCGTTGACCGCGGACCTGCTGGCCTCGCGCACCGGGCTCACCGTTTCGGCGGCGACCGGGGGCATCGCGCAGGCGACGGTCTCGGCGGGCGCAGCAACGCTGACCACCACCGTGGGCGACCTGACGCTCGGCACCGCCACGCTCGGCGGTACGGCGACGTTAGCCGCGACCGGCGCGCTGGCGATCGATGCGATCGATGTCGTCGGCGATCTGCTCGGCCAAGCGGCGGCGATCCGGGTGGCGGACACGGTGGTCCGCAGCGGCAGCACGCGTCTGGACGCGACGAATGCCGTGCAACTGGGCAATGCGACGATCGCGGGCGACACCGCGTTGACCGCCGGCGGTCTCGTGGATGCCGGTACGATTGTCGTTGGTCGGACGCTGAGCGCAAGCGGCGGCACTGTCGCATTGCGCAAGGCGACCGCCGGCGGCACCACGATCGTGACCGCGCGCAACGCAGGAATCGCGATCGGCGAGGGACGCTTCGCGGCCGACGCGACGCTGACCGGGCGCACCGCGATCAGCGCGGACCTGCTGAACGTCGGCACCACGCTGGGCGCGACAGGCGCGAGCGTGACGTTGACGACCGCAACGGTCGGCCGCGATGCCACGATCGCCGCGGGAACGGCGACGCTGGGATCGCTGACGACGGGCACGGCGCTGACCCTGACCACCACGGGCGCTGCGAGCGCGGACACGCTCGACGTCGGCGGCCGGCTCGACGCGACCGCCGACACGCTGGCAGTGGGCACCGCGACCGTCCGCGGCGGCGATGCGGTGCTCAGCGTCGGCACGGCGAACATCGGCGGGCTGACGACGAGCGGCGCGATCCGCGCCACCAGCCGCGGCGCTCTGGCCGCGACTCGGCTCGATGCGGGGACGGGGATCGACGCGCGCACCGGCAGCGCGGCGATCTTGCAGGCCAATGCGCGCGGCGGCGACGTCGTGCTCGGTGCGACCGCAGGCGACATCCGCCTCGGCACCGGCACCGCCACGGGCGCGGTTGCGCTGACCAGCAGCGGTGCGAGTGCGGTTTCGGGCGCGGTCTCCGCGGGCACGAGCTACCGCATCGATGCCGCGACGATCACGCTGGGTACCGCGGGCAGCACTGCCCGCCAGAGCGGCGCCGACATCGCGCTCGTCGCGCGCACCGGCGGGCTCGCGGCGCAGGGCGCGACGACGCTGACGGGCGCGCGCGCGGTGTCGCTGAGCGCCAAGGGAGCGAGCGGAGCGATCGCCTTCGCTCCCGAGACGGCGATTACCAGCGGCGCGGCCGATGTGGCGCTGGCAACGACGGGTACGGCGGCGCTGGGCACGGTCACCGCATCCGCCGGCGCGATCAGGCTGGACGCTGCCGACGCGGTGCTGACCCGCGCGGTCTCGGCGCAGTCGGTCGCGCTGACCAACGTCGCGACCGCAGGGGTGACGCGCCTCGGCGACACCGGCGCCGGCAACGAAACCGAGTTCGCGGCGCCGACGACTCGCTTCGACCTGTCCAATGCCGAGATCGGTCTCGTCTCTGCGCCGACGGTCACGATCGCCAGCGGCGCGCGCAACTTGACGATCGGCGCGGTCGGGCTGGGGGCGGCAACGGGTGCGACCCGTTTCGCGATCACCGCAACGGGCCGCATCGACATGCTCGGCCGCTTCGTCGCAGCCGGATCGACCGCGGCGCGGACGATCGCGATCGGCAGCGATGCCGCCGCCGGGCGGACGAGCGTGATCCGCATCGCGGCGACCCAGGCCGAGGGCGGGCGGCTGCTGGTCGACGGTGCCAAGCTCGAGCTTACCGCCGACCGGATCGGCGCTGGGCTCGACCGCGATTTTCTCGACGCGGTCGGTTATCGCACCGCGGCCGGGCTGGAGGTCGAACAGGTCACCCGCGAATATGTCGCCCGGCCCACCTCGACGCTCTACAGCCCCAGCGCGCTGGGCGCCGCGCCCTACGCAGATCCGGTGCTGGTCCGCTCGGCCACCCTGTCGCTCACCTACGGCCGCTATGCGCTGTTCCAGAACACGGGCAGGCCGGGCGAGCAGACGGGCGTCGTGCTAGGTGCTGCTGGCACCAACGGCGCGAATGGTGCCACGCTGCGTCTGGCGACCCCGAACAGCGCCACCAACGCGTTCGAGTTCTTCGGCACGATCGACGGCATCAGCAGCCAGGCGACCGCGCTGCTCGGCCCGGAGCGGCTGTCGATCGACACCGGCGTCAGCCCGGCGGCAAGCCGGATCAACGGCTGCATCATCGGTTCGGGCGGCGGCTGCCTGAACACCTCGATCGCGCAGCCGACGCTCAACCTGTTCGATACCAGCCGTGCCGAGATCGTGCGCACCGCAGACGACCTGACGCTGGCGTTCGATCCGCTGATCGGCACCAACAACGAAGCGCTCTACCTCGACACCGAAACCGATGCGGCCGCGACGGCTGCGGATTGCGAAGGCGACAAGCCATGCCCGACAAAGCCGTAACGCGCGCCGCGATGGCGTTGGTCGCGGTGGCCGCGACGCTCGGCGGCGACCTGAGCGTGGCACGCGCGCCCGCGCCCGAGTCCTTCGTGCTGGGCCGCGATGCGAACGGGGAACCATGCCAGATCTCGCGCAACTGGCGCGACGACCGGCTGACCAACCCGTTCGACAAGGCGTGGGCGATCACCTGCCGCGGCGTCACCGCGGCGCGCGCGCAAGGGTGGATGGTGGCGATCCGCGGCGGCAAGGGACTGCCCGAGGAGGGGTGCGGCGCACCGTCGACGGTGACGGTCGACGGCGTCGGCGAGGCGCTGGCCCGCGCCTGCTTCGATCCGCGGCTCGCATTACCCACCGTCCGCATCGGCTTCACGCACGGTGGCGTGCGCTACACCGGTGCGGCACTGGCCACCGCGCTCGGACCGCTGGAGGGCGCGATGCGCGCGATCGCCGGGGTTGCGCCGACCCCCGGCGCCGATGCATTGGTCAAGCCGTCGATCGACCCAGCCAAGCTGGCGCCGGCGCCAGCGCCGGTGCGCGGACGCGTGAGCGGCAACGACGTCGATCCGTCCGCGCTGCTCCAGGCGGGGATCGCGCTCAACCACCGCGGCCAATATGTCGAGGCGTCGCGGCTGCTCAACGACGTGCTGAGCCGTCTCGCCTCGACCACCCCGCCGCTGATCCGCGCCGAGCTGGAGCTGGAGGCGGGGCTCGCCGATTCGAACATCGGCCAGTTCGATGCGGCGGGCGATCATTTCGACCGTGGCGCCGGGCTGATCGCGGGGCAGCCCGGGGTCGATCGTGCGGCGTTCCTTCAGGCCAAGCAGGCGACCTATCGCGGCCAGGACGCGATCAACCGCCGCCAGTTCGCGACCGCGCTGGCCCTGCTCGGCAACGCCGAGTCGCAGGGAGACCCGCTGAGCGATCCCGCGATCCTGAGCGCGCTCAATCAGCCCGCGCCCGCCAGCGGGGTGCGTGCCGCGGTGAGCAGCACGGATTCGGCACAGCTCTCCCGCCTGCTGCTCGAAGCGCAGCGCAGCTGGGCGCGCAGCGTCGCGTCGCTGTCGTCGAACGACATCGCAGGCGCCCGGCGTGCGCTCGACGAAGGGCTGGTCTCGGTCGACCAACTCCAGCGCGCTGTGCCCGCGGAGGCGGTCGCGGCACTGAAAGCCCGCGTCCAGCGGCAATATGGGCGGTTGGCGGCGCGTGACGGCAAGCTGACCGAGGCGGTCCACGCCTTCGACTGCTCGCTCGCCACGCTTCAGAACGTGCCTGTCGCGGGCGGTGGCGCGTGCCCGCTCGACCTCCCGCGCCGTGTCCGGGTGACGAGCGGCGTGATCGGAGGCACCGCGCCCGTCGCGGGTAGCGGTGGGCCGATGGTCGCTGAAACCGAACTCGAGCGCGCCAGTCTGCTCGCGCGGCTGCCCGGCGTCGACCGGACCCGAGTGCTGTCCGACTTCGCCGATGCGACCGACACGATGGTCGCATCGGGCGCGTCGGGCAATGTCGTGCCCGCCGCAATGGAGGTGTATCTCGACCTGCTTGCCGCGGCCGATGCGAAGACTCCGTCGATCGAGAGCCAGGATCGGTTCTTTCGCGCGCTACAGTCCGTCGGCGAGCCGACCGTCGCCCGCCAGATCGCGCAGCTGCAGCGGATCGTCACCGCCGATGGACCCACCGCAGCCAAGGTCCGCGACCGCGCCGAATTGGAGCGCTCGGTCGTCCGCCTGCGCTACGAGATCGCCGCCGCCACGCCCGACAAGATCGAGGCACTGGAAGCCGAGCGGGTTGCGACCGAATCCAAGCTCGCAACGGTCGACGCCGCGCTCGCGGGCGACCCGCGTTTCCGGGTCACCGACGACGCACCCGTGAAGGTCGCCGAACTGCGCGCCGCGCTGCGCCCGGATGAAGCCTATCTGAAGATCGTCCAGCTCCGCAATCGCGCCTTCGGGATCATGATCGACGGCAAGAGCGCCAATATCTACGCGCTCGCCGCGCCCGCCGCGACAGTCGGCGCGATCGCCGCTCGCGTGCGCGCGTCGATCCGCGACGATACGGGCACGCTGCCGTTCTTCGACGTCGCGGCATCCTATGCACTGTTCGACCTGATCACCGGCCCGTCGCGGCCGGCGGTGTTCCAGGCCAAGTCGCTGGTGATCGACCCGTCCGGGCCGCTCGCCAACCTGCCCGCGGGCGTGCTCGTCACCGACCTCGACAGCGTCAAGCGCTACGCCGTGTCGCGCAAGACCGCGCCCAACGATCTGACCCAAGTCGCTTTCCTCGCAGGGCGTGCGGAGATCACCGGTGCGTTGTCGCCGCGGTCGTTCCTGATCGCGCGGGCGTTGGCGCCATCGCGCGCGCCGCAGCCGTTCATCGGCTTCGGCGAGAATGCGCCGGCAACCGCGCTCGGTGCGCAGGCGACGATGCGGGTGCAGTTCGGCTCGGGCTGCGATGTCAGCTATGCCGAGCTGGCGGGCATCATGAACGCAAACAAGCCAGTCAGCTCGGCCGAAATCCGGCTCGCCTCCGCGTCGCTGGGGGTGCCGAACGCGCCAGCGATCACCGGCGCTGCGTTCAGCGACCGTGCGGTGATGGCCGAGAGCGCCAAGGGCGACCTCGCGCAGTACCAGGTGCTGCATTTCGCCACCCATGGCCTGCCCGAGACCAAGGCGGGCTGCCTGCGCGTACCGCCCGCGCTGGTGACGACGCTCGCGCCACCAGAAGGCGGGATGGCGCCGTCGGACGGACTGCTGAGCTTCAGCGAGATCGCCGGGCTGCGGCTCGATGCGAACCTCGTCGTCCTGTCGGCGTGCGAGACGGCCAGTGGCGTCTCCGGGGTGGGCGGGCGTCTGGGCGGGCAGGACGAATCGGGCGCGACCCTCGACGGGCTGGTGCGCGCCTTCATCACCGCCAACGCGCGTGCGGTGCTGGCGACCTATTGGAAGGTGCCCGCGATCGCGTCCAGCGACGAGTTCATCCGCAACTTCTACGCGCACGGACGCACCGAGAGCATCGGCGCGGCGCTGCGCGATGCCCAGCTCGGCGCGATGAAGGTACCCGCGACGTCGCATCCTTATTATTGGGGCGCGTATTTCCTGGTCGGCGACGCGTCCAAGTCGATGCTGTCGCCGCCCGCTCCGCCGGCACCGCGGATCGCGGCCAAGTGAACGCCGCCGGCCGCCCGTTCCCGGTCCTGATCGCCGCGGTGATCGCGGGCGGCGCGGTCGTCTCGGCCGCGATGCTGCTGGCGCCGGCGCTCGGCGCGACGCTCGCAGACTGGTCCCCGGCGGGGCAGGAGGCGCTGTTCTCAGGGCTGCTCTACGGGGTCTTGGCGCTCATCGCAGTGCTGGGGCGCAGGCTCGCGGGGCTGCCCGATTCGACGACGACATCGCGCGCCCTGTGGATCGCAGTGGGTGCCGCGATCGGCATCGGCGGGCTTATGCTCGCGCTGGGGGATGCGACACTAGCGGGCGCGGTCGCGCGCGGACCATCTGGGGGGGGCATCGGTACCTTGCTGATCGGCACGCTGGTCGTCGCCGGGCAGTCGGCGAGCGAGGAACTGTTCTTTCGCGGCTGGCTCCAGCCCGTGCTCGCGCGCAGCTGGCACATCGCGGCGGCGATCGGCGTGACCGCGATCGCTTTCGCCGCTCTGCACATTGCGGGCGGAGCGCGCACCCCGCTGACGCTCGTCAACCTGCTGCTCGGCGGCATCCTGTTCGGTCTGCTTGCCTGGCGCAGCGGCGGGCTGGCCGCGCCGATCGCGGCGCATGCGGGATGGAACTGGGCGGAGGGCATCGTCTTCGGGCTCGATCCCAATCCCGGCACCGGCGGCTTCGGCGCGCTCCACGATCTCGATATGACGGGTGCGGCGCGCTGGGGAGGATCGGCGGAAGGACTCAACGCCAGCGTGGCGATGACACTGGTGTTGGTCGCGCTCATCCTGCCGCTGGCGATGTCGGCGGCTCGCCCACCGATCAGGTCGATCTCCGTGCCCGGTTGACGTCGATCCGGTCGCGCTCGCGCTTGAAGGCGGCGAGCACGGCGCCGTACAGCGGCGGCGCGGCTTCGGTCTTGACGCTCAGCGGATCGACCGGCTGTCCGTCGATGTGCAATTCGTAATGGAGGTGCGGTCCGGTCGACCGCCCGGTGGTGCCGACCTTACCGATCTCCTGCCCTTGGGCGACCCGCGCGCCCGGCACGACGCCGGGCATGAACATGCTCTGGTGCAGGTAATAGGTCTCCCAGCCGTTGTCGTGGCGCAGGATGGTGAGATTGCCGTTCGGCCCCTTCATCGCCGCCCATTCGACCGTCCCGTCGCCGCTGGCGAAGATCGCAGTGCCCGTCGGTGCGGCGAAGTCGGTGCCCTTGTGCAGCTTCATGAAGCCCAGCACCGGGTGGATGCGAAACCCGAACCCGGACGACACCCGGGCGCCGTCCACCGGCGTGCGGAGCAGCGCGCGTTTGGTCGATACGCCTTCGCCGTCGAACCATCCCGGCTCGCCGCCTGCGGGCGTGAACCGGTACACCGCGGCTGCCTTCGTGCGGGTCGACAGCGCCGCGTACAGCAGCTTGGGCGGGCCCACCGCGCGGCCATCGCGATCGACGCGCTGCTCGAACGCGGCCTCGAACGCATCGCCCTTGCGCACCTCGCGCTGGAAGTCGAAATCGAACGCGAGCGCGGCGGCGAAATCGGGAATGAGGCTGTCGATCACCCCCGCCGCGACCGCCGAGGAATAGAAGCTGTCGGCGTCCATCGTGCCGCGCCGCACCACGACCTTGCTGGTCAGGTCGGCGGCGACCGCGGTCGCCGTGAATGTGCCCGCCGTGTGCTCCACGATCACGCCGGACGAATCGGCGTTCGATGCCTCCAGCCGCACCAGGTCCATCGCACCGCCGCGCGGCGACAGCGTCATCGCCGCGCGGATCTCGCCGCCGGTCTTGAGCGCGGGCATCGCCATCGCGGTCGCTTGCTGCGCGCTCGCTGCGTCGACCCCGCTGGCGATCAGTGCGCCCTGCAAATCCTGCGCACCCGACAGCGTGAGCATCCGCCGCTCATCGCGCGGCGCGCTGGCGTTCGTGCCGGGCGCAACGCCGGCAACCGGCGCAGGCGCCTGGGCCGGACGCGACCAGTGCGCGAACAGCGCGCCGCCTGCCAGGATCGCCGCTGACCCGGCAAGCGCCAAGGCCGGGAACCTTCGCGGCGCGCCGGCGGATGGAGCTGCGGGCGGGGCAGGCACGGGCACCGCGGGTGCGCTTGCCGGCGCCCCCGCGCGCTTCCAGCTGCGCGGATCGAACGACGGCGGCTGGCCGCTGAGATCGGTCATGGCGTCCCCCTCTTGCTCCCCGACGCGCTTGTACCGCGATGCGGGGAACGGTGCGAGCGGCAATCCGTCCCACCCCGTGATTGGGAGAGGATTGCAGCGTGCGCTCAGCGGCGCTACCCCTACGGCGGGGCAATGCAACGGGGATGCGGCGGCAGGATGAGCGAGCGGGGTGCATTGGCGACCGGACGCACGGTTGATGGGCGTTTCGCGACGCCATGACCGACGACGATCGCACCGTTTTCGTCCCCGCGTCAGGTAGCGTACCGGCACCGCCCGAACCGCCGGTCTCGCAACCGCCGGTCTCGCAACCACCCGCAGGTGCGACATCGCTGCCACCGACCGGCTATACACAGATGGCGCCGCGCACCGATGTGGGGCGGATCCAGCCGGGCGACGTGCTCAACCATATCTTCGAGGTGAAGCGCTTCCTCGCGCGCGGCGGCATGGGCGAGGTGTTCGAGGGCTGCAACGTCACCAGCGACGAGCGGGTCGCGATCAAGGTGATGCTTCCCGCGCTCGCCGCCGATCCCAACGTCCAGGCGATGTTCCGAAAGGAGGCACGCACCCTCACGCGCCTGTCGCATCCCGCGCTCGTCCAATACCGAGTGCTGGCGCAGGAGCCGCAGCTCGGCGTCCTCTACATCGTCACCGAGTTCATCGAGGGCAGCAACCTCGACGATGTGCTCGGCACGGTGAAGGCCGACGAAGCCGATCTCGTCGCCTTGTTGAAGCGCTTGGCAGCAGGGCTGCAGGCCGCGCACGCGCTCGGCGCGATCCACCGCGACATCTCGCCCGACAACGTGCTGCTCGAACACGGTGAGCTCGGCAAGGCGCGGATCATCGATTTCGGCATCGCCAAGGACCTCGATCCCGGCTCCAAGACGATCATCGGCGAAGGGTTCGCGGGCAAGTTGTCGTATGTCGCACCCGAGCAACTGGGCGACTTCAACCGTGAGGTCGGGCCGTGGACCGACGTCTACAGCCTGGCGCTGGTGATCCTGGCGGTCGCGGGCGGCGGCGGCATCGACCTGGGCGGCAGTTTCGTCGATGCGATCGACAAGCGGCGCAAGGGGGTTTCGCTCGACAAGGCGCCGGCGGGGCTGCGGCCGGTGCTCGGCGCGATGCTGGCGCCCAACCCAGCCGATCGGCTGCGCTCGATGGACGCGGTGCTGGCGGCGCTGTCGGGCGCGCCGACGGCCGCCGTCGCCGTCGACAAGCCGAAGAAGGCGCCCAAGCCCGCCAAGGTCGCCGCGCCCAAGCCGGTGCGCGATCCGGCGGCGAAATCGGGCATTCCCAAGCCGATGATCGCAGCCGGGGCCGCGGCGGCGCTGATGATGGTCGCTGGCGGCGCGTGGTTCGCGACTCGCGGCGGCGATGCTGCGCCCGACGCGACGGCCACCAATACCGAAGCTTCGGCAGCGCCCGCCAAGCCATCCGCCGCCGGAGCGGTCGCCGCGGTGACCGCCGCGCTGCCGCAAATCGACTGCTCCTGGCTCGATCTTGCCAACGAGGCGTCGGGCGGCGCGGCGATGACGCTGAAGCTGATGGGCGTGGCGGGGCGCCCCGCCGAGGCGCAAGCGGCGATCGCCAAGGTGGTCGAGGGCACGGGCACGGCGCTCGGCTCCGCCGATTTCTCCGACGTCGCTCCGGTCAGCGCCAGCGAGTGCAGCGCCATCAACGCGTTTCGTGCGATTCGTGCCGATGGGCCGGTGCACCTTTCGGTACCCCAGCGGACCTTCGAGATGGCCAGGCTCGAAGCGGGCAGCACTTTTGCGGGTCAGATCGGCGCGAAGACCATCATGAACCTGGACCTGTCGGGGGTTCGCGACTTCGCGCTGTACGGGCTCGAACCCAGCGGCGCGATCTCGCCGGTCATGACCGACCGCAAGATGTTCGACGCCTTCCCCAAAACCGGCGTGCCGATCTCCGACCTGGGCGGAGGCAAGTACCGATTCACGATCGATTCGAACAACAGCGGCTGGTCGGGCTATCTGCTCCTCACCGGCGATGGCGGCTTCTCCGACGAGTTGGTCGCCAGCACCACCGGCGTCCGCGCCGCGGACTGGCCGCAGCGCTTCGCCGCCGCCGCTGCCGCAGGCCATTGGAAATCCGAGATGGTGTGGTTCAAGATGGTCGACGAGGTGCCGAACTGACCGCCTGATACGCGCGCTTGAACTCGTCGGCGAACAGTTCGACGAAGGCGTCGCTCGATCCCTTGGCCACCCCGTCGAACTCGCGCTCGTACGCCTGCCACAACGCCGCTTCCTTCGCGCCCGGCAGGACGCGCGCCATCAGTCCGCCGCTCGTCGCGCGGGCGCGGATCGACGATGGGGAGAATCGTTCCAGCGTCGACGCCAGCGCCTGCTGCATGGCGCCCAAGGTTGCGGCCTGATGCGCCTCCAGATCGGCGAACGCGTCGGCGACCGCGCGATCGGCGGGCATCGTTGCGGGAGCGGGCGGCGTCAGGAGGGCGGCAAGCGCACGATCGGCGGGCAGGGTCTTGAGCGGATTCTGCGGGCCGAAGGCGAATTGGGTCGCCTCCGCGCCCATCTGCGCCTTGGCGCGGGCGCGTTGCGCGAGCTGGTCCACCATGCCGGCGACCAAGTGGCGGACAAGCGCACCCGCTGCGGCGATCAGGGCAGGGTCGCTGCCGGGCACCTGCGCGCGAGTCAGGCCGGCGGCGGCGAGCAGCGCGTCGCCCGGACCCGTACTCGGGGGCAGGGCGACGGCTGCGTCGGCGACGGTGATCTGGCACGCACCGATGCTCAGCACGTCGCCGACGCCGATCCCCGAAGGTCGATCCAGCGGCTGGCCGTTGAGCCGCGTACCCCCGCCCAGGTCGACGACCAGCCAGGCGCCGCCGCGAAAACCGAACTGACAATGACGCGGCGCGACCCCGTCTTCGAGTCGCCAGTCGCAGTCGGGCGCGGCGCCAACGACGATGTCGTTTGCATCCAACGGGATGGTGGTTGGCACGCCCTGAGCGGCGCGGCCACGGCTTAGGGAAAGGATTAAAGTCATGCGCTTGCCGGTGATAGCGCGCGCGTCTGCTTGCGCAACGCTTGAACTGCGACACGATTGTAAGTCGAGCCGCAATGCTTTATCGTCGGCTGTAGCAACGAAGCCTTCGCATAGGCTCTACGCAGGGGATATGGAACATGCGTCCGATCGTGATCGTACTTGCCGGCATCGGTGTCAGCTTCTCGGGGGCGGCGCTCGCCCAGACTGCCAAGAATACGCCCGAGGGGATCATCTGCGCGATGACGGGCAGTTGCGATACCCAGGCCGCCGCGGGCGACCGCGTCAAGGTGGGCGACGAAAAGGCGTTCAGCCTGGCGCGAGCAGCCCCCGCCGCCAACGCCGCGCCCCCGGCGCGTGCCGCCGCCGCACCGATGCCGCGCCCGCGCGCCCGCACGATGGCTTCGACGCGTACCACGACCAGCCGCTTCGCGTTGGCACCGGCGCCCAAGGTCCGGCCCGGCGGCGGCCTCGACATGCTCGTCACCTTCCAGCGCGGGTCGGCGACGATGACCCCGCAGGCGCAGGCCGAGGCACGCGCGTTCGCGCAGGCGATGTCGGCACCACAGATGGCGGGCATGCGCTTCGCGATCGAGGGCCACACCGACGCGACGGGCACCCACGACAAGAACATGACGCTCAGCCAAGCGCGGGCGCAGTCGGTGGTCGATTACCTCGTCACCCAGGGCGTCGATTCGAGCCGCCTGTCCGCCAAGGGCTATGGTCCCGACCGCCCAATTCGCGGCACCCGCGCGACCGCACCCGCCAACCGCCGCGTCGAATTCGTCAAGCAGGCGTGAGCCGCAGCCAAGCGGCGTGAACGGCGTTCTTTCTCCACGATCAGCCGATCGTGGGGAGAGTTCGCATGACCGACGATACGCAAGACGCCGAGGTTCGCGACGTCGCATCGCGGCAACGCTACGAACTTGCGACGCCGGATGGTCCCGCAATCGCCGCCTATGAGCGGCGCGGCGATATCCTTGTCCTCACCCATACCGCGGTCCCACCCGCGCAGGAGGGTCACGGCGTCGCAAGTCGCCTGATCGCAGCCGTTCTGGCGGACGTGCGCGCGCGGGATTTGCGCATCGTTCCGTCCTGTCCTTTCGTCGCTGCCTACCTCGATCGGCACCCCGGCGAGCGCGATCTGGTCGCCGAGGACGCTGCCGCTTAGACTTGCGACGTCGGAGAGGATGCACTCGACGTCATGGTCGGTCCGGACGGAGTGATTCGGCGCGGAAACGGCCGAACCCCGTTCGCCCTGAGCGCAGTCGAAGGGCATGGATGAAGGCTGGCGCGGGGCATGTGCTTCGACTTCGCTCAGCACGAACGGCTGTGAGTCGTTTTTCGTGGCTCAGGCTCGTATAGGCTAGCGGTCCCGATCACGTTGACCGCCATTGCACCCGCGTACACCGGCGGTCTCGGCGTGAACGTTCATGATCCTTCCGGGTCAGCCTATGGCGCGACGACCACGCACGGCGAACCGGCCACCTTGGCGGTGGCGCATGCGTTCGCGGCGGCGGCCCTGGAGGGGTATCCGTCAGCCTGCAACCGGGTCATCCCGCCACCCGCCACATAGGACGGCGACGCGCCCTTGAGCCGTCCGGCGACGCGGCGCCAAAGGGCCTCGGCGTTGGCGCGGTCGCGGAACGCGCCGAGCTGGATGCGCCAGCCGCCGGTGGGCGCAGCCGCTGGCTGGCGGAGCGGGGGCGCGGCGTCGCGAGCCGGTCGTGGCGGAGCACCCGGAAGCGTCCGTACCGGCGCCTCCCTTACGGGGCGGGCAGGCACCGCTGCCACCCGCACCGGCGGTGGTGCCGGGGGCTGCTGCTTGTCGGACCCGTCCGACACCCGCGTCGCCCTGTCGGCAGCGGCGGGCGGCATCGCGCGCGCCTGCGTCTCATATTGCCGCGCCAGTGCCACCCCGCGCTCGCGGTCCGCCGGGGTGATGTACTGGTCCATCTGCGCCAGCGTCGCCGACGCCGAATCGAGGCCCTTTGCCGACGCGCGAGTCATCAGCGCGTAGGCGCGCGGATAGTCGCGCTTTACCCCGTCGCCGTTGAACAGCATCGTGCCGAGCACCAGTTGCGCGCGCGGTTCGAAGCGGGCGACCGACTTCTCCAGCCACGGCACCGCATCGGCCTTCTTGTCGTTCTGGAACAGCGCGAGGCCGTAATTGTCCTCCGCCTGCACATGCCCCTGCATTGCCGCCTTGCGGAACCAGCTTTCGGCGAGCGCCGGATCGACCGGCACGCCGCGCCCGAGCTTGTAGGCCTGTGCCAGGTTGAACTGCGCATCGGCATCGCCCGCGATCGCGGGCCCGCGCCATTCCTCGACCGCGCGGGAAAAATCGCCCTTGGCCCAGGCATCGACGCCCGCCTTGACGTCGGCGGCCGCAGGCACCGCCGCCAGCATCGCTCCCGCGACCATCGTCATCGCCAACCCACGCATATCCGCCCCCGCCGCCAGCCTGTCCGCCGCGATCATGCCCGCAAACGGGGCGGCGGCAAAGTCCCCATGGGCCGGGCCGCGTTAACCGCATCCTAACCCCATCGTGCGAAATCGTCTCGTCCACGACGGGGAGTTCGGCCAAACCATGCGCGTACTGGCGATGGCATCACAAAAGGGTGGATCGGGCAAGACCACCTTGTCCGGGCACCTGGCCGTTCAGGCCCAGCGAGCGGGCCATGGCCCGGTCGTCATGATCGACATCGATCCGCAAGGGTCGCTGGCCGACTGGTGGAACGAGCGGGAAGACGAATTTCCCGCATTTGCACAGACCACCGTCGCGCGGCTCGCCGCCGATCTGGAGATGCTGCGGCAACAGGGCTTCAAGCTGGCGATGATCGATACGCCGCCTGCGATCACGATGGCGATCCAGAGCGTGATCCAAGTCGCCGAACTGGTCGTCGTGCCGACCCGGCCGTCCCCGCACGATCTTCGCGCGGTCGGCGCGACCGTCGATCTGTGCGACCGCGCGGGCAAGCCGCTGATCTTCGTCGTCAACGCCGCGACCGCGCACGCCCGCATCACCGCCGATGCCGCGGTGGCGCTGTCGCAGCATGGCACGGTCGCCCCGGTGACAATCCACCAGCGTGTCGATTTCGCCGCGTCGATGATCGACGGCCGCACCGTCATGGAGGTCGATCCGAACGGCAAGTCCGCCGCCGAGATCACCGCGCTGTGGACGTATGTCTCCGACCGGCTCGAAAAGAATTTCCGGCGCACCGTGTTCGCGGTGCCCAGCGCGGTGCCGCGGACCGCAGGCGGCGGGTTCGGCCGCCGCGTGGTGGCATGATGTTCAGCGCCAAGCCGCTGGCCAGCCTGTCCTCGACGCTGCTCGCGCGCAAGGGCCACGCGCGCCCCGCAATGCGCCCGCAAGGCGTCGCAATCGACGATCTCGGCTGGAACGACATGGGACACGCCGCGCCCGCGGTTCATGTCGCCGTCGTGCCGCCTGTGCTGGTGGAGCGCGCCGCGCTGGCCGAAGAGGTTGCCGCATCGGTGTCCGCTTCGGCAGAGGCCGCGCCGGTCCCGGCTGTCGCTGCGCCGATCAGCACCGCCACGGTCGCCCGTGTTGCACGCGAATCGGCACAGCAGACGCGGACGGGCAAGGCCGCCTTCACGCTGCGCCTCGATCCCGAGCGCCACCTGCGGCTGCGGCTCGCGTCGGCGGTCGCCAATCGCTCGGGCCAGCAGATCGTCGGCGAAGCGCTCGACGCCTTTCTCGCCCAAATGCCCGGCCTCGACGCGCTCGTCGCCGGTGTTTCGCCCTCCAATCGGTAAGGATTTTTCCGATGAAGACGCGCATGATCCTCTCGCTCGGTCTCTCCGCCCTGGTCCTGGGCGGAACGACCGTCGGCTGCACCGCCACCCGCGGCGGCCTGGCTTCGGCCGGAACCGGCGAGGCCGCTGCTGCGGCAAAGCTGGCGGCGCGCAACGCCGATCGCGCCACACGGGCACTCGCCAAGGGCAATGCCGCGCAAGGCGTGACCGCCGCCGAGAGCGCGGTGGCGCTGATGCCCAACAACGCCGATTACCGTGCGTTGCTGGGGCAGGGATATCTGAAAGCGGGTCGCTTCGCCTCGGCGCGTACCGCCTTCACCGACGCACTGGCGCTGTCGCCCGGCGACGGCCGCATCGCGCTCAACCTGACGCTGGCGCAGATCGCGGTCGGCGATTGGGACGCGGCGCGCCAGACGCTGGCGGCGCACACGGCGACGATTTCCGCGGCAGACCGGGGACTCGCGCTGGCGCTCGCGGGCGATCCCGCGGGCGGCGTCGCGATGTTGACCGAGACCGTCCGTTCGGGCGGATCGACGCCCAAGGCTCGCCAGAACCTGGCGCTGGCGCTGGCGCTCGCCGGCCAGTGGCAGGGCGCGCGGGTCGTCGCCAGCGCCGACATGTCGCCGGCCGATGTCGATGCCCGGCTGGAGCAATGGGCCGCCTTCGCCAAACCGGCGACCGCGTCGGATCAGGTCGCCGCGCTGCTCGGCGTCCACGTGGCGCAGGATCCGGGGCAGCCGGTCGCGCTCGCGCTCGTCGCGCCGGTGGCGCTCGGGCAGGCGGTCGTGCAGGCCGATGCACCCGCAGCACCCGCCGAGCCGATGGCGGTTGCCGAAGCTGCGCTCGCCGCATTGCCGCCCATGCCCGCAACGCCCGCCGACGTCCGTCTTGCCGAGCGCGCGATGACCCCGGTTCGGGTCGCTGCCCCTGCACCGTTGATCCGCGCCCAGATGCGCGCACTCAAGGTCGCGCTGACCCGCGTCGCGCCGCCGATGGCCGTGCGGGGAAACTGGTACGTCCAGGTCGGCGCGTTCCGCAACGTCGCAGTCGCGCGCGACGGTTGGCGCCACGCCACCCGCCGTATGCCCGCACTCGCCGCACGCACCCCGACCAACGCGCGCTTCGTCGCAAAGGGCGGCGCGGTGTATCGCCTGGCGTTCGGCGGCTTCGTGCGGCCGGAGGCCGATGCGCTGTGCCGCCGCTATCGCTCGACCGGCGGCGCGTGCTTCGTGCGCGCCGGTGCGGGGGACCGCGTCGCGCAATGGGCGGCAAAGCCGACGCAACTCGCCTCGCGCTAAATCTCGCATCCCCCTTTCCAGACGCGCAGCACGCGGCCCTGGACGGGCAAGCCGTCGAACGGCGTGTTGCCCGCCGAGGCGCGGAACGCATCGCCGTCGATCCGCCAGGGCGTCTGCGAGTCGAACAGCATGAGGTCGGCGGGGCGTCCGGCTTCTAGCGTGCCCGTCTCCACGCCCAGCACCCGCGCGGGGTTGGCGGCGAGCAGGGCGAACAGCCGCTCGAGCGTGACGTGGCCGTCGCGTACCAGCATCAGCGCGAGCGGCAGCAGCGTTTCCGCACCCGCCATCCCGGCGCGCGAATCGACGAAAGGCAGTCGCTTGGCTTCGGGACCGTGGGGATCGTGGCCCGAACACAGCACGTCGATTGTCCCATCGGCGATTGCCGCGAGCGTCGCCTGGCGGTCCGGCTCGGCGCGCAGAGGCGGCGACAGATGCGCGAAGGTGCGAAAATCGCTCATGGCGATGTCGGACAAGTGGAGGTGGGCGGGGGTGACCCCGCACGTCACCGCGACGCCGCGCCGCTTGGCCGCGCGCACCAGGTCCAGCGCCGCCGCGGTCGTCACCTGACGCAGGTGGAGCCGAGCGCCGGTCTCCTCCGCCAGCATCAGGTCACGCGCAACCGCCAGCGCTTCGGCGATCGCCGAAGCAGCGGGCAGGCCGAGCCGGGTCGCGGTCTCGCCCGCAGTCGCGACGGCGCCGCGGGCCAGCCCGCCGTCCTCGGCATGCGCGATCACCGTCAGGCCGAGGTCGCGGGCATAAGCGAGGACGCGGTGCATCACCCCTGCATCCGCGATCCACGTGCGCCCGGTGCCGACCGCCTTCGCACCCGCCGACGCGCACACCGCCATCTCGGCGAGCGCTTCTCCCGCCAGTCCACGCGTAGCGGCGGCGATGGGGTGGATCCACAGATCGGGCTTGCCGACGAGCGCGGACCGCTGGACGATGCCGGGATCGTCGAGCACCGGCGTCTGATCGGGCATCAGCCCGACGCGCACGATCCCGCCCGCGCGAAAGGCCGCACGGTCGATCGCGAACACGCCCAGATCGACGATGCCCGGCGCCAGCGTCTTGCCGCCGCAGTCCACCACGGCCGCGTGAGAGGGCACGTCGAACACCCCGGTTGCGACGATCGTGTCGCCATCGACGAGCACGCCGCCGCTGCGCACGCCGCTTACGGGGTAGACGACCGTGGCATCGAGGAGCGCCAGCATCATGCCCACCCCGCCACCCCGCGCGCGCGCCGGGTCAGCACGTCGAGACAGGCCATGCGGACCGCGACCCCCATCTCGACCTGCTCGGTGATCGCCGACTGCCTGCCATCGGCGACGCTCGAGTCGATCTCGACCCCGCGGTTCATCGGTCCGGGATGCATGACGAGCGCATCCGGTAGCCTGGCGATCCGATCGGCGGTCAGGCCGTAGCGCAGCCGGTATTCGCGGGTGGACGGGACTTCGCCGCCGCTCATCCGTTCCGTCTGCACACGCAGCATCATCACCACGTCGGCGCCGATCAGTGCGGCGTCGAAATCGGTGAACGGCTCCACCCCCATCCGCTCGATCGCCGCGGGCATCAGCGTGGAGGGCGCGCACACCCGCACCTCCGCGGCGAGCGCGGTCAGCGCCAGGATATTCGATCGCGCGACCCGGCTGTGGAGCACGTCGCCGCAGATCACCACCCGCCGGTTGTGAATGCCGCCGCACCGCCGCCGGATCGTCAGCGCGTCGAGCAGCGCCTGGGTCGGGTGCTCGTGCCAGCCGTCGCCGGCGTTCAGCACCGGGCAGTCGACCTTGTCCGCGATCAGCCGCACCGCGCCGCTCGCCATGTGGCGGATGACGAGCACGTCGGCGCGCATCGCGTTCAGCGTCTGCGCGGTGTCGATCAGCGTCTCGCCCTTCTTCACGCTCGATTGCGCGGCATGCATGTTGACGACGTCGGCACCCAGCCTTTTGCCCGCGATCTCGAAGCTGAGCAGTGTCCGGGTCGAGTTCTCGAAGAATGCGTTGATCTGGGTCAGCCCTGCCAAGCGCTTGTCGGGTGCGGCGTGGGTACGGTTGGCCTCGACCCAGCGCTCGGCCTCGTCGAGCAGGAACGCGATTTCGTGCGGCTGGAGGCCGTCGATCCCGGTGAGGTGCCGGTGCGGGAAGACGGCGCCGCCTTCGATCAGCGTGCCGGGGCGGTTGTCCGAGCGTTGCATCGGACCGGCCGGGTAGTCGGAGAGCGTCGTCATGGCCAGCGCAATCCGCCGCGACGTTGACACCGGTTGACGCGTAGCAACGGTATCGGTTCAGGCGACCGAGGGCATCGACGTTGACACTGGTTGACGCGTACGCGCCGCGCCGTGACGGTCGCCCGAATGCGCGCGCGACCGATGGACGTTGACACTGGTTGACACGTGAAGCGTCCCGCCCAGCGGGCGACAACCGGGTGGGGGAAACAGATGGGCAGAGGCGGTAGGGCGGGCATGGCGGCTGCATGCCACGGACGCCGCGTGTAGGACAGCGGCGGCTCAGCCCATCGTCAGCGCGTCGATCGCGGCTTGCAGGATGTGCGCGGCGGCCAGATTGTCGACCCGTGTCGCCCGCTTGGCGCGGCTCATGTCCTGTTCGATCATCGTCCGCTCGACCGCGACGGTGGACCAGCGTTCGTCCCAAAGCAGGATCGGCAGGCCTAGATCCTTGAGGTTCTGCGCGAAGGCGCGGGTCGATTGGCTGCGCGGACTTTCGGAGCCGTCGAGGTTGATCGGCAGGCCGATGACCAGCCCGCGCACCGCCTGTGCGCCGATCAGCTCGGCAAGCGCCGCCTTGTCCTTCTGGAACTTCGTCCGGCGGATCAGCAGCGCAGGGCTGGCGAACGACCAGCCCGCGTCGCACAAGGCGGTGCCGATGGTCTTGGTGCCGACGTCGAGCCCAAGCAGCCGCCCGCCTTCGGGGAGCCTCTTGCGGAAATCGTGCTGTCTCGTGCCGATCACCGGAACGCGGCCAGTCGCCGCGCTGCATCGGCGCGCACGTTGGCCCAGAACAAGCTGTAGTCGTAGACGTGATAGTTGTTGCCGGGCAGCAGGTACGGGCCGAGGTCGACGGGCGTGTCGAGCATCAGGAACCCGCGGCCCTCGCACTTCGCCCCCACCTTGTCCGCCGCGATCGTCGCGGTCGACAAGTCGCTCGAGGGGAACAATGTGCCCGCGTTCGCGGCGGCCGGTGCCGCGCCGTCGGCGGTGCCGGTCAGCGGGTTGGTGCAGACCATCGGCGTGCCCTTGCGCGATCGCCCGTCGAAGCCGGTGGTCGCATCAAACGTGTCGACGATTAGCGACGGGTCCGCCGGGGGCGCGAAACTCTGCCACGACAGCAGGCACCCGGTTTGGTCGGCGGCGCGGCATTCGGACAGGCCGATCGCCGCCAGGTCGGTCGTCCGCGACACCGGCCAACCGACGACATAGGCGGCGACGATGCGTTTCCTGAGCGCCGGATCGCGCGCCACCTTCTCCCGCAGCAGCCGCGTCAGGTGGAGCGCACCCTGGCTGTGCCCGGCAAGGATGATCGGCCGGTCGCCCGCCTGGACCAGAAAGGCGTCGAACGCCGCCGCCACGTCGCGGTACGCAAGGTCGAGCGCCTGGTTGGCGGCGGCGATATCGGTCAGGAAGGCGCCGAAGGTCGCTTGCCGGTATCGCGGCGCCCAGATCGCGCCGACCGCGTTGAACGCGCTCGCTTGGCCGCGCAGGAACAGCGCGGCGCGGTCGTTGCTCTCGCGGTCGTCGAGCGCTGCGTTCCAACGCGCGGTGCCGAGGAACGAGGTGGGGTGGATGAAGAACACCGCGGCCTTCGGATTCTTGCCCGGGGCGTATCCCGCGGGGGTCCATTGCGCCGGATTGCCGGGCAGGTCGGGGCGCGCGATCCACATCCGGCGATCGGCATAGGCCTGTGCGCCGACGCTCGGCAGCGCCTCGAACTTCGCACTCGGTACGGCCCACCAGCGGATGATACGGTTACCCGCCACGCTGTAGGCGATCGCGCCCGCGATGGTCAGCACGATCAGGAACGCGATGACGTAGAGAAACTTGCGCGCCAAACCTTCGGCCTCCTTAAGCGGTTGCGCGCCCGAGCCACGCGGTGCTAGCCGCGCGCCATGTCAGTCGATACCCCAACCGTCAAACGGATCGCGAGCCTTGCGCGGATCGCCATCGGCGACGACGATGCCGCGCGGCTCGTCCCCGAGCTCAACAACATTCTCGGCTGGATCGAGCAGCTGGGCGAGGTCGACACGACCGGGGTCGAGCCGATGACCGCGGTGATCGCCAACCATCTGCGGCTGCGCGACGACATCGTCGATGACGGCGGTATCCGCGACCTGCTGATGAAGAACGCCCCGCAGGCCGAGCACGGCTTTTTCACCGTGCCCAAGGTGATCGAATGACCGACCTGACGGATCTGGGTGTCGTCGCGATCCGCGACGGGGTGCGCAGTGGCGACTTCACCGCACGCGAAGTGGCGGAAGGTTTTATTGCCAAGGTCGCGAACGCCAAGCTGCTCAACGCCTTCCTGGTCGAAACCCCCGATCATGCGCTGGCCGCCGCCGATGCGGCCGATGCGGCACGCGCGGCCGGCGAAGCGCCCAAGCCGCTCGCGGGCGTGCCGATCGGGATGAAAGACCTGTTCTGCACGAACGGCGTGCCGACCACCGCGGCGAGCCACATCCTCGAAGGCTTCGTGCCGCCGTACGAGAGCCGCGTCTCGCAGAATCTGTGGGATGCGGGCGCTGGCATGCTCGGCAAGCTGAACATGGACCAGTTCGCGATGGGATCGTCGAACGAGACCAGCGCGTTCGGCAACGTGATCTCGCCGTGGCGGCGCAGCGACGGCGGTAATGCGCCCATAGCGCCCGGCGGGTCTTCTGGCGGCAGTTCGGCGGCGGTCGCTGCGCGGCTCTGCCCGGGCGCGACCGGCACCGACACCGGCGGCTCGATCCGCCAGCCCGCGGCGTTCACCGGCATCAGCGGCATCAAGCCGACCTACGGCCGCTGCTCGCGCTGGGGGACGATCGCCTTCGCCTCCTCGCTCGATCAGGCCGGGCCGATGGCGCGCGACGTGCGCGACTGCGCGGTGCTGCTCGGCGCGATGGCGGGCTTCGACACGCGCGACGCGACCTCGCTGCCGATCGATGTGCCGGATTGGGAAGCCGGGCTGTCGGGCGACATGCGGGGCAAGCGCGTCGGCATTCCCAGGGAGTATCGCGTCGACGACATGCCGGGCGAGATCGACGCGCTTTGGCGGCAAGGGATCGATTGGCTGCGCGATGCGGGCGCCGAGATCGTCGACGTCTCGCTGCCGCACACCAAATACGCTTTGCCCGCGTATTACATCATCGCGCCCGCCGAGGCATCGTCCAACCTCGCGCGCTACGACGGCGTCCGTTACGGCCTGCGCGATCTGCCGGAGGGGGCCGGGTTGCAGGACATGTACGCCGCGACTCGTGCCGACGGCTTCGGCGCGGAGGTGAAGCGGCGGATCATGATCGGCACCTACGTGCTGTCGGCGGGCTTCTACGACGCTTATTATACTCAGGCGCAGAAGGTCCGCACGTTGATCGCGCGCGACTTCGAACGTGCGTGGGAGACCTGCGACGTGCTGCTGACCCCGACCGCGCCGTCGGCGGCGTTCGCGCTGGGGGAGAAGTCGGCCGATCCGCTGGCTATGTACCTCAACGACGTGTTTACGGTGCCGTCGAGTCTGGCCGGATTGCCTGCGATGAGCGTGCCCGGTGGGCTGGACGCGGCTGGCTTGCCGCTGGGCTTGCAGATCATCGGCCGGCCGCTGGACGAACAGGGCGTGCTCGATGCCGGGCTGGCGATCGAGGCGCGCGCGGGGTTCTCGGCGCGGCCCGACGTCTGGTGGTGATCCCGACGCGTCGGATCAGGCGCGCAGGGCCTTGCGCGCCACGAGGATGAACTCGGTCTCGCGCGTTCCGTAGCGCGAGAAGGTGAGCAACCGAACCAGTGCCGCCGCGCCCGCGTACAGGCGAAACGCCAGGCGCGAGAATCGTTCCAGTTCGAGCACTTGATCGCCGACATAGCGCTGTTCGTACTGCATGGTGAACCCGAGCCGGCGGAACAGCGCGATCAACGCCACGCGATCCGCGTGCCCATCGTGCTCGACCCGGCAGGGCGGGCGACCGGCGGTTCCGGCATCGGCGATACCCAGCACCCACCGGTAGAACAGGACATGCACCCAATGCGGGGTGAACCGGGTGATGACCGCCTTCAACGAACCCAGGTCCGGACCGCGCACGACGATCATGCCGCCATCGTCCAGGCTCTGCGCCGCCCGCTCCACCGCCGCCTCCGGCACCGCGATGTGTTCCAGCACGTTCCAGAACACCGCTACGTCGAACCGGCGTTCGCCGTATTCGAACACCTGCGCATCGCCGACCAGCGTTTCGACGGCACCGGTGTTGCGGGCAAGCGCGTCCGGCGAGCAATCGAGGACCGTCACCTGCGCATCGTCGTGCGGGACCCGGCTGACCGCGCCCCCGCCGACCTCCAGAATACGGACGGGCTCGGGGCGGGCGTCGAGCCGTTGTGTCATGAAGCTGGCGAATTCCTGCGGCACGAATTCCATGAAAAAACCCCTCGGCGCCGCAAGGAGCGCCCCTGTTCGGAAGTAATGCTGCTTGTTAACCGTAACATAGCGCGACGATATCGGTTCCGCCAAGCGGCTGAAGCGATTTCCCTGGAAGGCGGCGCTCCGGCCCTGTGGCACCCCGTCTACTCTTGACTGGAGGTCGGGAGGGGACGAGGTCGTCCGCCACTGCAACAATGCGGCAAGAGAGACGGACCTTGGAATCGACGTATCGCGTACAGGGCGCCACCGGCGAGTGGGAAGTGGTGATCGGGCTTGAGGTCCATGCCCAGGTCACCTCCGATGCCAAGCTGTTCTCGGGCGCCTCGACCAAATTCGGTGCGGAGCCGAATACGCAGGTGAGCCTGGTCGACGCCGCGATGCCGGGGATGCTGCCGGTGCCCAACCGCGAATGCATCCGCCAGGCGGTGCGCACCGGCATGGCGATCGGCGCGCGGATCAACCGGTGGTCGCGGTTCGACCGGAAGAACTATTTCTACGCGGATCTGCCGCAGGGCTATCAGATCAGCCAGCTGTATCACCCGCTGGTCGGCGAGGGCGCGATCGACATCGCGCCCGATCCGAAAACCCCCGAAGCGATCAAGCGGATCGGCGTGGAGCGCATCCATGTCGAGCAGGACGCGGGCAAGCTGATGCACGATCAGCATCCGACCCGCTCCTACGTCGACCTCAATCGTTCCGGCGTTGCGCTGATGGAGATCGTCAGCCGGCCCGACCTGCGATCGCCCGCAGAAGCAGGGGCTTACCTGCGCAAGTTGCGAGCGATCCTGCGCTATGTCGGCAGCTGCGACGGCAACATGGAGGAGGGCTCGATGCGCGCCGACGTCAACGTCAGCGTGCGACGGCCGGGCGAAGAACTGGGCACGCGGACCGAGACCAAGAACGTCAATTCGGTCCGCTTCGTCATGGCGGTGGTCGAGCAGGAAGCCAAGCGGCAGGTCGAGGTGCTGGAGGACGGCGGCGCGATCGCGCAGGAGACCCGGCTCTACGACCCCGATCGCAATGAGACGCGGTCGATGCGCTCGAAGGAAGATGCGCACGACTACCGCTATTTTCCGGACCCCGACCTGCTGCCGCTCGAGCTGGAGGAGGCGTTCCTCGATGCGTGTCGCGCGTCGTTGCCCGAACTGCCCGACGCCAAGCGGCTGCGGTACGAGGGGCTGGGGGTCAGCCCGTACCAGGCCGACGTCCTGACTGCGGAAGTCGAGGCGGCTCGCTGGTTCGATGCGTTGCTGGACAAGGGCGCCAAGCCGGCCGCGGCGGCGAACTGGACGACGTCGGAGCTGTTCGGTGCGCTCAACCGGATGGGGCGCGGCATCGAGGACAGTCCGGTCAGCCCTGCCCAGGCCGCCGAGCTGCTGGCGCTGGTCGCCGACGGCACGCTGTCGGGCAGCCTTGCCAAACAGGTGTTCGAGGTGATGCTCGACACCGGCGACTCGCCCGCTGCGATCGTCGAGGCGCGCGGGCTGAAGCAGACCAGCGACACCGGCGCGATCGAAAGCGTCATCGCCGAGGTGCTGGCCAAGAACCCGGGGCAGCTGGAGCAGTATCGCGGTGGCAAGGTCGCGCTGTTCGGGTTCTTCGTCGGGCAGACGATGAAGGCGATGGCGGGCAAGGCCAATCCGGCGGTGGTCAACGAACTCGTCAGGACGGCGCTGGACTAGGCGCGTTTACGGCAGAGGAGGGTAGAATGGTGCATTCGATCGTTACGTCGCTCGCTCTGATGACGGGTGCGTCCTACCTTGCGGCGCAGACTCCGCCGCAGCCGCTCCCCCAAGCGGTGCCGCTGCCGTTTGCGACGTCCGCACCCGCGCCGGCGGCCGATCCCACGCTGCCGCGCGTCGTGATCGACACCAGCGAGGGGCGGTTCGTCGTCCAGGTCGAAGCAAAGAAGGCGCCGGTCACCGCCGCCAATTTCCTGCGCTATGTCGATGGCAAGCGACTCGACGGACGGCGTGTCTACCGCGTGTCGCATGTTGCCGACCGCTTCGGGTTCATCCAGTTCGGGATGAACGGCGATCCCAAGCTGTCGCTGCCGCCGATCAAGCACGAGCCGACGACGCTGACCGGGGTCAAGCATCTGGAGGGTGCCATCTCCACGGCGAGGCTCGCACCGGGCACCGCGCGGGGGGAATTCACGATCATGGTCGGCGATCAGCCGGGACTCGATGCCGATCCGGCGCGCGCCGGAGACAATCTGGGCTATGCCGCTTTCGGGCGCGTGGTCGAGGGATTCGACGTGGTCCTGCGCATCTTCGACAAGCCAATCGATCCGGCCGCCAGCGTGCGCGGATCGTTCAAGGGCGAGGTGCCCGCGGTGCCCGTGCGCATTCTGACCGCGCGCAGGGTTCGGCCCTAGACCGGCGACTTGGAAGGTGAGGCTAAGGTGAGCCCAACGGCGTATTCTGCCGGCTTCCGCGGTTATCCTGACCGTTGGCGATGAGAAAGAGCGGGCAGGGGGGCTGCCCGCTCTTGTCCAACATCGCAAGCGGCACGCTACTGCGCGTCCAAATCCTGATTCTTCACCTCGCCGCCGGTGCCGCCGACTCCGTCGTGGAGGCCGGTGTCGGTCATCGTCTCGGGTTCGTCGCCGCCCTCGCCACGGGCGACTGCGTCAGCGCGGGCTTCGACCGCCTGCTGAAGGTCGCTGCGGTCATCGTCTCGGTCAGGGGTGTCGGGATCGGCCAAATCGTTCATCCTTTGCAAATCAGCGGCTGGTGCCTGCGAGGCCACCGGTCTCGCCGCCCATCGCATCGGTGCCGGGAAGCGGCTCCATCTCGTCGTCGGCGCGTGGGCCTACCCCGCTGGAGGCGGCCTCGCCGGCCGGATCGAACGGGGTCATGTCGTCGGAGTCGACGTCGTGGGTCGGATTGGCCATCACATCTGCAACGGCTGGGCGGTGCCCGGGTCGGTGCCGGGCGTACCGGGGGAGGGCTGGTCGAAGTCGGGAGCGTCGCCCGGATATTCGGCCGGCGGCGTATCGGGCTGCACGGGCTGATTGTCCGGCGGCGGCATTTCCTGCGGGGGCTGGGTGGCCATCATCGTCTCTCCTTACATGCGGTTCAACGCGCCAGCGGCGTGGCGGTTGCCTGCAACGCTTGCCCCGACCCGCCCGGCTGGTATAGACGCGCGCCGAACAGCTTCGGCCGACACGCGGGCGTGGCGGAATTGGTAGACGCAGCAGGTTTAGGTCCTGCCATCGCAAGATGTGGGGGTTCGAGTCCCTTCGCCCGCACCAGTCCCGTCCTTGCCGGCGGGAACGCCGCACGAAATTTCTCCAGACGAAGGCTTCCAATGCAGACTGTCGAGACGCTGAACGAGGGGCTGAAGCGCGCCTACACGCTCACCATCACCGCGCGCGATATCGATACCAAGGTCGATGCCGAGCTGAAGCGGGTCACCCCGCAGATCCGCATGCCGGGGTTCCGCCCGGGCAAGGTGCCCGCGAACCTCGTCCGCAAGATGCATGGCCCGGCGCTGACCCAGGACGCGCTGAATTCGGCGATCCAGGAAGGCGTTCAGTCGCTAATCGCCGAACAGGGATTGCGCCCGGCGATGCAGCCTGCAGTCGCGCTCGGCGAGGATTACGAGCCGGGCAAGGACGCCGAGCTGACCGTCAGCCTGGAAGTGCTACCGCAAGTGCCTGCGCCGTCGATCGACGCGATCAAGCTGGAGCGGCTCACCGTGCCGGTCGCCGAGGAGGCGGTCGATGCGCAGTTGAAGACCTTTGCCGATCAGCAGAAGCGCTGGGACGATGCGGGCGAGAAGGCGGCCGAAACCGGTGACCTGGTCACGATGGACTTCGTCGGCAAGACCGCCGACGGGGTCGCGTTCGAGGGTGGCACCGGTACCGACATGGCGGTCGAGATCGGCTCTGGGCGGCTGATCCCCGGTTTCGAGGACCAGATCGTCGGCGTCACCGCGGGCGAGGAGCGCCAGATTTCGGTGACCTTTCCGCAGGATTACCAGGCCAAGGAATTGGCCGGCAAGCCCGCGACCTTCGACCTGACGATCAAGTCGGTGAAGACCAGCGGCGAAAGCGCGATCGACGACGAGATGGCCAAGAGCCTCGGCCTTGAAAGCCTGGAGCAGCTGCGGGGCCTGGTTAAGGGTCAGATCGAGCAGGAGCATAACGGCCTGACGCGCACCCACATGAAGCGCAAGCTGCTCGACCAGCTCGCGGGCGACCACGATTTCGAGGTGCCGCCGTCGATGGTCGAGGCGGAATTTTCGCAGATTTGGTCGCAGCTCGAACATGAGGCAACCCACGAGGCCGATCCCGAGGCTGCCAAGGCCGAGATGGAGAGCGAGCGCGAGGATTACCGCAAGATCGCCGAGCGCCGTGTGCGTCTCGGCCTGCTGCTGTCCGAGATCGGGCAGGCGAACGGCGTCGAGGTCAACCAGCAGGAGATGAACCGGCTGATCGCGCAGGCGGCGCAGCAATATCCGAACGAACAGCGCCAGCAGTTCATCCAGTACGTCCAGTCGGAGCCGATGGCCGCCGCCCAGCTGCGCGCGCCGCTGTACGAGGACAAGGTCGTCGACTTCCTGTTCGGCAAGGCCGAGATCACCGACCGCGAGACGACCAAGGACGAGCTGGAAGCCGCGATCGAGAGCGAGGACGGTTTCGCCACCGGCACGCACGTCCACAATCATGACGATCATGACCACGCGGCGCACGATCACGCGGATCATGACCACGCGGCGCACGATCACGCGGACCACGATCATGCCGCTCCTGCACAGGAGATGGTAAGCGAGGCGATACCAGCCGAGGCGGCCAAACCAGCCAAGAAGCCGCGCGCCAAGAAGCTGGCGCCGCCGGTGGAGGCCGAGACGCAGGTGCTGGAATCCTCGCCGGTTGCCGCCGAGACCGCGGAAGGGTCCGTCGCTGCCGATGCCGCGCCGGCGAAGAAGCCGCGGGCGAAGAAGGCGAAGGCTGCCGACGCTTGATGCCATGAACCCTCTCCCCTTGTGGGAGAGGGAGGGGCCCGCTCGCATGGCGAGTGGTAGGGTGAGGGGTGCTATCGCGCAGCAACCGCCTGGCTGCTATGCAGCCGCACCCTCTCATCCAACTTCGACTAGCGAGCAAGCTCGCAAGTCTTCGTATCCTTCCCCCACGAGGGGGGACGGGTTAGGACGGGTGCGATGACCGGACCGACCATCGCTATTCTGCTACCCTGCTTCAACGAGGAAGCCGCGATCGCGCAGACGGTCGCGGGCTTTCGCGCCGTGCTCCCTGCCGCGCACATCTACGTCTACGACAATAACAGCAGCGACAAGACGATCGCGGTCGCGCGGGCTGCAGGCGCGACCGTCCGGTGCGAGCGCATCCAGGGCAAGGGCGCGGTTGTGCGGCGGATGTTCGCCGACGTCGATGCCGACATCTATGTCATGGCCGACGGGGATGCGACCTACGATGCGGCGGCTGCCCCCGCGCTGGTCGCGCGGTTGATCGACGAACAGCTCGACATGGTGGTCGGCGCACGCATCCACGAGGCGGCGGAGGCGTACCGGCGGGGCCATGTGCTGGGCAATCGCATGATGAGCGGCATCCTGGCGCGGCTGTTCGGGCGCAGCTTTTCGGACATCTTCTCGGGCTATCGCGTCTTCTCGCGGCGCTTCGTCAAGAGCTTTCCCGTGCTGTCGGCGGGCTTCGAGATCGAGACCGAGATCAGCGTCCATGCGCTCGAACTCCGGCTGCCGACCGCAGAGATCGAGACCCGCTATTTCGCGCGGATCGAAGGGTCCGCGTCCAAGCTCAGCACCTACCGCGACGGCATCCGCATCCTGCGCACCATCGCGACGTTGTACCGGATCGAGCGGCCGGTGTGGTTCTTCGGCCTGGTCGCGGGCGTGCTGCTCGCGCTTGCGCTGCTGCTCGCGGCGCCGCTGGTCGTCACCTATCTGGATACCGGGCTCGTTCCCCGTTTCCCGACCGCGATCCTGGTGACCGGGCTGGTAATCCTGGCGGCGCTCAACCTGTTCGCCGGCCTGATCCTCGACACCGTCGTGCGCGGGCGGCGCGAGGTGCGGCGGCTCGCGTATCTCACGTACCCCGCACCCGGGCTTGAACTCACCCGCGCGAGCGCCGATGTTGGCGGCTCCAGGGCATAAGAGAGATTTTCATGTACAATCCGTTCGAGACCGGTGATTTCCGCGCGCCGCTGGCCAATGCAGGCCTCGGCTTGCAGCAGACTCAGGCGGGCCTTGTTCCCATCGTCATCGAGCAGTCGAACCGCGGCGAGCGCTCGTTCGACATCTTCAGTCGCCTGTTGCGCGAGCGGATCGTGTTTGTCACCGGCGGAGTCGAGGATGGCATGGCCTCACTCATCACCGCGCAACTGCTCTTCCTCGAATCGGAAAATCCGAAGAAGGACATCTTCATGTACATCAACTCGCCGGGCGGGGTCGTCACGGCGGGCATGGCGATCCACGACACGATGCAATACATCCGTCCGCGCGTCGGCACGGTGTGCATCGGGCAGGCCGCGTCGATGGGCAGTTTCCTGCTGGCGTCGGGCGAGAAGGGCATGCGCGTTGCGCTGACCAATTCGCGGATTATGATCCACCAGCCTTCGGGCGGCGCGCAGGGCATGGCCAGCGACATCGAGATCCAGGCCAAGGAAATCCTGCGCATCCGGGTGCGGCTGAACGAGCTCTATGCGCAATATACCGGCCAGCCGATCGAGGAGATCGAGCGCAAGATGGACCGCGACACCTTCCTGCAAGCCGACGAGGCGAAGGCGTTCGGCCTGATCGACGAGGTGTTCGACAAGCGCCCGGCGCCGACCGACGAGATGGCCAAGGCTGCGTGAGAGTGAGAAAGTCCCTGGCCATTCACGCCATGTGGACGATTTGATTTGTAGGAACGGGGCGGCGCGCTAGGATAGCCGCCCCAAAGGTGCGACGAGCATCCCAACGGCACGCGCTGCCCAGGCGCGAGAGGTGATACGAATGACGAAGTTGAGCGGTGGCGACTCGAAGAGCACCCTCTATTGCTCGTTCTGCGGCAAGTCGCAGCACGAGGTGCGCAAACTGATCGCGGGCCCGACCGTCTTCATCTGCGACGAGTGCGTCGAGCTGTGCAACGACATCATCCGCGAGGAGACCAAGTCCGCCTTGGTGTCCAAGAAAGACGGCGGCGTGCCGACTCCCCAGGAGATCTGCAACGTCCTTGACGACTATGTCATCGGCCAGAAGCGCGCCAAGCGCGTGCTGTCGGTGGCGGTCCACAACCATTACAAGCGGCTGAACCACGGCGCCAAGGGTGCGGACGTCGAGCTGAGCAAGTCGAACATCCTGCTCGTCGGGCCGACCGGCTGCGGCAAGACGCTGCTCGCCCAGACGCTGGCGCGCATCCTCGACGTGCCGTTCACCATGGCGGACGCGACGACGCTGACGGAGGCGGGCTATGTCGGCGAGGATGTCGAGAACATCATCCTCAAGCTGCTCCAGGCATCCGACTATAACGTCGAGCGGGCGCAGCGCGGGATCGTCTACATCGACGAGATCGACAAGATCAGCCGCAAGGCGGAGAATCCGTCGATCACCCGCGACGTAAGCGGCGAGGGCGTCCAGCAGGCGCTGCTCAAGCTGATGGAAGGGACCACCGCCAGCGTGCCGCCGCAGGGCGGGCGCAAGCATCCGCAGCAGGAGTTCCTGCAGGTCGACACGACCAACATCCTGTTCATCTGCGGCGGCGCGTTCAACGGGCTGGAGAAGATCATCGGCGATCGGTTGCAGGGCAAGTCGATCGGCTTCGGCGCCTATGTCGCAGCGCCCGAGGAGCGCCGGACCGGCGAGATGCTGCGTCAGACCGAGCCCGAGGATCTGCTGAAATTCGGGCTGATCCCCGAGTTCGTCGGCCGCCTGCCCGTGATCGCGACACTGGAAGACCTCGACATCGACGCGCTGGTGAAGATCCTGAGCGAGCCGAAGAACGCGCTGGTGAAGCAGTATCAGAAGCTGTTCGAGATGGAGCAGGTCGACCTGAATTTCACCGACGACGCTCTGGTGACCGTCGCGCGCAAGGCGATCGACCGCAAGACGGGCGCGCGCGGGCTTCGCTCGATCCTGGAAAGCATCCTGCTCGACACGATGTTCGATCTGCCCGGCATGGACGGGGTCGACGAGGTGATGATCGACAAGGACGTGATCGAGGGCCGAAAGGAACCGATCCGCGTCTATGCCGAGAAGAAGAAGACCGGCGACGCGGCCTGACAGGGTTGGCTGAGTTGCGTGGAACGGGCGTCGGGCGACCGGCGCCCGTTTGCGTTGAGGGGCGACGATGAGCATCAGGCTGGCGGTACGGCGCGATGCAGATGCGGTGGCGGCGATGCTGGCGCGGGCGTTTGCGGACGATCCGGCGTTTTCCTGGATATTCCCCGATCCTGCCGTGCGTGCGCGAAAGCTGCCGCGGCTGTTCCGGCTGATTCTGGTGACCGATGCGGCGGCGGGGATGGCGTTGGTCACGAGCGGTGGCGAGGCGGCGACGCTGTGGCGCGCGCCGGGGCGGGCGCAGGTGTCGCCGGTGGAGATGCTGCGGCAGGCGATCTCGCTGGTCGGCGCGCTCGGTGGCGCGACCGGGCGCGCGCTGCGTGTGTCGGATGCGATCGGGGCGAACATGCCGAAGGGCGATTTCTGGTACCTCCACGTCGCCGGGTGCGAGCCCGCGGCGCAAGGGCACGGGCTCGGCGGCGAGGCGATCCGCGCCGGGCTGCGCCGCGCGGCCGGGCGATTGCCCGCGTATCTGGAGACCGCAACCGAGCGCAACGTCGGCTTTTATCGAAGCCTGGGCTTTGCGGTGACGGGCGAGTGGGACGTGCCCCGCGGCGGCCCGCATTTCTGGTCGATGCTGCGCGCGCCCGGCTAGACGAGGCCAGGGACGAACCGTTTTACCCTGCGCGCGTAGGCGTCGTACGCGCTGCCGAACGCGGCGCGGAGCAATCGCTCCTCCTCGTCGACACGCAGCCAGGTGCCGAGCGCGAAAGGGAATATGCCGATCAGCAGCCCGGCCGCGTGGCCAAGCGCGATGGCGAGCGCCGGCAGTGTCAACGCCATCGCGACGTAGATCGGGTGGCGGACGTAGGCGAAGGGGCCGGCGGTCACGAGGCTGTGGTCGTCGCGGGTGCGCGCCACCAGGCTCCAGTTGCGGCCCATCGCGCGGGTGGCGGTGACGAACAGCATCACCGCCGCGGCCATCGCCGCTGCAATACTCAGCGCCTCCGCCAGCGCGCGCGCCCCGAGCGGATCGAGGGCCACGCGCACCGGTCCCAATCCCACGGCCAGGAAGCCCGCGCTCTGCAAGGCGATGCCCAGCATCGAGCGGCGCGATCCGCGAGCGTTCGCTTCGCCGGCGCGGTCGCGGCGCCGGCGCGCGAACACCAGCGCGACCAACCACGCGAAATAGCCCGTCGCCAAGGCGGCGAGGCCGGGCAGGCCGACCGCGGTCATTTCGCGCGCTGCGCCGACGCGAGCGCAATTCCCGCCGCGATCTGGAGCAGGCCGTACAGCCGCCGCCGGCCGGGCCGCTCGCCGAACGGGCGCACCAGCGCATCGACCGCGCCGACGTTGGAGCGCCACAGATCGACGTGGCGTTCGGGCTGGAGGACGCCCAGCAGCCCGTCGCCGATCATGAACACCGCCGCCATCTCGGCGCTGCGCTTGAGGCCGACGGCCAGGTTGCTTTGCGCGGAGTCGGGCGCGGGGTCGGTCATGGACTGGTCCTCTGTTCGGCCTGATAGGCCTGGTAGGCCTCGATCGCGGCGCTGCGGCGCAGGACGCGCGACGACGGATCGACGACGACGTGCGCGCCGGCGGGAACCGCAATCTGCTCCACGCCCCCCGCCATGTCGAGCCGCCGGAGCTTGCCATCGACCGCGATCTCGACCGGCATCGCGAAGGGCTTGGCCGACGGGGTGGTCCAGCGGAACTGCGTCCGTCCGTCCGGCTGGCGTGTAATGACCAGATCGGGCAGCTTGGCCTGGCGCAGATAGGCGTCGAAGAACCAGCCGTAATCCCTGCCCGTCGCCTGTTGCACGAACCCTTCGAACTCGGCGGTCGAGCCGTAGCGCGGTGCGAAATTGCCGGGCTTCGGATCGTCGCGGCCGTACACCTCCAGCCGCACGGCCTTGAAGAAGGCTTCGTCGCCGATCAGCCAGCGCAGCGTGTGGAGCATCCACGACGCCTTGAAATAGATGTCCTGCCCGGCGCCGCCCTTGGAGGGCTCGTACACCTGCTCCTCGGTCAGCGGCAGGCCGCGGACGATGGGTGCCTTGTTGTCAACGCGGCTGCGCTGGCGATCCATCATCGCGGCGTAGCGCCCGTCACCCTCTCGCCATTGGCCGTAGAGCGGCTGCATGTAGGTGCCGAATCCCTCGTGCAGCCAGTAATCGTCCCAGTTCGCGGCGGTCAGCTGATTGGCGAACCATTCGTGCGCGAATTCGTGCTGGAACAGGTCGTCGAAGCCGTCGGAGGTCTTGGCGTAGTTGTTGCCGTACGCGTTGATGGTCTGGTGCTCCATGCCCTTGTGCGGGGTCTCGACCACGCCGACCTTTTCGTCGCCGAACGGATAGGGGCCGATCACCGATTCGAAGAAGTCGAGGGTGGGCGCGAATTCGGCGAACAGCCGCTCAGCCTGCGCCTTCTCGCCGGGCAGGTACCAGTAGAACATCGGGACCGTGTTGCCGTAGTGGCTTTTATACGTGCCGCTTATCTCCTCATACGGGCCGACGTTGAGCGCGATGGCGTAGGTGTTGACGTGTTTCGCGCGCCAGTTCCACGTCGTGCGGCCATCGGCGAGCGTTTCGACCCCGAGCAGCACACCGTTGGAGGGCGCCTTCAACCCCTTGGGCACGGTGATGTGCAGATCGACCCGGGCGGGTTCGCCGGTGGGGAAATCGAGGCATGGCCAGAACAGGTCGCAGCCGTAACCCTCCGCGGTTGTCGCGAACCACGTGCGGCCGTCCTTGGTCTTGGACCAGACGACGCCGTCGTCCCACGGCGCGTTGACCGCGACATGCGGCACGCCAGCGTAAGCGATGCGCACCGACAGCGTCTTGCCGGAGGCGGCGGGCGCGGGCAGGGCGATGGTCAGCCGCCCGTCGGGGTTGGACCAGGCCGATGGTTTCAGCGCCACGCCGTCGACCGACACCGCCGACACCGGCAGATTGCGGTCGAGATCGATCAGCAGCCGCGCGACCGGTGCCTTGGCGGTAAAGGTCAGGGTCGCCACGCCACGCAATCGCTTGGTTTGTGGCAGCACCTCGATCGCGAGATCGGCGGCGTCGAAGCGAAGCGCAAGCTGCTCGGCCGGCCGCACCCCGCCCGAGACCTGGGTCTGCGCCGTGATCGGCGGCTTGCCCGCGGTCTGCGGCGCGGCGAGCGCGAGAAGCACCGGGAGGATCATGTCAGCGGACCTTGCAACGATTGATGGCGCCCGAATTCTCCCCATATAGTGCGCGAATGAGCCCCTCGTTCGGGGTGACCGGAGTTTGCATGAACCAGATCTATCCCGTCCTGCCGCTGCGCGATATCGTCGTGTTTCCCGCCATGATCGTGCCGCTGTTCGTCGGTCGCGACAAGTCGGTCGCCGCGTTGGAGGCCGCGATGGCCGCCGACAAGGAGATTTTCCTCGTCGCGCAACTCGATCCCGCCGAGGACGACCCCACGCGTGAGGATTTGTACGAGGTCGGCGTCACCGCGACCGTCCTGCAATTGCTCAAGCTCCCCGACGGCACCGTGCGCGTGCTCGTCGAGGGCAAGGCGCGCGGGCGGCTCGATGAGCTGACAGAGGGCGATGCGTATCTGACCGCGACGATTCACGATGTCGTCGACCTGGAGGCCGAGAACCCCGAGACCGAGGCGCTGATGCGGTCGGTCGTCTCGCAATTCGAGAATTACGCCAAGCTCAACAAGAAACTGCCGTCCGAGACCGCGACCCAGCTCGCCGAGATCGACGACGCCGCGCGGCTGTCCGACGCGGTCGCCGCCAATATCCAGGTCAAGGTCGCCGACAAGCAGGCTTTGCTGGTCGAGCCCGATCCCGCCAAGCGGCTGGAGATGAGCTTCACGCTGATGGAGGGCGAACTCGGCGTCCTGCAGGTCGAGAAGAAGATCAAGAGCCGGGTCAAGCGCCAGATGGAGAAGACCCAGCGCGAATATTACCTCAACGAGCAGCTGAAGGCGATCCAGCGCGAGCTCGGCAACGACGGCGAGGAAGGCGAGGGCGACGAGATCGCCGAGCTGACCCAGAAGATCGCGACGCTCAAGCTGAGCAAGGAAGCGCGTACCAAGGCAACCGCCGAACTGAAGAAATTGAAGACCATGGCGCCGATGAGCGCCGAGGCGACCGTTGTGCGCAACTATCTAGACGTGCTGCTGGGACTGCCGTGGGGCAAGAAGTCGAAGATCAAGAAGGACATCGCCGCGGCGCAGGCAGTGCTCGACGAGGACCATTATGCGCTGGAGAAGGTAAAGGACCGGATCGTCGAATATCTCGGCGTCCAGGCTCGGACGAACAAGTTGAAGGGCCCGAGCCTGTGTCTCGTCGGGCCTCCCGGCGTCGGCAAGACCTCGCTCGGCCAGTCGATCGCCAAGGCGTGCGGCCGCGAATTCATCCGCCAGTCGCTGGGCGGGGTGCGCGACGAGGCCGAGATCCGTGGGCATCGACGGACGTACATCGGCTCGCTGCCGGGCAAGATCGTCACCAACCTCAAGAAGGCAGGGACCGGCAACCCGCTGTTCCTGCTCGACGAGATCGACAAGCTGGGCCAGGATTTTCGCGGCGATCCGGCGTCGGCGCTGCTCGAGGTACTCGATCCGGAACAGAATTCGAAGTTCCAGGATCATTATCTGGAGGTCGACCTCGACCTGTCGGATGTAATGTTCGTCTGCACCGCGAACACGCTGAACCTGCCGCAGCCCTTGCTCGACCGGATGGAGATCATCCGGCTGGAGGGCTATACCGAGGATGAGAAGGCGACGATTGCCGAGCGCCACCTGATCGCCAAGCAGGTCGAGGCGCATGGGTTGAAGGCGGGCGAGTTCACGCTGACCCGCGAGGGGCTGCGCGCGCTGATCCAGATGTACACCCGCGAGGCGGGGGTGCGGACGCTGGAGCGCGAGATCGCCAAGCTGTGCCGCAAGGCGCTGCGGCGTATCCTGGAGGGCAAGGCGACGAGCGTGACGATCACGCCCGAGAACCTCCACGAGTTCGCGGGGACGCAGAAGTACCGTCACGGCCTGTCCGAGACCGAGCACCAGATCGGCGCGGTCACCGGGCTCGCGTGGACCGAGGTCGGTGGCGAGTTGCTGACGATCGAGAGCGTGACCGTGGCGGGCAAGGGCGCGGCCAAGCTGACGGGGACGCTCGGCGACGTTATGAAGGAATCGATCGAGACCGCGTTCAGCTTCGTCAAGGCGCGCGCGCCCAGTTACGGGATCAAGCCGAGCCTGTTCCAGCGCAAGGACATCCACATCCATCTGCCCGAAGGCGCGACGCCCAAGGACGGACCGTCGGCGGGTGTCGGTATCGTTACCTCGATCGTCTCGACGATGACCGGCGTGCCCGTGCGGCGCGAAGTGGCGATGACCGGCGAGGTAACGCTGCGCGGCCGCGTGCTGCCGATCGGCGGCCTAAAGGAGAAGCTGCTCGCCGCATTGCGCGGCGGCATCGAGACGGTGCTGATCCCGCAGGAGAACGAAAAGGACCTGGCCGACATCCCCGACACGATCAAATCCGGGCTGAAGATCGTTCCCGTCACCCACGTCGACGAGGTGCTACGCCTGGCGCTGGTCGAGTCGCTGGAGCCGATCGACTGGACGGACGCCGACGAGCTGGCCGCGCTCCCCCCGCCTGGCATCGCCCCGGTTGCGGCCGAGCTTCACCATTGAACCACGGCCATTGATCCCAATCGGGTCAACGACTCGGCGGATCGGCCGTTGACTAAAGGGTGGGGGGTTGCCTTACTGATGATCAGGCTGCCCTCGACCCTGGTCGTTGGGCGGCGCGTGATTCTTTTCCCGGGGGTGGATCAATGAACAAGCAGGAGCTGATCGCGACGGTCGCGGATACGTCGGGGCTGGCCAAGGGCGACGCGGTCAAGGCGGTCGAGGCCGTCTTCGACGCGATCTCGACCAGCCTCAAGAAAGGCGACGAGGTCCGGCTGGTCGGGTTCGGGACCTTCTCGATCTCCAAACGCAAGGCGTCGACCGGGCGCAATCCGCGCACCGGCGAGCCGATGACGATCAAGGCATCGAGCCAGCCCAAGTTCAAGGCGGGCAAGGGCCTGAAGGACAGCGTCAACTGACGCTATGGACACGCGAAGCCGGCTTGCGTAGAGGCCGCCTTCCGGTTCTTATCGGGCGCGTAGCTCAGCGGTAGAGCACACCCTTCACACGGGTGGGGTCACAGGTTCAATCCCTGTCGCGCCCACCAGATACACCCCCGTCCGGCACCGAGCCGCGGCGGGGGTTTTGGTGTCGGCAGGATAGCGCCGCATAGTGTCCGTCGCCCAGCGAAGGCTGGCGCCTCGCGGTGAGGTGGACTGCCGTGACAACCAGACCCCAGCCCCCGCTGGGGTGACGATCGCGCGGGGCAGCGACTGCCTTCCTTCAGCGCACCACCCGCAGCACCGCCGAAGCGATGTGCCACCGCAATTGCTCGGCGGTGGCGCCATCGACGTCGTTGACCCGCCTGAGCACGTATCGGCCGACAAACCGCTGCCGCGTCCCGTTCTTCAGCACCGCATCGACCCGCACCGGGATCGTCACGAACACCGATCCCGCGGCACCCTCGCCATCGGTCGGTGCGCCCGTCACGACATGCGTATGCGCCGTTCGCGCGAAGCCTCCCGCAAAGGCGCGCAACGTCTTGCCGCTCGCGCGCCCGCTGCCCACCCACAAGCGGTAGGCGGTTGCGTAACGGCGGCGATCGATTGCGGCGTAATAGCGTTCGACGACGGCGCGCGCCGCTTGCGGGGTCTTTTCGGCCGCGGGCTGGGCCGTAGCGGCGGCGAACAGGATAAGGATCATCATGGGAGCCATCGTCACACAATAGTAACCCACTTGTCACGCCCGCGTCGCCGAATCGTACCGGCGCTGTCACGAACGACGCCTAACCGCGGCGACAGGGGGATCGCCGGGCAGCCGGCCGATCGCGAAACCACGGACCGAACCGGGAGCTTCTTCATGGCACGCAATCGTACGGGCATGTATCTGATCACCACCGCGATGATGGCGACCCTGTCCGCCTGCGGTGGAGCCGACGACGTTGCCTCGCCCGGCGCGGGCAGCATCACCATCGTCACGCCCGCGCCCACCCCAACGCCGACCGCCACCGCGACGCCAACACCGAGCGCGATCACCGCCGCGCAGTTCGCATCGACCTCGGGGCAGGCGCGTGCCGACGGACAGACCTTCACGATCACCGCCGACGAGCAGCTCGCGCTGGTCAACGCGGGCACCAACAACAATGTCAACGGCGTCGGCACAACCGTAAACGGCGTGTACCCGGCGAGCGCCACGACGCTGACCGCCGCGACCGATCCGTCATCGATCAACGCCTTCTTCACCAGCACCAACTATGTCGGCGCGCTCAACGGCCCGACCGACACCGCGTTTCAGGACTGGACCTGTAACTCGACATCGGCGCAGTTCGGCGGCGCTGGCGCGGCTTGCACGTCGGTGCCCGCGGTCGGCAGCGGCGGTTCGGCGGCGGCGTGCCCCACCGGCACGATCGACGACGGCCTGGTCCAGACCTTTCGTGCGTGCCGCCTGCCCACGCTCATCACGTCGAGCCTGACGCTGCCCAAGATCGCGGGCGTGTTCTACCGGCTGCGTGGGCAAACCGAAGTCGGAACCGACGCGGGCAGCACGGGTGCGGACAGCGGCATCACGCTGACCATCGAGCCCGGCGTCGTCGTCGCCGCCGACGCGACCGAATCGACCAACGATCTGCTACTCGTCAACCGCGGGTCGAAGATCAGCGCGGTGGGGACGCGCAGCGCACCGATCATCTTCACCTCGCAGCAGAATCTCGGCGCCAACGGCGTGTCGGATGCCACGCAGGGGCAGTGGGGGGGCATCATCCTGCTCGGCCGTGCCGCGACTGGGGTGTGCGCCGCGGGCACCGGACCGAACAACGCCGCGGGCTCGTCGACGACCTGCCAGCAGGCGATCGAGGGCGTGACCGGGCGCTTCTACGGTGGCCCCACCTACACTGATTCGAGCGGCCAGATGTCCTATGTCCAGATCCGCTACAGCGGCATCGCGATCTCCGACGGCAACGAGTTGCAGGGCCTGACGCTGGGCGGCACCGGATCGGGGACGGTTCTTGACCATATCCAGAGCCACAATTCGGCCGACGACGGCATCGAGATCTTCGGCGGCGCGACCAATATCAAATACATCGCGATCACCGGTGCGGACGACGACGGCTTCGACATCGACAATGGCTACCGCGGCTTCATGCAGTTCATGATCGCGTCGCAGCGGGTGCTGGGCGCCACCGCGGATTCGTTCTCGACCGAGATCGACTCGAACGGCGCGGAGGACCTGCTGCCGCGGACCTTTGCGACCTACGCGAACTTCACCTTCATCCAGACCGCGCTCGCGCCCGCCGCGATCCGCGAGCGTGGCGGTTCGGACATGCGCTTCGTCAACGGCATCGTCCGCTCGCCCGCCGCCGTCGCATGCGTCAACCTGATTGCGCAGGAGGCCAGCGCGGCCGACCGGTCGACGGTCCGCGCCGCCGATGCGAGCAAGCAGGATGTCGGCCCGCCGACCTTCAACTCGGTCTATTTCGCCTGCAACGGTCGCTGAGCGATGCACCGACGTTTCGCCAGGCTCCTGCTGCTGTCGTCGATGCTCGCCGCGCCGCCCGCGTTCGCGCAGACGACGGGGGGCACCGCATCGCCGTCGCCGAGCACGCCGCCGCCGGCCGCGACCACCAGCACGCCCGCCACCGATACGCCGCAGACGAACGGGCAGGCCGATGCGCAAGCGGGTGACCAGGTCGAGGTCTCGGCGCCGGGCGCGGACCTCGGCGATATCGTCGTCGTCGGCCGCAACATCCCCAACACGATCCGCGCCACCGCGCAGGTGACGTCGGTGCTCTCCGCGGCGGACATCGCGCGCACCGGCGAAGGCGACATCGCGGGCGCACTCACCCGCGTCACCGGTCTGTCGGTGGTTGGCGGTGGCTTCGTCTACGTTCGGGGCTTGGGCGATCGCTATTCGTCGTCGCTGCTCAACGGCTCGCCGTTGCCATCGCCGGAGCCGCTGCGCCGTTCGGTGCCGCTCGACATCTTCCCGACGACGATCGTCGGTTCCGCGGTCGTCCAGAAGACCTATTCGGTGAACTATCCCGGTGAGTTCGGCGGCGGCATCATCAACCTGACGACCAAGGCGATCCCGGACAAGAACTTCATCTCCGGCGGCGCCACGATCTCGGCCGACGACGAGACGACGGGCGGGCTCGGCTACACCTATTATGGTGGCGGTGCCGACTGGATCGGCTTCGACGACGGCACCCGCAACGTGCCCGATTTCATCCGCAACGCGCCCGACGGCAGCGGGACGATCGCGGCGGCGCAGGTCGGCCTGCTCAACAACGCGCGCACGACCCTGCTCCAGCGCGACCGGCATCTGCCCGCGAACTGGTCTGGCGAGCTCAGCGGCGGATCGGTCTACGATCTGGGCGGCAGCCGGCTCGGGGTGATCGCGTCGCTCAGCCTCAGCAACACCTTCCGCACCCGCGACGCGGTGCAGCAGGATTCGGTCACTGCTCAAGGCACGCTGCGCAACGATTTCCGAACCGTGCTGACCGACAATCGGATCGTCGCGAATGCGCTGATCGGTGCGGGCCTGGAATGGGGCGAGAACACCATTCGCTGGACCAACGTCTATATCCACGACACGCTCAAACAGGGGCGTGCGGCGGCGGCGACGCAGTACAATAACGCCAGCGGCCTGCGCTTCCAGCAGAACACCAATTGGTTCGAGCGCCAGCTGTTCGAAAGCCAGCTGGTCGGCGAGTTCAAGCCGACCGACAATCTGAGTATCGATGCACGCGGCGCCTATGCCAATTCGAAACGCAACGCGCCCTACGAACGGCAATTCGATTACCTGTGCTCGTCGACGACCACCAATGGCTTGCCGATCACCACCACCGGCGCCCCGGTCACCGGCGGGTTCCAGTGCAACGGCGCGTACCAGGTGACCGGCCGCTTCACGCCGTTCGCGTCAATCGTATTTTCCGAGCTGAACGAGGATCTGTACACCGGCCAGGCGGACGCCGCGTACAAGCTCGACCTCGATCGCCCGGCGACGCTGTCGGCGGGCTATTTCTATTCGGACACGCAGCGCACCTCGAGCCGGCTTCAGTTCAACTACCAGACGAGTCTGGGCGGCGGCACCGTGCCCGGCTATCCGGCCAATCTGCTCCGTCCCGATTACCTGATCGGGCCGGACGTCCTCAACAACGCGTGCCCGCAGATCCAGGCGAATTTCTGCTCGCTCCAGCTCCAGTTCAATACCCCGCTGGGCGCTTATCGTTACGATGCGGCGCTGCGCATCCACGCGGGCTACGTCCAGGCCGAGGCGGAAGCCGCGGACGGGCTGCGCGCGGTGATCGGCTTGCGCCACGAAACCGCGAACGAGCGCGTGACGCCGATCGGCACGACGGGCACGCGGCTCAAGAACGACTATTTCCTGCCCGCCTCCACGCTGACGTGGAATTTCGCGCCGGACATGCAGCTTCGCGCCAGCGCCTCCAAGACGCTGTCGCGGCCGCAGTTCCGCGAGCTGGCGCCGCAGCAGTTCCGCGATCCCGATTCGGACCGGCTGTTCTTCGGCAACCCCAATCTGCGCGATTCCAAGCTCTACAATCTGGAGGCGCGCTACGAATGGTTCTTCGCGCGCGACCAGCGCTTCACGCTGGCGGGCTTCTACAAGCGGATCGACAATCCGATCGAGCAGGTCGGCTTCTACACCGGCGCGGACGACCGCTTGCAGACCGGCTTCACCTATCTGCCGCGCGCGTCGCTGTACGGCGGCGAGGTCGAGGTGCAGAAATACGTGCCGCTCGCCGCGCTGGGCGAGGCGTTCGGAACGGTGCGCGGCGTGCTGGTCGCCAATTACACCTACACCAAGTCGTCGATCGTCGCGGATGGCACGTGCGTGCCCAATCCGTCGTCGTCCGCGACGCCCGGCGCGCCGGGGCTGCTCGGCTGCCCGTCGGGGTTCGGCCCCGCGAACAAGCTGTTCCGCGACGGTGCGCCGCTGACCGGCCAGTCGGACCATCTCGTCAATCTGCAGATCGGGGTCGAGGACACCGCATCGCTGTCGCAGGCGACTTTGCTGTTCAACTATGCCAGCAACCGCGTGACCAACCGCGGGCCGTCGCTGCTCGGCGGCGATGCGTTCCAGCCCGACATCGTCGAACATCCCGGCATCCGCGTCGACCTGGTCGCGCGCCAGGGCGTCGAGGTCGCAGGCAGCAAGGTCGAGGTGAAGTTCGAGGCGCGCAACCTGACCCACACGAAGTACCGCGAGAGCCAGACCTTCGCGAACGGCAACGAGGTGTTCATCAATCGCTACAATCTGGGCCGGGTGTTTTCCTTGGGGGTGTCGACCACCTTCTGATCCCGCTCTCTCCGGGAGGGGGAAAGGGGCCGCTGCCGCTGGCAGTGGGAAGGATGCGGGTGACCCGGACTGCTCGCCCTCCCCTTTTCACGGCTACGCCGCTCTCTCCCTCTCCCGGAGGGAGAGGTGAAAACTACCCCCACACCCCCTCGCGAAACCATTTGGTGATCACATACTTCACGCCTGCCCGCACCTTCATCCCCTGATGCAGCGTCGCCGGGTTTGGCGTGCCGTCGGCGCGGCGGTTGTTCCAGGCGACCAGCTTGCCGGTCTCGGGCTGGACGATCTTGTCCACCGCCTTGAACCGGGTCGCGCCGCCTGCGTCGGGAACGTTGAGGTAGATCATGACCGTCCACGTCCGGTTACCCGCCACTCCGCAATAGCGCTGATAGTCCAGCCCGGTCGGCTCGAAATAATCGGTATGCCCCTTGAACTCCTGTCCCACCGCATAGCGCTGTCCCTGGAGCGGCTCGCCATGCCTCGCCGCGATTCCGGTGAGCGCCGCGATCCGCCGTTCGACCTCGATCACGTGCGGGTCGGCGGGGTCGAGGTCGCCGGTTTCGCTGGTGCGATAGCCCGCGTCGCCGTTGGCGTCGGCGATGGTGGAGGGGCGCCGCACCGCGTCGATCCGCGCGACCAGCGCCGCGCACAGCCCCGCGTCGAGCACACCGCGTGCGATAAACAGGTCGAGCTTGGGGCCGGGCACCCGCTGCACGCCGCCGGCCGCCATCAGCCGCGCGACGACGGGAGCACCGGGCAGGCCATTGCCGGAAGTGGTGTCGGTCATCGCGCCATCCTGCCGCGTCGCCCGCGCTTTGCAAGACGCGCCGGTTGCAAGAGATTGACGCGCCGCGGTAACGTGGCATGCGTGCGCGGGTGGGACGGATGAACGAATGCGATTGAAACTCGACGCGCGCGGGCGTGCGATCCTGCGGCGGCTGCCGCGCGTGAACGTCTATTCGGCGGCCGAGCTGGTGCTGCTCGCGGGGCTGGCGGTGCAGGCGGCGCGGCTGGTCTGGACGATCCTCACCCCCGTCTCGCCACTCGGCGACTGGCGCCCGGCACCGGTGGCGGAGGTCGCATCGCCGGTCGCGACGCTGACCGGCTTCGATCCGTTCTTCCGGCTGGGCAACACCGGCGCGCCGGCTACGGTCACCTCGCTCCAGCTGACGCTGTTCGGCACTCGCGTCGACGAGGCATCGGGGCGCGGCTCGGCCATCCTCGCTGGCGCCGACGGCATCCAGCGCAGCATCGCGGTGGGCGAAGAGATCCAGCCCGGCGTCACGCTCAAGGCGGTCGCCTTCGATCACGTCACGATCGACCGCGGCGGCGCGGCCGAAGACCTGTTCCTCGATCAGTCAGGCGGCGTCGCTCCGGCCCAGCCCGGCGGGGCATTGCCCGCACAGCCAGGCGTCGGGGTCACGCTTGCGCAGTTGAAGCAGGACGTAGGCTTCATTCCCCGCATCGACCGCGGGCGCGTGAGCGGACTTGTCGTCCGGTCGCAAGGCTCGGGCACGGCGTTCCGTGCAGCGGGCCTGCGCGACGGCGACGTGGTCACCTCGCTCGGCGGACGCCCGGTCGGCGGCCCCGAAGACCTCGACCGGATCGCCCGCGACTACGCGAACGGCGGCAACGTGCCGATCACCGTCGAGCGCGGCCAGGAGACGCTGTCGCTCGCCATCACCATCGCGGGGCAGCCCAAGTGAAGCGTATCCTTGCCGTCGCAGTGGCGGTCACTCTCGCACCGGTGTGCGCTCTTGCGCCCGTTGGCCAGGCGCACGCACAGCAGACGCTCAACGTCCGCGATGCCGACATCCGCGCGTTCATCGCCGATGCCGCCAAGGTGACCGGGCGCACCTTCATCATCGACAGCCGGGTGCAGGGCAAGGTGACCGTCGTCACCGATCACCCCTTGAGCCGGTCCGAATATTTCGAGATATTCCTCTCGACGCTGCGCGCCAACGGCCTGGTCGCGGTGCCCACCACCGGCGGTGCGTTCCGCGTCCAGCCGCTCGACAATGCCGCCGCCCAACCCAGCCGGGTCGGATCGGCGGGTGCGAACCGCAACGCCTACGTCACCGAAGTCGTCCGGCTGCGCTCGATCGATTCGACCAGCGCGGTGGAGACCGTTCGTCCGCTGGTCAGCGCGCAGGGGTCGGTCACCGCCAACCGTGCGGGCAACAGCATCGTCGTCGTCGATTTCGCCGACAACATCCGCCGGGTGCGCGAAGTGCTGCGCCGGATCGACACCGACACCGCCTCCACCCGCGTGGTGACGCTGCGCAACGCGGGGGCGAAGGAGATTGCCGCCGCGCTGTCGGGCCTGCTCGGCACCGGGGCGGCCGGAGGAGGCGCGCCGGGCGCTGCCGCCACCAGCGCCACCGGCACGTCGGTCGCCGCGATCGAGAGCTCGAACTCGATTGTCCTGCGCGGCGATCCTTCCACCGTCGCCCGCCTCGCGCAGGTCGCCACCGACCTCGACCAGAAGGCGCGCAGCGGCACCGAAATCCGCGTCATCGCGCTGGAGAATGCCGACGCCGAACAGCTTCTCCCGGTCCTCCAGCAGCTCGTCGGTCAGCAGCCCGATGCGATCCAGGAAACTACGCTGACCCGCGGCAGTTTCCAGCAGAGCAACAACAGCGGATCGCCCTCCACGACGGTCAGCGCGCCGGTCAGCACCCAGCCGATCCAGACCGGCGGCGGCGGTTCGGCCAACGCGACCGATGGCCAGCGCGCCGCGATCAGCACGCAAGGGGGCCGTACCGCCGCAGTCGTCACGCGCTTTGCCGGCGCCAACGCGATCGTCATCGCCGCCCCGGCCGACGTCCAGCGTCAGCTCGGCGACGTCATCCGCCAGCTCGACGTCCGCCGCGAGCAGGTGCAGGTCGAGGCGATCGTCGCCGAAGTCTCCGACGCGACCGCCAAGCGCCTGGGCGCGCAATTCCTGCTCGGCAACATCTCGGGCGGGGCGTTCGCCGCATCGAGCTTCAGCAACACCGCGCCCAATCTGCTCAGCATCGCCGGCGCCATCGGCGCGCGCTCGCTGGCGACGACCACGACGACGATCAACGGCCAGAACGTCGTCACCGGCACCGACACGACGATCAGCAACACGCTGGCGCAATCCGCGATCGCCTCGATCCTGGGTGCGAGCGGCGGCTTCGGCGGTATCGGCGGGCGCAGCGGCGACACGATCTTCGGCGCGATCATCAACGCGGTGAAGAGCGACACCAGCTCCAATCTGCTCCAGGTTCCGCACCTGACGACGCTGGACAACCAGCAGGCGCATATCCTGGTCGGGCAGGAGGTGCCGGTGACGACGGGGCAGGCGCTCAGCACCAATTTCGACAACGCCTTCCGCACCGTCCAGCGCCAGAACGTCGGCATCCAGCTGGATGTGAAGCCGCAGATCAATTCCTCTGGCTCGCTGAAAATGTACCTGCGGCTCGAGGTCAGCTCGGTCGCGGGGCCGGTGTCGAGCGACAACAGCGAACTGATCTTCAACAAGCGCGGGATTGAGAACACCTTCACCGTCGACGACGGCAACATCGTCGTCATCGGCGGTCTGCTCGACGACAACGAGCGGCGGACGATCGAGAAGATCCCGCTGCTCGGCGACATTCCGGGCCTGGGCGTCCTGTTCCGCTCGAAGGCGCGCTCGCGGACCAAGACCAACCTGATGGTCTTCATCCGCCCGACGATCCTGCGCACCCCCGAGGATTCGCGCCGGATTACTGAACAACGCTACGGCTACCTCCGCGCGCTCCAGGGCTATGCCGACCCCGGCGTGGAGCCGTCGATCGACCAGCTGGTGCGCGAATACATGAACGCCGCCCCGCCGATCCCGAGCGCGCCGATGCGTGGGAATATCGAAGACCCGAACATCGCCGTGCCGGTGGTGCGCGGCGCGGCGGAGCCGAAGCGGTGATCATCCGCACGGGTGAGGAAATCGAAGCCTCCCCCCTCCCGCTCGCGGGAGGGGCAGGCGCGGAACGCCGGGGTGGGCCCGACGGAGCCGCGAGCGCGACACTTGAGGCTACGTCGTTCCCACCCCCGACCCCTCCCGCGAGCGGGAGGGGAGAAAAGACGATCCCCTACCACTTCGCCCGCAAGTTCGGCGTCGTCCTAGACGGCGACGGCATCGCGATGCGCGAAGGCGCAGATCCGCGCGCCCTCCTCGAACTCCGCCGTCACCTGGCGCGTCCGTTCGACATCGCCTTCGTCGAGGCCCCCGCCTTCGACCGCCTCCTCGCGACCGCCTACGCCATGGACGGCCAAGCGTCCGCTCTTGCGATGGGCGGAATGGGCGAGCTCGACTTGCTGGCGGGCGACCTGCCGACCGCGGAGGATCTGCTCGACACCGCCGACGACGCCCCCGCGATCCGGCTCATCAACGGCATCATCGCCGACGCGACCCGCAACGGCGTGTCCGACATCCACATCGAGCCGTACGAAAGCGGCCTTGTCGTGCGCATGCGCATCGACGGCGTGCTGCGCGAGACGATGCGGATGCCCGCGCACGTCGCGCCGGTGGTGGTCAGCCGAATCAAGGTCATGGCCCGCCTCGACATCGCGGAAAGGCGCGTGCCGCAGGACGGCCGCATGGGGCTGACGCTTGGTGGCAAGCTGCTCGACGTCCGCGTCTCGACGCTCCCCGCGCGCGCCGGGGAGCGCGTCGTGCTGCGTATCCTCGACAAGGAAAACGCGGGCATCGACCTGGCCGCGCTCGGTCTCACCCCGTCGCTCCACGCGCTGCTCACCGACGCGCTCGCCGAGCCCAACGGTATCATCCTGGTCACGGGGCCGACCGGTTCGGGCAAGACGACGACGCTCTACGCGGCGCTGCGCGGCCTGAACGACGGCACTCGCAACATCCTGACCGTCGAGGACCCGGTCGAGTACGCCGTCGACGGGGTAGGGCAGACCCAGGTCAACCCCAAGGTCGGCCTGACCTTCGCGGCGGGCTTGCGCGCGATCCTGCGCCAGGATCCCGATGTCGTCATGGTCGGCGAAATCCGCGACCGCGAAACCGCCGAGATCGCGGTGCAGGCCTCGCTGACCGGGCATCTGGTTCTGTCGACGGTCCACACCAACGACGCGATCGGCGCGATCACCCGGATGCGCGATATGAAGGTCGAGCCGTTCCTGCTCGCCTCGACGCTGCGTGCGGTGATCGCGCAGCGGCTGGTGCGCCGCTTGTGCCCGGCATGCCGCAACCCGGTGCGTGCGGAGGGTACCGTCGCGACCCTCCTCGGCATCGCCCCCGACACGATCGTCTACGAAGCGGTGGGCTGCCCGGCATGCAACGGCTCGGGCTTCAAGGGCCGGGTCGGCGTGTTCGAGGCGGTCCGCGTCGACGACTTCGTGCGCCGCGGGATCAACGAAGGCGCGGACGAAGACACGATCGCTGCCCACGCCTTCGCGCGTGGGCCCAGCCTTGCGGTGGCGGCGCGGGAGATGGTGGAACAGGGGGTCACGACGGCTGAGGAAGCGGTGCGGGTGTCCCGGCGCGATGCGACGGATGCGGTGGATGCATAGGGCAACCCTGTTCCTCCCCGGAACGGGGAGGGGGGCCGCTCGCGAAGCGAGTGGTGGAGGGGCAGCTCCATGCACCGCCGCCTGTGGGGCTGCCCCTCCATCAGCCTTCGGCTGGTTCCCCTCCCCGTTCCGGGGAGGAATGCGCGTTGGCTGACTACGACTATCTCGCCATCGACACCCGCGGCCAGGAGCGCCGCGGCCACGTCGCCGCGGACACGCCCGACGCCGCACGTGGCGTTCTCGACTCGCGTAAGCTCTACGTCGTCCGCCTGGAACCCGGCGCGCCGCCCACGCCCAAGGCGCGCCCGCTGTTCGGTCTCACCCTCGGTGCTCCCAAGATGTCGGGCAAGAACCTGACGCTCTTCACCCGCCAGCTCGCCACCCTCAACCGCGTCTCGCCGCTGGAGGAATCACTCCGCACGATCACCAAGCAGACCGAACAGGAGAGCGTCCGCAGCATCGTTGCGCAGGTCCACGCCGGCGTCGTCGAAGGCCGCCGCCTAGCCGATTCACTGGCGCGCGCGCCCAAGAGCTTCCCGCCGCTCTACCGCGCCATGGTCGCCGCGGGCGAAAGCTCGGGAACGCTCCCGACGATCCTCGACCGCTTGGCGGCGCTGCTCGAACGCCAGGCCGAAATCCGCGGCAAGCTCATCACCGCACTTGCCTATCCCGCCATCCTCGCGCTGGTCGCCTTGGGCGTGGTCACCGCGTTGATGATGTTCGTCGTGCCGCAAGTCGTCGAGCAGTTCGACACTGTCGGGCAGCAGCTGCCGCTACTCACTCGCATTATCATATGGGTGTCGGACGTCCTCGTCGGCTGGTGGTGGGTCGGGCTCATTGGCCTCACCTTAGGCTCACTTTCGGCATGGCGCGCGTTGAAGGACCCGGCGATCCGCTTGGCCTTCGACACCTGGCTGCTCCGCGTACCGCTCCTGGGCCGTCTGCTGCGCGACCTCCACGCCGCCCGCATGGCGCGCACCCTCGGCACGATGGTCGCCAGCCGCCTGCCGCTGCTCGAAGGGCTGACGCTCACCGCGGGCACGATCCACAACCGCCGCCTGCGCGTCGCGTCGGACAGCCTGGTCGACGCGATCCGCGGCGGCGGCAGCCTGTCGGCCGCAATGCGCCGCGCAGGGGTCTTCCCGCCGCTGCTGACCTACCTGGCCGCGAGCGGAGAAGCCGCTGGCCGTCTCGACGAGATGCTGGAGCGCGCCGCCGATTACCTGGAGCGCGAGTTCGACCGCTTCACCGCCACCGCGCTGTCGCTGCTCGAACCCGCGATCATCGTCATCATGGGCGGCATCGTCGCGACGATCGTGCTATCCATCCTGCTTCCCATCCTCCAGCTCAACACGCTGGCAGGCCAGTAGAGGTCAGACATGCGTACCCAACAAAGGAAACGGCGGAAGCAAGAGGAGGGCTTCACCCTTGTCGAGCTGATGGTCGTCATCGTCATCATCGGCCTGCTCGCGACCATCGTTGCGCTCAACGTCCTGCCCTCGGGCGACACCGCGCGCATCCAGAAGGCCAAGGCCGACATCGCGACGATCGAGAACGGCCTGGAGCTCTACCGCCTCCAGATGAGCACCTTTCCGACGACATCGCAGGGCATCCAGGCGCTGGTCGCGGCACCGGCGGGCGCCGACGCATCGCGCTACCAGCGCGGCGGCTACGTCAAGCGCCTGCCCAACGATCCGTGGGGCCGCGCATATCTCTACGCATCGCCCGGGCAGCACGGCGAGGCCGACGTCTGGACCTATGGCGCTGACGGCAAGGAAGGCGGCGAGGGGATCGATGCCGATATCGGCAGCTGGCAGTAAGCAGCGGGAGTTCACCCCCGTGAGGCGTTCCGCCGAACACGGCTTCACACTTGTGGAGCTGATGGTGGTCGTCACCGTCATCGCGCTGACGTCGGCGATCGCGATGCTGGCGATTCCGTCGCGCGGGCGTGTCGCGGAGGAGGCCGCGCGCTTCGCGGTCCGCGCGCGTGCCGCGCACGACCTCGCCATCGTCGGCGGCCGTCCGACCGCGCTGTGGATCAGCGGCGGCGGTTACGGCTTCGACCAGCGGGTAGACGGCGGCTGGATCCCCATCGCCGACAAGCCGCTGCGCGTCGAACGCTGGGACGAGCGCACCCGCGCCTCGACCGGCGCGACGGGACGGGTGCGCATCACCTTCGATACCACCGGCATGACGGACCGCAGCGCCGACGTTCGCCTGGTTCGCGGGGACGATGCAGCGACCGTCACGATCGCCGCCGATGGCAGCGTGCGCGTCGATGGCTAAGCCCCGTGGGTTCACGCTCATAGAAGTCATGGTCGCGCTGGTCGTGTTCAGCCTCGCGGCGATGGCGCTGATGCGGCTGGAGGGCGCGACGATCCGCGGCGCGGCGACGCTCGACACGACGATCGCCGCGCAGATGGTCGCGCGCACCGTTGCGGTCGAGGCCGTGACCGAAGCGCAGGCGCCCATTATCGGCCGCTCCGACGGACGAAGCGCGAACGCCGGACGCGATTGGGCCTGGACGCGCGTCGTCTCGGGCACCGGCGACCCGCGCATCGTCCGCATCGACGTCTCGGTCGCCGATCGCACTGGCCAGGTGCTGGCGCGCACGACGATGGTGCGCCCGGCGAGCGTGACGTCGTGACGCCATCCCGCGAACACGGTTTCACCCTCGTGGAGGTGATGGTCTCGCTCATGATCTTCGGCATGATCGCCGCAGCGGGTGTGGCGATCCTGTCGTTCAGCGTCCGCTCGCAAGCCGCCACGGGCGCGAAGCTGGACGATGCGGCGGCGCTGGGGCGGACGGTGTCGATCCTGTCCGCCGACCTGGCGCAGGCGACCAATCGTCCGGCCCGCGACGAGGGCGGCACGCTCCGCCCCGCCTTCACGGGGGACGCCGCAACGCTGGCGCTTGTCCGGCTCGGCTGGAGCAATGTCGACGCCGCGCCGCGCTCGACCGCGCAAAAGGTCGCATACCGCGTAGAGTCGGGCACGCTGGAGCGCGTCGCCTATCCCATGGTCGACGGCGCACAGCCGCTGCCCGCCGCGGCGATGCTGACCCGCGTGCGCCAGGCGCGCCTGCGCTACCGCTTCCGGGGCGCATGGAGCGACCGGTGGGATGGCGCTCAGGGCGCGCCGCTTCCCGATGCCACCGAACTGACGATCGTCCGCACAGACGGCACGACGTGGCGGCAGATGTTCCTCGTCGGCACCGGCTATGCACCCCCGGCACTCGCCGGTGGCTGAGCCCAATACCCCCGGAGAACGCGGGGCCGCGCTGCTCACCGTCCTGCTGCTCGTTGCGATCGTCGCGGTGATCGCGGCGACCGCGCTGGAAAAGCTGCGGCTGTCGACTCGCATCGCCGGGAATGCCGGCACGACCGAGCAGCTGCGCAGCTACGCCCAAGCGGCCGAGGCGCTCGCACTGGCGCGGATCGGACCGCTCATAGAGGGCAATCGCACGACGCTCGTGGGCGGCTGGAGCGGCAAGCCCTTCACGCTGCCACTGCCCGGTGGCGGCGTCGCGACCGCTCGGGTAAGCGACGGCGGCGACTGTTTCAACCTCAACGGCCTGGTCGTGCAGATCGGGCCTGGAGTTTACCAAAGTGCACCTGTGCAGCGCCAGGTCTTCGCACGCCTCATGCGGCTGACCGGCACGCCGCCGCAGGTCGCCGATCAGGTCGCGGGCGCCGCTGCCGACTGGATCGACACCGATGGCGAGGTGCAGGCGGGCGGGGCGGAGGATTTCACATATCAGGGCCGCGACCCGTCCTATCGCACCGCGGGCACGCTGATGGCCGACCCCAGCGAGCTGCGCGCGCTCAACGGCATGACGCCCGAAGTCTATGCCGCGCTACGTCCGTGGGTGTGTGCGTTGCCGGTCGCGCAGCCAGCCAAGATCAACGTCAACACCCTGCTCCCCGAACAAGCGCCGCTGCTTGCGATGCTCCTGCCCGACACGCTTCCTGTCGAGACCGCACGTCGCGCGCTGCTGTCGCGACCGGCACAGGGCTATGCCAGCACCGCCGCTTTCTGGACCCAGTCCGCGCTCTCGTCGCTGTCGACCGGAGAGGCTGCCGGGCAGACCGCGGTCAAGAGCGGGTGGTTCGCGCTGGCGATCGACGTTCGGGTGGGAACGGGTTCGCTGGAGGAACACGCGCTGATCGACGCGACGAGGCTTCCGCCAAGGCTCGCAACGCGGCAATGGGGCGAGCGATCGTGACCACCGTCCTGTTCCTTCCCGCCGGCGACGCCGGATACCGCCCTCTCGGCGACGCCGGATACCGCCTTCCCGGCGACGCCGGCTATCGCTGGTGGCGGATCGCGGATGCGCGTGTCGCTGGGGAGGGCGATGGTGTGCCTGATGGCGACGAACCGACGGTTGCAGTGGCGCCTGCGGAGTCGGTTACGCTCCACTGGGCGGAGTTGCCGTCGCGCTCGCCGGCCCAGGCCGTTGCTGCCGCGCGCATCCTCGCCGCGGAAGCGAGCGCCGCGCCCGCCGCCGACCTCCACGTTGCTATCGGCGATGAAGGCGGCGGGAGCATTGGGGACGAGCGCCCGATCGCGGTCGTCGGCGCGGACACGATGCGCGCGTGGCTCGCCGACATGGCGGCGGCCGGCGTCGACCCGGTCGCGATCGTCCCCGCGCCGATGCTCCTGCCGCGCCCCGATCACGGCTTCGTCCGTGGCGAGATCGCGGGGGCCGCGCTCCTGCGCGGTCGCGCGACCGGCTTTGCCGACGAGGCGCGGCTGACCGAGTTGGTGACTGCGGGAGAGGCGCCCGTGATGCTCGACCGCGCGGCACTCGAGACGGCAGTGATCGCCGCGATCGCCGCACCCGCGCTCGACCTGCGCCAAGGGCCGTTCGCGCGGCGCCGCCGCCGCGCGGTCGACTGGGCGTTGGTGCGACGCCTTGCGCTGCTGGGACTCGCGATCCTCGCAGTGACGCTGGCGATCGACCTCATCCGCATCGCGCGCTACGCCTTTGCAGCGGACGCACTCGAAGCGCGTGCCGAAGTTCTCGCGCGTACCGGCCTGCCGCGCGGCGAGACCGTGACCGATGCCGATCGCCAGCTCGATGAACGACTGTCGCGGGTGCGTGGGCCGGGGCTGGGCTATAGCGCGACCGTCGCTGCGGTATACGACGCGATCCGCGCGACGCCGGGCACCGAACTGACCGCGCTCGACTTCCAGGCCAATGGCGACCTGCGTCTCGGCATCGCATGCGAGCGCGAGGCGCTGGCGACCGACCTCAAGCGCGCGATCGAGGCGCGCGGGCTGGTGGCGCGGGCTGGCGTGTTCCAGGCGGCGGGCGGTCGTGTCACCGGCGAGCTGACGGTGAGCGCGTCATGAGCGGGGTGCGTGCCTGGTTCGCCACGCGGTCGCTCCGCGAACGGCGCCTGCTGCTGGTCGCGGCGGCGCTCGCCGCGTTGACCCTGCTCTGGGGCGGCATCGTCCTTCCCGTGCGTGATGCGCTGTCGAGTGCGCGCGAACGCCATGCCGATGCGGTCGACCGCCTGGGCGCGACGATCGCGCGGGTCGATCGCCTGAACGCGGTCCGGCGTCGTCCGCCGGTAACCGGCGACCTGACCGAGATCGTCCGTGCCGAAGCCGCCGACGCAGGCTTTGCGCTGGCGACCGCCGATGCCGATGGCGCCGGGCGGGTCCGCGCGACGATCCAGTCGGCCCGGCCGGGCGCGCTCGCAGGCTGGCTGGCGCGGCTCGAATCACGCGGGGTGCTGGTCGATGCGGCGACGCTGACCGATCACGGCGACCGTACCGTCGGCGCCGTGCTGCTGCTCAAGGCGCGTGGCGCATGAGGCGTATCCGGCTCGCGACCGCGCGGCCTGCGTTGTTCGGTGCCATGCTCGCCCTGGCGCTGCTCCTGTTCGTGCCGCTCCGCCTGATACTGGGCCTCGCAGGGGTCGGCGACGCAGGGTTGACCGCGCGCGCGGCGGTGGGCAGCGTCTGGGCGGGGCAACTGCGCGACGCACGCTTCGGCGACGTGGCGCTCGGCGATCTCGATGCGCATCTATCTCCGTGGCCGCTGGTGCTGGGCCGTGCCCGCATCGAACTCGATTCGCATGCCGATACGCCGGCCCTCGCGCTCCACGGCGCGGTCGGGGTCAGCCGCAGCGGGGTACGCGCCGACGACCTCACCGCGACGATTGCCCCGGGACGGCTGTTTGCGCCACTGCCGGTGACCGCGCTCGCGCTCGATGCGGTCAGCGTCCGTTTCGACGACGGCACGTGCACTGCTGCCGAGGGTCGCATCCGCGCGACTCTGGCCGGCGACTTTGCGGGCGTTGCGCTGCCGCAGTCGCTGAGCGGCGCGATCCGGTGCGAGGGCAAAGCGCTGCTCATCCCGCTCGCCAGCCAGGCGGGCGCCGAGCACGTCGACCTGCGTATCGAGGGTGACAGTAACTACCGCGCGACCGTCACCCTCCAGCCCGCCGATCCCGCCGCGCTCTCGCGATTGGCGGCTCTCGGCTTCGTCGAGGGGGCAGGCGGCTACACGCTTTCGGTCGAGGGACGCTTCTGATGGCCTTGACGCCGCCCGACCCCGACCGCTAGGGGCGCGGGTCTCGCGGCGATCGTAGTTCAATTGGTTAGAGCGTCGGCTTGTGATGCCGGATGTTGCGGGTTCAAGTCCCGTCGGTCGCCCCACTTCTTTTCCCGAGAGCGATGATGACGATCGGATGGGGTTTCCCCGACTTCGACGACCATGAGGGCGTCCATTTGTTCACCGACCCGGCATCGGGCTTGCAGGCGGTGATCGCCATCCATTCGACGCATCTGGGCCCGGCGGCGGGCGGCGTGCGCTTCTGGCATTATGCCGGCAGCGACGGCGCGATCACCGACGCGCTCAGGCTGTCGCGCGGCATGAGCTTCAAGAACGCGATGGCCGGGCTGCCGATGGGCGGCGGCAAGGGCGTCGTGCTGGCGGCGCGCCCCGGTGATGCGATCACTCCGCTTCAGCTCGAGGCGTTCGGCCGCGCGGTCGAATCGCTTGGCGGTCGCTACGTCACCGCCGAGGACGTCGGCATGTCGGAGGCGAGCATGAAGGTGATCGCCGGCCAGACCCGGCACGTCTCCGGCTTGCCGGTGGCGGCGGGCAGCGCCGGTGGGGATCCGGGGCCGTACACCGCGCGCGGCGTGTACCTCGGCGTCAAGGCAGCCGCGAAGCGTGCGCTCGGCGTCGACGAGATGCGCGGCGTGCGAGTCGCGATCCAGGGAGTCGGCTCGGTCGGCGGTGGGCTCGCGCGGCTGCTCGCGGCCGATGGCGCGGTGCTGACGCTCGCCGACGTCGACGCACGCCGTGCCGAGGCGCTCGCCGCGGAGCTGGGCGGTACGGCGGTGGCGGCGGACATGATCCTCGGGGTCGAGGCCGACGTCGTCAGCCCCAATGCGCTCGGCGCGATCCTGACCGCGGAATCGATCGCTGCTCTCCGCACGCCGGTGGTTGCAGGCGGCGCCAACAACCAGCTGGCCACCCGCGAGGACGGCCGCCGCATCCACGAGCGCGGCATTGTCTATGCCCCCGATTACGTCATCAACGCAGGCGGCATCATCAATGTCGGGCTCGAATATCTTGGGCTTGGCGACGAGGCCGAGGTGAATGCGCGGATCGACCGCATCCCGGCGCGGCTCGACGAGGTCTGGGACGAGAGCGAGCGTACCGGTGACCCTGCGTCCGACGTCGCCGACCGGATCGCCAAGCGGTTGATCGGGCGATAGCGGCGGATGGCAGCGCGGCCCGCTTGTAATGCGCGTCTAGCAAGCCGCGGCTGATGGGTTGGCTTTGGCTCGCGGTGTTTGGGGCGAGCGCCATGGCGCTGCTGGCGCTGCTCGGTGTGAACCGCGCATTGTGGTCGTTCGCGGGTGCGGCGTTGATGCTCGGCGCGGCCGGCTATGCGTGGCAGGGTAGCCCGACGCTTCCCGGCACGCCCGCGATTGCCCGCGACTCCACACCCCCGGACGACCAGACGATCACCGCGTTGCGCGACGACATGCTCGGCCGCTTCACCCTCGACGGCGCCTATCTGATAGCATCGGACGCGATGATCGCGCGCGGCGACGATCGGGCGGGGGTGCAGGTGCTGCTGGGCGGAATCGGCAAGATCCCCGCCAGCTATGCGCTGTGGACCGCGCTCGGAACAGCCTATGCGCGTCACGACGGCGGTCAGGTCTCGCCCGCGGCGCGTTTCGCTTTCGAACACGCCCACCGGCTTGCCCCTGACTCCGTCGCGCCGCCATTCTTCCTGGGGCTGGCCTATGTGCGGGCGGGCGATTACGCAGCGGCGCGCCCCTGGTGGGCGCGCGCGCTGGCCATCGCGCCGCCACGCATCTCCTATCGCCGCGAAATAGCTATTCGTCTGGCTATCCTCGATCGGCTGATCGCGACGCAGCAAGCGGGCGCGGACGCCCGCTGATCATTTCCCGCGCCCGGTCTTCTCCTGCAGCGCGTCGATCGCCTTCGACGCGTCGGCCTTGGTCAGCGTGTCGTCGAACGCCTCGTGCGCTTCCTCGGACAGCGTCTTGAGGTAGCTCGCCTGCGCGCCGGTCATCTTTTCGTCGCCGGTCGTCCAGTCGTCGGGGTCCTTCTCGGCATTCGAGAACGGTTCGGTCTTGGGGTTGTTGGTCACGGCAAGTCTCCTTCGCTGTGACCAACGCCGGTGTTCCTTATCCGTTCCACGCCTTATAGGGCAGATCGAGCGCTTCGGCGACCGCCGCATGGCGGATCTTGCCGCCCGAGACGTTGAGGCCGTTCGCGAGATGCGGATCGGCCTTCATCGCCGCTTCGGCCCCCAGATCGGCCAGCTTCAGCGCAAAGGTCAGCGTCGCATTGTTGAGCGCGAACGCCGATGTGCGCGCAACCGCTCCGGGCATGTTGGCCACGCAATAATGGATCACCCCGTCGACCTCGAACACCGGGTCCTCGTGCGTCGTCGCGTGCGACGTCTCGAAACAGCCGCCCTGGTCGATCGCGATGTCGACCATTACGCTCCCGCGCTTCATCGTCTTGAGCATGTCGCGCGTTACCAGCTTGGGCGCCGCCGCCCCTGGCACCAGCACCGCGCCGATGACCAGGTGGGCGTTCTTCACCGCGGCCGCGATCGCCGCCTTGGACGCATCAGCGGTCTTGATCTGGCTGGAGACGACCATGTCGAGCTCGGCCAGCCGATCGTTGTTGATGTCGTAGATCGTCACGTCCGCGCGCATGCCGACCGCCATCTGCGCGGCGTTGATGCCGCTGACGCCGCCGCCCAGGATCGCCACCTTGGCAGGCGCGACGCCGGGCACGCCGCCGAGCAGCACCCCGCGACCGCCCTGTTCCTTCTCCAGATAATGCGCGCCGACCTGCACCGACATCCGTCCCGCGACCTCGCTCATCGGCTTGAGCAGCGGCAAGCCGCCACGCGGCGCGGTGACGGTCTCGTAAGCAATGCAGGTCGCGCCCGACTTCATCAGCCCTTCCGCCTGCGGCTTGTCGGCGGCGAGATGGAGATACGTGAACAGCAGGTGACGTGGCTCCAGCATCGCGACCTCGGACGCCTGCGGCTCCTTGACCTTCACGATCATCTCGGCCGCGGCGAACACCGATCTGGCATCGGGCAGGATGGTCGCGCCAGCTTCGGCATAGGCGGCATCCTCGAAATCGATGCCGAGCCCCGCGCCGGTCTCGACGACGACCGCGTGCCCCGCCGCAACCAGTTCGGCGACCGACGGCGGTGTCAGCCCGACGCGGTATTCGTGATTCTTGATTTCCCGGGGAACTCCGACCTTCATGGCATCCTCGCTGTCGTGGTTATGGCGCAGCCTATAGCGGTGCCCACGCGCCGTTGCACGGCCCTTCCCCCGCATGCTAAACGCACGGCCCCGGGCGGAATTCTGCCGACCGGCCGTTCCGTGCGAGGCCGTTATCTCCATCACCAATGCCGTGCCTGCTACCGAGGCGTCCGCCGGGGGCCATGCCGGTGGTCACGGCAAGAACGGCGGCGTCAAGCTGGCGGTCGGCGCGATCGGCGTCGTCTTCGGCGACATCGGCACCAGCCCGCTCTACGCCTTTCGCGAGACCTTCGCGGGGCATCATCCGCTGGCGCTCGACCCTGCGCACATCATGGGGGTCATCAGCCTCATCTTCTGGTCGATGATGATCGTCGTCTCGATCAAATATGTCGCGATCATCATGCGCGCCGACAACAAGGGGGAGGGGGGCAGCCTGGCGCTGCTGGCCTTGGTGTCCGGCAAGACCAAGACCAAGCGGTGGACGACCGGCATCATCCTGCTCGGCGTTTTCGCCACGGCCTTGTTCTACGGCGACAGCATGATCACCCCCGCCGTCACGGTGCTGTCCGCGGTCGAGGGGCTCGCGGTCGCCGCGCCCGCGTTCGGCGCGTGGGTGCTGCCGATCGCGATCGCGATCCTGATCGGCCTGTTCTCCATCCAGCGATCGGGCACCGAGAAGGTCGGCTTCTTCTTCGCACCCGTCATGCTGGTGTATTTCTCGGTGATCGCGGTGCTCGGCACGCTGAGCTTCATCCAGACCCCCGAAGTCCTCTGGGCCTTGTCGCCGCACTACGCGGTCGAGTTCTTCCTGATCGATCCGCTGCGCGCTTTCCTCGCGCTCGGATCGGTCGTGCTGGCGGTCACCGGCGCCGAGGCATTGTACGCCGACATGGGGCATTTCGGACGTCGGCCGATCGGCGTGTCGTGGCTGGTGTTCGTGTTGCCTGCGCTGATCCTGAACTACATGGGGCAGGGTGCGCTGCTGTTCCGAGAGGGCGCAGCGGCGCTGAAGAGCCCGTTCTACATGCTGGCGCCCGAGAACCTGCAGCTGCCGCTCGTCCTGCTGGCGACCGCCGCCGCGGTGATCGCCAGCCAGGCGGTGATCACCGGGGCCTTCTCCGTCACGCAGCAGGCGATCCAGCTCGGCTTCATGCCGCGGCTGCGCATCGAGCACACCAGCGCCACGACCGAGGGGCAAATCTACATCCCGCTCGTGAACTGGGCGCTGATGGTGATGGTCATCATCCTGGTCCTGTTCTTCCGCACCTCGTCCAACCTGACCAGCGCCTACGGGATCGCGGTGACGGGGGCGATGCTGATCGATACCTGCCTGCTTGGGGTTGCACTGACGCGGCTTTGGAACTGGCCGATCTATGCCGCCGCGCCGCTCCTCGCATTGTTCTTCGTCGTCGACGGCGCCTATTTCGCCGCCAATCTGACGAAGGTTGTTGCGGGGGGCTGGTTTCCGTTACTCGTCGGGCTCATCATCTTCACGCTCCTGACGACCTGGTCGAAAGGGCGTCAGTTGATGATCGACCGGCTGCGCGAGGCGGCGATGCCGATGAAGATCTTTATCGACTCGGCCGCAAGCTCGGCGTCGCGCGTGCCCGGCACCGCGGTGTTCATGACTTCGACCGCCGAGGGCGTGCCCCACGCGCTGCTCCACAACCTCAAGCACAACAAGGTGCTGCACGAGCGCATCATCCTGCTGACGGTCAAGATCGTCGGCCAGCCATATTGGCCCGAGGACGACCGCGCGCACCGCGAGACGCTGGGAGAGGGGTTCCACCGCCTCGTCCTGCGCTACGGCTTCATGGAGGAGGCCGACGTGCCCGCGGCGCTCAAGATGGTTCATGAATGCGGCACCAACTTCAAGATGATGGACACCAGCTTCTTCCTCTCGCGCCAGACGCTGCTGGCGTCCGACCGTCCGGGGATGATGATCTGGCGCGAGAAACTGTTCGCATGGATGCTGCGCAACGCGGAGTCCGCAATGGAATTCTTCCGCCTGCCGACCAACCGGGTCGTGGAGCTCGGCAGCCAAGTCGAGATTTGATCCCAGCGCCGAGCCCAGCCCCGATCATCGTCACCGCGCTGTTCGGGCGTGCGGACCAGGCGTGGCTGGAGGCGATGCGGCAGGCGCATTTCCCGCCCGAACGCAACCAGTTGGCGGCGCATTGCACGATGTTCCACCATCTGCCGCCGTCGATCGAGGCCGAGCTGAAGCACCGGCTGGCCGAGGAGACCCGCGGCATCCGCGCGCCGCAAGCCAAGGTCGCGGGGCTGATGTCGCTAGGTCGCGGCGTCGCCTACCGCATCGTCGCGCCCGAATTGCTTGGCGTACGCGCCCGGTTGGCCGAGGCCTTCTCCGGCCTGCTGACGCCGCAAGACGCAGGCGGCTGGCGCCCGCATGTCACCATCCAGAACAAGGTCCAGCCCACGACCGCCAAGCTGTTGCTGACTGCGCTCGAACGCGATTTCCGCCCGCGCGACATCGAGGTCGTAGGGCTGGCGACCTGGTGGTATCGCGGCGGCCCGTGGGAAGCGCTGTCGCGCCACATGTTCGCTTGACCGCTCACCGGCCCCTTCCTATAGGCGCCGCTCTTCGATGCGGTTGGGCGGGGTAGCTCAGCTGGTTAGAGCACGGGAATCATAATCCTGGGGTCGGGGGTTCAAGTCCCTCTCCCGCTACCGCGTCGAAGCATTTCCACGGATCGTTCAGCACCAGCATCGCATCGGCCCGCGCCAGTGCGACGAAGGTCAGCCCGTGTTCGCGGGCATGGTCGATCGCCAGTGTCGTCGGCGCGGATATCCCAACCAGCATCGGCACCGCCGCGACGAGCGCCTTGTCGACCATCTCGAAGCTGATCCGCGAGGTGACGAGGATGAACCCGGAGATGCCGGTAGCGGCGGTCGCGCCGATCAGCTTGTCGAGCGCATTGTGGCGCCCGACATCCTCGTAAGCGGCGGCGATCGTGCCCTCGGCAGTGCACGCCGCGGCGGCATGGGCAGCGCCGGTCGCGGCGTTCAGCGGCTGGTGATCGCGCAGCGATGCCACCGCACGAAACAGTGCCGCCGTATCCGCGACAGGCCGGACCGGCCGGCCGGCGACCGGGCGCCGGAGTTGCTCCAGGCTCGCGATCCCGCACAGCCCGCAGCCGGTGTCGCTGGTACGATGGCGGACCCGGTCTTGAATGCGTCCGCGGCACCGCTCTGCCAGGGCGACGCGGACGATCCACCCGACATCCGCTTCGAACGGCTCGACCGCGATCACGTCGGCCGCGGTGTCTGCCAGACGTTCGGTGAGCATGAAGCCGATGGCAAACGCCTCCAGATCGGCCGGCGTCATCATCATCACCGCATAGCCGATGCCGTCGACCTCGATCGCCACCGCCGCCTCGACCGCAACCGCGCGCTCGCCGCGACGCACGCCAACGGGAGTGAGAACACGCGTCGGCTCGACCCGCGCGGTCACAATGCCATCAGGTCTTCGCGCGTGTTGACGTTGGCGATCCGCACCCCGGCGACGATCGGCAACGCGCCCACCGCCCTTGCCCAGCGCAGCACCGAGCGATCCGCAGCGTCGTCGAGGTGCGCCAGCAACGGTGCGCAGAGCGCTGCGGACCAATGCCCCAGGACCGGCGCTTCGACGCAATAGGCCGGGACGCGACGCAGCAGCGCGTCGATCAGCCCGTCGGGCAGACGTGGCATGTCGCACGCGATCGTCAGCACCGAATCATAGTCGTTGCGCGCCGCATGATCGAGTGCGGCAGCGATCCCGCCGAGCGGCCCGAGCCCAGCACGCGGCAGGTCGTCGATGCCGCCCGGACCGACCAGGACCGTCGTGTCGACCCGCGCCGCAATCGCCGCCGCGGCATGATCGGCAAGCGTCCGCCCGCCCCAGTCCGCCGCCGCCTTGTCCGACCCGAACCGCGACGATCGTCCGCCGGCCAGCACCGCACCGAGCACGCGCATCAGCGACCCTTGCGAATGCGCACCGGCACCGATTTGCCCGCGGGCACGTGGCTTTCGAGTGCGTGATGCTCGACCGGTATCAGGCAATTGAGCTCGGGATAATAGCCGCCGATGCAGCCCGCCGGGATGTTGTATTCGACCACCTGCAGCCCATCGACCACCCGCTCGACCCCGTCTTCCGCGTCGCTCTCCAGCGCGATCGTGTCGCGCTCCGACAAGCCATGCGCCAGCATGTCGCTGCGGTTCATCATCACGATCATCCGGGTGCCCGAAATCCCGCGGAAGCGGTCGTCGTAACCGTAGATCGTGGTGTTGAACTGGTCGTTCGAGCGCAATGTGACCAGCCTGAACCGCCCCTCCGCTTCCGCAAAGCCGCTGGCGTTCATCGCGCGTGGCACGTTGAACTCGGCCTTGCCGCTCTTGGTCTCCCATTTGCGGTGCGCGGCCGGATTGCCCTTCCAGAACCCACCTGGCGTGAACAGCCGGTCGTTGAAGTTGCCGAATTTGTCGGGATAGGTGTTCTCGATGGCGGTGCGGACCTGCCCGTAATCGCCGACCCAGGCATCCCAGGGGACGTTGGGGTTCGCATCGAGCACCGCCTTGGCGATGCCGGCCACGATCGCGGGCTCGGACAGCAACGTATCGCTCGCCGGTTTCGCCTTGCCGACCGATCCATGGATGTGGCTGAACGTGTCCTCCATCGACACCGCCTGGCGCCCGGTCGCCTGCATGTCGTGCTCCATCCGGCCGAGGCAGGGCAGCAACCATGTCTCGTCCTGCGCAGGCGTCAGGTGCGATTTGTTGAGCTTGGTCGCGATGTGGACCGCGATCGGCAGCTTCGCCCAGCCTTCCTTCATCTTCGCATGCTCGGGCGTCGCGCGCAGGAAATTGCCGCCGAGCTGGACGAAGCCCTGCGCGGTGCCGGCGATGATCTGGCGGCAGCTCTCCACCGTGTCCCAGCCATCCTCGGTGGGCGGATCGAACTGGAACAGTGCCTTCAGCCGCTCCACGGGCGCCAGTTCGGTCTTCTCGGTGATGCCGACGGTGCGCTGCCCCTGGACGTTGGAGTGGCCGCGCACCGGCCCCGGCCCCGCACCCTCGCGCCCGACGTTGCCGCGCAGCAGCAGCATGTCGACGAGCATGTAGAGGCTGTCGATGCCGTAGCGGTGCTGGGTGATGCCCATGCCGTATACCGCAATCACCCGCTTGGCGCGCATATAGACGCGCGCGGCATCCTCGATCGCGGTGCGGGTGAGGCCGCTTTCACGGACGATCTCGTCCCAATTCGCCGCCCGCGCGAATGCGGCGAATTCCTCGAAGCGGACGGTATGCTGCGCGATGAAATGGTGATCGAGCACCCGCTCGCCACCCTCGGCCACAGCCTTGTCGTCCGCCTCGATCGCGATCTTGCAGATGCCCAGGATTGCCGAGATGTCGCCGCCGGCGCGCACCTGATGGTATTGGGTCGAGATGCGCGTGGGCGCGCCCACCGTCATCTCGATCGGGTTCTGAGGATCGACGAACTTCTCCCAGCCGCGCTCGCGAAGCGGATTGAAGGTGACGATCTCCACCCCGCGTTTCGCGCAATCCTTGAGCGTGTGGAGCATCCGCGGCGAATTGGTGCCGACGTTCTGCCCGAACACGAAGATCGCGTCGCAGTGATCGTAATCCTCGAGCTGGATCGTCGCGACCGGCGATCCGATCGCGTTCTTGAGACCGACCGAGGTCGTCTCGTGGCACATGTTGGAGCTGTCGGGCAAATTCTGCTGCCCCCACATCCGCGCGAACAACGAAAACATGAACGAGGTTTCCAGGCTCGCACGCCCGGAGGAATACAGCACCACCTTGGTCGGATCGAGCGTCTTCAGCTTCGCTCCGATCACCGCGAACGCCTCGTCCCACGACGCCGCGACATAGCGATCGGTCGCGCGGTCGTAGCGCATCGGATGGGTCAGACGTCCGGCCTGTTCCAGGTCGTAATCCTGCCAGCCGTCGAGCTCGCGCACACTGTGCCGTTGGAAGAATGCGGGCGTCACGCGCTCGCGGGTCAGTTCCCACGCGGTCGCCTTGGCGCCGTTCTCGCAGAATTCGGCCAGGTGCGGCTTGGCAGGCTTGCCCCACGAGCAGCTGACGCACATCACGCCCTCGGGCTTGTTCTGGCGGCGCAGCGCGTCGAGCAGGTCGGGGCTGACGCCCTCCTTGGGCACGACCTTGGCCATGCCCGCCATCGATCCCCAGCCGCCCGCCGCGTTCCGGTAATCCTCGATCTTCAGCTCGTCGCTCATGCCATCGCCCTCCGCACACGCCCAACGTATCCGGTCGCCAATGGATGCGGTTCAATTTCGCAATCCAGATGACTAGATAGCCGCGATACAAGGATTTCCCGAACCATGACCATCCACAAGACCCGCATGCTGATCCTGGGCTCGGGACCCGCGGGACTGTCCGCCGCAATCTATGGCGCGCGCGCGGGCATGGCACCGATCGTCGTTCAAGGCATCCAGCCCGGCGGGCAGCTGACCACCACCACCGACGTCGAGAATTATCCGGGCTTCGTCGACGTGATCCAGGGCCCTTGGCTGATGGAACAGATGCAGAAACAGGCCGAGCATGTCGGCACGACGATGATGTGGGACACGATCACCCAGGTCGACCTGTCGCGCCGCCCCTTCCGGCTGACCGGCGACAGCGGCGACGTGTACGAGGGCGAGGTGCTGGTGATCGCCACCGGTGCCCAGGCGAAGTGGCTGGGGCTCGACAGCGAGGAGGCGATGAAGGGAAAAGGTGTCAGCGCCTGCGCCACTTGCGACGGATTCTTCTATCGCGGCAAGAAGGTGGCGGTGATCGGCGGCGGCAACACCGCGGTGGAAGAGGCCTTGTACCTCACCAACCATTCGCCCGACGTCACGCTGATCCATCGCCGCGACAGCCTGCGCGCCGAACGCATTCTCCAGGAGCGGCTGCACGCGCATCCCGGCATTACGGTGCTCTGGAACAAGGAAGTCCGAGAGTTCGTCGACGGTGGCGGCAACGCGGGCCTCGTCGCGCTGACGCTGGAGGATACCGTCACCGGCGAACGCTCGCGGCTCGACGTCGACGGCGGCTTTGTCGCGATCGGCCATCATCCCGCGACCGAACTCTTCCGCGGCCATCTCGCGCTCGATGCCGACGGTTATATCGCGGTCGAGACCGGATCGACGCTGACCAGCGTGTCCGGCGTGTTCGCGTGCGGCGATGTTGCGGACAAGGTCTATCGCCAGGCGGTGACCGCGGCGGGGACGGGCTGCATGGCTGCGCTCGACGCGGAGCGCTTCCTTGCGGAAGCGGAGTTTGCCGAACTGGCGCAAGCGGCGGAATAGTCACCGCGTCGCCGCGAGCAGCACACGCTCCAGATCGCCGAGATGCCCGGCGAAGCTGTGGGACGCGGTGTCGATCCGGATGGCGCCGGGCACCGGAACCGCGGCGGCAAAGACCTGCGCGGTGCGGTCGCCGCTGGCAAGCACGATCGTGACGGGCCGCTGGCGGAGTGCATCGGTAATCTGCCGCGCCAGCGGTTGTTCTCGCGGCCGTCCAAGCATGTTGCGCAAGTCGCTGACCTTGAACGATAGGCCGCGGCTGAAAATCGTTCTCCAAGCGGAGGGATCGAGCAGGCGTCTGGCATAATAGGCCCGCATAGCGACAGGTGGTGGGGTCGCGTCCTCGTCGCCGAGCCACGGGTTGGCGAGCACCAGCGAGTCGAGTTCATCCCCCCCCAGCGCCAATGCGGTGGCCGCATCGCAATTGCCGAAGCCGATCGCCCGCGCAATGTGCGGCTGCTCACGCCGGAATGCCGCCAACGCCGACGCGATGTCCGGCGCCGACGTCGCATAGCCGCCATTCGTTCCTTCCGAATCACCGATGCCGCGGCGGTCGAATCGGAACACCGGTACGTCCGCCATCGCCAGCCTTTGCGCCAGCAACGCCATGCCGCGATGCGCGCCGCAGCGGATCTCGTTACCCCCCGATACGATCAGCACGCCGGTCGTCCCCGGCGCCTCGTTGAGCGTGCCGACGAGGCGATGGCCCTCGCAGTCAAACAAAACTATCCGGCGCAAGTCTTTATCCATGCGGCAATATCGTCCGCCAGCACCGCCGCCAGCGCCGGATCGTTGCCCGGTTCGGCGCGCCGCCAGAGGGGTACGCCCTCCACTCGCCGATCGGCAGGCCGCGGGTCGCTTGTCAGCCGAACGATGCGGCGTGCGACACCAGGCTCGTCGAACGGCTCGGCAACAGTGAGCGAGGACAGGAAGTCGGCCGAGAGGTCGGTGCCCGCTATCGCGACCCGCTTGTCGCCCGACATCATCGCGTCGAGCGAACGGTCTGCGGCGAAGCGCTCGCTCGTCAGCCACACGCGATGGAGATCACGCAACATGTCGACGCCAGCGACCGGACTGAAATGCCACCGCCCGCGATAAGGCCCGCAGCGATCCAGCAACGCGCCGCTCCGGATGCCCAGTGCATAGGTCGGGCGACCTTGCGCGTTCAGACTATCGCTCGCGTCGCCCAGCGCCTCGGCAAGCCGGGGAACCGTCTGGTCCGCGATGGCAAGCAGGCTTTCGCCGTGTCCCGGCACATCGGGGAGCACGCTCGCCACGCCGCACTCTGCGAGCGCGCGCAGCAGCGTGACGGCGAAGGTCCGCGTGCGGTTCCATTCCTCCAGCAGCGGCATTGCCGCGACCACGACCGGGCCGGTATCCGGGCCGAAGCGCAGCATCGCCTCGCGCCCGCCGGCCCAATCGTAGTGGTCGATCACCCCAGCACTTTCCCCGCCGCGAAGGTGACCAGCGCGCCGAAGGTCTCCAGCATCTCGCCGTCGACCTCGTCGTCCTCGATCAGGATGCCGAGCCGGTCCTCGATCTCGGTCAGCACGCCGGCGACCGCCATCGAATCGAGCTCGGGCAGCGTGCCGAACAGCGGCGTCTCGGCGCGGAAGGCGGCGGCGCGCTCGGGTGAGACGCCCAGCACGTCGACCAGCACGGCGCGGACGGTGTGTTCGACTTCGGAAGTGCCTTCGGGGATCACGCGCGCCCTTTCGCAGGTAGTCGTTGGCGCCTGCGTTAGAGCGCGGGGGTGCATTCGGCAACGGCTCCGCGCTATGCGGGCGCCATGACGCCAGTTCCGCGCCCGATCGACCACGTCCTGCGAGGCAAGCCCGACGCGCCCGCGCTGGTGGATCGCGAGGGCGTCATGACCTTCGCGCAGGCCGAGGCGGCGGTCGCGCGGCTGGCGGGGTGGCTGGCGGAGCAGCGGCTGGAGCCGGGCGCTCGGGTGGCGACGTGGCTGCCCAAGACCCGGGTCGCGTGCCTGATGCCGCTCGCCGCGCCGCGCGCGGGGCTGGTGCACGTACCGGTCAACCCGGCGCTGCGCCGCGCGCAGGTGGCGCACATCCTTGCCGACAGCGGCGCGGCGTTGCTGGTGACGCAGGAGGCGCGGGCGGCGACGCTGGATATCGGCGATGTCGGCGCGCATTGCCGGGTCGTGACGTCGTTGGAGGCGGGGGTGGGCGAAGGCGCGGCGCTCGGTCCATCAACAGCCGAGCCCGACGTGCTGGCGGCGATCCTCTACACCTCCGGGTCGACGGGCCGCGCGAAGGGGGTGATGCTCAGCCACGCCAACCTCTGGCTCGGCGCGGTGTCGGTCGCTTCCTATCTGAAGCTCACGCCCGCCGACCGGGTGCTGGCGGTGCTGCCGCTGGCGTTCGATTATGGGCAGAACCAATTGTTCTCGACCTGGCTCGCGGGTGCGTGCGTGGCGCCGCTCGATTACCTGAGCCCACGCGACGTGGTGAAGGCGGTCGAACGGGTCGGTGCGACGACGCTCGCCGGGGTGCCGCCGCTGTGGGTGCAATTGCTCGAAGCCGAGTGGCCGGCGGAGACCGCGGCGAAGCTGGCGCGGCTGACCAATTCGGGCGGGGCGCTCACGCCGCGGCTGGTGCGCGGGTTGCGCGAGCGGTTCGCGGCGGCCGACGTGTTCGCGATGTACGGGCTGACCGAGGCGTTCCGGTCGACCTATCTCGACCCGACGCTGATCGACGCCCACCCGGACGCGATCGGACGCGCGATTCCGTTCGCCGACGTGATGGCGGTGCGCGCCGACGGCACGCGGGCCGAGCGCGGGGAGCCGGGCGAGATGGTCCATGCCGGGCCGCTGGTCGCGCAAGGCTATTGGCGCGACCCCGAACGTACCGCGAAGCGCTTCCGACCTGCGCCATCCTTCGCCGAGCATGGCGGCATGGCGGTGTGGTCGGGCGACACGGTCGTGGAGGGCGAGGACGGGCTGTTCCGCTTCGTCGCGCGCGACGACGAGATGATCAAGACGTCGGGCAACCGCGTCAGCCCGGGCGAGGTCGAGGAGGCGATCGCGGGCGGGGGCGAAGCGCGCGAGGCGGTCGCGATCGGCGTGCCCGACGACCGGCTGGGGCAAGCGATCGTCGCGGTGGTCGCTGGCGACCCGGCGCGCGAGGCAGACCTGCGGGCGCGGTTGCGCACCGAGTTGCCCGCGTTCATGCAGCCTTTGCGCTACGTCTGGCGCAATGCGCTGCCGCGCAACGCCAACGGCAAGCTAGACCGCGCGCGGCTCCGCGCGGAATTGGCGTCATGAAGCCGATGGGGCCACTGCCGCCCGAGTTCGCCTCGCAATCGGGCATGCTGACCATCGCCGGGCGCTCCGCGGAAGACTGGAGCGCGGCGAGCACACCCGTGTTCGTGTACGATGCCGCCATCGTCGCCACGCGGGTGGCGCGGTTCCGTGCGGCGTTCGTGGGCGTCGACCTGCATTATGCGATCAAGGCCAATCCCCTCTGGTCGCTGCTGACCGCGGTCGCTCCGCTGGTCGACGGACTGGATGTCGCCTCGCGCGGAGAGTTGGTCCGCGCGCTGGAGAACAAGCCGGCTGCGGCGATCAGCTTCGCCGGACCGGGCAAGCGGGACGAGGAATTGCAGGCGGCGATCGGCGCAGGCGCGACGATCAATCTGGAGTCGCAAGGGGAAGCCAGGCGCGCGCTGAGGATCGCCGAGCACTTAGGGATGACGCCGCGGCTGGCGGTGCGGGTGAACCCGGACGTGGAGCTGCGCGGATCGGGGCTGCGGATGGGCGGAAGGCCCTCGCCGTTCGGGGTGGATGCGGCGCGTGCCGGGGCGCTGGCGCGCGAAGTGATCGATGCGGGGGCGGACTGGCGCGGCTGGCATGTCTATGCGGGCAGCCAAGCGCTCGATGCGCAGGCGATCGTCGACACGCAGGCGGCGACGATCGCGCTTGCCGCCCGCCTGTCGGACGAGGCGGGTGCCGCGCCGCCTCTGGTCAACCTGGGTGGTGGCTTCGGCGTGCCCTATTTCGCGGGCGATACCCCGCTAGACGTCGAGGCGGTCGGCGGCGCGCTCGCCGAAGCGCCCCGGCCGGCGATCCTCGCGAACAGCCGCTTCGCGATCGAGCTCGGCCGCTGGCTCGTCGCCGAAGCAGGCGTCTACCTGACCCGCGTCATCGACGTGAAGCAGAGCATGGGCGAGACCTTCGTCGTGGTCGACGGCGGGCTCAACCATCAGCTCGCCGCGTCGGGCAATTTCGGTACGGTGGTCCGCCGCAATTACCCCCTCGCGGTCGCGCATGCGATGGGTGTGCCCGCCGCCATGACCGCCTCGGTCGTCGGCCCATTGTGCACCCCGCTCGACCGGCTCGGCGACCGCGTCGGGCTTCCGCATGTCGAACCCGGCGACCTGATCGCGGTCTTCCTCGCCGGCGCCTACGGCGCGACCGCCAGCCCTACCGCTTTCCTCGGCCACCCTCCCGCCGCCGAGCGGGTGGCACCGTTAGGGCCTTCCTAACCCTATCTTCACCACTCCCCACGTATCGCCGGTTCCGAGAAGGCTGCTTCGGCAGCGCGAGGAGACCGAAGTCATGCGTTCCGCCCGCCCAATCCTCGGCATCGCGCTCGCCGCGACCACGCTGTCGGCGTGCGCCGGCGGCACCGGCGGCCGCCCCGAGCTGCCGCCCGCATCCTACGTCGCCAATCGCGAGCTGCCGGGCGAGGAGTATGTCATCGGCCCGCTCGACCAGCTCAACATCTTCGTGTGGCGCAACCAGGAGCTATCGGCAAAGGTCCAGGTCCGCCCCGACGGCCGTATCACCACGCCGCTGGTCAGCGACATGCCCGCGGTCGGCAAGACCCCCGCGATGCTCGCCGACGACATGAAGAAGGCGCTCGCCCAATATATCAAGGACCCGATCGTCTCGGTCATCGTCGAGAACTTTTCGGGCACCTACAGCCAGCAGGTCCGCGTCGTCGGCGCGACCGAGAAGCCCGCGTCGATCCCGTACCGGGCCAACATGACGCTGCTCGACGCGATGATCGCGGTCGGCGGGCTCAACCAATATGCCGCGGGCAACAAGGCACGGCTCGTCCGCTACGACCGCGAAACCGGCAAGCAGAAGGAGTTCGCGCTCCAGATCTCCAGCCTGCTCAAGAAGGGCGATTCGCGCGCCAACGTCCGGTTGGAGCCGGGCGACGTCATCATCATCCCCGAATCGATGTTCTGAGGAGTGATGTTAATTCGGCTCTCGCCTCAGGGCGGCACCAGCCCGCTCCCCCACCCGGCCTCCCACACGGTATCCTCGTTGGGTGGCCGGGTGGGGGAGCGGGCTGGTGCCGGCCCTCCAGCATCGCTGGAGCAAAAGTCGTGAACGGACTTTACGACGAAGTGCGGCTGGCGCTTCACGCCATCTGGACGCGGCGCTGGCTGGCGCTCGGCGTCGCCTGGGGCGTGTGCGTGCTCGGCTGGCTGGTCGTGTCGCAGATGCCCAGCCGCTACGAATCGCGGGCGCGCGTGTTCGTCCAGCTCCGCTCGATCCTCCCCGATGCGCTCGGCACACCGGGGCAGGCACAGGACCAGAAGAGCGTCGACACGATCCGCCAGACGCTCGTCTCCGCGGTCAATCTGGAGAAGGTCGTGCGCGGCACCGACCTCGCCAACACCGTATCGAGCGACCGCGACGTCGCCGACCGGGTTTCGGGGCTGGCGCAGGCGATCAAGGTCGAGAGCCAGCAGGACAACCTCTTCCAGATCACGACCAGCGCGGGCAGCCCCAAGCTGGCGCGCGACATCACCCAGAAATTGATCGACATCTTCGTCGAGCAGAATCTGGCGGGCGACCGTACCCAGAGCACCCAGTCGCTGCGCTTCCTCGACACGCAGCTCAGCGCACGCCAGCGTCAGTTGCAGGATGCCGAGGCGAAGCGCGCCGACTTCCAGAACCGCTACCTCGGCAGCCTGCCGGGCACCGGCACGGTCAGCGATCGCATCTCCGCCGCGCGCACCCAGATGGCGCAGGTCGACGGCGACCTCGCCGCGGCGCAGTCGAGCCTGGCGGCGGTATCCGGCCAGATGGCGGGCACCGCGCAGTCGGTGGCGGGCGCAGGCGGCATCCCCGGCGCAGGCCCTGCACGCGCGCGGCTGATGGCGATCCAGGGACAGCTCGCCGACGCGCGTGCCCGCGGCTATACCGAGGCACATCCCGACGTGGTCGCGCTCAAGGGTCAGCTGGCGGCGGCGACGGCGGCCGCGCGCGGCGAGCCGACCACGGGCGCAGGGGCGGGGGGATCGCCCAACCCGCTGTATCTGTCGCTCCAGGCGATGCAGGCCGACAAGCAGGCGCAGGTCGCATCGCTTCGCATGCGCAGGAACCAGCTGCAGGGCGACCTCGACCAGCTCGACAGCAAGCTGGCGGGCGACCCGCAGGTCGCCGCGCAGCAGGGGCAGATCGACCGCGACTATGCGGTGCTAAAGACCGCCTACGACCAGCTGCTGGCGCAACGCGAACAGATCGCGATCCGCGGCCAGGCGCAGACCCAGACCGACGGCAGCCAGTTCAAGGTGATCGACCCGCCGACGCTGGCGCGCGCGCCGACCGCGCCCAACCGCTTCCTGCTGCTCACCGGCGTGCTGATCGCAGGCGTCGCAGGCGGCATCGGCGCGGCGTTCGCGCTCGGGCAGCTGCGCTCGACCTTTGCGACCTCGGGCCGGCTCGAAAAGGCCGCGGGCATGCCGGTGATCGGCGCAATCGGTGAGGTCGTCACCCGCATCCAGTCCGAGGAGCGCATGCGCCGCCTGAAGCTGTTCGCGGGCGGCGGCGCGGGGCTGATCGCGGCGTACGTGCTGCTGCTCGGTGTCGAAATGCTTCAGCGCGGCCTGGCGGCGTGAGGGAACCCATGACCAAGACGCTCTCTTTGCTGGAACGTGCGGCGGCGAAGTACGACTTCGGCGCACCTGCGCGCGCGCCGGTGCCCGTGGAGCTCGCAAATCGCGTTCCAGTCAACGATACAACCTCTCGTCACCCGGGGCTTGACCCGGGGTCCCGCTTCTTCTTGCCGCCGGAAGGTAGCGGGACCCCGGCTCAAGGCCGGGGTGACGGAGGGGTTGAGGCTGCGCTCTCTCCTAATTCCCCGGACGAGTTCGATCTCTCCCACATCCCGCCCGAACTCCGCGAAGGCGCGAGCGAGGACGAACCGTATCTGCCCCCCCTCGACGGCCCCGTCGCGATCGACCGGTTGATGCTCGCCGAGCGCGGGATGATCGTTCCCGGCGCGCCGGTCGGCCCGCTCGCCGAGGAGTTCCGGCTGGTCAAGCGCCAGCTGCTCATCACCGCCGGGCGAATTGCGGACAGCGATACGCCCGACAAGGCGCGTAGCGTCCTCGTCTGCTCGGCCAAGCCGGGCGAGGGCAAGACCTTCTGCTCGCTCAACCTCGCGCTCTCGGTCGCCGCCGAGCGCGACACCGAAGTGCTGCTGATCGACGCCGATTTCGCCAAGCCCGACGTGATGGCACAGCTCGGATTGGCCGACTCGCCCGGCCTGCTCGACGCGCTCGCCGATCCGTCGCTCGACCCCGAGGCGCTGGTGGTCGGGACCGACGTGCCGCACCTGTCGATCCTGCCCGCCGGATCGCGGATGGCGATCGACACCGAGCTGCTCGCCAGCGCCCGCACCCGTGCGGTGATCGCGCGGCTGCTCGCCGCCAATCCGCGCCGCCTGCTGATCTTCGATTCGCCCCCCGCGCTCGCCGCCTCGCCCGCCGCGGTGCTGGCGATGCTGGTCGGGCAGGTCATGCTGGTCGTCCGCGCCGACCGGACGCCCGAGAACGAAGTGCGCGAGGCGGTGTCGTTGCTCGACGGGTGCGAACATATCGCGCTCGTCCTCAACGCCGTGTCGTTCGTCCCCGGCGGCGCGCGCTTCGGCAGCTATTACGGTCAGGAGGACAGGTCGTGAACCGCTACGCACTTCTGGCGAGCGCCGCGTTCGTTTCCATCGTTATCGCGGTCTCACCCGTGCAGGCGCAGGACGGCAGGCGCGTCGTCGTCGCGCCTTACATCGAGATCGGGCAGGTGCTCGATGCCGATCTGACCAACGACAACACGCTGACCTACACTTCGCTCGCCGCGGGCGTCGACGCGTCGATCGCGGGCCCGCGCGCCGAGGCGCAGATCAGCTATCGCTACGAGCGCCGGATCGCTTGGAACGACGACATCGGCGACGACGACATCCACAGCGGGCTCGCGCGCGCGACGGTGCGGCTCGCGCCAGGAATCAGCGTCGAGGCGGGCGGGCTCGCCACGCGCACCCGCTCGGACATCCGCGGCGCGGCGCCGGGATTGCTGACCGGCGATTCGGGCAACATCAGCCAGCTCTATTCGCTCTACGCCGGACCCAGCATCGTCCGGCAGAAGGGTGCGCTGACCGTCGGCGCGGATTACCGCATCGGCTATACCAAGGTCGAGACGCCCACTTTCGGCACGCTTGCGGTGGGGACGCCCCGGCTCGATTACTATGACGATTCGCTCAGTCAGCTGGCGACCGCGCGCGCCTCGCTCGCGCCCAACACCGTGCTGCCGGTCGGCCTGACCGCAAGCGGCGCGTGGGAGCGCGAGGATGCGGGCCAGCTCGACCAGCGCTACACCGGCTGGTACGCGCGCGGGGACGTGCTCGCACCGGTCTCAGCCACCGTCGCGCTGACCGCGGGCGTCGGCTACGAGCGGATCACCAGCACGCAGCGCGACCCCTTGCTCACCGCGGCCGGCGTACCGGCGACCGACGGCAACGGCCGCTTCGTCACCGACCCCGCCTCGCCACGCCGCGTCGCCTATCGCACCGACGGGGTGTACTACGACGCCGGCGTCGTCTGGCGCCCCAACCGCCGCACCTCGGTGGAGGCGCATGCGGGCAAACGCTACGGCACCGAAAGCTACACCGGCGCACTGAGCTATCAGGCGTCCAGGAGCGTCGGCTTGCAGGTGCAGGTCTACGACGCGGTCCAGACCTTCGGGCGGCAGCTGCGCCAGGGGCTGGCGACCTTGCCGACCGGCTTCGTCAACGCGCGCGATGCGTACAGCCAGCAGTTCAACGGTTGCGTCTTCGGCACCAGCGGCGACGCGCCGGGCGGGTGCCTGAACGACGTGTTCCAGTCGATCTCGACCGCGAGCTACCGCACGCGCGGGCTCGACGGCGTGCTGTCGGCGGCGCGCGGGCGCAACACCTTCGGCGCGGGCGCAGGCTATTCGAACCGCAAGCTGTTCGCGCCCAATCGCGGATCGGGCATCGTCACCTACGGCCTCAATGACCAGAGCTGGTACGGACAGCTCTTCTATTCGCGCAACCTGACGTCGGACTCGGGTCTCGATGCCAACGCCTTCGTCAATTACTACGACAGCGACTTCGCCGGTTCCGACGACATCCTGTCGATCGGCGCGACGGGCAGCTATTACCGCAGTTTCGGGCGGTTGCAGACGACGGGAACGCTGGGGCTCTACCATTTCGATACCGGCGGTGCGCTGGGGAGCGCGCTGTCGGCGCAGGCGCTGATCTCCGCGCGCTACACCTTCTGACACGGGGGCAGTCATGTACGACGAACATTTCGGGCTGACCACGCGCCCGTTCCAGCTGACCCCGGACCCGCGCTTCTGGTTCAGCACCGCCACCCACCGCAAGGCGATGGCCTATCTCGGCTACGGCCTGGCACAAGGTGAGGGCTTCATCGTCATCACCGGCGAGATCGGCGCGGGCAAGACGACGCTGGCGGGGCATCTGGTCGAAACGGTCGATCCGCAGCGGTTGAGCGTCGTCCGGCTGGTGTCGACCGCGATTCACGCCGACGACCTGCTGCGCACCGTCGCGACCGCGCTCGGGGTCGATCCGCACGGGCTCGCCAAGGCGCAGCTGCTGACCGCGATCGAACGGAGCTTGCACGCGGTCGCGCGCACCGGGCGGCGAACGCTGCTCGTCGTCGACGAGGTGCAGGCGCTGCCCGTCGACAGCCTCGAAGAGCTGCGGATGCTCTCCAACTTCCAGGGGAGCGGGCATGCGCTGCTGCAGATCCTGCTGCTCGGCCAGCCCGAGTTCCGCGACCGGCTGCACGGCTCCGACGCGCTGGAGCAATTGCGCCAGCGGGTGATCGCGATCCACCATCTCGATCCGATGGGCGAGGACGAGGTCGCCGACTATATCGCGCACCGGCTGAGCGTCGCCGGGTGGCAGGGCCGCCCCGACTTCGCCGACGATGCCTTTGCCGCGCTGCACCAGGGGTCGGGCGGCGTGCCCCGTCGGCTGAACCATCTCGCGGGCCGGACGATGCTGGCTGCGGCGGTCGAGGGCTATGAATTGATCGACGCCGATCTCGTCCGCTCGGTGCTCGGCGACCTTCAGGCTGATCTGCCGATGCCGAATGCACCGACGGTCGTGGAGCCGGTGGAAACCGTCGTGCCGGACGCCGGACCGGCGCCTGCGGACGCCGCGCTTGCCGCGCGCGTCGCCGCGCTCGAATCGCGGATCGAGCAACAGGATGCGGCCTTGCGCCGGGTGCTGACCCTGCTCGTCGACTGGGTGGATGCCGACCAGTCGCGTGCCGCCCTCGCCGCCGAGCCCGCCGCCTGGGAAGCCGCCGCCTGATGTTTCAGGCGCCCGTCCAGAAGAGCCGTATACTCAACGGCATGTCGGTCGATATCGAGGAATGGTTTCAGGTCGGCGCCTTTGAGCGCGTCATCGACAAGCGCGACTGGAACGGCCTCGACTCGCGGGTTGCCGACAACACCGCGACCGTCCTCGACCTGTTCGCCGAGACCGGCACCCACGCGACCTTCTTCACGCTGGGATGGGTCGCGGAGCGCCACCCTGCGCTGATCCGCCGCATCGTCGGCGAGGGGCATGAGATCGCCAGCCACGGCTGGGACCACCAACGCGTCTTCACAATGGACCCCGCAGCGTTTCGCGCCGACCTCGCCCGCACCCGCGCGGCACTCGAGGATGCCGCCGGTGTCGCGGTTACCGGTTACCGCGCGCCCAGCTTCTCGATCGACGCGCGCACGCCGTGGGCACACGCGGTGCTCGCCGAAGAGGGCTATCGCTATTCCTCCAGCGTCGCCCCCGTCCGCCACGACCATTACGGTTGGCGCGAGGCGCGCCGCTACGCCTTCCGGCCGCTCGCCGATGCGCCGCTGATCGAGCTGCCCGTCACCGTCGCCGAGTTCGCCGGGCGCAGGCTCGCGACCGGGGGCGGCTTCTTCCGCCTGCTCCCCGCCGCGATCACCGACTTCGCGGTGCGACAGGTCAACGGGCAGGGGCAGCCCGCCATCTTCTACTTTCACCCCTGGGAAGTCGACCCTGGCCAGCCCCGCGTGATGGGTGCGCCGCTGCGCTCCCGGTTGCGCCATTATTCGCGTCTCGGCGCGATGAGAGGCAAGATGAACGGCTTGCTCGCCCGCCACGCATGGGGCCGCATCGACGCGGTGATCGCCGCCGCATGACGATGCCGCTCGTCATCGCGCCCGTCGGCATCCGCGAGGCCGACCTGACCGACCCGCGCGAGGTCGCGGCGATCGACGCCTTCGTTGCGGCGACGTCCGGCGCGACCCCGTTCCACCTTCCGGCATGGAGCCGTGCGGTCGCTCGCGGCTGCGGCCAGCGCGCGCGTTACCTCGTCGCCGAGCGCGCGGATGGGGGACTCGCGGGGGTGCTGCCGTTGACCGAGATGCGCTCGGCGCTGTTCGGTCGCGCGCTGGCTTCTGCCGGCTTTGCGGTGGACGGCGGCATTTTGGGCGACGCGGTCGAACCACTCGCGTCGGGCGCGTGGGACCTGGCGCAGCGGCTCGGTTGCCCCAGCGTCGAACTGCGCGGCGGCGTTGCGCCCGATGGCTGGACGGTCGACGACACCAGCTACCTGGGCTTCGCACGCGCACTGGCGGTCGACGACGAAGCCGAACTGCTCGCGATTCCCCGCAAGCAGCGCGCCGAGGTGCGCCGCTCGCTCGGCTTCGATCTCGACGTGTCGGTCGGCACGTCGCCCGCGATGCTGGCGGAGCATTACCGCGTCTATGCCGAGTCGGTCCGCAATCTCGGCACGCCGGTCTTCCCCGCGGCGCTGTTCCGCGCTGTCGTCGAGACGATGGATGCCGATGTGCTGACGATCCGGCACGCGGGCAGGGCGGTCGCCAGCGTCCTCAGCCTGTATTTCGCAGGCACGGCCTACCCCTATTGGGGCGGCGGCACGGCGGCGGGGCGGGCGTTGCGCGCCAACGACCGGATGTATTTCGAGCTGATGCGCCACGCGCGCGCGCGCGGCTGCACGCGGTTCGACTTCGGGCGGTCGAAGGCGGGCACCGGCGCGGCGGCGTTCAAGAAGAACTGGGGTTTCACGCCCGAGGTTCGCCGCTATGCCAAGCGCAGCGAGGGACCGGGGCGCACCGTAAACCCGCTGAACCCGAAATATGCGGCTGTGATCGCGACGTGGAAGCGGCTGCCGCTGCCCATCGCCAATCTGGTAGGCCCATGGCTGTCGCGCGGGCTGGGGTGATGCGCGACATCCTGTTCCTGGCGCACCGGGTGCCATTCCCGCCCGATCGCGGAGACAAGATCAGGAGCTTCCACATCCTGAAACACCTCGCGGCGCGCGCCCGCGTCCACCTCGTAGCGTTCGCCGACGAGGCGGCCGACCGCGACCCGCCGCCCGCGTTCCGCCGCCTGCTGGCGAGCTGCACGATCGTGCCGCGCACCAAGTCGCGCGCCCGGGCGCTTGCCGAAGCGATGGCGAGCGGACGTCCGGTGTCGTTGACCGCCTTCGCGCACCCGGCGATCGCCGCGGCGGTTGCCGAGCACCCGCACGCCGCGACCTACGTCTTCTCCGGGCAGATGGCGCAATATATCGCGGCGCCGCACATCATGGACTTCGTCGACGTCGATTCGGCCAAGTTCGCCGCTTTCGCCGATGCGGCGCGCGGCCCGATGCGCTGGCTGATGCGTCGCGAGGCGCGGCTGTTGTCCACGTTCGAGCGCGACGTCGCCGCTCGTGCGAGTGCAACCGCCTTTGTCAGCGCCGCCGAAGCCGCGCTGTTCGGCGGCCCGCGCACCGTGGCGATCGAGAACGGCATCGACACCGCGTACTTCGATCCACAGGCTTCGTTCGTGCGCTTTCCCGCCGACGACTCGCCGCTGATCGTCTTCACCGGCCAGATGGACTATCGCCCCAACATCGACGCGGTCGCCGCCTTCGCGACGCAGGCGCTTCCCGCGATTCGCCGCCGTTACCCGGCCGCGCGCTTCGCGATCGTCGGTCGCGCGCCCACAGCGACGGTCAGCGCGCTCGCTCGCGAGGATGGCGTCCTCGTCACCGGCGGAGTCGACGACGTGCGCCCGTGGCTCGCCGCCGCCGACGTCTGCGTCGCGCCATTGCTCCTCGCACGCGGCGTCCAGAACAAGGTGCTGGAGGCGATGGCGATGGCGCGCCCGGTCGTCGCCTCCGCCGCGGCCGCGGAGGGCATCGATCACGGCGCTTCGATCCATGTCGCCGACGATGCCGCCGACGCGGTCTGCGCGGTGCTCGCCGATCCGCTGGCGGCCACGGCGCTGGGGAAGGGGGCCCGCGCGCAGGTCATGCATCGCTACGCCTGGGACGCACGCCTGGCGCCGCTCGACGCCCTGCTCGACCTCGACCAGGCGCGCGCCGCATGACGATCGCCGTCCCCGTATCTGCCTTCGGCTCGGGCGTCTGGCGGAAGCACCTCGGCGCGCTGGCGCTTGCGTCGGCAGCCATCCTCCTGCTCTTTTACGGTGACGTCACTCGGCTCACCGGGACGTGGTGGACCAGCACCACCTTCGGGCACTGCCTCTTCGTCGGCCCGGTCGTCGCCTGGCTCGTCTGGCAGCGCCGCGCCGAGCTTGCGCGCCTTACCCCCGCTGCCTGGGCTTCCGGCCTGGCGTTGGTCGCAGCGGGAGGGTTCGGCTGGCTGCTCGGGGAAGCAGGCTCGGTCACCTTCGCGCGCCAGTTCGGCCTCGTCCTCATGCTGCAAGGCGCGGTCGTGACGTTGCTGGGGCCCAATGTCGCGCGTGGGCTGCTGTTTCCGCTCGCTTATACGCTGTTCCTAGTCCCATTCGGCGAATGGCTCGAGGTGCCGCTCCAAGCGGTCACCGTCGCGATCGTTATGCCGCTACTTCACCTGGTCGGCATGCCTGCGGCGTCGAACGGCGTGCTGATCCACGCGGGCCGCTATTATTTCGAGGTTGCCGAAGCGTGTTCGGGGGCGAAGTTCGTCATCGCGATGCTCGCGTTCGGGACGCTGGTTGCGAACGTCGGCTTTACGTCGTGGCGCAGGCGTACGGCGTTCATGGCCATGGCGCTGGTCGTGCCGGTCCTCGCCAACGGCGTGCGCGCGTTCGCGACAATCTGGGCGGCGGACCTGACCTCGGTCGAGGCGGCGACCGGGTTCGACCATATCGTCTATGGCTGGGTATTCTTCGCCGCCGTCATCGCCGCGGTGCTCGCGCTCGCCTGGCGCTGGTTCGACCGCGCGCCGGATGCACCCGCGTTCGATCCGGCGGCGCTGGGCATGCGGTTTCGCGCGACCGGCTTGCCACTCGCCACCATGCTGGTGGTCGCGATTGCCGGACTGTTCCCCGCGTGGAGCGCTGCCGTCGATGCGCGCGCGACTACCGTGCCCGCGCACATCGTCCTTCGCGAGGTGCCCGGCTGGCGACGCGTGTCGCTCGATAGGCGTGCCGCATGGCAACCCTATCATCCCGGTGCCGATCACGTCGGTATCGCGCGCTACGCCGATGGCCAAGGTGCCGTCGATCTCGCCGTAGCGGTCTACGGCCATCAGGGCGAGGCGCGGGAACTCGCGGCCTTCGGCACCGGGGTGCTGCGCGAGGAGGACCGCTGGGTCCGCGTCGCCGACCTGGCTCCGCTCGCCGGCGGCTCGGCGATGCGGATCACCGTGCCGGGTCCGGTCGAGCGGGTCGTTGTCACCTGGTACCGGATCGGCGGGATCACCACCGCCGACGAGCGCCGCGTCAAGATCGAGACGGCGCGCGCGCGTCTGCTCGGGCTCGACCAGACTGCGGCCGCGATCCACCTGTCGGTCGTGCTCGCGCCGGGGATCGACGCCGAAGCGACGATCCGCCGTTTCCTGGACACGGCGGGGCCGGTCGAGCGGCTTGCGGGCCTCCGCTAACGCAGCTTCGCGATTGCCAGCCCATCGGCCTTGGCGCGGTCCTTGATCGACTCCTCCGACCGCGTCATCGCCTTGGATATCGCCTTCAGGGCCATGCCCTTCTTGGCCAGCGTGTGCAGCTTCTGGATCTCGTCCTGCGTCCACGGCTGGCGGTGCCGCTCGAACCCTTCCTTGGCCATCAGAACACCGCCATCGCAGCGTGGAGCGTCAACGCGACGAGGACCAGGCTGGAGAGGAGGAACAGCACGAACCGGAACGCGACCCGGTTGATCGTCGCCTGCACCAGGCTGTGCGCGACCCGCAAGCCGACATAGGCCCAGGCGAGCGCCACGTTGAACGGATGCACCGGCCCGATCAGCGCGAGCACCAGGCACACCGCGTAGAACAGCGTGGGCTGCTCGGCCAGATGGTTGTAATTGTGCACCTTCCACTGGGCTTCGGCGGGCAGAGCCCGGTCGCCATCGGCCGGCTTCGTGCCGACCAGCGTGCCCAGATCGATACCCGCCGCGCGCATCGCGGGCAGCCGGGTCGCGAGCGCCCAGGCGAGCATGACCAGCGTCCACGCGATCAGCGCAACGACGGGTCTGAGTAGGTCTGCGTGCATGGATTGGCCTCCCCCGATTTTGCGGGAGAGGCCTGCATCAGTTCGCGAAGGCCTGCAACGTCAGTCGGCGAAGATCGTCGCCCATTTGCGCTTGGCCCGGTCCTTCCACAGCCCGCGGTGCCAGGCGTCGGACGCCAGCAGCGGCATCACCGAGCCGGCCTCGGCGAACACCATCTGCTCGATCGCGGTGTTGACCTTGCCCCAGCTCGCCGCTTCCTGCAGGGTCGAAGACGAGCAGGCGCCGTCGCGGACGTCGGCCACGGTGATCTGGACCGCATATTTGTGCACCGCGACGTCCTCGTGGCCGAGGATCTCGGCGCAGACGACGGTGTCCTGGACGAAGTTCTTCGGCACCCCGCCGCCGATCATCAGCAGGCCCGTCGTGCCCGCCTCGATCTTGATCTGGGTCAGTTCGCGGAAGTCGGCGATCGCGTCGAGCAGCAGATAGGGCTTGCCCGCCTTGGCGCGGTCGACCTGGTGCTTGACCAGCCCGAACCCGGCCGACGAGTCGACGAAGGCCGGGCAGAAGATCGGCACGTCGTGCTCATAGGCGAGCTTGACGAGGCTGTTGTCCTTCTTGCCGTGCTCGACGAGGTACTTGCCCATCTCGCGGATGAACGCGCGGCTGCTGTACGCCTTCGGCTCCAGCGACTCCGCGATCTCGAAGATCGTGTGGTCGACGTGCTGGAGCTGCTCCTCGTCGATATAGGTGTCGTAGATGCGGTCGATATAGAGCGAGCGCAGCGTGTCGTCGTCGGGCACCTCCAGCGCCTGATAATGCTGGTGGCCGAGGCCCTCGAAGAAATCCATGTCGACGATGGTTGCGCCGGTGGCGACGATGCAGTCGACCATGTTCGAGCGGACCAGCTCCGCATAGAGGTCCATGCACCCGCCCGCGCTGGTCGAGCCCGCGATGACGAGGACGACGGTGCAATCCTTGTCGCCGAGCATCTGGTTGTAGATGTCGGTCGCGCGGCCGAGGTCGCGGCTGGTGAACGACATCTTCTTCATCGCATCGACGATCGGGCGCGCGTCGAAGGTGCGGATGTCGATATGCGCGACCTTTGTCGATAGCAGCTCCGCCTTGCGGGTGTCGTTGATCTTCGTGTCGGTCATTGGTCAATTCCAAAGCACATCGTCACCCCGGGCTCGACCCGGGGTCCCGCTTCTCCCTTCGAACGCCAGAAGAAGCGGGACCCCGGCTCAAGGCCGGGGTGACGGGGAAGGTGGACGTTGTTTCTTACAGCGTGACGACGTTCGTCGTGCGTTCGCGTTCCACAGGCACGTACAGCGACGTCATCGGCTCATCCGCAACGATAACCGCTTCGTTGGCACCGAAGCCGTTGAACGCGGTCCGCATCGCGCAGCCGTAGGCGCCGAGCATGCCGATCTCGATGTAATCGCCGGCCTGGGTGTCGGCGGGGAGCAGGAACGGGCCCGCCATATGGTCCATGTCGTCGCACGTCGGGCCGTAGAAGCTGAACGCGAGTGGCCGCGCGCGGCTGTCCGGCTCGCGGAGCAGCCGCACCGGGAAGCGCCAGCCGATATGCGCGGCATCGAACAGCGCGCCGTACGCGCCGTCGTTGATGAACAGCTCGTCCCCGCGGCGCTTCTCGACGCGCACGACGAGCGAGCTGTATTCCGCGCACAGCGCACGCCCCGGCTCGCACCACAATTCGGACGAATAGCTGACCGGCAGGCTCTCGAACGACCGGTGGATCGTCTCGAAGAACCGCTCGAGCGGCGGCGGCTCCATGCCCGGATAGCTCGACGGAAAGCCGCCGCCGACGTCGATCACGTCGACCGTCACCGCCGCCTCGACGATCGCCGCGCGGACGCGCTCCATCGCCTGGGCGTAGGCCTCCGGGGTCATCGCCTGCGACCCGACGTGGAAGCAGATGCCGAGCGCATCGGCAGCCTGACGCGCCGCGAACAGCAGGTCCTTCGTCTCGCCAGGCGCCGCGCCGAACTTTGACGCGAGGCTCAGCTTGCTATGCTCGGATGACACACGAAGCCGAACGCATAGCGTCAAATCCTCGGCGTGGCCGGTGGCACGCGTGATCTTCGCCAGCTCTTCCAGGCTGTCGAGGCTGAACACGCGGACGCCGTGGGTGGCGTACGCCTCGCGGATCGCTTCCTCGGCCTTGACCGGGTGCATGAAGCACAGGGTCGCCCC
>NZ_CAXVWL010000027.1:0-20950 GCF_964263785.1 Sphingomonas sp.
TCGGGCGGCGAGAAGCGCCGGGTGGCGCTGTGCAAGCTGCTGCTCGAAAAGCCGCAGATCCTGCTGCTCGACGAACCGACCAACCACCTCGATGCCGAAAGCGTCGCGTGGCTGGAGAATTACCTTGTCGAATATCCGGGCAACGTCATCCTCGTCACCCACGACCGCTACTTCCTCGACAACGTCGTCAACTGGGTGCTCGAGCTCGATCGCGGGCGTTATTACACCTACGAGAGCAACTACACCGGCTATCTGGAGAAAAAGTCCAAGCGCCTCGAGCAGGAGGAGCGCGAGGAGCAGGGCAAGCAGCGCGCGATCGCCGACGAACTCGCCTGGATGCGCCAGACACCCAAGGCACGCCAGACCAAGTCCAAGGCGCGCATCCGCGCGTTCGACGAGCTGATGGAAAAGCAGGAGTCACGCGTCGCGGGCAAGGCCGCGATCCTGATCCAGCTGCCCGAACGGCTCGGCGGCAAGGTGATCGAGGCCAAGGGGTTGACCAAGGCCTACGGCAACAAATTGCTGTTCGACGGGCTCGACTTCACCCTGCCGCCGGGCGGCATCGTCGGCGTGATCGGGCCGAACGGCGCGGGCAAGTCGACCTTGTTCAAGCTCATTACCGGTCAGGAGCAGCCCGACACGGGGACGATCGAGGTCGGATCGACCGTCAAGCTCGGCTATGTCGACCAGTCGCGCGACGACCTCGATCCCAACAAGAACGTCTGGCAGGAAATCTCCGACGAGCTGGAGATCTTCCGCTTCGGCAAGCAGGAAATGGGGACGCGGGCCTATGTCGGCGCGTTCAACTTTCGCGGACCCGACCAGCAGAAGAAGGTCGGCCAGCTTTCGGGCGGCGAACGCAACCGCGTCCACATGGCCAAGATGCTGAAGGAGGGCGGCAACGTCCTGCTGCTCGACGAGCCGACCAACGACCTCGACGTGGAGACGCTGCGCGCACTGGAGGAGGCGCTGGAGACTTTTGCGGGCTGCGCGGTGGTGATCAGCCACGACCGCTTCTTCCTCGATCGGCTGTGCACCCACATCCTGGCGTTCGAGGGCGACAGCCATGTCGAGTGGTTCGAGGGGAATTACGAGAGCTACGAGGAAGACAAGCGACGGCGCATGGGCGATGCCGCGGACCGGCCTACGCGGTTGGCGTATAAGAAGCTGACGCGGTGAGCTATCTCGGGGGAAGCGCACCTACCATCACGCGCTCTCCCCGAATAGTCGAGAAGCCGGGCGTGTAAACGGGGTTCAGCCCCGAGCATCGGAGTATGCGATCGGGGAACAACTGGATCGCGTCAGCGCAGGTGATCTGGACATCGAACGTTCGACCGCTTCCAACCGGGCAAGCGCCTCCATCTGACGTAATGGTTCCGCCTCTCACCATATCAACGGCCCGCGTTTCTGCATCACCGTAGGTTCTGCGCATGCGCAAACGATCCTTTTGCGTTTAGAGCCCATCGAAAAGGCGGGCCTGCGTGTCAGTGCAGATACGATAGACGTTTGCTGCGGTCATGGCATCGTTCAACGTCACAAGGGCAGCGACCTCCTTCAGCGTCTCCCGGAATGGAGGATCCTCGTTGGCAACCATCCGCCTTATTCCCGAAACGAAGGTGTTATCCGGGCGCATCTTCCGTACCTGATCGATCGAGTAGTTCGTCTTACCCGCGCTCAATTCCGTTACCTGCTCCTGCAAGGCATCGCGCTCTTCCGCAAGCTTCAACCGCGTGCGCTTGAGCGCGTTAACCTCCTCCTGCTTCGCGTCCAGGGCAGGTCGATACTGAGCGTCCGTTTCATACAAAGCAGTTTCCAAACGGATTCGGTCGCCGAGCAACCATGTCGCACCAAGAAGGATAGCTGCGGACCCAGTCAGCTGTAGTACGCCCATTCGAAACTGGGCCTCTCCGGAACCGCCGAGAAAGCGATATATCAGAGCTGCGACCGATACCGCGGCAAAGAATGCGATCAAGCTGGATGGGAAGTGTTTGCCCCAAGATTGGTTGGCAATTTCCATAAGCAAGGACGTTGAGAAGCCCAGCAGAAGCGCCAAGCAGATGACCATATCTTCAATCGACAGCTTCACGTTTCACCCCCGCAGATTGTCGCGTGCACGACGTTGCCGGAAAGGCTTGACGGAACGAACCTTAAAAGCATCCAAAATGGACGTATTATATCAGAAGTGATCGAGCAGCTTGCGGGGCAAGTCGAAGCTTCATAGAGGCGATTCTTTGCAAACTTTTTAGCATATCGCTTCTCTTGCAACGTCAGCCGGCTGCATCACCGCAGCCGTCGCACAAACAGCCGCCCGTCCTCACGCCGTTCGGTCTGGAAGTTCGGCACCGCCTGGATCAGGTCCGACAACCGCCGGAAGCCGTAGTTGCGCGCGTCGAAGCTCGATCGGTTGCCCGCGAGCTGGCCCATCGCCGAGATGCTGACGTAGCCGCGCTCGTCGCGCTTGCCCGCGTCATAGGCGTCGATCAGCAGCTTGAGCAGGTCCTCGTCGACCGCCTGCTTGGGCTTGTCGCCATTGATCGGCGGCGGGAGGGTCAGGGGGTCGGCTGCCGGTGTGGGCGACGCCTTTTCCGTCGTCTTCGGCTTGCCCGCAGCCTTGGCCGAAGCCGCGACCGGCTTTGACGCCGGATCGAGAGCGGGTGCTGGCACCGGCATAGGCTGGGGTGCCGTCGCACGCGCCAGCGCGTCGACGTCGATGAAGCGGGTGCACGCCTGCTTGAACGCCTCCGGAGTCTTGGCGCTGCCGAAGCCGTACACCGGCAGCCCGTCCTGCCGGATTCGCATCGCCAGCGGCATGAAGTCGCTGTCCGACGACATGATCCCGAACGCGCCGACACGCCCGCGGAACAGCAGGTCCATCGCGTCGATCGTCATTTTCATGTCGGTGGCGTTCTTGCCTTTGGTCAGGTCGAACTGCTGCTGCGGCTCGATGCCGTGCTTGACCGTCATCTCCTGCCAGCCCTTCAGCGCGGGCTTGGTCCAGTTGCCATAGACGCGGCGGACGTTGACGGTGCCGAGCTCGGCGAGGACGGTCAACACCGGGTCGATGGTGTGCCACGAGGCGTTGTCGGCGTCGATGAGCAGCGCGACGTTGAGGTTGGGATCTTCCATCGCGCCAACGTCGCCGGTTTGGCCTTCAAAAGCAACGCGGCTTCCTTACCCTCACCCTATCGGCGCTGCGCGCCTCTTCCCTCTCCCGGCGGGAGAGAGTTCCAGGTCGGTCATGCCCCCAGCATGACCTGAACGATGCGGTGCATTGTTCACCTGGAACTGGAGCGGCGAAGCCGCGGAAGGGTGAGGGTGACGACCTTATGCCCGCCCGCGCCGATCGCTGTCGTACGCCTGATCGTTGGCGATATCGTCCGCCTTCTCGGGCCGGGTCGTGCCGCCCGGATCGTCGACCGCCTGGCTCAGATCGTCTTGCGATCCGATGTCGGTTTGCAGGTTGCCGCCGCTGCTGCTCGCGGACCCGCCGGTGCCGCCGTTTGCGACCGCGTCTTCGATCATCGCGCTGTCGTCGTGATCGCGCGCGGAGGTTGTGCGGGGGTTTTCGGCCATTGGGTATCTCCTTCGACGCGCAAAACGGGTGAGGTCCCCGCGGCGTTCCTCACGCGGCCGGATAGGCTATCCCGATCACCTCATATTCGCGCGTGCCGACCGGCAGCTCGACCCGCCGCAGATCGCCCACAGCCGCCCCCCTCAGCGCGCGCGCAATCGGCGCGTTCCAGCCGACCCGGCCCGCGCCCGCATCCGCTTCGTCGTCGCCGACCAACGTCAGCACCCGCTGGGAATCGTCCTCGTCCGCGATGGTGACGGTCGCGCCGAACCATGCGCGCGTGCGGTCGCCGGGCGTGAACGGGTCGACCACCTTGGCCGCCTTCATCCGTTTCGACAGCCAGCCGAGCCGCCGATCGATCTCGCGCAGCCGCTTGCGCCCGTAGATGTAATCGCCGTTTTCGGAACGATCGCCGTTGCCCGCGGCCCAGGCGATCGTCTCGACCAACGCGGGGCGCTCGCTTGCGAACAGCTTCTCGTATTCCGCGCGCAGCGCCGCATAGCCCGCGGCCGTGATATAGTTCGGGCGGTCCACCGCTCAGCCCGGCCGCGACTTGCCCAGATACCAGCTGAGCCGCGCCGTGCCGGTGCTCTTCGCGCGCGCCGGGTTCATCAGGTCGTAGACGACCGCATTCTCCAGCACCCGTTGAACGTAGTTGCGCGTCTCCGAAAACGGGATCGCCTCGATCCAGTCGACCATGTCGACCGCGCCGGTGCGGGGATCGCCGTTCGCCGCGAGCCACTTGTTCACGTTGCCGCCGCCCGCATTGTAGCCCGCGATCGCCAGCGGATAGCTGCCGAAGCGATCGTACACCCGGTTGAAATAACTGGAGCCGAGCATGATCGACAGGTTCGGATCGGTGGTCAGCGCCGATACGTCGTACGCGAGCCCCATCTTGCCCGATTGCTCGCGCGCCGTGGCGGGCATCAGCTGCAGCAAGCCGCGGGCGCCCGCGCTACTGATCGCGGCGCGGTCGAACTGGCTCTCCTGCCGCGCGATCGCGTGGATCAGCGTCCAATTGCCCTCGTAGCCCGCAGGGACCGGCACGGTGGGAAAGCCGGTCGCGGAATAGTCGCTAAGCCCGTTCTGCATGGCGCTGCGCCCGATCATCACCGCCAGGTCGGGACGTCCAATCTCGCGTGAGAGTTGTCCGGCAAGGAGGTGGTCGGTGTCGGTCTTCGCGTCCGCCGCGATCTGGCGGACGAAGGCTGTCTGGTCCTGTCGCTGGCCGATGTTGCCGAGAAAGCGTGCCGCGCGAACGATCTCGCGCCGGTCGAAAGCGGTGCGGATCTCGGGCGCGATCAACGGCGGCACCAGCGAGGGGGGTGCCACCAGGGGACGCCCGGTCCGCTCGGCGGCGAGCTGGCCGTAGAATTGATCGCGATACCCCGCCGCGCGCGCGAAGAATGCTGCCGCCTCAGCTTGCATTCCCGCCGCCTCAGCCGCGCGCCCCGCCCAGTAGAAGCCCTTGGCACGCGTCTGCGGCGCCATGCTGCCGCGCCCATAACGGTCGAACAGCGTCATCGCGTCCGCGGGCCGCCCGATCCGCTTGAGCGCGGTTTGCCCCGCAAGCCATGCCAGGCTCGTGTAATCGTCGCGCTCACCATACGGCTTGATCGATACGTCGGTGCCCACCGGATAGGCGTCGTCGACCTGCCGCGCGATGTCGTAGGCGGTCTGCCACTGCCCGTCCGCCGCCGCGCCGCGCGCATTGGCGAGCAGCACCTCGTACCATTTCTCGACGTTGCCGGGACGGAAGGTGAGCGTGCGGGGCCGTGCCAGCCACGTCCGCGCGGTCGGCCCCGCACCGTTGTTGCGGAGCCACGTCGCGCGATCGGCAATAAAGCCGGGGTCGTTGGCGTAGCTCGTCGCGCCGAGCGTCGCGAGCTCGGTTGCCTCGGGCGCGTTCGTCCGCAGCGCCAGGCGCGCGGCGAAGACGTCGCGCAATGCGGGCGAGACGTACCCGATCTGACGCATGGCGGCGCTCGTCTGTCCGCTCCACAGCAGCATGTCCATCCGCGCATCGTGATCGGCAGAACCGATCGCGCCGGGAAGCGACAGGACGAACAGCTCGTCCGCGGGTGCCAGCGCCCCCATCCGCCACGCCCGGCGCGCCGCGGCATTCGCCTCCGCGGACAAGCCCGTCGCCTGGAGCGCGCGTGCCTGGTTGACCGCACCGGTCGCCGATTGCGGCGGAAAGCGCCGGAAATAGGCGGCCACCCGCACCGGATCGCCGGCCGCCGCTGCCTTCTCCGCCGCGCGCCGGTTCGCGGTCTCCCCGGGCCATCCGGGATGCGCCATCAGGAAGGCGGCGTAGCTGTCGAACGGCAGCGCGTCGGTCTGGCGCACCGAGGTCCACTGCGCGATGGCCGAGGCGATCGCCGCATCGGCCGGAGGCGGCGAGGTCGCCTGCGCCGCAATGTTCGGCGTCGTGTTCGCCAGGCGGGTCGTATAGCGGTCGATGCCGTCCTGACCGCCCGCCGAAATCGACACCCCCGCAGCCGCCACGATCGCCAGGGTCTTGATGAGTGCAGCCGCCATGGTGGACAGGATAGGCTCCGCGCTTTTATCTGTCCTGAACAAAATGCGCGGGTGTCGCGCCGCGAAAGGCGAATGTCCCATGTTTTCAGGATCGATCCCCGCGCTGGTCACGCCGTTCGCGTACATGGGAGACCATCGCGGCGGCGCCTTCGACGAAGACGCGTTTCGCGCGCTGGTCGATTGGCAGATCGGCGAAGGCTCCACCGGGCTCGTCGCGTGCGGCACCACCGGGGAGGCCGCGACGATGCCCAAGGAGGAGCATTTCCGCGTCGTCCGGGTGTGCGTCGATCAGGCGAAGGGCCGGGTGCCGGTGATCGCGGGCGCAGGGTCGAACGACACGAGCGTGGCGACGGAAAACCTGCGCGCCGCCGCCGACGCGGGCGCCGATGCTGCGCTGATGGTGCCGCCCTATTACAACCGCCCGAGCCAGGAAGGCATCTATCGCCATTTCGCCATGCTCGCCGAAGCGGCGCCGCTGCCGATCGTCCTCTACAACGTGCCCGGCCGGACCGTAACCGACATCCAGCCTACCACGCTGATCCGCATCGTCACCGCCTTCCCGGACGTGTTCGTCGCGGTGAAGGATGCCAGCGGCGTCCTGCCCCGTGTGTCGCAGCATCGCGCCGGTATCGGTCCCGACTTCAGCCAGTTGTCGGGCAACGACGACCTCGCGCTCGCCTTCAACGCGATGGGGGGCACGGGGTGCATATCGGTCACCGCCAACGTCGCCCCGCGGCTGTGCGCCGAATTCCAAGCGGCGTGTGCAGCCGGGGAGGGAGCCCGTGCGTTGGCGCTTCATGACCAGCTCTTCCCCCTCCACGATGCGATGTTCGCCGACGCCTCGCCCGGCCCGGTCAAATACGCCATGGCGCGCGTCCGTCCCGGCTTTCCCGAAGGGCTCCGCATGCCGATGACCTGGCCTTCGCAAGCCGCGCGCGCCGCGGTCGATTCCGCCCTCGCGCACGCAGGCTTGGCATGAGCTTCCCCCGAACCTCGGCCGACCTCGACCGCGTCCGCGACGAATGCCGCGCGATGGTCACCAAGCGTGCGCTCGTCTCGGCGGGCACCGCGGTGGTGCCCATTCCCGGTATCGACCTGGTCGCCGACGTCGGCATCCTCACCAACCTGCTCCCCGACATCAGCCGCCGCTTCGGCCTCGATCACGAGACGGTCGAGAAGATGGACCCGCGGATGGGCGAACAGGTCCTCGTCGTCGCCACCAGTCTCGGCAATTCGGCGATCGGCCGCGCGGTGACGAAACGCATCGTCGTCGCCATCCTCCGCCGTGTCGGCGTCCGCCTGGTCGGCGCGCAGGCGGCCAAGTTCGTGCCGATCCTGGGGCAGGCGGTCGCCGCGTCGATCAGCTTCGGCGCGATGAAGCTGGCAGGCGACCGCCACATCGACGATTGCTACGAGACGGCGCGGCGCACTCTTCTGGCCGGGGATCGGACCGCATCGCCGGCCGATCACATTGGCGGCATACTAGGCTGAACGGAGTCGAACCGTACCAATTGTGCGGTGTTTGGACCTCGCGCGCCGATGACCTCGAGAGTGACGGTAACCGCACGCAACGGCTCGCCGGGCCGGGCAGCCTCGAAGACCAAGTCGCGCGCATGGCTCTCTACGGCAGCGTCGATTGCTCGGTTTCCGCTGCTGAGCAAAACCGTCGCGGATGTCACCGCACCGTTAGGTTCGACGCGTACGCAGACCAGCGGCGCACGTGACATCGCGCGTCGTTCGGGAAAGCGCGCCGATCCTAGCAGTGTCGGAACACGTTCGCTCACAAAGCTGCGGCACTTCGTGTTTTTTACTTGTAAGACGTAATCGTGCTCGAAGAGGGTAGGCGTCAATCCGAACGCAGGACCGGAATCCTGCGCTTCGAATATCTGCATGGAAGCGTTTCCGCCCGAGCCGGGCTCCCAGATCGGTCCGCCAAATAGTGCCGCGAGCATCCAGAAAACGCTAGCGAAATGCACGGTGACGCTGCCCAGCACGCCGCTGATCGAGGATCGCCAATCCGCTGCCATCTAGCAATACTGCGCGCGCCATCCGACAGCGTCAACCGACGGCCAACGCGAATGCCACGGCGCTTGCGGCTTCCCCTGCACGCCGCCAGCCCCTACATCGCGCCCCACATGGCACGCCCCAAACCCATCGCCTTCGACAAGAAGAAGATCGTCGCCGAGAACCGCCGTGCGCGGTTCGAGTATAGTATCGACACCGTGTACGAGGCGGGGATCGCGCTGACCGGGACCGAGGTGAAGTCGCTCCGCTCGGGCACCGGCTCGATCGCGGAGAGCTATGCCGAGGTGCGCGACAGCCAGGTGTGGCTGGTGAACAGCAACGTGCCCGAGTTCAGCCACGGCAACCGCTTCAATCACGAGCCCAAGCGCCCGCGCAAGCTCCTCCTCCACGAACGCGAGATCAACAAGCTGCACGGTGCGGTCGCGCGCGAGGGGATGACGCTCGTGCCCTTGTCGGTCTATTTCAACACGCAGGGACGCGCCAAGGTCGAGCTGGCGCTCGCCAAGGGCCGCAAGGACTACGACAAGCGCGAGGCGATTAAGGAGCGCGAGTGGAAGCGTGAATCCGCGCGCGTGATGCGCGACCGCGGCTGATGGCATCCGCCGCGCCGAACGCTTGGCGGCGCAGCGTCGCATGGTGCCGCCGCAACATGCCCACGCGCGAATCGATGGAGAGCAACCGCGCGCTCCGCCCGGTCGCGCACCGCGTCCTCGCGCCCGAGCTGTGGCGCTTCACCCGCCGCTCGGTGCCGCGCGGCGTCGCGCTGGGGATGATCGCGGGCATCCTGGTGCCGTTCGGGCAGGTCGCGGTCGCCGCGGTCGCGGCGCTGCCGTTCCGCGCGAACATCCCTGTCGCCGCGCTGACGACCTTTCTTACCAACCCGTTCACGACGCCGCCGCTGTGGGTGCTGGCCTATTGGATCGGCCGCTGGGTGCTTCGCCTCGATGTCCACGTCGCAGGCGCGCCGGTGCAGCAGGCCGCGACCGGCTGGCTGCAATGGTTCATGGAAGCGGGCCCCGCGACCGCGACCGGGCTGCTGGTGCTGAGCATCGTCTTCGCCGTTCTCGGCTACGCCTTGGCGGCGCTCGGCTGGAGAGTCTGGATCGCGCGGAAATGGCGTAACCGTCGCAATCGAAACCACCTTTGACCGGGCGTCGTAGTTAGGTACAACACAGCGCATCGACTCCAAGAAGGATACCCGATGCGCAAGACCGTTATCGCCGCCATGTTGCTCGGCGGCGTCGCCTCCACTGCGATTTACGCCCAGACGTCCCCGACCGCTCCCGTGACCGCCACCGCCGGCAAGCCGCAGCTCGGCACCTTCGGGGTCGAGACCGCCAACATGGACAAGTCGGTCGCGCCCGGCGACGATTTCTACATGTTCGTCAACGGCAGGTGGCAGGCCAAGACCGAGATTCCCGCCGACAAGGCAAGCTGGGGCGGTTTCGGCATCCTGCGCGACCTGTCGGACACGCGCACCCGTGCGGTAATCGAGGACGCGTCGAAGGGTCCCAACGCGCCCGGCAGCGTCGGTGAAAAGATCGGCACCACCTACGCAAGCTTCATGGACGCCGCGAAGATCGAGGCCGCGGGCGCGACACCGCTCAAGCCCTATCTCGACAGAATCGCGGCGGTGAAGACGCAAAAGGATCTTGCGACCGCGTTCGGCGAGGCGACTCGCCACGGCATCGACATGCCGATCGGCCTGGGCGTGCAGCAGGACCTCAAGGACAACACCGTTTACGCGGTCTACGCGGGGCAGGGCGGCCTCGGCCTGCCCGATCGCGACTATTATCTCGTCGACAATCCCAAATTCGCCGAGGCGCGCACCAAGTACGTGACCCATGTCGCGACGATGCTGCAACTCGCGGGCTATCCCGATCCGCAAGGCGCGGCGCAGCGCATCTTCGATCTGGAGAAACAGATCGCACAGGTCCACTGGACCCGCGCCGAGCAGCGCCAGGTCGAAAAGGCGTACAACCCGGTCGCCACGACCGCGCTGGCCACCCAGATGCCCGGCTTCGACTGGAACGCGATGCTCGCCGCGCAGGGGCTGTCCGCCGCGGACCGCGTGATCGTCACCCAGCCGTCGGCGCTGGCGGGCACCGCCAAGATCGCTGCGGCGACGCCGCTCTCGACGTGGCGCGAATATCTGGCGTACCACACGATCTCCAACGCCGCGCCGATGCTGTCGAGCCCGTTCGTCAACGAGAACTTCGCCTTCTACGGCACCACGCTGTCGGGCACCCCGCAGCTGAAAGAGCGGTGGAAGCGCGGCGTCGATCTGGTCAACGGGTCGATGGGAGAGGCCGTCGGCCAGATCTACGTCGATCGCTATTTTCCGCCCGAGTCGAAGGCGAAGATGGACGCGCTGGTCAAGAATTTGATCGCCGCGATGGACATCCGCTTGTCCAAGCTGACGTGGATGGCGCCCGAAACCAAGGTCAAGGCCCGCGCCAAGCTGGCGGCGTTCACCCCCAAGATCGGCTATCCCGACAAATTCCGCGACTATAGCGCGTTGCAGGTGAAGCCCGGCGACGTACTGGGCAATGCCGATCGCGTGGCGGAGTTCGAATACAATCGCCAGCTCGCCAAGATCGGCAAGCCGGTCGATCGCAGCGAATGGTTCATGACTCCGCAGACGGTCAACGCTTATGCCAACCCGGTGATGAACGAGGTCGTCTTCCCGGCCGCGATCCTGCAGCCGCCGTTCTTCGATCCCAACGCCGATCCGGCGGTGAACTACGGCGCGATCGGCGCGGTGATCGGGCACGAGTTGAGCCACCATTTCGACGACCAGGGCCGCAAGTTCGACCCGAAGGGCAATTTCGCCGAATGGTGGACCCCGCAGGACGTCGCCCGCTTCAAGGTCTACACGGACAAGGTCGTCGCCCAATATGGCGCATACGAGCCGATCCCCGGCGCCCACGTCAACGGCGAACTGACGCTGGGCGAGAACATGGCCGATCTGGCGGGCATCAACGTCGCCTATGACGCCTACAAAATCTCGCTGAACGGCAAGAAGGCGCCCGTCATCGGCGGCTACACCGGCGACCAGCGGTTCTTCCTGGGCTTCGGCCAGGTCTGGCAGACCAAGGCGCGCGAGGCGGCGATCCGCCAGCAGCTCACCACCGATCCGCACACGCCGGGCAATTACCGTGCCTATGTCGTGCGCAATGTCGACGCGTGGTATCCGGCCTTCGCGGTGAAGCCGGGGCAGAAATATTATCTGGCCCCGGCGGACCGCATCAAGGTCTGGTGAATACCTGATCCTCCCCCGCGAAAGCGGGGGAGGTGGCAGCCGCAGGCTGACGGAGGGGGCAGGCGAGCTGCTAGCGGCGTAAACCCCCTCCACCACCGCACTGGCACGCGGCAGTCTCCCTCCCGGTCCCGGCGGAGGTTTGGAGAAAATACATGAAACGCATCCTCCTCATCGCCCTGCTCGCAACCTCGGCGGTGACCGGGCAGACCCGCTCCACCCCCACCTACGGCACCTACGGCTTCGACACCGCGGGCATGGACAAGACCGTCGCACCCGGCGACGATTTCTACGCCTACGCCGACGGCACCTGGGCGAAGACAACCGAGATTCCCGCCGACAAGGCGAGCTTCGGCGCGTTCGACACGCTCGCCGATCTCTCGCGCGACCGGACGCGTGGCATCCTGGAGGCCGCGCAGGACGACGCCTCGTCCAAGGTCGGCACCGCATATGCGAGCTACCTCGATCAGCCCGCGATCGAGGCGAAAGGCTTGGCGCCACTGAAGCCTTGGATGGACAAGATCAAGGCGACGGACAAGCCAGGCTATGCCGCGCTTGTCGCTGAGGCCGACCGCAACGGCGTCGGCGTGCCCTTCGGCACCGGGGTCGGACAGGACGCCAAGCAGCCCGAGGTGTACGCCGTCGGCCTGCGCCAGTCGGGCCTCGGCATGCCCGATCGCGACTATTACCTGTCCGCCGACCCCAAGCTCGCCGCGACCAAGGCCGCCTACCAGGCCCATATCGCCAGGATGTTCGCACTCGCGGGCGAAGCGGATGCCGAGGCGCGCGCCAAGGCGGTCGTCGACTTCGAGACCGCCATCGCCAATGTCAGCTGGACTCGCATCGACAGCCGCAACGCGTCCAAGACCTACAACAAGATGGCGGTAGCCGATCTCGCGCGCACCGCGCCCGGCTTCGATTTCGTCACCTATCTGAAGGGCATTGGCACGCCCGTCGACACCGTCATCGTCGGCCAGCCATCGGCGGTCACCGGCATCGCCAGGCTGATCGCCGACGTCCCGATCGGCGTTCTGCGCGACCAGCTTCTCATCCGCAGCCTGGACACGTTCGCCGACGTGCTGCCGGCCAAGTTCGACGGCGAGCAATTCGCCTTCTACGGCACCACGCTCGGCGGCACGCCGCAACAGGAGGAGCGATGGAAGCGCGCGGTCGGCTTCACCAGCGGCGCGCTGTCGGACGACGTCAGCAAGGCCTACGTCGCCAAGTATTTCCCGCCCGAGACCAAGGCCGCCGCCGACGCGCTCGTCAAGAACGTCCTTGCCGCCATGGGCGAGCGGATCGACAAGCTCGAATGGATGGCGCCCGACACCAAGGTGAAGGCGCACGCCAAGCTCGCCGCCTTCACCCCCAAGATCGGCTACCCCGATCGCTGGCGCGATTATTCCAACCTCCAAATCGTCAAGGGCGACGCGTTCGGCAACGAACTGCGCAGCCAGCAATGGCTCCACGACTACAATATCGCGCATCTTGGCAAGCCGCTCCAGCGGTGGGAGTGGGGGATGACCCCGATGACCGTCAACGCCTATGCCAATTTCGGCATGGTCGAGATCGTCTTTCCCGCCGCGATCCTGCAACCGCCATTCTTCGATCCGAAAGCCGATGCTGCGGTCAATTACGGCGGCATCGGCGCGGTGATCGGGCACGAATTGAGCCACCATTTCGACGATCAGGGTTCCAAATACGACGCGCACGGCCAGCTTACCGGCTGGTGGACCCCCGCCGATGTCGAGCGCTTTACCGCGCTGACCGGTAAATTGGGTGCACAATACGACGCCTACGAGCCGCTGCCCGGCCTGCATGTGAACGGGCAGCTGACGATGGGCGAGAACATCGCCGACCTTGCCGGGCTGACCGTCGCGCACGATGCCTATATCAAGTCGCTGGGTGGCAAGCGCGCGCCGGTGATCGGCGGGGTCACCGCGGACCAGCGCTTCTATCTCGGTTGGGCGCAGGTGTGGCGGCGCAATTACCGCGAGGCGAACCTGCGCAACCGTATTCTCACCGATCCGCACTCCCCCAACACGTACCGGGCCAACATCGTCCGCAACATGGACCCGTGGTATGCGGCCTATAAGCCGAGGGCTGGGCAGAAGCTGTACCTGGCGCCCGGTCAACGCGTGCGCATCTGGTAGGCGAGCAGCGTCGGGCGGTGAACCCGCTTGACCCGGTGCCATCCGGCGGTGGAAGACGGACCTCGATGGCATCGCTCCCGCTCCCGCACACCCTGACCCCGATCCGCTCCGCCGCATCGGTCGCCGGTGGTACGGCTCTGACGGCCGCGCTCCTCATATTCTTCGTCGCGGGCAACCTCGCCATTGCGGCCGGCTTCCTCGCCGCCGGGTTGATCCTCGGCGGCGGATTGATCGTGTGGCGGCTGCTCGCCACCCCCGGCGCGCCGAGCGCACCGCCGGTCGACTGGAGCATGGCCCGCGCGCTGGCCGAGGCGAGCGGCGATGCGGTCGCGGTCACCGATCGGGCCGGGCGGCTGGTTTGCGCCAACGACCGCTACCAGACGCTCTTCGACGGCCTGCCGACCCCGCCCGGGCTGCCGCTCGATGGCGACGGCACTACCGCACTCGGCAGCGCCGGGCGCGCGGCGTGGCGCGATGGCCTGGGCCAGGCGCGCGGGCTCGCCGCTCGCGGCACCGCGCTGTCGGCGGAGATCGTCCGCTCGGGGGACGACGGCGACATGCTGGTCTGGCGCTTCACCGTCGCCGCGGCGCACGATGCCGCCGCCAATGTCGCGCGAATGCTGGAGAGCGATACCGGCGACCGGCTGGGGCAGGGCGGCATCATGGCGGTACTGCTCTCCCCCGACGGCCGCATCCGCGCCGCCAACCGCGTGCTGCGCGTCCGCGCGCTGGGCCGCGACGACGGCGCGGACAGCCAGGCGCTCGCCGGTCGCGACTTTGCGCGTTTTCTCATCACCGACAGCCGCGGCCTGGTGCGCTTTGAACGCGAGGGGCTGGAGGGCACGCCGCTGCGCATCCTCCAAGTGCCGTTCGCCGCCGACGACGACGCCGGCGTGCTGGTCGCATTGGTCGACGACGAGGAGGATGCGCCCGCGATCGGCGCGTCGGCATCCGCCCACGTCCGCAGCCTCGTCAGCCTCATGCCCTTCGGCATGGCGCTGGTCGACCGCGACGGCCGCTTCCTGCAGATGAACGATGCCTTCATGCGGGCGGGGCAGGTCAACCCCGCGGCGCCGCCGCTCTATCCGGGCGATCTGGTGGTGCGCGAGGACAAGGGCGCGGTCGCCGACGCGATCCGCCGCTTCGCCACCGGCGCCACCCACAGCGCCGACATGGCGGTGCGGCTGAAGGACCATCCCGACGAGCCCGTCGCGCTGACCATCGCCGGCGCTCGGGGCCTGGGCGACGCCGCGGTGCTGCTGAGTCTCAAGGACAACAGCGAGGAGAGCCGCCTCAAGCGCGAGGTGGCGCAAGCGACCAAGATGCAGGCGGTGGGCCAGCTCGCAGGTGGCGTCGCCCACGATTTCAACAACATCCTGACCGCCATCATCGGCCACTGCGACCTGATGCTGATGCGCCATTCGCCCGGCGACAGCGACTATGACGACATCCAGCAGATCCGCACCAACTCGAACCGCGCCGCCGGGCTGACTCGCCAGCTCCTCGCCTTCTCGCGCCAGCAGACGCTCCGCCCGCAGGTGCTCCAGCTCCCTGACGTGGTGTCGGAGGTGTCGAACCTGCTGAAACGGCTGATGGGCGAGACCGTGAAGCTCGACGTCGCGCACGGCCGCGACCTGGGGCCGATCCGCGCCGATCCGGGGCAGCTCGAACAGGTCGTCGTCAACCTCGCGGTCAATGCGCGCGACGCGATGCTCAGCGCCAATCCGCGCGGTGGCGGCACGCTGACCATCCAGACCCGCAGCGTCCCCGCGCACGAGGTTCGGCGGATGGCGTCGGATATCCTGCCGGTCGCGGACTATACCGGGCTGTTCGTCACCGATACCGGCGGCGGCATCCCGCCCGACGTCCTGCCGAAAATTTTCGAGCCCTTCTTCACCACCAAAGAAGTCGGCAAGGGCACCGGGCTCGGCCTTTCCACCGTTTACGGCATCGTCAAGCAGTCGGGCGGCTACATCTTCGCCGAGTCGAAGCCGGGGGACGGCGCGGTCTTCTCGATCTTCTTTCCCGTCCACGCCGCCGCGGCCGCCGCACCGATCCGCACCGTGGCGGCGCGCTCGCAGCCCAAGCCCGCAGACGTCTGGGGCACCGGCACCATCCTGCTGGTCGAGGACGAGGACATGGTCCGCGCGGTCGCCGAACGCGCGCTGACCAGGCAAGGCTATCAGGTGCTGACCGCGGAGAACGGTGAAGTCGCGCTGGAGGTGCTCGCGCGCAGCGGGCGCCCCGACCTGCTCGTCTCCGACGTCGTCATGCCTACGATGGACGGCCCGACGATGGTCCGCTTGGCGCGCGAGAAATACCCCGATCTGCCGGTGCTGTTCATGTCGGGCTATGCCGAGGAACAGCTGCGTAAATCGATCGACATCGACGATGTCGCGTTCCTGCCCAAGCCCTTCTCGGTCCAGCAACTCGCCGAAGCCGCGCGCGACGCACTTGCGCGACATTAATGTCTACGGGACTGGAACGGATACGAAACTTCTTCTAACGTGGGGAGAATGGCTGCCCAAAATATCCTGATCGTCGAGGACGAACCCCTGATCGCGATGATGCTGGAGGACTTCCTCGAAGTCCTCGAACGCGGCATCGCCGGGGTGGCTGACACATGCGAGGCGGCGCTCAGCGCGATCGCAGGCGGCGGCGTCGATGCGGCGATCCTCGACGTCAACCTGCGCGGCGGCGAGAACAGCACTGCGGTGGCCGAGGCATTGGCGGCGCGCGGCGTGCCTTTCGTCTTCGCGACCGGCGGCGGCGACGAAGGCGTCGATGCACGCTTTCGCGACCGGCCCCGCCTGTCCAAACCGTTTACGATGGACGGCGTTGCCAAGGCGCTCGACGACCTTTAAACGATATTTCCTTGCGTGGGATGCGTGCTTGGCGACATAGCGCGTCGTCATGACCCACCAGTTCGACAAGTCCCGCCTGCCCAGCCGCCACGTGTCGGTGGGCCCGGAGCGCGCCCCGCACCGCAGCTATTATTATGCGATGGGTCTCACCGAGGAGGAGATCGCGCGCCCGTTCGTCGCGCTGGCGAGCGCGGGCAACAATTCGGCGCCGTGCAACACCACGCTTGACGCGCAAGCGGACGCTGCGCAGGCGGGGGTCGTCCAGGGCGGCGGGATGCCGCGGCGCTTCAACACCATCACCGTGACCGACGGCATCGCGATGGGGCACCAGGGGATGAAATCCTCGCTCGTCAGCCGGGAGGTGATCGCCGACTCGGTCGAGCTCTCGGTGCGCGGCCATTGCTACGACGCGCTGGTCGGCTTCGCGGGGTGCGACAAGTCGCTGCCGGGCATGATGATGGCCATGCTGCGGCTGAACGTGCCGTCGATCTTCGTTTACGGCGGGTCGATCCTGCCCGGCCGCTTCCAGGATCGCGACGTGACCGTCGTCGACGTGTTCGAGGCCGTCGGCAAATACGCCGCCGGCGCGTGCCCGCTGTCCCAAGTCCATGCGCTCGAGAAGGTCGCGTGCCCCGGCCACGGCGCCTGCGGCGGCCAGTTCACCGCCAACACCATGGCGTGCGTCGGCGAGGCGATCGGTTTGTCCCTGCCGAACAGCAACATGGTGCCCGCTCCGTACAGCACGCGCGAACAGATTGCGGTGGCGGCGGGGGCTCAGGTGATGGAGCTGGTGGCCAGGAACATCCGCCCGCGCGACATCTGCACCCGCGCCGCCTTCGTCAACGCCGCCCGCGTGGTCGCGGCGACCGGCGGCTCGACCAACGGCGCGCTGCACTTGCCCGCGATGGCGCATGAGGCGGGGATCGACTTCGACCTGTTCGATGTCGCCGAGGCGTTCAAGTCGACGCCCTATATCGCTGACCTCAAACCCGGCGGGCAATATGTTGCCAGGGACATGTACGAGGCGGGCGGCGTCTACATGCTGATGAAGACGATGCTGTCGGGCGGCTTTCTCGACGGCGACTGCCTGACCGTCACCGGCAAGACGCTGGGCGAGAACATCGACGAAGTGACGTGGAACCCCGACCAGAAGGTCATCTACGACGTGAAAGCCCCGATCAGCCCCACCGGCGGCGTCGTCGGCCTGCGCGGCACATTGGCTCCCGACGGTGCGATCGTGAAGGTCGCAGGGATGCACCGCCTGCAGTTCGAAGGCCCTGCGCGCGTGTTCGATTGCGAGGAGGATACCTTCGCCGCGGTCGAGGCGCGCTCGATCGCGGAGGGCGAGGTGATCGTGATCCGCTACGAAGGCCCGAAGGGCGGCCCCGGCATGCGCGAGATGCTCTCGACCACCGCCGCACTCTACGGCCTGGGGCTCGGCGAAAAGGTCGCGCTGGTCACCGACGGCCGCTTTTCGGGCGGAACCCGCGGCTTCTGCATCGGCCATGTCGGCCCCGAAGCCGCCGACGGAGGCCCGATCGCGCTGGTCGAGAACGGCGACACGATCCGCATCGACGCGGACGCGGGAACGATCGACCTGCTCGTCGCCGACGACATCATCGCCGCGCGCCGCGCCGCCTGGCAGCCACGGACCAACGATTACCAGTCGGGGGCGCTCTGGCGCTATGCCCGTAACGTCGGGCCGGCGTACAAGGGCGCCGTGACCCACCCCGGCGCGGCGTCCGAGCGCCATGTCTACGCGGATATCTAGCCGCATTCTGCTGGCGCCGCTGATCGTCCTGGCGGGGTGTGGCGAGGTCAGGACCGACCAGGCGACGCTTGCGCAAGCCGAGGCGCAGCAACGCGCCGAGGCCGAAGACGATGGTCGTATCCTTTGCGCGCAGGGTAGCGGCCCATTCGCGCGCACGTGCACGCTCGAACGCGAGCGCCGCATGGAAGGCTTGGCGCTTACGCTCCGTCGAGTCGACGGGAGTTTCCGGCGATTGCTCGTGACGCGCGACGGCCGCGGCGTGATCGCGGCGGACGGCGCCGAGCCTGCGCGTGTCCACATCGTCGACGCAAACCGCATCGACGTTGCGCTCGGCGACGACCGCTACCGCTTGCCCGCGACCGTCCGGGGTGCCAACGCCGCCCGATGATCCCGATCGACGGCCAGCCAATCCTCACCGCGCAGGCGATGCGCGACGCCGAAGCGGCTTGCGGCGCCACAACCGAGGCGCTGATGGCGCGGGCAGGAGCGGCGGTCGCCGAACAGGTCCGCCGTCTGGCGATGGGCGCCCAGGTGCTTGTCCTGTGCGGCCCCGGCAATAACGGCGGCGACGGCTATGTCGCCGCCGCGATCTTGCAGCGCGCCGGCGTCCCCGTCCGCGTTGCCGCAACCGGAGCGCCCGTAACCGAAGCAGCGATCGCCGCGCGCGCAGGCTGGGACGGCGCGGTCGAAACGCTGTCCGCCGCGCAGCCCGCACCCGTCCTGATCGACGCGCTGTTCGGCACCGGACTGTCGCGGCCGCTGGACGATGCAGTCGGCGCCGACCTCGCCCGGCTCCACGCCGAAGCGCGGCTCTCCATCGCCGTCGACCTGCCGAGCGGCGTCGCGACCGACGACGGCACCTGCCCGTCTGCCATACCCACGTTCGATCTCGCGCTGGCGCTCGGCGCGCTCAAGCCCGCGCACCTGCTCTACCCCGCCGCCGGTCACGCGCGTGCGGTGCGCATTCTCGACATCGGAGCGGCCGCGTTTAGCGACGTGGCGGTGCTTGATCGCCCGATCCTGCGGACTCCCGGCCCGGCGGATCACAAATTCACTCGCGGCATGGTCGCGGTCGTTGCCGGCCGCATGCCAGGAGCCGCCGCGCTCGCGGCCACCGCCGCCGCGCACAGCGGCGCAGGCTACGTCCTCCTGCTCGGCAGCGCTACGGATCGGCTGCCCCACGCGATCGTCCGCCGCCGCTACACCGCCGACGCGCTCGACGACCTGCGCATCGGCGCGCTACTGATCGGTCCCGGACTCGGCCGCGACGACGTTGCGCGCGAGAAGCTCGGCCACGCACTGGCATCGCCGCACCCCCTCGTCCTCGATGGCGACGCGCTCCACGCACTCGATCTCGAGTCGCTCGCATCGCGCGCCGCCCCCACCGTCCTCACCCCGCACGCGGGCGAGTTCGCCGCGCTGTTCGGCACGGTCGACGGCGGCAAGATCGCGCGCGCTCGCGACGCGGCGCGGCGTTCGGGCGCGACGATCGTCTACAAGGGCGCCGACACCGTCATCGCCCATCCCGACGGCCGCGTCCGGGTGGCGCATCGTCCCGCCACCTGGCTGTCGACCGCAGGGACCGGCGATACCCTCGCTGGCCTCGCTGCCGGGCTGCTCGCGGGCGGCCACGACCCGTTCGCCGCCGCCTGCGCCGCCGTCTGGCTCCACGCCGAGGCCGCGCGCCGCTGCGGCCCTGCATTCCTCGCCGACGATCTCGCCGCAGCCTTGCCGGGAGCGATCGCGCAATGTCTGTGATCGTCCGCGTCGCTGCCCGCGGGGAGGGGGTCGCCGAGGACGGCCGCCACGCCTCCTTCGCGGCGCCGGGCGACACGCTCGCCGCCGATGGCGCGGTCATCCCCGGCCCGCACCACCAGCCGCCGCCATGCCGTCATTTCCCGCGCTGCGGCGGCTGCCAGCTTCAGCACCTCGACGACGAAGCCTATGCCGGCTTCGTCGCGGATCGCGTCGCCGGCGCGCTCGCCGCGCACGACCTCACCGCACCGATCCGCAGCACCGCGCTGTCGCCGCCTCGCACCCGCCGCCGAGCGACCCTGCATGCGGAAAAGGGCGCGCGACTCGGCTTTACCGAGGAGAAGAGCCACGCCATCGTCGACATCGTCGAATGCCACATCCTCGCGCCCGCCCTGTTCGCGCTGGTGGCGCCGCTGCGCGCCCTGCTCCCGAAGCTCGGGCTCAAGCGTCGCGCCGACGTCCACCTGACGCTACTGGACCAGGGCGCCGACATCCTCGTCACCGGCCTCGCTGCCGAGGGCCTCGCCGCCGCCGAAGCGATCACCGCCTTCTGCGAGCGCTACGCGGTCGCGCGCTTCGCGATCGACGACGGCTTGGGTCCCGAAACCCGCTGGGAACCCGAGTCGGTCACGATCACCCTTGGCGGGCTGGCCGTTCCCTTTCCTCATGCCGCCTTTCTCCAGGCCACGCCCGAAGGCGAAGCCGCCCTCGTCGCCGCGGTGCGCGAGGCGACTGCGGGAGCGTCCACGGTCGCCGACCTGTTCGCCGGGCTCGGCACCTTCGCGCTCGCGCTTCCGGCACGCGTCTACGCCGCCGAAGGCGCGCGCGACGCCATCGCAGCCTTAAAAGCCGCCGCAAACCGGGCGGGCAAGCCGGTGTTCGCCGAACACCGCGACCTGTACCGTCGCCCGCTGACCGTCGCCGAGCTCAACCGCTTCGACGCGATCGTCGTCGATCCGCCGCGCGCCGGCGCGCGCGCCCCGATGCCCGCACTCGGCGCCGCCACGCCCA
>NZ_CAXVWL010000028.1:0-4999 GCF_964263785.1 Sphingomonas sp.
GACCGCCCAGGCAGACAACCCTCGATCCGAACCCATTGTTCGTCCGTCAGCATGCGTCTGCTCAAGGCCCGGCTCCTTCGCCAGCCTTCAATCAGAACCGCCGACCAAATGGAATCCCTCAAATGCAGACGCGACCTAGAGGTGCTGGCGCTCGACGGGCGAGGCGGGGTGCACGAGATTGCGTCCGTCAAGACCGCAGTCGGCGCACGCACCGGTGCACTCGATCCATCCGATGGCACGCTTTACTTGCCGACCGCCGCTTTCGGCCCGCCGGCAACCGTTGGTGGCCGACCGGTGGCTACGGCCGGCAGCTTTCATCTGTTGGTCGTCCGGCCATCGTGACCGGTTTTGGCAATGGTGACCGTTGCGCGCATGCGGGCAAGCTGGGGATCATCGGTCCGAAACGCGATCGATAACGGCCTCAAGATAACGTTTCTGAACCTTGCCGCGTGTGCCACGTCATGGGTGTAAAAGCGCTTCTCGAGCTCACGCGGCCCCACACCTACGAATTCATCCGAAAAGCGCGGGCAAAACAGCTCCTTCGCTCCATCGCAAACCGCACAGCCTCTCGCATCGGTCGATCGCCAGTCGTTCCTAATCGGCCGCGCAGCTTCGTCGCCCGTGCAACGCGCATCGGATCCGTGCTGTGCCAGAAAGCGCCAAATTGTCCGCGCAGATCGCGTCTATGTCGGGCTAGGCTCCTGAAAAGTCGTGGTATAATCGTGCAGGCTAACCACCCGTCGTTAATAGAATCGTGGGATTAACGTCCGTGAGATAGTCGGGGAACCCGACCAGCGGCACGGAGGCTAGTCCCGAATGGGCATTTCGAACCTGAAGCAGGCCTTGCAGGACAAGATGGGCCTGTAGGCCGGCGAGCTGGCCGATAAGGCGGCGCGTGAGGCCGAGATCCTGTCGCTGTTCGAGCAGCTGCCAACGGTCCAGAAGCGGGCCGACGACCTGCGCGAGGTGATCAAGTGCGCTGAGCGGGTCATGTTTGAGGTCGACCCCACCTGGACGAAGGACAGGGTCAAGCCTTCCAAGCCATTCGTGCACAAGAACGCAGTGCGCATCGGCAACACCGCCAAGTTCGCTCTGGACGTGCTCAGGGAAGCCCAGGGGCCGCTCACGGCTCGCGAGATCGCGATGGCGGTACTGGAGCTCGACGAGGTCGACGCAAGCTCCCTGACACCCAAGGACATCGATCGCGTCGTCGACGCCACGCTGAAGCAGAAGTTGGGTGAGCTGACCGCGCACGACGGGCAGAAGTTCGCAAGCCGATGGCGCATCGAGGTTCCGCCGTTGAGGGCGATTGGCTAGGCTTCGTCGGGCCGCGGCTGGTCGTCCATACCCATGCCGGCCAGAAAGGCCCCGAACACGTCGTCCTGCGGGAACTCGATGTGGTTCGCGCCGTGGTGCTGCCAATAGCCGCTGAACAAGCGCGAGGGCGGGGCCTTGAGGCAGGCGGCAATCAGCAGCTCCGTCTTCGCGCGGTGATCGAGGTGGCGGTTGTTCTCCCGCCAGGCCGTCTCGGCGGCGTAGCGCGAGAGATAGGTGCCGCGAGCATCAAGAACAAGGTGTCGCGCGGGCGATTTACCTTCGTGTTCTTCCTGGAGGCGATGATCGCGATCGGCGCCGACGAGCTGACGCTGCCGCGTCTGGATGCACTGCTTCGAGGGGAGTTCAGTGGAGGGGGAGCGGCACAGAAGCTCGCTCGAAAAGCGGACTGACGCCTCCCTGGCGTCGCCGTACCTAAAAACCAATGGTAGCTGGGGTGCGGTGCGCGCTGTCGCGCACCCCGCTCACCAGCTACGCTGGTTAGTCCCCTCGATTATGCCGAGAAGTTGGTCGGGGAGACAGGATTCGAACCTGCGACATCCTGCTCCCAAAGCAGGCGCGCTACCGGACTGCGCCACTCCCCGACGCGATGCGGATGCCGATAGCGTAGCTATCGACAACACGCAACGCGTCCGGCCGGCGTAGCGTCAGCTACGACCGACGACGCGGCTTTGGCGCGGCGGGTGGCGATGGAAGATGGACAAGAACACGTGCCGCGGCGAAGCCGCGTCGTCGGTCCTCGCTCCGCGAGGCCGGCCGCGCTTGGGCGTCTCGACGCCAGCTTTGCTGGCGACGTGCGCCTGCGCGGTGCGCCCGGCAGGACTCGAACCCGCAACCTAGCCGTTATGAGCGGCCAGCTCTAACCATTGAGCTACAGGCGCACACGCGATCCCGCGCCTAGCGGAGCGTCGCACGCGCGCGCAACGAAAAAGGGCGCCCCCAACGGGGGACGCCCTCGTTACCGATGCATCGGGCCGAGGCCCGAAGCGGATCAGTTCATGTTGTCGGTCTTCTCGTCGGCGGCATCACGGACGTTGTCCGCAGCGTCGTTCAGATTGTCTGCGGCGGTCTCCATCACGTTCGACGCGGTCGCGTTGGACGTATTGTCGGCCATGGCGTCCATGTTGTCGGCCTGCATTTCCATGTTGTCCGCCATCATGTCGGCGTTGTTCTCGACAGCCTGGGCAGCGGGCGACTTGTTGCAAGCGGCCACGGACAGCAGGCCGGCGGCAGCGGCAACGAGCAAAATCTTCTTCATAAACACTCCTGTATATTCAAACTGCGTCCCGCCACCGAAGGGCGGGAACGCGATTACATCGAGGTGTTCTCGACGTTGTTCTCGACAGCGTCGGCCTGGTTCTCGACGTTCTCCGACGCGTTGGTCAGCGCGGCAGCCTCGGCGGGGTTGGACGTGTTGTCGGCCTGCGCCTCCAGATTGTCCGCCTGCATCTCCATGTTGTCGGAGACGTTGTCGGCGGCGGCTTCCTTCGGCGAGCGGTTGCAGGCGGCCACCGACATCAGGCCGGCGGCGGCGAAAACGAGCGCGATCTTCTTCATGTAATGCTCCCAAGCATGACTATCCGTCGCGACCGACGGACCGCCGTCGCGAAGTTCGTGGTGATAGCGTGCCGTCCCTCGTGGTCAATGCACATTTCACCGCAGCGCAACCGGATCGACACCGTTTCGCCGCATTTCCACTGCCGGCAATCTCAAGGGCGTGGAACGACCGCGCCGATCTCCTCGGACGCGTTGGCGACGACGGTCAGCATCGTCGTCCAGGCGGCGACGTTCTGGCGCAACTGCTCGGGATCGACCCGGTCGAGGGTATCCTCGGGGGTGTGGTGCCAGTCGAAATAGCGCAGGCCCGACTGGTTGAGGTCGATCGCGGCGACGCCGGTGCGGATCATCGGGCCTACATCGGTGCCGTCGCCCGCCGCGCCCGTACCGCGGACGATGCCGAGCGGCGCCAGCGCAGCCGCCAACCGGTCGCCGATCGCCCTTGCGCCCTGAGGCAGGTTGGTTTCGAACCGCCAGACGCGGTCTGCGCCGAAGTCGCTCTCGCCCGCAGTGGCGTGGCGTTCCCCGGCATGGCGCTTGGCATAGGCCTGGCCCCCCCAGCCGCCGGTCTCCTCGTCGCCGAACCAGACCACTCGGATTGTCCGGCGCGGGCGTCCTGCGTCCATCACCAGCTTGGCGGCCGCGGTGGTGATCGCCACGCCGCTGGCGTCGTCGATCGCGCCGGTGCCCAGGTCCCAGCTGTCGAGGTGACCGCCGACCAGCACGACACCCGCGTTCGGATCGCTTCCCGGCACTTCGGCGACGACGTTACCCGACTGACGCGTGCCGACGTTGCGCGGGGTCAGCGTGAGGTGGAACGTCACCGGCGCGCCGAGCTTAACCATGCGTTCGAGGTTCTCGGCATCGGCGACCGACAGCGCCGCGGCGGGGATCGGCGTCACGCCCGGCTCGAAGTTGGTGCCGCCCGCATGCGGCCCGCGCCCGTGGTCGGTGCCGATCGAGCGAATGACGATCGCCGCTGCGCCCTTCTTCGCCGCAACGTTCGCACCGACGAAGCGCGCCGCGCCCGAACTGCCGTAGCTCGATCCGTCCTGCGTTGGCTGCATCTGGTTGGAGACGAAGGCGATCTTGCCTTGGAGGCTGCCCGCAGGCGCCAGCGCAAGGTCGTTGAATGAGGCGAAATAGGCGATCGGCAGCGTCAGCCCCTGCGGCGGCGTCGCGGCGGAATTGCCGAGCGCGGTTAGTCGCAACGGCTGCGGATAGGGCGACACCACTTCCGCGGTCTCGACCCCACGCTCCCAGACATTCTCCAGTACGTACGGCTCGATATGGACGTTCCGGAACCCCAACGCCTTGAGCTTCGCCACGGCCCACTCGCGGGCGCGCGCCTGCTGCGGCGAGCCGTCGGGGCGCGGGCCGATCTCGGTCGTCAGCCCCTCGACAATGGCGTAGGCGGTGGCGTCGGCGAGCGCCTTGTCGCGCAATGCGGCGACCTTGGGGTCGACCCGGACCACCGCCGGTGTCGCGCGCGGCCGGGTGGCGGCGGGCGCGGCGGGGCTGGGCGGTTGCTGTGGCTGGGGTTGCTGCACGGCCGCCGCAGGCAAGAGCAACGCTAGGAGGAGAGGGTTCATGGCAGGCAGCTCCCGTGAAGTCCGCATCACGCGCGACGATTGACTCGGCCGTCATACGGAACCCCCGCGCCTCGGCAAGGCCAGCGCGTTGCCAATCCGCGCCGCCGTCGCTATCTCCGCGCAAGAAATCCCCGACCTTACCCAGCACGGAGCACGAGCCCGCCATGGCCGTCCAGTACACCTATGTCATGAAGGGTCTGACCAAGACCTTCCCAGGCGCGAACAAGCCCGTTCTCAACAACATTCACTTGCAGTTCATTTCCTCGGCGAAGATCGCGATCATCGGCCCTAACGGGTCGGGCAAGTCGACGCTGATGAAGATCATGGCCGGTATCGACCCGGACTTCGTCGGCGAGGCCTGGGCGGCGGACGGGATCAAGGTCGGCTATCTGGCGCAGGAGCCGCAGCTCGACGCGACCAAGGACGTGATGGGCAACGTCAAGGACGGCGTGCGCCCGGTCGCGGACCTGGTCGACCGGTTCAACGCGATCTCCGCCGAGATGGGCGATCCGCAG
>NZ_CAXVWL010000029.1:0-23377 GCF_964263785.1 Sphingomonas sp.
GCCCACAAGGTCCCCGGCGTCCGCGAGTGCCTGGAGGCCGCCGGCATGGGCTTGCTCTACCTTCCGCCTTACAGCCCTGACCTCAACCCAATCGAGCAGGTGTTCGCCAAGCTGAAAGCGCTGCTCCGGCGCGCAGCTCCACGCTCGTTCGACGCCATCGTCACTGCACTCAAACACATCCTCGAACGCTTCCGTCCCGCAGAGTGCGCCAACTACATCCCCCACTCAGGCTATGTGCAAACTTGAGCGAGGCTGACTCTAGCCTCACCTTCCGCGGCTCGTGGGGGTATCCAGCGCATTGATCGCCGCATGCACCCGCGCCTCGATCTCGGCCCGCGACAGCCCCGGCGGGATCGCCGCGCCGAAGCGGAAGGTCACCACGCCGGGATGCTTGGCCCCGCGCTTGGGCAGCAGCCTCCCGGTATCGCACGCCACCGGCACCGTCGGCAGCGCCAGCATCCGGTACAGCCCGGCAAAGCCCGGCTTCAAAGGCGGCTGCTCGCCCGGCAGCACCCGCGTGCCTTCGGGAAAGATCAGGATCGACCGCCCCTTGGCCTTGGCCGCGTTCGCGTCGCGCAGCATCCGGCGGAGCGCGGTCGACGATCCCTCGCGGTCCACTACCAGCGCGCCGTAACGCCGCGCCGCCCACCCCCACACCGGCAAATTGGCGAGCTCCTGCTTCAGCGCCATCGCGGGGCCATCGAGCAACGCCTGCAATTCCAGCGTCTCGAACATCGCCTGGTGTTTGGATGCATAGAGCGCGGGCCCCACCGGCCGCTCGCCCTCGATGCGGATATGGATGCCCAGGAACACCCGCGCCGCCCAGCGATGAAAGCGCGTCCACACCGTCGCATGCGCGATCACGACGGGCTGCCCGAACAGCGCCGATACCGGCACCGTCGCGACGATCGGCACCGACAGACCGTAGAACACGATTCGGAACAGCAAGGTGCGCACCCAGTCGATCATCCGCCGATCCCGATCCAAAGCGCCACCCGCCGCAACAACAACTTGTCGTACTCATTAATCAGCGTCCCGAGTCGCGGCGTGCCTTCGACACCGTCGCCGAGCACGATCACGCCGGGCCCCAGCGCCGCCTTCAACTCCATGTTCGCGCGCGGCACATGCCAGTCGGAGGTCACCAGCCGAACGCTGCGAAAGCGATGCGCGCGTATCCAGGCGGCGCTCTCCTCGGCGTTCGATCGGGTATCGACCGCATCTTTGCCGAGATCGACGCAGCACGCGAACACCCTCGGCGGCACGCGGTACGTCCGCGCCAGATCCGCCGGACGCACCCCGGGACCGACCCCGGTCACCAGCATCCGCCGCGCCTGCCGCGCCTGGAGCAGCGCCAGCCCCCGGTCGATCCGCCCCGCGCCGCCGGTCGGCACGACGATCGCGTCGGTCGTGTTGGGCGCCAGCGGCCCCGGCAGCGCGAGCATGAACACCACGAAACCCAGTGCCCAGGCGATCGCCAGCACGGCCAGCAAACGGACGATCATGACGCGAGAAGGCTCACAGGGTCCGCCCCAACGCCCGCGTCACCGACACTCGCGCCGCCGCCATCCCCAGCACGACGAACGCGAACGGGAGGATGGCGATGGCGACCCAATCGAGCGGCCCCAGCGCGACTTGCCCGAGCAGCTCGGACCCGAGCCCCGACGCCTGCGTGCCCAGCACCGCCAGCATCGCCACCGCCGCGACGCCCCCGCACGCGCCGCCGAATGCGGCGTCGATCGCGATCCTGCGCTGGAACAGCCGCGCGACCTGGACGTCGGTCGACCCCAGCATGTGCATCACCTCGATCGTCGCACGGTGCGCGTCCAGCCCGGCGCGCACCGCCAGCACGACGACCACTGCGGTCGCCGACGCCATCAGCGCGACGACCCCGGCTGCCAGCGCGGTCAGCGTCCGCATGAAGCCGCCGACCGGCGACATCCACGCCGCGTGCCGGTCGACCCGCGCCGACGCGCTGCGCGCGCGCACCGCCGTCTCCACCGCCGCCCCCGTCGCGGCGCCGTCCGCGCGGTCGTCGAGCTCGACGTCGATCATCGCCGGGACCGGCAGGTCGGGGTCCGCGCCGTCGCTGCCCAGCCAGGGCGCGAGCAGCCGGGTCATCGCCGCGCGGTCGACCACGTCCGCGCGCCGCACCCCGGGCAAGGTCCGCAACGCGCGGGCGATCCCGGCGGCGGTCGCATCGCGTGCCGCGGCATCGCCCGCGATCACCTGCACCGTCAGCTTGCCCGCCAGGTTCCGGTCGAGCGACCGCGCCGCGCCGGCGGTCGCCAGCCCGAGCGCGGCGGCGAGCATGGTGAGAAAGACCATGATCGCCATCACCCACGTCATCGCGCGCACGCCGCCCGCCTCGTCGAGGACGCGGCGCTCGGAGGTGCCTGCGCTCATGCGCCCGGCCGCGCGGGCGGGTAGCGCAACGACCCCGTCGGATCGAGCAGCCGTCCCGCGTCCAGCCGCATCATCTGCGCGTGCGGGATGCTGCCGATCAGGTGCAGGTCGTGGGTCGCGACCACCACCGTCGTCCCCAGCCGGTTGAGCGTATCGAACAGGTGGAGCAGCCGCTCGGCCATGTCGGGATCGACGTTGCCGGTCGGCTCGTCCGCGACCAGGATCTCCGGCCGCGCGATCACCGCGCGCGCGATCGCCACCCGCTGCTGCTCGCCCCCCGACAAGGTCGCCGGCCGCGCGTCGGCGCGCTGGGTCAGCCCGACCCACGCCAGCATCTCGCGGACCGGCTGGACGATGTCCGCCTCGGGCACCCCCGCCACCCTGAGCGGCAAGGCGACGTTGTCGGCGACCGACAGGTGCGGGACCAGCCGGAAGTCCTGGAACACCACCCCGATCCTGCGCCGGAAGCCGGGCAGCCGGTCGCGCGGCAGCAGCACCATGTCCTCGCCGAACAGCCGGATGATGCCGCGGCTCGGCCGCTGCGCCAGATAGAGCAGCTTGAGCAGCGACGTCTTGCCCGCCCCGCTCGCGCCGGTGAGGAAATAGAACGCCCCGCTGCCCAGCGTGAAGCTGACGTCGGATAGCGTCTCGTCACCGGTGCCGTAGCGCAGGCCGACATTCTCGAACTGGACGATGCTCGCCATTGCCCCACCGCTTCGCACAGGTTGCGTCCTTGCGACAAGCATCCCCCGCTTGCCACATCGGCCAGGCGCGTGCTTAGTCTCACGCGTCGCTGCACCACGCGCGGCGCCCTACCGTGAAGCGTTTCGCATGATCCCCCCGAAATGAATCCAGCCCGATGATCCTAGAGTGTCCTGAGTGCAGCACCCGCTATCTCGTGCCCGACAGCGCGATCGGGATCGAGGGCCGGACGGTGCGCTGCGCCACCTGCCGTCACAGCTGGTTTCAGGCGCCCGCTCCGATCGAGCTTGCGCCGACCGAGCGCTCTTCGGCCGCGACCGTCCCGGACGAGGCGGCGATCGACGATGTCGACGAGGATAGCAACGATCGCGTCACGCCACCGCGGCCGTCTTTGCCGCCGCCGGCCGCCGTCGTACCACCGGTCGCCGATCCCACGCCCTACGATGCCTTTGCGCCTCGCCCGCCGTTCCGCCCGCGCCCCAACCTGCTGCGCCGCCGGACCTGGGCAGCGGTCGCTGTTGGCCTGCTGATGCTGGGGGGCGTCGCCGCGATCGTATGGCTGGGCGCGCCCGGCCTGGCCGCGCGCTTGGGGCTGCCGGTGGGCGCCGCGGAATCTCCATTGCGCCTGAAGGACAATCCGATCGAGCGCCGCGAGCTGGAGAACGGCTCCGAGCTGTTCGCGGTCAGCGGGCAGGTCACCAATCCATCCGCGTCGCGCCAGCGCGTCCCCGACATCCGCGCCGAGCTCCGCGACGCGCAAGGCCGCCTCGTCTACGGCTGGACGATCACGCCCGAGCGTCGGATGCTGCCACCCGGCGGCAGCATCGACTTCAATTCGGCCAAGCTGGACGTGCCCTCCAACTCCAAACGTCTGGAGCTGAGCTTCGCCGGCGAAAGCGCGCATTAATCGCGGTTGCGGCGCCCGCGCGTGCCTGCTAGGGGCTCGCGCCTACCAGCTGCCGGGTCACCGGCGGTGTACACGTGCGGCCGTGGCGGAACTGGTAGACGCGCAACGTTGAGGTCGTTGTGGGCGAAAGCCCGTGGAAGTTCGAGTCTTCTCGGCCGCACCACTTTTCCCGAGCGGCTCGCTGCCGCGCTACGCCCGACCTGCCGACCAACGACTTGGCCGACGATGGCGACTCCGGCAACGACGCGCCCACACATGGCGGCCTCGACCTTTCCTCCACGATCGGTGTTGGCAACCACGCCGAGGCGAGCTGGCATTAAGACGACACCGACGTGGTTTTCACCGCCCCCGCGCATGCCGCATTCGCGGTGCTGGGTTCGCCCGGCGAAAGCGGTAGCGACGAAGGGTGATCGCGCCCGCCGTTTTGCGGCTGGCGTTGCCGCGGCGATGCGTTCAGGGCACCCCGTGGGAACATCGCGCGTCGGGCTTCGCATTCGCCTGACGACTCGCTCCGGAAAGATCGTCCTTGTCCGCTTATATCAATGCCATCGGCATCGCTGTCCCCCCTCACGACATCCATGACGCATTCCGCGATTGGGCAGGGGCGCGGGTCGCGCCGCGCGAGGCCGCGGTGTTTGCCCGCATGGCGCGCCGATCCGCGATCCGGCATCGCTGGTCGGTCCTGCCCCCGGCGCCCGGCGGCGGTTCGCCGGTGGCGCCCGGCGGCTTTTACGACGCCGATCCGCTGCCCGGCACCGCCGATCGCATGGGCATCTATGCGCGCGAAGCTCCCGCGCTGGCACTCGAAGCGATCCGCGCGTTGGCGGCCACCGCCGATCTCGACGGCATCACGCATCTCGTCGTGGCCAGCTGCACCGGATTTGTCGCGCCCGGAATCGACCAGATCGTCGCCGCCGAGCTCAACCTGCAAGGCGTCGAGCGGCTGCTGATCGGCTTCATGGGCTGCTACGCCGCGGTCGCGGCACTGCGCAGCGCGCGCCACATCGTCCGCTCCGAACCGGCCGCGCGCGTCCTCGTCGTCGCGGTCGAGCTGTCGACGCTTCACCTGCAATCCGCTCATACGCTCGAGCCGCTGCTCGCGATGCTCCAATTCGGCGACGGCGCCGCCGCAGCGCTGGTCACCGGCGACGCACAGGGGTTGGAAATCGACAAACCCTTCGCCGCGACGCTGGAGGATTCCGCTGCGCTGATCCGCTGGGACATCACCGACCGCGGCTTCGCGATGCATCTCTCGGGCGAAGTGCCGGGGCGAATCGCTGCCGCGCTTTCCGACCCCGCGTTCGCCGCGCACGTCACTGGCGGCCACCCGGCGGCCGCGATCGACGCCTGGGCGGTCCATGCCGGCGGCCGCTCGATCCTCGACGCCGTCGCGAACGCGCTGGCACTGGCGCCCGACGCGCTCGACGCCTCGCGCGCGGTACTGGCGGACAACGGCAACATGTCGTCGGCCACGCTGATGTTCGTCCTCGCGCGCCTGCTCGCCGGGCCGCCGGTCGGCGCCGGGGTCGCGCTCGCTTTCGGCCCCGGCCTCGCCGCCGAGGGCTTCGCCTTCGCGAGCGCGCGCTGATGCTCGAACGGCGCGCGCAGGCCGAGGAGCTGATGGACGCGGACGACCTCGACGCCACCACCTACGCAGCAGTCGTCGGCGATCTGGCGAAGGTCAATGTCGTGACGCTGGCCGCGCGCCCCACACTCGCCTTCATCGATCGCGCGGTCGGCGAACGCAAGCGGCTCCGCCTCCTCGACGTCGGCTTCGGCGACGGCGACATGCTCCGCCGCATCGCCCGCTGGGCAGCGCGAAAAGGCATCGCCGCCGAACTGGTCGGCGTCGACCTCAACTCGCGCAGCGAGCTCGCCGCACGCGCGCATACCCCTTCCGACCTGCCGATCCGCTACGTCACCGGCGACTATGCCGATCTTGCCGGGCCGTGGGACGCGATCGTCTCCAGTCTGGTTGCCCACCACATGACCCACGCCCAGCTCGTCGCCTTCTTGCGCTTCATGGAGGCGAACGCCCGCACCTGGTTCATCAACGACCTCCACCGCCACGCCTTCGCCCACCGCGGCTTTCCGCTGCTGGCTCGCTTGGCGCGCTGGCACCCGATCGTCCGCCACGACGGCACGCTGTCGATCGCACGCGCCTATCGCCCGGCGGAATGGCCGCCGATCCTCACCGAAGCGGGCATCCGCGACGCCCGCGTGTTCCGCGCCTTCCCCTTCAGGCTATGCGTCGAACGCCTGCGCTGATTGTCGGCGGCGGGCCCGCCGGCGCAGCCGCGGCGATCGTGCTGGCGCGAGCCCGCGCGCCCCACCTGCTGGTCGAGCGCACCCGCGAGACCGGCGACGCGCTGTGCGGCGGCTTCCTGAGTTGGCAGACGCTGCGCACCTTGGCCGAACTCGGCATCGCTGCCGACACGCTCAGCCCCGCCCGCCTCTCCCGCGTCCGCATCGTCGCCGGACACCGCCAGATCGAAGCCGCGCTTCCTGCTCCCGCAGTGTCGGTTTCGCGCCACCGCCTCGACACGGTCATGCTCGCGCACGCCGTCGCGACCGGCGCCGCTGTGGAGCGTGGCGTCGCGGTCCGCTCGATCGACGCACGCGAAGCCCGCACTGCCGATGGCGCGCCGATCGCCGCCGACACGCTCTTCCTGGCCAGCGGCAAGCACGATATCCGCGGAACAGCCCGCCCGGAAGACGCCCGCGGGCGCGATCCGACGCTCGGCCTGCGCGTCCGCCTCGCGCCCAGCCCGGCACTGACCAGGCTCGTCAACGACGCGGTCGAGCTCCACCTGTTCCGCGGCGGCTATGCAGGCATCGCACTCCAGGAGGATGGCAGCGCCAACGTCTGCATGGCGGTCCACCGCTCGCGAATGCAGGCGGCGGGCGGTCCGGCGGCGCTGCTCCGCGCGCTCGGCGACGCGCTGCCGCACCTCGGTGAGCGCCTTGCGAGCTGGGACGGCAGCGCGCCGGACGCGATCGCCAACGTCCCCTACGGTTGGCGCGCGCGCAGTACCGCCGCCGGCGTGTTCCGCCTCGGCGACCAGGCCGCGGTCATCCCCTCGCTCGCGGGCGAGGGCATGGGAATAGCGATTGCGAGTGGATGCAGCGCCGCCGCGGCGCATCTACACGGCGGCTCCGCCGAACGCTGGCAGCCCGCATTTGCACGCAGCGTCGCGCCCCCGATGCTCGCCGCGGGCACGCTGCGCCGCCTTGCCGAAAGCCGCGCCGCGCCCGCTCTTCTGCCGCTGCTGCGTCCCAGCCTGATCCGAATTAGCGCGGACGCCACGCGAATCGTACGAGTGATCGCTTGACGTGGACCCCGTGCCGCCCGAAATTCGCAACCATGGACCAGATGAACCTTTCCGAAGTCGAATGGCGCAAGCGCCTGACCCCCGAACAATATCACGTGCTGCGCGAGGCGGGGACCGAGCGCGCCTTCAGCGGCCGGCTCAACAACAACAAGGCCGACGGAATCTACCGCTGCGCCGCATGCCAGCTCGACCTGTTCGACAGCGCCGACAAGTTCGACTCGGGATCGGGCTGGCCCAGCTTTACCCAGCCGATCGAGGCCGACCGAGTCCGCGATCACAGCGACACCAGCCACGGCATGACCCGCACCGAAACGCGCTGCGCCCGCTGCGACAGCCATCTCGGCCATGTCTTCCCCGACGGCCCGCCGCCAACGCGCCTGCGCTATTGCATGAACTCGGTCAGCCTCGACTTCCGGGCGCGCAAGGACTGACGCTTGTAGGGCGGTTGGTTAGCGCGTATCCCGCCGCCCGCTGATGGCTCGCGCACGCTCTCCCAAATCCGCCCCGAAATCTCCCTGGCGCCGCCGGATCGTCATCGCGATCGGGGTATTGGCAGGTCTCGCGGTGCTGGCGTTCGCAGCGCTGGCGATCGCGGTCTATGTCGCGCGCGCGCAGCTGCCTTCGTTCGACCAGCTCAAATCGTCGCCCAACGGCCAGATGATCCGCGTTCACGCCAGCGACGGATCGGTGATCGTCAGCCTGGGGCCGAGCTATGGCCAGTGGCTCCCCTATGACCGCATCCCCGCAGTGATGCGCGACGCGACGATCTCGGTCGAGGACCGCCGTTTTCGCTCGCATCTCGGCGTCGATCCGATCGGCGTCGCGCGGTCGGTCAAGGCGCGCTACGACCGCGGGCGCTGGACGCAAGGGGGATCGACGATCACCCAGCAGCTCGCGCGCAACGTCTTTCTGTCGAGCCAGAAGAAGTTCGGACGCAAGTTCCGCGAGGCGATCCTGGCTCTGGCGATCGAACGCGCGTTCACCAAGGACCAGATCCTCGAACTCTACCTCAACAAGGTCTATTACGGCGGCGGCGCCTACGGGATCGATGCTGCGTCACGCAAATTCTTCGGTCACGGCGCCGACGAACTGTCGCTTGCCGAGGCTGCGGTGATCGCGGGTCTGGTCAAGGCACCGTCCAATTACTCCCCGACCGCGGACGCCGAGGCCGCGGTCGGGCGCGCCGGGGTCGTCATCGCGACGATGAAGGAAACCGGCGCGATCTCCGCGGCGCAAGCCGACGCCGCCGACGTTCAAGGCCTCAAGCTGGTCCCCGAAGCGCGCCAGAACAGCGTGCGCTATTTCACCGACTGGGCGCTGCCCCAGCTCGACGTGCTGATCGACGAGCAGCAGGCGCCGCTGGAAGTGTGGACCACGCTGGACCCGTCGATGCAGCGCCAGGCCGACACCGCGATCCGCGCCAATGTGCCCAAGGGTGCACAAGGCGCGCTCATCAGCCTGGACCGCGACGGCGCGGTCCGCGCGATGGTCGGCGGCACCGATTACGTCAGCTCGATCTACAACCGTGCGACCCAGGCGCAGCGGCAGCCGGGCTCCGCGTTCAAGCTGTTCGTCTACCTCGCCGCGCTAGAGGCAGGGCACAAGCCCGAGGATTCGATCGTCGACGAGCCGGTGACCATCGACGGCTGGAGCCCGCGCAACGACTCCCGCCACAACTCCGGCCCGGTCACCTTGCGCACGGCCTTCGCCTATTCGCTCAACACCGTAGCTGCGAAACTGGGACAGGAGGTCGGCTTCGCCACCGTCGCCGACATGGCGCGACGGTTCGGGATCACCACTCCGGTCAACACGCATCCGTCGATGGTGCTCGGCACGTCGGACGTCCGCCTGCTCGACATGACCCGCGCCTTTGCCAGTGTCGGCAACAAGGGGGTCGCGGTCACCCCTTACGGCATCACCCGCGTCACCACGAACGGCGAAACGATCTACACCCACGAGGTCGATCGCAGCCACGTGCTGGTCGCGCCCTATGTCGCCGCGCAGATGACCGACCTGCTCCAGACCGCGGTCAATACCGGCACCGGCCGCGCCGCGCAGATCGGGCGGCCGGTTGCGGGCAAGACCGGGACCACCAGCTCGTCCAAGGACGGCTGGTTCCTCGGCTTCTCCAGCGGGCTCACCACCGGCGTGTGGATGGGTCGCGACAATGCGCGCCCGATCGCGGGACTTCACGGTGGCACCGCCCCGGCACAGGCTTGGGCGGCGTTCATGCGTCCTGCGACCGCCAACCGACCGATCGAGCAGTTCGAGACCCAGGTGACGCTCCCCGAATGGCAGCTCGAGCCCGACGAGGAAAGTTACTACGGCGATCCGGACAATGGCATGGCGACCGGCCAGATGGTGGACGGCGACGGCAATCCCATTGCAACCGCGCCCGCGACAGAACCCGAAGAACCGGCGAACGAGCCGCGCGCGACGCCGCCGGACACTGCCCCCGCGACGCCGCAGCAGCTCGATCAGGACTGGATCGACCGGGTCACCGGACGTGGAGATCCGTCACGCCAGCAGCCGGCGCCCCAACCGCGCACCCCCGCCCCGCGCCCGCTTCAGGACGACCGCCCGACCCAGTGAAGCGCGGCGCCGTGACTGCGCAGCCACACGCGGGCAGGCGCCGGGTCGGCCCCGTACAGCTCGGCGACCAGCGCGTGAAATGCCGCGCCGTGATTCATGTGGACCCGGTGCGCCACTTCGTGTGCGGCGGTCGCGCGGCGGACCCAGGCGGGCGCGAGCACGAGGCGCCAGCTATAGCGGATCGCGCCCGACGACGCGCAACTGCCCCATCGCCCGCGCGCGTCGCCGACAGCCACCTGCGCCACCGTTACCCCCGCCGCTCGCGCATAATGCCGAGTATCGTCCGCGAGCAGGTCGAGCGCGGTGCGTCTAAGCCAGGCTTCGACCCGGCGGGGCAACGTCTCGATCGGTCCTTCGAGCGACAGCAGGCCGCCCTCGCGCACCACCGCTCGCCGCCGCCCCGCTGCCCAGGCAATCGTCAGCGCGGCGTCATCGACGACCAGAACCGTGCCCGGAGCATAGGGCACGGGCTTCGGCAACGAAGCCCGTTGCTCGGCCAGCCACCCCCGCTTGTCCTGCGCCCACGCGATCGCCGTCTTCAATGCCGCTCGCCGCGGCAGCACCAGCCGCGCTTGCCCCGTGGTGCGGTCGAGCGTCAGCCGCATCGATCGCGCCCGCGGATTGCGGACGATCTCGATGCCGTCGATCACGCGAGCCGGATCACAATTCGCGGTCGACGAGATGGTGCTCGAGGTCGCCCGCGTCATCCTCGCTGATCGTCCAGCCGCGCACCGATATGCCCGCGCGGTGCACCGCATCGCGATCGCCGCAGACGAGGTAATGCCAATCCGGCAACGCCTCGCCCGCCGCGCGCAGCCGGTACGCGCAGGTCGACGGCAGCCAGTCGATCCCGCCCAGCACGTTGCGCGGGGTCAGCCGCACGCATTCGGGCACATAGGCGCGGCGGTGCTTATAATCCGAACATTGCCCCGATCTCCGATCGAGCAGCCGGCACGCGACGTTGGTTGCCAACAGCTCGCCGGTCTCCTCGTCCTCCAGCTTGTGGATGCAGCATTTGCCGCAGCCGTCGCACAGCGCCTCCCACTGGCCGCGATCAAGCTTCTCGATCGGCACGTCTTCCCAGAAGCGTCCGGATCCTCCGACGGCAGTCATCGCGCCCACTTCGCGATCTCGTCCGCGACCGCTTGCGGGTTTTGATCGGCGGGGATCAGCGCCACCGGCTTGCCCGCGGGATCCATCAGGTAGACCGGATTATTGTGATCCATCATGTAGCCCCCGCCTGGCGAGATCGCGCCTTTGCGCGCATAGATCGCATAGACCTTCTCGGCCGCGTCGATTGCCGTCTGGCTGCCGGTCAACCCGATCATCCGTGGATGGAACGCGCGCACAAACTGCTTGAGCACCGCAGGCGTATCGCGCGCCGGGTCGACCGTTACGAAGACGGGCACGACGCGTGCGGCAAGCCCGGGGTCGCTCTTCTCCAGCAGCCGCATGCCGGCGCCGACATTCTGCATGTCGACCGGACAGACATCGGGACAGAAGGTGTAGCCGAAGTACATCAGCCGGTACTTGCCCGCGAAGCTGCGATCGGTGACCGTGCGCCCGTCCTGGTCGACCAGCGCGAACGCTCCGCCGATCCGCGCACCTTCGAGCGGGGCGTGCGCAGGGGGCGCAGCGACTGGGCTGCACGCGACGACGAGCAACGCGACGGCCAACGATCTTGGGATGTTCATGACAGCGCCAGCCTTGATCTGTTAGCCGCCTCGACGCAAGCATCGCGCTGCCCAGCCGCCATGCTCCTAAAGGATTTGCCCCGATGCGCCGCCTCCCCCTTGCCTTGCTCCTCCTCGGCGCCGCAGTCCCGGCAGCGGCCCAGCAGCAGTCGGAGAGCTACAAGTTTCTGCAGGCGGTCCGCGATGCCAAGGGCAACGACGTCACTCAGATGATGGATAAGCCTGGCAGCACCCTGGTCAACACTCGCGACGCGTCGACGGGTGAGACCGCGTTGCACATCGTGGTGAAACGCGGCGACGCCACCTATGCCCGCTATCTGATCGCCAAGGGCGCCGACGTGAACGCGCGCGATGCGCGCGGCAACACCCCGCTGCTGCTCGCGGTCAACGCGGGCGATGGCGATCTCGTCGCGCTTCTGGCCGGTCAGCGCGCCAACGCCAACCTCGGCAATTCGGCGGGCGAGACTCCGTTGATCCGCGCGGTCCAGCGCCGCGATCTGGAGCTCGCGCGGCAGCTTCTCGCGGCGGGCGCCGATCCCGATCAGGCCGACCTCATGGCCGGCAAATCCGCGCGGGACTATGCAACCGAAGACGCGCGCACGCCGCCGGCGATCGTCAAGCTCTTGGCCGAAACCCCGAAACGCGCACGTCGTGCGGTCTCAGGGCCCAAGCTCTAACGGGCGAGTCCATCCGCCTCGGGATCGGTCAGCGCGATCGTCCGTCTGGCGGCGCGGCGCGCGAACGCCAGCGTGCAGCGTTTGCGGACATGCGCCGGCAGCGGCACGACCGCTGCCTCGCGGACGATCTCGGCATCGTAGCGATCGGCGACGATGATGCCGGTGCGCGCAGGCAGGAATGAAGGCGCATCGAGCGGCGAGGTGTCGAAACCCGCTGGCACCGCCCAAAAATACCGATCGCAATGCGCCAGATAGTCGGGCCATTTCGCGTCGCTCATCAGGTCGGCGCGAGACACCTTGATCTCCACGACCACTAGCTGCCCCCGCGCGTCGATTGCCATCAGGTCGGCGCGGCGCCCGCCGTCGAGCGGCACTTCGGGGATCGCCGTCAGGTCGTGCCGGAGCAGCATCCGCGTCACGCCGCGACACACATCGGCTGCGCAGAGCGCCGTATTCCGGGACAAACCGGGTATGCCGATGCAGGATGCGGGTGTCGCCAGCATGCGCGATGCTTTAGAACATCGCGCGAACGGGACAAGCCCGCTCGCGGTTAGGCCATCTTAGCGGTAGAAGACGTGGTTGCCGATCGCGGCGACGCGGATCGCGCGGGCACCCGGGCTGCGCCTGGACGCATTGAAATAGAGCGCGTTGGCGGCCGGGCTGTTCCACGCCTCCGCCAACGCGACCTTGGCGACGGCTACGGCGCGCTTCCAGCCGGCGCGGGTCGCGTCGACCGCGGGGATCGTACCGCCGCGGACGAAGCCGAACTGGCCGCGCTGGGTGACGACCGAGCAGACGTCGGCCGGGAAACGCCCGGATTTGGAGCGGTTGAGGATGACTTCGGCGACCGCCAGCTGGCCGGCGAGCGGCTCGCCCTGCGCCTCGTAGAAGATCGCGCCGGCGAGGCAGCGGAGCGCCTCGTCTTCGGCGGCATAGCTCTGCGCGGCGACCGCGGCATCGAGACTGGCGAATTCCGGGGCCGCGGGAGCGCTCGTGGCGTCGTCGACGGGAAGGACCGGAACCGGAAGGAGGGTCGGGGTGTTCTGTAGAGACTGGTCGGCGGGCTGGGCGATCGCCACTGCGCGGGCGGTGGTCGGATCGAGCTCGGCAGCGGCGCCTGGCGTGCTCATCGCGAGCAGGCCGGATAGCGAGAGGGTTAGCGCCGCAAAGGTCGCGGCGCGCGTGAACAGGGTCATTCTACATCATCATATGCGGTGAGATCACGGACACGGCGGCATGATACCGTCCGTCCGGGCTTCCCCCCGACTGCGTCACCGGCCCGGATCGCACCCCGGCCGGCCCAACGCTCTCAATCGATGCATTCCGTTCATCGCACCGCAAGCGGCGAGTCAATTCGACCCGATCGTTTCAGCGATGAAGCGTTCCACATGCGGGCTGTCCAGTTCGACAACCCACAGGTCAGGATCCCTCGCTCGCCGCCGCTGCCAGTAATTGCCGACGTCTCGCGGCGGCGTCGACTCGATCAGCGCGCTTCGTCCCTCGGAACCGAGCCCACGCTCGAATATGCGCGTCGGGCCGTCGCGATCTACGACCATCACCAGCACACCGCCGCCCTGCGCATCGCCTCTGGCGAGCACCGCGGCCATGCCGCCGCTGTCATTCACGCGCCGGAGCAGCGCCGACACGACGATGCCTGTCGGCAGCCTATCGCTCACGAGACATAGCCAGACAGACCGGCCAACGCGATTCGTGAGCGCATGAACGTGCCCGTCCCCCGCGCCGCCTCATCGCCCTCGGCGTCGATCAACCGTGCGTCGGCAACGAACACGCGGCGCTTGCCACTGATCCAGCGGCCCTCGGCGATTACCGGCCCGGCTTTCAGCGGCTTGGTGAACAGCAGGTTGAACGCGGTGGTCAGCAGGAAGCGGTCGGTCACCAGGCTGTTGGCGGCATAGAAAGCGGCATCGTCGAGCATCTTGAAGTAGCTCGTGCCGTGCACCGCGCCGGCGGCATGGAAATGGCGCTGGTCCAACGTGAACTGAATGCGGGCGACCCCGGCCGAAACAATCTCCAGCCGCGATTCGAAGACGGTGTTGATCGGCGCCTGCGCATAGAGCGATTCCAGTGCCCGGAAATGTGCTGCCTGCCCCCCTCTCTCGCGGTCAGGCGGCATCGCGCGCATCGTCGGTGGCGAACAGCGCATACAGCGCGTCGGGCGATCCTGCCCCGCGCAGCTTGGCGAGGAACGTGCGGTCGCGCATCCGCCGCGACACTCGCGCCAGCGCCTTGAGGTGATCCGCGCCCGCCTGCACCGGCGACAGCAGCACGAACGTCAGATCGACCGGCAAGTCGTCGACCGCCTGAAAGTCGATGCCCTGGTCCAGCCGGACGAACAGCCCGGTGACCTGGCTCAACCCCTCCAGCTTGGCGTGCGGGATCGCGACGCCGCCACCGAACCCGGTCGAGCCCAGCTTCTCGCGATCCGCCAGCCGATCGGCGATCACCTTCGGCGCTACCCCGATCAGCGACGCGGCCGTGGTGCCGATCAGCTGAAATAGCATTTTCTTCGTCGGCACGACGACGCCGGTCAGGACGGCGTCGGGCCGCAGCAGGTCGCTCAAATCGTTCATCGGCGTGGCAAGGGTCTCGCGAGGGCGCGGCCGCTCTAGCTGCAAGCGCGCCCCCGCGATAGGTCAGGCGGCGGACGCGCCCGCCACTTGCGCGTTGGCGCCGCGCTGGGGCTCGACCCAGCCGATCGTTCCGTCGCCGCGGCGATAGACCATGTTGTACGCGCCGGTGCCCGCATTGCGGAACAGCAGCGCGGCGGTATTGCGCAGATCGAGCATCATCACCGCGTCGGATACGCTGGCATCGGGCACGTCGACCCGCGTCTCGGCGACGATCAGCGGCGCGTCGCCGGCATCGTCCTCGCCGTTGGTTTCCTGGAACAGGGTATAGCCGGCGTTGTCGTAAGCGCCCTCCTCGGCCGCCGCGATCGCCTCGCCGGCATGGCGATCCTTCAGGCGGCGCATGTAGCGGCGCAGCTGCGTCTCGATCTTGGCCGCGGCGCCATCGAAGGCAGGGTGCGCGTCATGCGCTTCGTGATGCCCTTTCAGCACCAACCCGCGCATGACGTGCGCGACGATATCGCACTTGAACCCGGCATCGTGCGGCCCCTTGCCGAAGGTCACTTCGGCGGAGATGGCGCGCGAGAAATATTTGTCGGCGATACCCTGGAGCCGGTCCTCGACGTGGCGCTTCAGCGCGTCGCCGGTGTCGACCTGATGACCTGAAATCCGGATATCCATGCTGTTCTCCATCTATGTGGTCGCGGTCCCATTGGCTCCGCGGGCTGCATCACCCCGACGCTTCAACCCCCCAGATCGGATCGGCGATCCCTTTCATGAACGCGGCATGCCGCGCCAAGTCTCCCGCGCTTGGCGTAAAATGACGCGGGGGCCGCACGGCGCGGGGGGCCGCGGTGGCGAAAACCGGCTGCGCGGGGATCGCGGTGGCGCTGCCGACCAATCCCAGCCCGATCTGCCGCCCGCCCATCAGCTCGACATAGACCTGCGCCAGCAGTTGCGCGTCGAGCAGCGCGCCGTGCTGGACACGGTGGCTGCGGTCGATGCCGAAGCGATTGCAGAGCGCGTCCAGACTGTGCTTGGCGCCGGGATGGCGGCTGCGCGCGATCTGCAGCGTATCGACCATCCGCGACAGGCATATCGCGTCGTTGCCGCAACGCGCGATCTCGCCGTTGAGAAAACCGAAGTCGAAGGTCGCATTATGGGCGATCAGCGGCACGTCATCACCGACGAACGCCAGCAGGTCGGCGATCCGGTGTGCGAACAACGGCTTGTCCGCCAGAAACGCGTCGGACAAACCGTGAACCGCCTGCGCCTCCGCCGGCATGCCGCGTTCGGGATGGAAATAGGCGTGGAAGGTTCGCCCGGTCTCGACCCGGTTGACCAGCTCGACGCAGCCGATCTCGACCAGCCGGTCTCCCGTGGTGAAATCAAAGCCGGTGGTTTCGGTGTCGAACACGATCTCGCGCATCGACAGGTTATCGGCCTTCGCCGGGGCAGAGGCAAGCGATGACGCGCGCCACCGCCGCCCGCGTCTCGTCCAGTGCGACGTCGGTCAGAATCGTGAAGCGGGCACGCGCACGCTTCTCGGCATCGGGCAGCTGGCGGGCGAGGATCGCGTCGAGCCTAGCCGGGGTCATGCCCGGACGCTCCAGCACCCGCGCCCGCTGCACCGCAGTGGCGGCGGACACGACCGCCACCGCATCGACCGCCCGGTCGCCCCCGGTCTCGAACAGCAAGGGCACGTCGAATACGACGAGCGGTGCATCGGCGTGCGCGATCACGAAAGCGGCGCGCTCCTGGCCGACCGCGGGGTGGACGATAGCCTCCAGCGCCCGCATCGCGGCATCGTCGGCCAGCACCGCTTCGGACAGCGCGGTGCGGTTCACCCCCTTCGCGCCGGTCGTTCCCGGAAAGCGCGCCTCGATCGCCGCCACGACCCGTCCCGCCGGACCCTGCAGCCGGTGCACCGCGGCATCGGCGTCGAACACCGGCACGCCCGCATCGGCGAACATCGCAGCGACCGTCGATTTGCCCATCCCGATCGAGCCGGTGAGGCCGAGCCTGATCATACCGTCAGCAGCGCGCGCAATTCGTCGTCGCGGTCGCTCGGCGGGGCTTGGCCAAAGAACAGCTCGAACCCGATGGCCGCCTGAGCGACGAGCATTTCCAGTCCGTCTATCGTTTCGAGCCCCCTGCCGCGTGCCTGTGCAAGAAGTGGCGTTTCAAGCGGCGCGTAGACGGCATCATACACCACCGCATCATCCGGCAACGGTGACAAGTCGAGACTGAGCGGCGGCTGACCGGCCATGCCGAGACTCGACGCATTTACCAGCAGCGCGGCAGGCGGAAGCTTCGATCCAAGCTGCAGCGCCTGACCTTTCAGGCCGAACAATGCGAGGAGCGCAGCGGCCTTGAGCGGCGAGCGGTTAAGGATTGTGACGCGACCTATCAGGGGCTCCGACCCTCTCGGGCGATCGCCACGACCTGCCATTCTACCGAGCGCGAACAATACCGCGCGTGCTGCGCCGCCTGCGCCTATCACCACGATCTCGCGATCGGCTAAATCAATGCCTTCAAGCGGCGCGTAAAACCCTGCTGCATCGGTGTTTGTGGCGATCAGATCACCGCCGTCACCGCGAAATACGGTGTTGGTCGCGCCGATCGTCTGCCGTACCCCGCCGGGGTCGGGAACGTGATCCAACGCCGCCAGCTTGTGCGGAACCGTGACATTGCATCCCCGCCAGTCCGGATCGTCGCGACGTTCGGCGAAATACGTCGCCAGCCCTTCGGCGGTCACATGCCTCTTGCGGTAATCTCCCTCGATCCCGGCCGCGTCCAGCCAGAAGCGGTGGATCAGCGGCGACTTGCTGTGCGCGATCGGATCGCCGATCACTTCGGCAAATACCTGTTCAGCCACCGCTTTTTTCCGAGACGTTGTCACCGGTTGTCACGTGAACATGTGTCAACGCGGCATCGCGCCGCGCTCGCGCAGATACGTCAGGACCGCGAACAGCGGCAGTCCCAAGACGGTGAAATGATCCCCGTCGATACGTTCGAACAGCTGCACGCCCGGTCCCTCGATCCGAAAGCAGCCGACGCACCCCGCGATCGCCGGCCATTCGGCATCCAGATAGCGCTCGATGAACGTGTAGGACAGCGTTCGGACGTGAAGCTTCGCGCCATCGACGTGGCGCCACACCGCACGGCCATCCTCCGCGATCACCGCAGCGCTCCACAGCCGGTGGACACCCCCGCTCATCCGCGCCAGGTGATCCGCCGCCTCGGCACGGTCGCACGGCTTGTCGAGCAGCGTGCCGTCGGCCAGCGCCACCACCGAATCCGACCCGAGCACCAGCGCCTCGGGCCGCCGCGCCGATACCTTCAGCGCCTTCAGCTCGGCCAGCGCATCGGCCAGGTCGCGCGGCGACAGATGCGCCAGCGCTGCCTTGGCGGCATCCTCGTCGATCCCCGACCCCTGCGCCACGAACGCCACCCCCGCCGCCGACAGCATCGCGCGCCGCGAAGCGCTCTGCGACGCCAGCACCAGGCCGCCACCGAGCGGGGTAGAAGCAGTCACGCCTCCGACCCGCGATCGTCGTTGACCAGCGCGATGATCGCCGCCGCGGTTTCCTCGATCGACCGGCGGGTGACGTCGATCACCGGCCAGCCATTATCCGCGAACATCCGCCTGGCGAACGCCAGCTCGCGCACCACCGCCTCTTCCTCGACATAGCGGGTATTGGGTGCCTGGTTGAGCGACAGCAGCCGGTTGCGGCGAATCGCGATCAGCCGGTCGGCACTGGTCGTCAGCCCGACGATCAGCGGCTTCTTCAGCTGGAATAGGGCGGGCGGCGGCGGGCTTTCGACGACGACGGGTATGTTGGCGGTCTTGAATCCGCGGTTGGCAAGATAGATCGACGTCGGCGTCTTGGACGACCGGCTCACCCCCGCCAGCACGATGTCGGCTTCCTCCCACTCCTCCCATGCGATGCCATCGTCATGCGCGATGGTGAACTGGATCGCGTCGACCCGCGCGAAATAGGCCGCATCGAGGACGTGCTGCCGACCCGGCCGTGCTTTTGCCTGCTGGCCGAGCAATGCGGACAAGGCATCGCTGACCGAATCGAGCGGCGCGACGGCGGGCAGACCCAGCGCCGCGCACCGTTGTTCGAGGATGCGCCGGGTTACGACGTTGACCAGCGTATAAACCACGAGCCCGGGCTTCTGCGCGATCTCTTGAAGGATACGTTCCAGATGCGCCTCTGTCCTAACCATCGGCCAGAAGTGGCGCACCGTCTCCACCTCGTCGAACTGCGCGAGTGCGGCCTTGGCGATATTCTCCAGCGTCTCGCCCGTCGAGTCCGAAAGGAGATGGACATGCAGCCGCCGCATCTACCGGGACCGATCTGTGGACAACATGCGGACAGCTGCCAGCACAAATGCCAAGCCCGATCGTGCAAGCCGACAGCGGTGGACAGAAGCGGACATATCCACACTTCGACTCACAGGATGGGGTTCCATCCGCAGGCTGTGAGTAACGGGGATACCGGCATGGGAATCGACCGTCCGCCTTCGTTCGCGCCACGTCAAGCTGTTGGCATTATCGGCAGACCCGCATAAGCCCCAGCACCAACGCGCCCACTACCTACCACAACCCTTTAAACTCTTCCTTATAGAGAAGGAGCAGGCCCTGACCGATCCGACGACCAAGCCGCTCCTGGCGACACTGCGCGGCGTTCGTCAGCCGATCGCGCCGATATGGCTCATGCGGCAAGCGGGCCGGTACTTGCCCGAATATCGCGCACTCAGGGGCGAGAAGGGCGGCTTCCTGGCGCTCGCGACAGACCCGGAGGCTGCGGCCGAGGTGACGTTGCAGCCGATCCGCCGTTTCGGGTTTGACGGGGCGATCCTCTTCTCCGACATCCTGATGGTGCCATGGGCGCTGGGCCAGGACCTCAGTTTCGGCGTGGGTGAGGGGCCGCGGCTGCACCCGCCGCTGGTTGACGCCGCATTGGCGACGCTCGCTGGAGCTGCCGAACGGCTCGACCCGGTCTATGCGACCTGCGCGCGGGTCGCAGCGGCCTTGCCCGCAGCGACCACCTTCCTGGGCTTCGCAGGGTCGCCGTGGACGGTGGCGACCTACATGGTGGCGGGACATGGTTCGAAGGATCAGGGGGAGACTCGGCGCTTCGCCTACAACGATCCGCGAGCCTTCGCGGAGATCGTTGACGCGATCGCGGCGATGACGGTTGACTATCTCGCCGGGCAAATCGCCAATGGCGTCGAGACGGTGCAGTTGTTCGACAGCTGGGCTGGCTCGCTCAGCCCCGCGCAATACGAACGCTGGGTGATCGCGCCCAATGCGGCCATCGTCGCCGGCTTACGCGCGCGCTGTCCGGGGGTGCCGATCATCGGCTTTCCCAAGGGCGCGGGCGGCAAGCTGCTGGCGTACGCACGCGAGACCGGGGTCGATGCGGTCGGCATCGACGAGACGGTCGATCCGGAATGGGCGCATGCGTATTTGCCACAGGGTATGCCTGTGCAGGGCAATCTCGATCCGCTGGCGTTGATCGCCGGCGGCGAGGCGCTGGAGAGCGCCACGACACGCATCATGCGCGCCTTCGCCGACCGCCCACACGTCTTCAATCTTGGCCACGGCATCCTGCCCGACACGCCGATCGCGCATGTCGAGGCGCTGATCGCCCAGGTGCGGGTCTGACCGCAATGGAGTATCTCGTCTTGTCGTACAGCTGGATCGTCGCGGCGCACCTGATCTTCGTGATCTTCTGGATGGCCGGGCTGTTCATGCTGCCGCGCTATCTGGTCTATCATCAGGAGGCGCTTGCCGCGGCCCGCGCCGACGAGGCCGCGCTGTGGGTGACGCGCGAGGCCAAGCTCCGCCACATCATCCTGACCCCGGCGATGATCGTCGTGTGGGTGCTCGGCTTCACGCTGGCGACCGTAGGGCATCATTGGAGCGAGGGCTGGCTCCATCTCAAGCTTCTCTTCGTGCTTGGGCTGACCGGCTATCACGGCTGGATGGTGGGCTATGCTAGGAAGCTCGCCGCGAACCGTCCGACGCTGACCGGCAAGCAGTTGCGCCTACTCAACGAGGTGCCGGGACTGGCGACCGCGGTCATCGTGGTGCTCGTGATCGTCAAGCCGTTCTAGGCCGCGGCGAGTCACGCGGCCAGGTCCGCCTGACTCGCGCAAGTCCGGCCGACGGCGTAAGCCGTTCGACGTCCAGCATGGGCTTTGCCCCCGCCCGCTTGACTTGCCCCCGCGACGATCCTACGTCGCCAACATCCGCGGCGACGTCCTGTCGTGCGCGCCCCAGCTTCGTATCGCCGCGAGTCCTCGCCGTCGTCGCTCGTCAAGACTCGGAATTCCCATGCATCTCAAAGACCTGAAGACGAAGACCCCCGCCGAACTGGTCAGCATGGCCGAAGAGCTGGGGGTCGAGGGCGCGTCGACGCTGCGCAAGCAGGACCTGCTGTTCGCGATCCTGAAAGTCCAGGGCGAGAACGGCGACCAGATCATGGGTCTTGGCACGATCGAGGTGCTGCAGGACGGCTTCGGCTTCCTGCGTTCGCCGGAATCGAATTATCTGGCGGGCCCGGCCGATATCTATGTCTCGCCCAATCAGGTCCGCAAGCACGGTCTGCGCACCGGCGATACGGTCGAGGGCGAGATTCGGGGCCCCAAGGATGGGGAGCGCTATTTCGCGCTGGTCAAGCTGACCGCGGTCAATTTCGACGACCCCGACGTCGTCCGCCACCGCGTGAACTTCGACAATCTCACGCCGCTCTATCCCGAGCGCAAGTTGACGCTCGACCCCGCCGATCCGACGATCAAGGACAAGTCGGCGCGGGTGATCGACATCGTCAGCCCCCAAGGCAAGGGCCAGCGGACGCTGATCGTCGCGCCGCCCCGCGTCGGCAAGACGGTCATGCTCCAGAACATGGCCAAGGCGATCACCGACAACCACCCCGAGGTGTTCCTGATCGTGCTGCTGATCGACGAGCGCCCCGAGGAAGTCACCGACATGCAGCGTAGCGTGAAAGGCGAGGTGGTCAGCTCGACCTTCGACGAACCCGCGCAACGTCACGTCCAGGTCGCCGAAATGGTGATCGAGAAGGCCAAGCGCCTCGTCGAGCACAAGCGCGATGTCGTCATCCTGCTCGACTCGATCACTCGCCTCGGCCGCGCTTACAATACCGTCGTGCCCTCGTCGGGCAAGGTGCTGACCGGCGGCGTCGATGCGAATGCGCTCCAGCGGCCCAAGCGCTTCTTCGGCGCGGCGCGCAATATCGAGGAGGGCGGTTCGCTCTCGATCATCGCCACCGCGCTGATCGATACCGGCAGTCGCATGGACGAGGTGATCTTCGAGGAGTTCAAGGGCACCGGCAATTCCGAGATCGTGCTGGACCGCAAGGTCGCCGACAAGCGCATCTTCCCCGCGCTCGACGTCGGCAAGAGCGGTACCCGCAAGGAGGAACTGCTGGTCGAGAAGGACAAGCTGTCCAAGATGTGGGTGCTCCGCCGCATCCTGATGCAGATGGGGACGGTCGACGCGGTCGAGTTCCTGCTGGGCAAGATGAAGGATTCCAAGACCAACGAGGATTTCTTCGCGAGCATGAATCAGTAGCCGGATGCGGCCTGGGCCATGCTGGCGCAGGACTCGCACCGGCTCGGCCGACGGGTGCGTTTCCGCGCGTGCCGACGCGTTTCCCGATCCGTGCCGCTGTTCGCGCCGCGCGTGTTGAGTTAAACTTTCCCCATCCTTCCCACCGGCTGCGCCGGCGGGTCCCTTCCCTTTCCCGCAAGCGGGAGGGGGCGTCTGCTCGGAGCCGCCCGTGATCCTCGCTCTCCTCGCCCAGGCCGCCATCCAGGGTCCCGGCTCTCCCGCCGAGATCTGGCAGCACATCATCGCCGACTTCTCCAATCTGTCCGATCCGGCGGCGCTCGCCGCCTTTGGTTCCGTGCTGATGATCGATCTCGTCCTCGCGGGCGACAACGCGATCGTGGTCGGCGCGCTCGCCGCCGGGCTGCCTGCCGAGCAGCGCCGCAAGGTGATCCTGATCGGGATCGGCGCGGCGCTGGTGCTGCGGATCTTCTTCGCGCTGATCGTCACCTGGCTGATGGGGGTTGTTGGGCTGATCTTCGCGGGCGGGCTGCTGCTGCTCTGGGTCAGTTGGAAGTTCTGGCGTGAGATCCAGAGCAGCGGCAACCACGAGGCGGAGGTCGCCGCCGGCGTCGGTCCCGCGAAGAGCTTCGTGAGCGCCGCCTGGGCGGTGACGGTCGCGGACGTGTCGATGAGCCTCGACAACGTGCTGGCGGTCGCGGGAGCGGCGCGCGAGCATCCGGGGATCCTGGTGGTCGGGCTGATCCTGTCGGTCGCGCTGATGGGGCTGGCGGCGAACTTCATCGCGCGGATCATCGATCGTTACCGCTGGATCGCCTATATCGGCCTGGCGGTGATCGTGGTGGTCGCGTTCCGGATGATCTACGAAGGCTGGGT
>NZ_CAXVWL010000030.1:0-39798 GCF_964263785.1 Sphingomonas sp.
TATTCCGAACCAAGGGGCAGATTCCCACGCGTTACGCACCCGTGCGCCACTAGACCCGAAGGTCTCGTTCGACTTGCATGTGTTAGGCATGCCGCCAGCGTTCATTCTGAGCCATGATCAAACTCTCAAGTTTATGTACGATACGACCGAGGTGGAATTCCCTGATCGAACCGCTCATTTTCAGGAGCCTGTTCCTGCACTTCACATATTTGTGGATATGTAAGAGGACATATGAACAGGCTTGGCTTTAACCGAGTACCCGACGCCTGAAAGCCGCCGAGACCCGGAGCCGCCGCCCACATGTCCCTTCATCTTGACCAACAATGTCAAAGAGCGCAAAGCACCGACGCCTTCGCTCAACCCCTTTTACCGGGTTGGCGTTGCGCCGGGGATTTGGTGACCGTCAGAAGCAAACCGTGTGGTCCGTCGCTGCGGTGACACCCCTCTAGGCGGGGTCTCCAACACCGTCAAACACTTTTTGCAGATTTGTGGCACTTTTTGCCAAAACCCGCAGAAAACCGCGCCTTCACCCGTTGTGAACACGCCCTGGGTATAGCGAATCGCATGACCGACGCCGTCCGAAACGCGAATCATGACGAGCCACGCCCGGGTGGATCGCTCGGATCGCAGGTACGATCCGCGATTCTATGGCGGTCGGGGAGCCAGATCCTCGCGCAGCTCGTGCAATGGGGCGCCACCTTCCTGGTGATCCGCATCCTCAGCCCCACAGACTATGGGCTGTTCGCGATGACCCAAGTCGTGCTGACCTTCCTCAACATGCTCAACGGCTACGGTCTCGCCAGCGGCCTCGTTCGCCAGCCGGAGGTGACGACGCGGCAGATCCGCCAGCTGTTCGGGATGCTGATCGTGCTCAACGCCACGCTGGCGATCGGCCAGCTCGCACTCGCTCCGCTGGCCGCGCGATATTACGGTCACCCGATCGTCGCGGACATGCTGCGCGTCCAGGCGCTGCTCTATCTGACGACTCCGTTCGTCGCACTGCCCTATGCGCTGCTCAGCCGGGCGATGGATTTCCGCCACCAGGCAACCGCGAACATCGTCGCCTCGATCGCGAGCGCCACCGCGGCGCTTGGGGGTGCAATGGCGGGGCTCGGCGTGTGGACGCTGGTGCTCGCGCCGATCGTGCTGTTCGCGGTGCGCGGCGCGCTCATGACGCGCGCGGCGGGGTCGCTGGTGTGGCCGACGTTCGACTTTCGCGGCGCCGGCAGCCTCGCGCGCTACGGCGGGGTGATGGCGGGAGGACAGCTGTTCTGGTTCCTGCAGAGCCAGGCCGATGTGTTCATCGCGGGCAGCGCGTTCAGCGCCGATCATCTCGGGCTCTATACGACCGCGCTGTTCCTGGCGCAGATCTTCGTCGCCAAGGTGGTGCCGCCGCTCAACGAGGTCGCCTTTTCCGCCTATGCGCGGCTCCAGCACGATCCCGCGGAATTGGCTGCGGCGTTCCTGAAAGGCGGGCGCGTGGTGATGGCCGCGGCGATGCCCTTCTACCTATCGCTAGCGGTCGTTGCCGAGCCGCTGGTGCTGACCGTACTTGGCGAAAAGTGGGCGGGCGCGGCGCCGATCGTCCGCGTGCTCGCGCTGGCGATGCCATTCATGACGCTCCAGGTGCTGCTGACCCCGGCCTGCGACGCGCGCGGGCGCCCCGGCATCGGGGTCGCCAACGGTGCGACGGGCGCGGTGATCCTGGGGGCAGCGTTCCTGATCGGGGTGCGGTGGGGGCCGATGGGGTTGGCGAGCGCTTGGGTCGCGGCCTATCCGCTCTACCTCGCGGCGAGCCTGTGGCGGTCGCTGCCGGTGATCGGCGCGCGGTTGCGCGATGTCGCGGCGGGCGTGGCGCAGCCGGTGCTGGGCAGCGCGGCGATGGCGCTGACCGTCGCGGGCGTCGACTCGACCGTCGCCTGGTCGTCGCCGGTCGTCCGATTGGCGGCGCTCGGCGCGGTCGGGGTCGCTGCTTATGGCGCCTGGCTGGCGGCCTTCGCGCGTCCGCTCGTCCGCGAACTCGCGAGCGCGGTGCGTAGATAGCTGCCGGTTCAGCAGCGCTGAACCGTTGGGCTAGACCTGCTGGATGCGTTACTGCTGGATATAGGCGCGCATCGCCGCCGCATCCGCCTCGATCCGGTCGATCCGGTATTTGACAAGATCGCCGATCGACACGAAGCCGACGATCCGCTCCCCCTCGACCACCGGCAAGTGCCGGATGCGGCGCTTCGTCATCAGCGACAGCGCCGCGATCACCGCGTCCGCCGCGCCGACGGTCTGCACCGGCGTGGTCATCACCTCCGCCAGCGTCCGGTCGAGCGCCGCCGCGCCTTCGCGCGCGAGGCAATAGGTCACGTCGCGTTCGGAGAAGATGCCCTCCACCGATCCTTCGCCGACCACCGGCACCGCGCCGATCCGCCGTTCGGCGAGCAGCGCCACCGCCTCGCGAACCGTCGCGGTGGCGGCGAGCGATACCACTTCGCCGCCCTTGCCCTTCAGGATCGCGCCGATCGTCATCGCTATCTCTCCCGTGCTGTGCTTGGCTTGAGAAAAGCACCTTCCGCGCTCAAGGGGAAGCATGGACGAACATTCTCACAAAGGTTTGGGCGACGCCGACTATGCGCGCTTCGCCTGGGCGCGCTTCCGCACCCTGATGGCGTGGATGACGCTGGCCGCGGCGATCTGCGTCGCGGCGACGATCGTGGTGATGGCGCATGTGCAGGGGCCGCTGCATCTGGCGACGATGCTCGGCATCATCGGTGGGGTCGGCGGATCGGTAATGATGGCCGCCGCGCTGATGGGACTGGTGTTCCTCAGCTCGGGGACGGGGCACGACGAGGACGTAGAGCGGATCGACTAGCGGCTGTCGCGCACCACATAGTCGAGCGTTGCGCGCGCGTTGGCGGGGACCGTGATCGTCCAGATCGCCGAGTCGGCGGTACGCGCCAGCCGGGCCTTGCTGCCGATCCGCTCGCCGTCGCCGAGCGCGATACGCCCCTCGTAGTGGATCGCCGATGCGCGGTCGTTGCCGACGATCAGGTGGCAGGTCCGCGACCCCGACCGGACCTGGCCGCAGTCCAGGTCGATGCTCACCGAAAGCACTTCGCCCAACGCGATCTCGACCGTCTCGCCGACCGCACGATCGTCGACATGCGCTTCGCCGAGAAGCCGCTCGCCCTCGAACACCGCGACCGATCCCGCGGGTAGCGGCACGCCGAGTCCCCGCGCTGCGGTATTGCGGGTGCGCAGCGTCAGTACGGGCGCGTTTTCCTGCGCCACATTCTGGCTGACGTAGATGGCGTCGAAGGTTACGCCGTCGCGCACCAGCATCGCCACCTGCTTCTGCGAGCGTGCCGCGACCGTCGTCGGCTCGGGCAGGCGATAGAGTTTCAGGTCGCCGAGGTTCTCTTGGCGGGCGACGCGCTTCATGCCGGTGACGACGATGTCCGAGACCTCCATCATCGGCGCGGGTGGCGGGGGCGCCATCATGACCGGCGGCGGTGTCATGATGCTGCCCCCGCGATACGTGCTTTCGGGCCAGCATCGCAGCACCAAGCCGCCGTCCTCGCGTCCGAGCTCCGGCGCGGCTCGTTCTTCGCGCTTGGGCTTGCCCGCGATCACCGATGTCGCCGCATCGACGAACGGCGTGACATCGCTCGACGCCAGCGTCACCCAGGCGAACAGATCGGCGCGGCCATCGGGGCGCAGGGTGACGACGTAATCCGCCTGCCAGTCGAACCCGCCCGCCAGGTACGACAGCGTCACCGTCGCGGTCGTCGCACGGCGCGATGCGGTGCGGATCGACAGCGTCGGGCGCGCGACCAGCCCGTCGGGCAGCCCCGTCTGGAGGATCGTCTCGGGCAGCCCCGAGCAGCGTAGCGCCTCGATCCCGCCCGCCAGCTGGAGCACCGCCGCGCCCGCCGCGGAGGAACGGATCGTCGCGTGCTCCTCGCGCACCTGCCCGGTCGCCGGATCGGTGCGGCGGACGATCACCCGCCGCCCGAGCGCGCGGTCGTAGAGGGTCCGCGGACTCAGCAGATCGGCGTCCATATTGCGTTCGACCACGCCTTCGGGAAGTCCGGTCAGGATCGCGGTCTCGGCGAAGATGTTGCCCGCGACGCCCTCGAACCGCAGTGTCGCCGGGCCCGCGGGAATGGCGACGGTGCGCGTTTCGGTGACCAGCGCATAGCCCTGTTGGTCGCGCGCCTGCGTGTCGATTGCGCTGTCGGAGGCGCGGTTCGGCGCGCGGTAGACGGTGAGCACGACGCTGGCCGGCGCTGCCGATACTATCGTCGCCTCGGGCACTTGCCCCGCCAGCAACGCCAGCGCGATCAGCATGTCAGTACCGCGTGTCGAAGGTCGCGGTCACCACCGCCTCGCCGTTGGCGGGGACCGCCACCCGCCACACCGCCTCGGACGAGGACCTCCGCTCCGACTTCTGGCTCTCCGCGACGATGCGGGTGTCGTCGTAGCCGTTGTCGAGACCGGCCTGGACCAGGTCCACCGTCACCGCGCGCGGCGATGCATTGGTCAGCGTGTAGCGCATCGCACTGCGCCAGCGGTCGCCGAGGCGGGTGCGGGTGTCGACAAGCGGGCGGACCTTGACGTCGAATGCCTCGCCGGTGACCAGCGCCAGCGTCGATCCCATCGGAGTATGGCCGATGTTGCTCTCGCCGACGAACTGCGGGCGACCCTGCGCGTCGCGGATGTAGACGCGCACGGTGCCCGCCGGGATCGCGTCGCCCAAACCCCGCCCGGCGCCCTGCGCACGCGCGGTCGAGAAGCCGAGCATGCTCGAGGCGCTTCGCGGCGTATCGGCGGTGCCGAGCCACGCGTTGACGTAGCGGTAGCCGCGGGTCGCGGGAACGCCGTCGACCGACAGGAAGCTCACCTGCTTCTGCTGGTTCGCCGCGATCGTCGTGCGGGCGCCGAGTGGATAGAGGTAATAGTCGCCGAGCCGCGGGCGCGCCGCCGTCTGGGTGCCGGGGCGCAAGACAGGGCGCGAGTCGGCCGGGCGATACCGGATGCCGCTCCGGTCGCCGGTGCCGTCGGCCACCAGCATCGTGTCGGCATCGACGAACGGCACGCTGCTTTCGTTGTTGAGTGTCACCCAGCCCTGGACGTCGATCGTCGACTTCGCCTCGTCGAACAGCGCCACGTAATCCGCCGACCAGCCGAGCCCGCCCGCAAGATAGCTGAGCGTCACCGGTCGCGTCCCCGCCGACTTCGCGTCGAGCGTCACCGACAGCGTCGGCCGCGCGCGAAGCGACGGCGGCAACGACGCGAAGATGACGCGGACCGGCAAGCCGTCGTCGCGCAGCACCTCGATGCGGTCTCCGATCTGGAGCACGACGCCGTCGTTGGACGCGAGCACCCGCGCCTGCTCGCGCGTTTCCGCGCCGGTCGCGGGGTTGGTCCGCACCAGCGTGATCGTCTGGCCGACCGCTTTCTCCATCAGCGCTTGCGGCGAAAGCAGGTCGTAATCGTAATTCTGCTCGACGATCTCGGTCCCCTGCGCCTCCAGCCGGACGGTGTTGGCGCGGATGGTGTTGGCGACGTCGAGGAAATCCTGCCGCGACACGCCCGCGGGCAGGGTCAGCGTGCGGGTGTCCTGGATCAGCGCGGTGCCGCTGGCGTAGATGGTGACCGCGACCCGCCCCTGCGCGCTGCGGCCGGGGAGTTGGGCCTGCGGGGGCGCAGGTGCGGGCGTAACTTGGGCCGGCAGCGCCGCGGGCGCGGCGACCGCGGCCGACAGCGCGAGCGCCGTCTTCGTCATCGCCCGCATTCTTGCCCCCTGTTCCCGCCGTATCGAGGGCAGGCTAGCGGCTGCGGGTGACACGGGCAAGCCAGACGAAAAAGGCCGGCACCGCATGAAGCGGGCCGGCCTGTTCGTCATCTTGCCGGGATCACTCCGCGGCGGGCGGTGCCTCGGCCACAGTGCGGACGCGGCGGCGGCGAGGCTTTTCCTCCGCTGGGCTCTCGTCCGCAGCCGCGACCGCGGTCGCCGCGGGCGCGATGCCGAGCGAGGGCGGCAGCAACGCGGCGTCGAATGCGGCGGGCTCGTCGTCGACGGGGCGCTCGCGGCGCGGACGGCCGCGGCGGCGCGGGGCTTCGGCCTCGGGAGCGGCTTCGACCGATGCCGGTGCCTCGAACACCGGAGCCTGCTGGCCCTCCGCCGGTGCGGCCTCGGGAGCGGCTTCGTCGCGGTCGCGGTCGCGGCGCACCGCGCGCGGCGCGCGGCGCGGTTCGCCGTCGCGGTTCGCCCGGTCGCGATTTGCGTCGTCCCGATTTACGTCGTTACGGTCTCCGTCATTGCGCGGCGCATCTTCGCGCTGGCCCTCGTAGCGCGGCTGCACGGCATCGCGCTGGGCATCCTGCCCAGTGCGCTCGCCACCGTCGTTCTGCCGATTGCCGTCACGCTGCGGACGCGCCTCACGCCGGGGCCGGTCGAAGGTCTGGCCGTTCGGCGCAGTCTGACCGTTGGCCACCCCGTTCTGGCGCTCCCCGTTCTGGCGATCACCGCGGGAATTGCCGTCGCGCTGGTTGCCGTCGCGGGCGCCGTCATTGCGGTCCCCGGGCCGATCTTCGCCGAACGCCTGCTCGCCCGCGCGGATCGGCTCGCCTTCGTCGCCGAACTCGTCGTCCTGGTTGTCGAAGCCGGTGTCGAAGCTGCCGACGAAGGCCTGCGCCTCATAGCCGTCGTTCTGCTGGCGGCGCTGCTGGTTCTGTTCCTCGAACCGGCTGCGCGTCTCGCTCAGCACGCGGAAATAATGGTCGGCGAACTGGAGGTAATATTCGGTGTTGACGCGGTCGCCCTGGCGCTGCGCGTCGCTCGCCATGTTCTTGTACTTCTCGTACAGCTGGCTGGCATTGCCGCGCGCGCGGCTGTCGATGCGGTTGCCGTTGTCGCGGCCGCCGCCGTTCTGGCGCGGACCGTTGCCGCCGCCCCCATTGCCACCCTGGCCGTTACCGCCCCGGCCGCGACGGCGACCGGCTTGCCGATTGTTGATCAAGCTATTCGTCCTGTTCCGAAATGATGGATCGGTCTCGCTTCGTTATCGCGGTGCAATCCCGTTCGCTCGCGGCGCATCGCCATCGAGCGCGTCAGGGCCGCCGGACAGCGGCGGCGTCATGACAAAGGATGCGGGTCGACGCGGCGTGTGCCCCTGTCCGTCCCACTATTCGGCGATGTCGCGTGCCCCTGCGCGACCCATAGCGGGCCGCAAACGCTTTCTACAAGTAAAATATGAGAATTTCGCTTGCGCGTTTCAAGCCGCGACCAGCGCGCGCGGCCGCCCGCCGAGGTCGTGGCGTAGCGCGACCGCGAAGCCTTGCGCGGTCAGCAGCGCGGCGACCGCGTCGGCCTGGGTCGACCCGATCTCCAGGATCGCCGCGCCGCCGGGAGCGATCTGGGCGCGGAGAACCGGGGCGATCGCACGATAGTCGTCGAGGCCGTCGGGCCCTGCGAACAGCGCGGAGGCGGGCTCGTAGAGGGCGACCTCGTCGGGGAGCGCCTCGCCCTCGGCGATGTAGGGGGGGTTGCAGAGGATCAGGTCGTGCGCGCCGCCCGCACCGGTCCACCCGCCGCGCACGATCCGCGCGCGGTCTCTCATCCCGAGCCGTTCGGCGTTGGCGCGGGCGATGGCCATAGCGGCGGCGGACTGGTCGACGCCGATGCCCGAGGCGCCCGGCCATTGGTCGAGCGCGGCGAGCAGCAGCGCGCCCGAGCCGGTGCCGAGGTCGAGGATCGTGCGCGGCGAGCGGTCCCCGAAATGCGCGACCGCCGCCTCGATCAGCGTCTCGCTGTCGGCGCGCGGGATCAGGACGCCGGGCGCGACATGGAGGTCGATCGTCCAGAAGCCGCGGGTGCCGGTGATGTAGGCGACGGGCTCCCGGGCGGCGCGGCGATCGGCGAGCGCGGCGAAGCCGGCGGGCGCGGGTCGGTCGAGGTCGAGCAGCAGCGCGGAGCGCTGGAGCCCAAGCGCGTGCGCCATGAGGAGTTCGGCGTCGAGGCGCGGGGTGGCGGAGAAGGCGAAGCGGGCGGCGGCGTGGGCGAGGGCTTGGCTTGCACTGCATACCTCCCCGGAACGGGGAGGGGAACCGCCGCGAAGCGGTGATAGAGGGGCAGCCCCAAGCCGTGTCGCCCGGAACTGCCCCTCCACCAGCTTCGCTGGTCCCCCTCCCCGTTCCGGGGAGGTATCAGCGTCACCCATCCAACGACGCCAACCGCTCCGCCTCGTCCTGCGCAATCAGCGCGCCGACCAGCTCCTCCATCTCCCCCGCCATGATCTCGGGCAGCCGGTGGAGCGTGAGGTTGATGCGGTGGTCGGTCACGCGCCCTTGCGGAAAATTGTACGTGCGGATGCGCTCGGAGCGGTCGCCCGATCCGACCATCGACTTGCGCGCGCCCGCGCGTTCCGCGTGGAGGCGGTCGCGCTCCAGTTCATAGAGCCGGGTGCGCAGTACCCGCAGCGCCTTGGCCTTGTTCTTGTGCTGCGACTTCTCGTCCTGCTGGATGACGACCAGCCCCGACGGGATGTGAACGATGCGGACTGCCGAATCGGTAGTGTTGACCGACTGTCCGCCGGGCCCGGACGAGCGATAGATGTCGATCCTAAGGTCGCGTGCCTCGTCGATCTTGACGTCGACTTCCTCGGCCTCGGGCAGCACCGCGACGGTCGCGGCGGAGGTGTGGATGCGCCCGCCCGCTTCGGTCGCGGGGACGCGCTGGACGCGGTGGACGCCCGATTCGAACTTCAGCCGCGCGAACACGCCCTGGCCGGTGACGCTGGCGACGACCTCCTTGAAGCCGCCCGCGTCGGAGGACGAGCCGGAGATCAGCTCGACCCGCCAGCCCTGCCCCTCGGCATAGCGCTGGTACATGCGGAACAGGTCGCCCGCGAACAGCGCCGCCTCGTCGCCGCCGGTGCCCGCGCGCACCTCGAGCATCGCCGAGCGCTCGTCGGCGGCGTCGCGGGGGAGCAAGGCGAGCGACAGGCGGCGGTCGGCGGCGTCGAGCAGGCGGCCGTTGTCGTGCAGCTCCTCGGCGGCCATCGCGCGGAGCTCGTCGTCGGCGTCGTCGGCCATATAAGCGAGGCTCTTCGCCTCCGCGCGCAGGCGGCGGACCTCGCCCGCTGCTGCTGCGACGGGTTCGAGCTCGGCGTACTCCTTCGACACCGCGACGAAGCGGTCGGACGGCAGGTCGCCGGTCGCCATGAGGGCCTGAAGCTCGTCGCGGCGCGCTTCGATCTGGGCGATGCGTTCGGGGGAGATGGTCATGACGAGCGCTTGCTCGTCACCCCGGCCTTGAGCCGGGGTCCCGCTTCTTCTGCTTCCGCACCGGTCAAGGCAGCGGGACCCCGGGTCAAGCCCGGGGTGACGAAAGTGGCGCAAAAAGTCATGTAGCTCATGGCGTGTTGAAGCCCTCGCTACCAATGCTCCACCCGAACCGCTCGCCCAACGCCTCCTGAACGCGCTTGGTGACTTCGTGCTGTTCCTTATTGTTGTAGCGAGTGCTGTAGAAGCTGAGATGCAGCGCACCCATCGGGTGTTGAGAATCCCTGAGAAACAGCTTTATCATCGGGTCGTCACGGTTAACCGCTTCACTGCGCTTCTTCGAACTGCCCCGGAACGTTACTTGAGTCGAAAGTCCTTCACGGCGGAGAAGCGCAGCCGCTTCGATAGCGGCTGACTCCATCGCTGGCGTATCGGGAATTACCGCAACGAGCGGCCTTTCTGCACCACGTTCTTCTACCAACATCGCCAACCGCTCCACCCCCGCCGCCCAACCGACCCCCGGCGTCTCCGGCCCACCAAGCGAGCCGATCAGCCCATCGTAGCGCCCGCCCGCGAGCACCGTGCCTTGCGCCCCAAGCCGGTCGGTGACGAACTCGAACGCGGTGTGGCGATAATAGTCGAGCCCCCGAACCAGCCGCGGGTTGCGCGTCCACGCCACCCCCGCCGCGTCGAGCCCCGCTGTCACCGCATCGAAGAACGCCCGCGCATCCGCCGTCAGATACGCATCGATATCCGGCGCGGCGTCGGCGATCGGGCGGTCGCGTGGGTCCTTGCTGTCGAGGACGCGCATCGGGTTTTTGTCGAGGCGCTTGAGGCTGTCCTCCGACAGCTCGCCCCGGTGCGCCTCGAAATGCGCGACGAGCGCCGCCCGCCACGCGTCGCGCGTCTCCGCATCGCCCAGCGTGTTCAGCTGCAGCGTCACCCCCTCGATCCCCAGCTCGCGCAGCAACTGGTCCGCCAGCACCAGCAGCTCGACGTCCGCCGCGGGTTCCGCCGCGCCGATCACCTCGGCGTCGATCTGGTGGAACTGGCGGAACCGCCCCTTCTGCGGGCGTTCGTAGCGGAATACCGGGCCGCTGGTCGCCAGCTTCAAGGGCGCGTACTGCTGCCAGCCCTCGGTCAGATACGCGCGCGCGATCCCTGCGGTGAATTCGGGACGTAGCGTCAGCGAGTCGCCGCCGCGGTCCGGAAACGTGTACATCTCCTTCGACACCACGTCGGTCGTCTCGCCGATCGAGCGCGCGAACACCTCCGTCGCCTCGAACACCGGCACGTCGACCCGCTCGAAGCAATAGAGCGCACGTACCCGTTCGAAGGTGGCGAGCACATGCGCGTGCCGCCGCTGGTTTTCGCGAAAGATGTCCTGCGTTCCGCGGACGCGGTTCGGTGTCTGGGTCGTGGCCATGTGGCGCGGGTATCTAGTGGAGGCAGCCGACAAGCGCTAGGCATGCGGCATGAGCGACCAACCGATGTCGATGAAGCTGGGCCACCGCATCGCGCCACCGCGCTTCCTGTTGTTCGTCCTCGTCTTCGCGGCGGGACTCGCTGCCGGCATCCCCGCCTTGGGCTCGGGGCGCGGCACGATGGCAGCGTTCGACGTCGCCGCTGCGGTGTTCCTCCTCGCGGTCGCAACGCTGCTGCGGCGCGGCGAGGCCGATCAGATGCGCCGCGCGTCGGAGGCCAACGACGCCAACCGCGCGGTGCTTCTGGGGTTCAGCGCCGTTACCTCCGTCGTCATCCTGGTCGCGGTCGCGGGCGAGGCGAAGGGCGCGAACGACGCGGTCGCGATCACCCTGATCATCGCGACGCTGGTGCTCGCGTGGCTGTTCTCGAACACCATCTACGCGCTCCACTACGCGCACCTCTACTACCTCGACGGACGCGACGGCGACGATGCGGGCGGGATCGACTTCCCCAAGTGCGACGAGCCCGATTACTGGGACTTCCTGTATTTCAGCTACACGTTGGGCATGACGTTCCAGACCTCGGACGTCGACATCACGTCGCGCCACATCCGCAAGGTCGCGATCGGGCATTGCCTGGCGGCCTTCGTGTTCAACCTGGGGGTGCTGGCGTTCACGATTAATGTTCTTGGCAGCTAACGCCGCCGGGCAACGTTCTTGGGCGGCGGATGCCGCGGGGCAATGTGCTGGGTGGATAAGCGACTGGACGGCTGACCTTTTGGCGGATTAAGCGCGTGCGCATGATCCGTTCGCTTATCGCCGCCTCGCTCCTGATCGGCACAGTTGCTGTTGCCCAGGTTCCGCCGGGCAATTCCGCACCGCAGCCGGTGCCGTTCGCCGACACCATCCCGGCAGCGCGAGACGTCGCCTATCCGGGCACGCTGACGGTCGACGTCGATGCGACCGACACGGCACGCGGCATCTTTCGGGTACGCGAGACCATTCCCGTCGCGCAGGCCGGGCGCATGACGCTGCTGTTCCCCAAGTGGCTCCCGGGGGCACACACGCCCCGCGGCGAGATCGAGAAGCTGGCGGGCCTCGTCGTCCGCGCGAATGGCCGCATCCTGCCGTGGACACGCGATACCGTCGACGTCTTCGCCTTCCACGTCGACGTGCCCAGCGCCGCGCGCAAGATCGACATCGAGTTCCAGTTCCTGTCGGCGACCAAGGCCGACCAGGGCCGCATCGCCGCGACCCCCAACATGGTCAGCCTCCAGCCCAATTCGGTCAGCCTCTACCCCGCGGGCTATTTCACGCGCCGGATACCGGTGAAGTTCACCGCGCGCTTCCCCGCCGGCTGGACCGCCGCGGGCGCGCTGAAAGCCAAGGCGACTTCCGGCCCGGACGGCGTGACCTATGCCTATGAGCCGACCAATTATGAGGTGCTGGCCGATTCGCCGATCCTGGCAGGCAAGTACGGCAAGACCTGGGCGCTCTCCCCGCGCGTCAACCTCAACGTCTTTGCGGACAGTCCCGATAATCTCGCCGCGACTCCCGAGCAGATCGACGCGCACAAGCGGCTGGTCGAGCAGGCTGTAAAAACCTTCGGTGCGCAGCATTACGACCATTACGAATTCCTGCTGTCGCTCAGCGACCAGCTCGGCACGATCGGTCTCGAGCATCACCGGTCGTCCGAGAACGGCGCGCCCACCGGCTATTTCACCGACTGGGCGAACGGCGCGGTGCGGCGCAACCTGCTGCCGCACGAGTTCACGCATAGCTGGGACGGCAAGTTCCGCCGCGGCGCGGACCTGTGGACCCCCGACTTCCGTACGCCGATGCGCGATTCGCTGCTGTGGGTATACGAGGGGCAGACGCAATTCTGGGGCTATGTGCTCCAGGCGCGATCGGGGCTGGTGTCCAAGCAGGACACGCTCGACGCGCTGGCGGCGATCGCCGGAACGTACGACCTCGCGCCGGGACGCCAGTGGCGGCCGCTGATCGACACGACCAACGACCCCATTATCTCGCAGCGTCGTCCGCGAGGCTGGACGAGCTGGCAACGATCGGAAGGCGATTATTACAACGAAGGCCTGATGGTCTGGATGGAGGTCGACGCCATGCTCCGCCAGAAGTCGGGCGGAGCCAAGTCGATCGACGATTTCTCGCGGGCGTTCTTCGGCGTGCGCGACGGCGACTGGGGCGAGCTGACCTATACCCTCGACGATGTCGCCGCGACGCTGAATGGGATCGTGCCGTTCGACTGGGCGGGGTTTCTCAAGACGCGGCTCACGGAGACAGGCAAGCCCGCTCCGGTGCAGGGCTTCGCGATGAACGGCTACAAGCTCGTCTACACGCCTGTGCCGACCCCGTACTTTACCCAGGCGGAGAAGGCGCGCGGTACCGATGCCAGTTATTCGATCGGTCTCGTCGCCGACAAGGACGGTATCGTCACCGCGTCGATCTGGGAGAGCCCCGCGTTCAAGGCAGGAGTCGACGTCGGCACCACGATCGCCGCGGTCAACGGCCAGGCCTGGTCGCGCGACCGCCTGCTCGCCGCCATCGCCGCGGCGCAGGGCACGAAGGAGCCGATCCGGCTGCTGCTGAAGGACGGCGACCGCTACCGCGACGTTGCCATCGACTATCACAGCGGCCCCCGCTATCCGCGCTTCGAGAAGGTGGGGACCGGCGACGGCGGGCTCGACCGGTTGCTCGCGCCGCGTTGACCCGCGGCATCATCACAGGAAGGCCTGCATGCGCATCGACTTGATCCCGGTCGGCAAGAACCCGCCCGACGACCTGAACGTCATCATCGAGGTGCCGACCGGCGGCGAGCCGGTGAAGTACGAGTTCGACAAGGCGAGCGGCGCGCTGTTCGTCGACCGCATCCTCCACACGCCGATGCGCTATCCGGCCAATTACGGCTTCGTTCCGCATACGCTGAGCCCCGACGGCGACCCGCTCGACGCGCTGGTGATCGCGCGATCGCCGTTCATCCCCGGCTGCGTCGTCCGCGCACGCCCGATCGCGGTGCTGAACCTGGAGGACGAGGCCGGCGGCGACGAGAAGCTCGTCTGCGTCCCCGTCGATTCGGTCTTTCCCTATTACTCCGACGTCGGCGGCCGCGCCGACATGCCCGAGATCGTCTTCGAGCAGATCGAGCATTTCTTCACCCACTACAAAGACCTGGAGAAGAAGAAGTGGGTGCGCGTCGGCGTCTGGGGCGATGCCGACGAAGCCCGCCGCATCACCCTGGAGGCGATCGAGCGCTACGACGCGGCCAAGGCGGCCGACGGCGATCCGCATGACAAGGACGAGGTCGCCGGGCGGGCTTAGAGTCTAGCGCCGCTTGGCGCACCCTCGCGCACCGGCGGCAAGCCCCAGCGCTGCCCAGCGTCGCAGCGCGTCGGCATCGTCGTAGCATTCGTCGGGCGCGCGGCGGTAGTTCATGGTGCCGACCTGCCCTTCGCCCTTGTCGTAGGTGAAGCGCGTGCAGCCCGCGGCATCCCACTCGGCGTCGCTGCTTGCGTCGGCCTTGAACCACAAGGCATCCGCCGCGACGATGGCGAACACCACGCGGTCGCAGTAAAGCGTCGCGCCGCCCATCATCGCACGGTGGGTGACGGTGCCGGCCGGCTCCATCGCCTCCGCCACGCAGGCGACCAGACCGGCGTCAAAGGCCATCAGCCTGCTCGCCCCGCGAGCCGCCGAAGCGCGTCGCCGGTCACGCGCTGGATCGTCCATTCCTCCATGCCGACCGCGCCGAGGCTGCGATAGAAGCGCACCGCGCCCTCGTTCCAGTCGAGCACCGACCATTCGAAGCGCACGCAGCCGCGGTCGAGCGCGAGCGCAGCCAGATGCTGGAGCAGCGCTCGGCCCACCCCGCGCCCACGCGCCTCGGGGGTGACGTACAGGTCTTCGAGATAGAGCCCGCGCCGCCCGGTCCAGGTCGAGAAATTGTGAAAGAACAGCGCGAAGCCCACCGCCGCGCCCTCCCGCTCGGCGACGACCGCTTCCGCCGCGGGATGCGCGCCGAACAGCGCTTCGCCGAGCGTCACCTCGGTCGCCTCCACGGCGTCGGGCTCGCGCTCGAACGCGGCGAGATCGCGGACGAAGCCGAGGATGGTCGCAACATCGGCGGGCGTGGCGGCGCGGACGATCATGCCGCCGCCTCGACGCCTGCGCCCGCGATATCGCGGCAGCGCGCGGCATAGAGGCAAGCGGCGACGATCAGCCCGGCACCGGCGAGCGTTACCAACGACACCCGCTCGCCGAACACCACGAAGCCCAGCACCGCGGCGTAGATGAAGGATGTGTATTCGGTGGTCGCCAGATAGCCGGTGTCGCCGTGGGCATAGGCCCAGGCGAGCAGCAGCAGCGACGACGTCCCCAGCGCCGCGCCGATGACCAGCTTGGGCCATGAGTCCGCGCCGGGCACGACCAGGAACCACGGCGCCGCGCAGGCGAGCAGCAGGGTGACGACGCTCGACTGGAAAAACGCGATCTCCTGCGGCCGTGCCGCCTGCGCCTGGACGCGCGCGATGACGAGATTGACCGCATACAGCACTGCCGACACCAGGATCGCGACCGATCCGTGGAGCGCCTCCGGCCCCAGCGCCATCCGCGACTGCGCCGCCAGCACCACCAGCACCCCGCCGAACGCCACCGCCGAAGCGACAACGACCCGCGGCCCCACCCGCTCGTGCAGCACCCATGCGCCGAGCAGCAGCGCCAGCAGCGGCGCGATGTAGGTCAGCGCGATCGCCTGCGCCATCGGCACCCGCGCCAGCCCCCAGAAGAACAACGTCGCCATCGCCGCGGTCACGCAGCCGCGCGCCAGATGCAGCCGCATTGCCCGCCGACTTGGCCATCCGCCCCCGCTCCCCCGCCACACGACCGCGCCGAACCCCGCCCCGATCATCGTCCGCCAGAACAGCGCGTTGTAGACGCCGATGCCGAGCACCAGCGACTTCATGAACGCATCCATGATCGAGAACAGCCCGATCCCGCCTGCGGCGATGCCGAAGGCGAGCGCGGGGGAGACGGAGCGTCCGGAGGTCAACGGATCAGCCAAGCTGTTCAGACGCCGCACCCAGGCGCGCCAGCCGCAGCAGTTCGGGAAGCGCCGTGCGGACCGCCGCGATCAATTCGGCATTCTCCCGATCGCGGCCATCTTCGGGCATGACGTACGTCGGGTGTTGGATCAGCGTTGCCGCGACAACGCCGTGGTAGTCCGAATCGGTCAGATCGTCGTTGTCACCGGACGTGTTCGGCTTGGTGGCGACCGCGGTTGCACACATTGCAAAATCATCATCCATAGCGCGCACGTACCAAGGGCCGGGTGTGGCGCCTTGGTCGAGCGCCTCAAGAGCGGAAAGGTCGATCGGCTGGGCCATGCCGAACGCATACGCTGCTATCCGTATTGAGGCTACGGCTGCGCGGGCGGCGGCTCGCTGACGAATCCGATGTGACGGTAACCAAGTCGTTGGAGCGTGTAGATGAAGCCGCCGACACAGCGATACGGCGTGTCCACATCGTTCACCAGGACGATCGTCGCACGTCGGTTCGGCAGCGCTTGTTTGATGACCTGCTCGTACGATTGCTCATCCATCGTTCTTGCGGGTGCAGAGCCGACCTGGATCGTCGCCAGCTTGCCTTCGGGAGAGCAGGTTATCGCGACGCGCACTTTTTCGTGCCCGGCGGCCGACGTGACCACCGCCACCAGCAGCAGCGCAGCACGACTCCTGCGGGATATCACTCCGCCGCTACCTTCGCGCCCTCGTCCGCCGCCTCGATCTCCGCCGCCTTCGCCTCCACCAGCTTGACGATATGGTCGATCATGCCCTCGTCCTGGACATGGTGGTCCGTGACGCCCGACAGATACACCATATGCTTGCCCGCGCCGCCGCCGGTGACGCCGATGTCGGTCTCGCGCGCTTCGCCGGGGCCGTTGACGACGCAGCCGAGGACCGAGAGCGACATGGGCGTGCGGATGTGCTGCAAGCGTTCTTCCAGTGCCTGAACGGTGCGGATGACGTCGAAGCCCTGGCGCGAGCATGACGGGCACGACACCACCCGCACCCCGCGGTTGCGGATGCCGAGCGACTTCAGGATCTCGAAGCCGACGCGGACCTCCTCTTCGGGTTCGGCGGACAAGGACACCCGGATGGTGTCGCCGATCCCGAACCACAGCAGCGAGCCGATGCCGATCGCCGACTTGACGGTGCCGCCGACGAAGCCGCCCGCTTCGGTGATGCCCAGATGCAGCGGGCAATCGACCTGTTCCGCCAGTTGCTGATAGGCTGCGACCGCCAGGAACAGGTCGGACGCCTTCACCGCGACCTTGTATTCGTGGAAGTCGTGGTCCTGGAGCAGCTTGATGTGATCCATCGCGCTCTCGACCAGCGCGTCGGGGCACGGCTCGCCGTATTTCTCGAGCAGGTGACGCTCCAGGCTACCGCCGTTGACGCCGATGCGGATCGCGCAGCCATTGGCCTTGGCCGCGCGCACGACCTCGGCCACGCGGGCCGACGAGCCGATGTTACCAGGGTTGATCCGGAGGCACGCCGCGCCCGCGTCGGCGGCTTCCAATGCGCGCTTGTAGTGGAAATGGATGTCGGCGACGATCGGCACGCGGGCGGCGCGGACGATCTGGCCGAGCGCGGCGGTCGATTCGACGTCGGGGCAGCTGACCCGGATGATGTCGACCCCCGCGTCTTCGCATCGCCTGATCTGGTCGATGGTGGCACGCGCGTCGTTGGTGGGCGTGTTGGTCATCGTCTGGACGGTGACCGGCGCGTCGCCGCCGACGGGGACGTTGCCGACCATGATCTGGCGGCTCGGGCGGCGCGCGATGTCGCGCCAGGGACGAATGGACATGGACGCCCCTATAGCGCGTGCTGGGTTGCGGTTCAAAGACGTTGCGGTTTGGGGAGGGCGCGCTACCGCGAGCCGCGATGGAGCCAGCCCCCGACCCCCAACGCCATTACGGTCTCGACTGGCTGCGGATCGGCGCGTTCGCGGCGCTGATCTTCTACCATGTCGGCATGGTGTTCGTGCCGTGGAACTTCCATGTGAAGTCGACGCATATCGCGGCCTGGCTGACGCTGCCGATGCTGGCGACCAACGCGTGGCGGCTGACGTTGCTGTTCGTCGTGTCGGGCTATGCCAGCCGGGCGCTGCTCGCGCGCTACCCCGCACCGGGCAGGTTCGCCGCCAATCGGAGCGCGCGGCTGCTGGTGCCGCTGGCGTTCGGGATGATCCTGATCGTGCCGCCGCAACCCTGGGTCGAGCTGGTGACTCGCCATGGTTACGATCACGGCCTCGCGAGCTTCTGGCTGCGCGACTATTGGCGGTTCTCGTCGCTTGATGGAGTCGCGCTGCCGACGTGGAACCACCTGTGGTTCGTGGGGTACCTGTGGGTCTACACGCTGATCCTCGCGGTCGGCGTCTCGCTGATGCGGAGCACCTGGCTGCAGCGAGTGTTCGACCGGGTGTTCTCGGGCTGGTGGCTGCTGATCCTCCCGACCGCGTGGTTCGCGCTGGTGCACGGATCGTGGTTCACGATGGTCGGCGAGACGCATGCGCTGGTCGGCGACGGCATCGCGCATGCGTCGTATCTGCCGGCGTTCCTGTTCGGCTTCGCCCTGGCCGGATCGCCCGCGGTTCTGGCGGCCACGGTGCGGCTGTGGAAGCCTGCCGCCGCATTGGCGCTGCTCGGGTACGCCGCGGTGCTCGCGTTCGAGCTGTCCTTTGCCGCCAAGGCGTGGGCGGCGAGTTGGGGGTATCGCCCCTACGGCGTCGCGCATGCGGTGCAGCAATGGGGGACGATCGTGGCGCTGATCGGGGTCGCCGAGCGCTATTGGAACCACGATGCCGCGATCCGGCCGATGCTGACCGAAGCGGTGTTTCCTTTCTACATCGTCCACCAGACGATCATCGTGGTCGTCATGTACTGGCTGCTGGGCGCCGGGCTTCCGGGCTGGGCGGAGTTCGCGATCCTCGTTGCCGCTACCGTCGCGGGCTGCTGGGCCTTCTACCTCGGGGGGCGTGCGGTGCCGCGGTTGCGGCCGCTGATCGGGCTTCGCCAACGGCAGCGCCCCGCGGTTCCCGCCTTGCTGTAGGATATGCCGATGACCGAATGGACGCTCACCATCCACGGCGGTGCGGGTGGCATCACCCGAGAGGTGCTCACACCGGAGCAGGATGCCGCGGCGCGGGCCGGGCTTGCCGCGGCGCTGGTTGCGGGTGCGCGGGTGCTGGCGGCGGGGGGCGCCGCGGTGGAGGCCGTCGCGGCAACCGTCATCGTGCTCGAGGACGATCCGGCGTTCAATTCGGGGCGCGGTGCGGTGCTGACCAGCGAGGGCCGGGTCGCGCTCGACGCCGCGATCATGGGCGGCGACCGGCGCGCAGGCGCGGTGGCCGGGGTGACCGCCACGCGCAACCCGGTGGCGCTCGCACGCGCGGTGATGGAGGACGGCGCGCATGTCTTCCTGGCGGGGGGCGGTGCCGATGCGTTCTCCGCGGCGCACGGGCTGGAGCAGGCGGGCGAGGATTGGTTCGTGACGGCCGAGCGCCGCCGTCAGCTCGCCGAATTGCAGGCCAAGGGCGCGGATGCGTTCGACGTCGAGATGAAATACGGCACCGTCGGTGCGGTCGCCTGCGACATGCACGGCCATGTCGCCGCCGCCACCTCGACCGGGGGCGTGACCGGCAAGCGTTGGGGCCGAGTGGGCGACTCACCGGTGATCGGGGCGGGCACCTGGGCGGACGATCGGGCGTGTGCGGTGTCGTGTACGGGCTCGGGTGAGACCTTCCTGCGCGCCGGTGTCGCCCACGCGATCGCCGCGCGGGTCCGGCACCTGGGCGAGGATGCGGGCACGGCGGCACAGGCGGTGCTGAGCGAGGTCGTCGCGCTCGGCGGCACCGGCGGCATCATTGTCGTGACACCCGCCGGGGACACCGCGATGCGCTTCTCGACCAGGGGCATGTACCGCGGCACCGTCTCGTCGGGTGTCGCTCCGTACGTCGCGATCTACGGCGACGAGTGACTGTTCAGTTGCAATCTTCTGAAATCCGTTCGTGCTGAGCGAAGTCGAAGCACCGGTCCTTGGCCATGCCCTTCGACTTCGCTCAGGGCGAACGGAGGTGGTGGTTCAATCTGGTGCGGAGTTGTTTTAAAGCACGGGTATGCTGATCCGCATTTTCATCATCCTGCTGGCCTTTGCCGCCGCCAGCCCCGCTGCGGCCTATTGGGAATATGGCCACGAGACGGTGGCGGAGATCGCCTACGCCAACGTGAAGCCCGCGACTCGGGTGGCGATCCGGCGGCTGCTGGCGCAGCAGGCGCTGCTGGAGACGCCCGAATGTCCGGCGGGCACCATCGAGCAGGCGAGCGTCTGGGCCGATTGCATCAAGCCGCTGAAGGCCGCCGACGGCTCTTCGCGCTTCGGCTATGCCTATAGCTGGCACTACCAGAACGTCGACATCTGCCGCGACTTCGACCTGACGCCCGCCTGCAAGGACGGCAACTGCGTCTCGGCGCAGATCGAGAAGCAGGCCGCCATCGTGAAGAACCGCCGCGCGAACCCCCGCGAACGCGTGATGGCGCTGGCGTTCCTGATCCACTTCGTCGGCGACCTCCACCAGCCGCTTCACGCAGGCGACAAGGGGGACAAGGGCGGCAACGATGCGAAGATGGACTATGGCATCTATGCGCCGCCGAGACTGAACCTCCATTCGATCTGGGACGGCTTGTTGGCGGAACGCGCGATCTCGACGCCGCCGAGCCTGGTGCGCCGCTATTCCGCCGCCGACCGCGCGCGGCTGGGCGCGGGCGATGTGACCGATTGGAGCCGCGAGAGCTGGCGGGTCGCGCATGCCGCCTACGACGCCGCGACGGGGGGCCGGGCGTGCGCCCCGTTTCCGGCGCGTGGGGCCCTGGACGAAGCGACCATCGCGCGGCTGGTGCCGGTCGCGCGCGCCGAAGTGGAGAAGGGCGGCATCCGGCTGGCCAAGCTGCTGGATCGCGCGCTGGGTTGACGCTTGCCGGGCCGTTTGCCTGACCGAAGGTGAGGCTAAGGTGAGGCCAATGCGCATGGTCGAGACTGGCCGATGTTGGCGACGGTGACGGCTATCGTGCCCGTTGCAATCCTCGCCAAGCCGAACACGTTGACACTGGTCGACGCTTGAACATGCATCGATCGCGGCCGATCGTTTCCTGTTCCGTGACCATGAGAAAGAGCGAGGGTCGATATCGACCCGGGTCGCGGTAACGGTGGCACAGGTGGCGGGCTGTAGGACAAGGGGCATCGAATCGCTGGTGCGGTGGCTGCGCGCGCCCCGCGCCGCCCGCAAGATGACGGAGACGGCGCCTCGCCGGCTCCTCACCATCGCTGCGCGATTGTTCCTCGGTCCCCGCTAGCGCGGGGGCGGATCAACTCACCACGATCGTCACCGCGCGGCGGTTCTGGGCGTAGCTCTCGTCATCGGAGCCGAGCGCGACCGGGCGCTCCTTGCCGTAGCTGATCGTCGAGATGCGGCCCGCGTCGACGCCGCGCGCGACGAGGTAGTTCTTGGCGGCGTTCGCGCGGCGGTCGCCGAGTGCCAGGTTGTATTCACGGGTGCCGCGTTCGTCGCAATGCCCCTCCAGCGTGATCCGCTTGTTCGGGAACTTCGCCAGCCATTCGGCCTGCGAATCGAGGATTGCGCGGGCGGCGGAGTCGATGTCGTACTGGTCGAGCCCGAAATTGACGGTGTTCGACGACACCGAACGGCGGAAGTCGGCGTCCGAGCCGGGGACGAGCGCGCCTTCGCTCGTTTCCGTCGTGGTGGTGGTCTGTCCTGTCCCCGCGTTGGGATCGAGCGGCGCGGGCGGCAGCGTCTGGGGGCGCTTCTTGGAACAGCCCGAGACCGCGACCAGCGCCGTGGCCGCCAGCAGGACAGTGTTGAATGTCTTCATTATCGTTCTCCCGTGAGAAGGTAACGCGTCAGGGACGCCCAAGTCTCATGGACGCAGCGGTCCCCAGGCCGGATCGGAGCCGTCGAGCGGGGTCGGGATGCGGCGTTCGTTGACCCCGGTCAGGTCGACCGACCACAGATCGGCCTTGCCCTGCGATCCGCGTCCGGCGCGATAGAAAGTGATGACGCGGCCGTTGGGCGACCAGCTCGGCCCCTCGTCCTGCCAGCTGTCGGTCAGCAGCTTCTCGCCGCCGCCGCTGGGGCTCATCGTGCCGATCCGGAAGCTGCCCGCGAGTCGGGTGAAGGCGATCAGATCGCCGCGCGGGCTCCACACCGGCGTGGCGTAGCGTCCGCCGCCGAAGCTGATCCGCTGCTGGCTGGAGCCGTCGGCGTTCATCACGTAGAGTTGCTGCCCGCCCGAGCGGTCGCTCTCGAACACTATCCTGGAGCCGTCGGGGGAATAGCTGCCGCCGGTGTCGATGCCCGGCGAGTTGGTCAGCCGCTGCGGCGTACCGCCGCTTGCGGCGACGCGGTAGATGTCGGTGTTGCCGCCGACCGCCATGGAGAACAGGATGAAGCGCCCGTCGGGCGAGAAGCGCGGCGCGAAGGCGAGGTTGTCGGTGGTCACCACGCGGCGCTGACGCCCGCTGCCGAGATCGTAGACGTAGATCGTCGGCCGGTCGTTCACGTAGCTCATGTAAACGATCGACTGCTGGTTCGGCGCGAACCGGGGCGTCAGGATGATCGAGGTCGAATTGATCAGGATGCGGTGGTTGGCCCCGTCCTGGTCCATGATCGCGAGGCGCTTGATGCGCCTGGCCTTGGGGCCGGTTTCGGACACGTAGACGACGCGGCTGTCGAAATAGCCGCCTTCGCCGGTGAGGCGTGCGTAGACCATGTCGGCGCATTTATGCCCGGCGCGGCGCCAGTCGGACGGCGGCACGACATAGCCCTGCCGCGCCAGTTCGGTGCGCGCCGAGACGTCGTAGAGATAGCAGCCGACGGTCAGATTGCCGTCCGCCCCGGCGCGCACGAAGCCCTGGACCAGCGCCTGCGCGCCGGTGCCGCCCCAATAATCGAAGCCGGGGGCGGTGACTTCGGGAAAGGCGACCGGGCGGAGCTGGCCGGACGACAGGGGCGTGAACAGGCCGGAATTGCGCAGGTCGTTGGCGACGATCTCGGCGAGCTGGCGACCGAGCGTGTCGGTCGATCCGGCGGGCGTGTCGACCACCGCCGCGGTCGGCATCGCGGGGATCGCGATCGGCAACGGCGCGGAGACGCCGCCGGTCACCGACACTTCGAGCGGTGGCGGGGTCTGGCCTGCGGGTTCGGCGGCGGGCTGAGGCGTCGTAGGCGGCGCCTCCTGCGCGAAGACCGGCGTCGCGAACAGGAGCGCGAGGGCGAGAGGCAGTTTCATGATCGGCATCCTAGCGCAGCTGCCACTTGTAGTTGATGTTGTTCCAGCCGCCGTTCGGCGTCGAATAGAATTCAGCAGGCAACCGCAAAGGTGAACAGCCCTTGAACGCGGCAACGCCGAGGTCGACGACCCGGCGGGCGTAGCGATCGTTGCCGTCGCTCACGCCGGTCTGCCGCACCATCGTCGGGGTCGCGGCCAGCGTGCCGTCGCGGTTCAGACGCAGGTTCAGAACCGTGACGATCTGGTTCGCGCCGGGGCCGGGATCGACTTGGCGGTCGGCGCATGGCTGGATCTGGCGGCTGATCGCGTCCTGGATGCCAGCCAGCGCGCGCGCGTCGATCTTCGCGGCGCGGGGTGCCTCCGACTTGGTGGGCGACGGGTCGCTGGTCAGCCCTTTCAGGAAATCGTTGCCCAGCCGCGATCCGCGCGGGCGCGACGCGGTGGCGGTTGCGCTCGTGCCGCTGCCCTTTGCGGCGGACGGCGCAGCCTTCGCGGGGGTGCGGGTGGAGGCGGTGCGCGACGGCGCGGTCGAGGCGGTCGCGGTCTTCGCGGGGGCCGATGCGGCGGGCTTGGCCACTGCCTTGGCGGGCGCAGCGGGTTTTGGCGCGGGGGTCTGGCGCGGCGCGGGCTTGGGCTGCGCGACCGGCTTGGGCGCGGGCGCGGGCCTGGTGGCGGGAGCAGACTTGGGTTCTGGCGCAGGTTGCGGCTTGGGTTGCGGCTTAGACGCGGGTCTGGGTTCAGGTGCAGGCGGGGGTGGCGCAGCGGTTGGCTCGGGCTCGGCTTTCGCGGGCGCGGCGGCCTCCTCCGGCGCACCCTGCTCGGGCGCGACCGATCGCGCGGGGGGTTCGATCGCCTGCGGGGCGCTCGCTTCGAGCCCGACGTCCTTGACCAGGCTGACCTCGACCGGGTGCTGCTCCAGCTTGGCCGGATTGGGGGTCGCGAGGAAGCCGACCGACAGCAGCCCGAACAGGATCGCATGCCCGGCGACGGCTACCCCCAGCCCGATCTTCTCCGAACGGTCCATCAGTGCCGCTTACCCCCGGCGCTCCCCTCTATCGTCACCAGCGCGACCCGGTTGAGACCGGCGCGGTTGAGTTCGCCCATCACCCGCATCACCCGTTCGTAGGGGAGCGTGCGGTCGGCGCGCAGGAACATCTGCGGCGGCTGCCCGCCCGGGCCATTCCTCACGGCGAGCGAGTCCAGGCGACGCGGAAGCTCGGCGTCGCTGATCTCTTCCTTGTCGATGAACGTACGGCCCTGCTCGTCGAGCGAGATTTCGGTCGGCTTGGCATCCTGATCGAGCGGCTTGGCACGGCTGTCGGGCAGGTTCACGGGCACGCCCGCGGTCAGCAAGGGCGCGGTGACCATGAAGATGATGAGCAGCACCAGCATCACATCGACGAGCGGCGTGACGTTGATCTCCGCCATCGGCGCACGGCGCCCGCGCGCGGAGCGAGAGGGGAGCATGGGCATTTAGTTCCTCCCCGGTAGGGGGAGGAATTGCGCTAGAATCCTCACCGTGCGCCATCCAGCTGACGGCTGAGCGTCGCGTGGAAGCCGTCGGCGAAGCGGTTGAGGCTCGCCTCGATGCGGTTCACCCCGTGGCTGAAGCGATTGTACGCGATCACCGCGGGAATGGCGGCGAACAGGCCGATCGCGGTGGCGAACAGCGCCTCCGCGATGCCGGGCGCGACCACGGCCAGCGACGAATTCTGCGCGCTGGCGATCCCGGTGAAGCTGCGCATGATGCCCCAGACGGTGCCGAACAGCCCGACGAACGGCGCCACCGATCCGACCGTCGCGAGGATATTGAGCCGGTCGGACAGCGCATCGACCTCCTTGGCGACCGCGGCGCCCATCGTGGTCGCGAGGCGCTCGCGGGTGCCGACCTTGTCGATGTGCCCTTGGGCGGTCGAGCGCCGCCATTCGGCGACCCCGGCGGCGAAGACGCGAACCGACGGCAATTCGCGCGCCGATTCCTCCTTGTGGAAGGCGTCGATATCCTCGGCCTTCCAGAAATCGCGTTCGAACCGCGCCATTTCGGTGCGCGTCCGCCCGAACCGCCGCCACGACGCGACGATGATTGCCCAGGTCCAGATGCTGGCGATCAGCAGCCCCGCCATCACCACCTTTACGACCACGTCGGCCTGGAGGAACAAGGCGACGGGCGACATCGTCGCAGCGTCCATGTTGAAGACCGGATTCACGTGACGTCCCCTCCGCCGATCAGGCGTTCGTAGATCTCGAGCCAGGCGGCGGGCTGGCGCCGCGGGCGGCCGTCGGGGCCGACCAGCGCCGCCGTGACCTGAGCGTCGGTCAACAGGACCGCGCCGCGGCTGACTCGTTGCTGAATGACGACGCGCGCCGTCGTGGCTTTCAGCACGGTGCTGGCGACGACCACGACATCGTCGAGGCGTGCGGGCGCGGCATAGCGGATGGCGAGATCGGCGACCGCATAGGCGCCCCAGCCGCTTTCGAACACGTCGCGCTGATCGATGCCGGCAAGCCGCAGCATGTCGGAGCGCGCACGCTCCATCCAGCGCAGGTAATTGGCGTGGTAGACGACCCCCGACAGGTCGGTATCCTCGAAATAGACGCGCACGGGAAAGCGATGCTCCGCGCTCGCGAAACGTCCCCCGGCCGGCTGATCCGTCTCCACCATCGCCGCGGCTGTTAACCGAACGCGCCGCGGGAAGGAACCCTTGCGGGCCTATCTGCTGGCCAAGCGGTCGTCGAGCAAGGCCCTGCGATCGACCTCGACGCGGGCGATGACCGGTGCGGGCGGCTGCGACGCGATCGCAGCGCTGGCGAGCACGGCTGGCGGCAGGGTACCGCGACGCCACGCATCGTAGGCGCGGTAGAAATCCGTGAACGGGCGGTCGAGCGCGGGCAGCCGCTCGGCCGCAAATGCCGCGAAGCCGGTGGCGGGCACCGCCGCGGCATCGGCGAGGATCTGCGCCGCGGCGGCGCAGAACGCGGGCTGCGCGGGCGAGGTCGCATAGTAATTGTAGAGGCGGGTCATCGCGTCGTCGTAGCGGTCGCGCCAGTCGCCGCCTGCCCCCCGGAACTCGGCGGCATATTGCGCCTCCGCCGTGGTCAGCGCGGTGCGGTTGGCCGCGAGCAGCGCATTGTAGCGGGCGACCGTCGTCGCCTCGTCGGCGCGGCAGGCGAGCGCGGCGACGTTGAGCCCCGCGCGCAGGTGCCACACAGTCGCGGCCGGGCTCAGCGCGGCATTGGGCGTGGCATAGCGTCCGTCGGCGAGCATCGCTGGGATGGCCATGCCCGGCGAAGCTCCGGCAGGCATCGGCGGCACGACCGGCAACACGGCGATCGGCGGCGGAGCGAGCGGCACTATCGCGAATTGCGGGGCGCGACCGGCGCAGGCCGACAGCGTGGCGAGCAGAACGACCGTAAACGAGCGATGCAGCATGGCGAACTCCTCCGCGCTTTCGCTGCATGGCCTGCCCCAAACAAGGTTAACGAAACGCTAAGCCGCCCGAGCCTCTCTGGCGTAGCTAAGCTGCGCGCCTCTCAAACGCGTGCGCGGCTTGCGTCATCAGGGCGCCGAGGATGTCGGCGAGCGGCTCCTCCTTGGTCACCATGCCGACCGACTGGCCGGCCATGACCGATCCGTGCTCGACATCGCCGTCGATCACCGCGCGGCGCAACGCGCCCGCCCAATAATGCTCGATCTGCAACTGCGCCTCCGCCATCGCGACGCGGCCCTCGTCGAGGTGCCCGGCGACTTCGCGCTGCTTGGCGGTGAACAGCTCGCCCCCGGCGTTCTTGAGCGCGCGGACCGGGATGACGGGGAGCCGCGGGTCGAGCTGGACGCTGGCGATCGCGTCGCGGGCCGAGGCGCGGATGAAGGCGCGTTTGAAGTTCGGGTGTGCGATCGATTCGGTCGCGCAGACGAAGCGCGTGCCGAGCTGGACCCCGGCCGCTCCCTGATCGAGATAGCCCGCGATCGCCTCGCCGCGGCCGATGCCGCCGGCGACGAACACCGGCACCTGGGCAGCGACCTCGGGCAGCATTTCCTGCGCCAGCACGCTGGTCGATACCGGGCCGATGTGGCCGCCCGCCTCCATCCCCTCGATCACCAGCGCGTCGACGCCCGATCGGATCAGCTTCCTGGCGAGCGCGAGCGCGGGAGCGAAGCAGATGACCTTTGCGCCGGTCGCCTTGATCGCGTCCAGCGAGGCCTTCGGCGGCAGTCCGCCCGCGAGGACGACATGGCCGACGCGGTGACGCCCACACACCGCGATCAGCGCAAACAGATCGGGGTGCATGGTGATAAGATTGACCCCGAACGGCTTGCGCGTCAGCGCCCTGGTCGCAGCGATCTCTCGGTCGAGCAGGTCGACCGTCATCGCCCCGCACGCGATCACCCCGAAACCGCCCGCGTTGGACATCGCGGCGACCAGGTTGCGCTCCGACACCCACGACATCGCCCCCGCCATCACCGCGACCTCCGAGCCGAGGAACGCAGCGCCGCGCTCCATACGGCGGTGGAGACGATCTACCCCGACGGAGGGTGCGGGCGTAACGAGCGTGTCGGTCATTATCTCGCAATGCCCGCCTGCACGCCTATTCGCAATCGTTTCGGACGCGTGCTAGACCGCGTGCATGAACAACGGCCAATCCACCCTCGAACGCGCGTTCGAGCTTGCGCGTTCGGGAACCTGCCGGACGATCGACGACATCCGACGCCAGCTGTCCAAGGAAGGCTTCGAGCTGGTCCACGCGCACGTCAGCGGCGGCATGATCACCAAGCAGCTCAAGGCCGCGATGACCCAGCGGATGGCGGCGGAGACGGCGGCCATGCCAGAGGCGGGTTAGCCGGCCTCCGCATCAAGCCCGTAGGCGGTGTGGAGGACGCGCACCGCCAGTTCGGTGTAATCCTCCTCGATCAGCACCGAGACCTTGATCTCGCTGGTCGTGATCGCGAGCACGTTGATGCCGCGATCGCCCAGCGTCGTGAACATCGTCGAGGCGACACCTGCGTGGCTGCGCATGCCGACTCCGACCACCGAGATCTTGGCGACGCGGGTGTCGTGGATCACTGTGTCGTAGCCGATCCGGTCTTTCGCCCGGTCGAGCGTGTCGAGCGTCCGCGCCAGCTCGGCGGCCGGCACCGTGAAGGTCACGTCGGTCGAACCCGTCGAATGCGCGACGTTCTGGACGATCATGTCGACGTTGATGCCCGCGTCGGCGAGCGGCGCGAAGATGCTGGCGACCGCGCCGGGACGGTCGGGCACCTGGGTCAGCGTGATCTTGGCCTCGTTCTTGTCGTGCGCGATGCCGGTGATGAGCTGGCGTTCCATGTCGTCCACTTCCTCTTCGCCCACGATCAGGGTGCCGGTGTCTTCGTCGTCGGTATCGGAGAAGGACGAGAGCACCCGCACCCGTACCCGCTCCTTCATCGCCAGCCCGACCGAGCGGGTCTGCAGCACCTTGGCGCCGACCGAGGCGAGCTCGAGCATTTCCTCGTATGTCACCTTCGCCAGCTTGCGCGCACGCGGGACGATGCGGGGATCGGTGGTGTAGACGCCGTCGACGTCGGTATAGATGTCGCAGCGGTCGGCCTTCATCGCCGCCGCCAGCGCGACCGCGCTGGTGTCCGAGCCACCGCGGCCCAGCGTGGTCACGCGTCCGCCCGGCGCCAGTCCCTGGAAACCCGGGATCACCGCGACTTCGCCCGCCGCGAGGCTCGCATCGAGCGCGGTGGTGTCGATCGCGCCGATCCGCGCCGAGGCGTGCGCGTCCGAGGTCGCGATCGGCAGCTGCCAGCCGAGCCAGGAGCGCGCGGGCACGCCCGCCGCCTGGAGCGCGATCGCGAGCAGGCCGCTGGTCACCTGCTCGCCCGCCGAGACGACGACGTCGTATTCGCGCGGGTCGTACAGCGCCGAGGCCTCGCGGCAGAAGCCGACGAGCCGGTCGGTCTCCCCCGCCATCGCCGAAACGACGACCGCGACCTGGTTGCCCGCATCGACCGCGCGCTTCACGCGCGCGGCGACATGGCGGATGCGCTCGATGCCGGCCATCGACGTGCCGCCGAACTTCATCACGATACGGGCCATTGCGGCGTCGATCCTTGGCTCTTGCCGCTTGGGCGATTGCGGGCGTCCTGATAGAAAGGCGCCATGGATAGCGCAACCGTGACGACCCAGACCATCGACCCGCGCGAAGCCGCGCATTTCGGGCGCATGGCCGCGGACTGGTGGGACCCCAAGGGCTCGTCGGCGATGCTCCACAAGCTCAACCCGCCGCGCCTCGCGTATATCCGCGAGCAGATCGACGCGCATTGGGGCGGCGACGCGCAGGGGTTCGCGCCGCTCGTCGGGCGCAGCGCGCTCGACATCGGCTGCGGCGCGGGGCTGCTGTGCGAACCGCTCGCACGGCTGGGCGCGCAGGTTATGGGCATCGACGCCGCGCCCGAGAACATCGTGGTCGCGGACCAGCATGCGCGCGGCGGAGGGCTGGACATCGCCTATCGCGCGGGCGGCGTCGCGGCGCTGGCGGCGGACGAACGCTTCGACCTCGTTACCTGCATGGAGGTGATCGAGCATGTCGTCGACCGCCCCGCCTTCATCCGCGGGGTCGCAGGGGCGCTCGCCGACGGCGGGCTGCTGGTGATGTCGACGCCCAACCGCACCGCGGTGTCGCGCGTGGCGATGATCGCGGTGGCGGAGGGGACGGGGCTTATCCCCCGCGGCACGCACGACTGGCACCGGTTCCTGACCCCCGACGAGCTGACCGCGCTGCTTGCGGATGCCGGGCTGCGCGTGATCGACGTGCGCGGGCTGGTCGTCTCACCCGCGACCGGCTTCGCACTCGGCGCCTCGACCGCGCTCGACTATCTGCTGACCGCTACGCGGGCGTGACGCGCGCGCCGCTGCGGGAGGTGGCGCTGCTGCTTGGCGTCGCGCTGCTGACGCGCGCGATCACGCTGGGCAACCCGATCGTCCACGCCGACGAGCAATTCTACTTCGTCACTGCGCGCGCGATGATCGACGGGGCGTGGCCCTATGCCGACGTGTGGGATCGCAAGCCCGTCGGGCTGTTCCTGCTCTATGCGCCCGCCGCCGCGCTGCCGCTGCGCGCCGGCATCTGGGCGTATCAGGCAATGGCGCTCGCGTCCGCGGTGGCGACCGCGGCGATGGTCGCGCGAATGGCGCGGATCGCCGGATGGCACGGCGGCGCGACGCTCGCCGGAATCGCCTATCTCGTCTGGATCATCCTGGCGGAGGGCGAGGGCGGGCAATCGCCGGTGTTCTACAACGCGCTCGTCGCCGCCGCCGCGCTGCTGATCGTCGGCGCGCGGGGTGGCGGTGAGAAGCGCGGGTTCGCCGCCATGGCGCTCATCGGCGTCGCCATGCAGGTGAAGTACAGCGTCGTCTTCGAAGGCATCGCCTTCGGCCTGTGGATCGTCGCGCACCATTGGCGCGTGCACCATCGGCCCGGGCGGACGCTTGCGCTTGGCGCAGCCCTGGTTGCGGTCGCGCTGGTGCCGACGGTGGTGGCTGCGGGAGCGTTCGCTGCAGTCGGGCGGTTCGATGCCTTCTGGTATGCCAATTTCCGGTCGATCTTCGAGCGCCGCGCCGACCCGCTCATCGAGCAGGTGGGCAATCTGGCGGGTGTCGTCCTGATCCTGTCGCCGCTGCTGGCAATGGCGGTGATTACGATGGCGCGGCAAGGCTGGACGCGCGAGCGCCTGTTCCTGGCCGTGTGGCTGGCCGCCGCGCTGCTGGGGCTGCTGGTGTTCGGGTCGTGGTTCGATCACTATGCGCTGCCGGTCATGGTTCCCGCCGCGGTCGTGGCAGCGGGTGCGATGGGCGAGTATCGCGACGTCCGCCGCTGGGCGATACCTGCCATGGCGCTGTTCGCGGTCGGTGGGCAGGCGCTGCTGCTCTCCAAACGGCTGGGCCGTGGATCGCCGTCGGAATTCGAGACGCTGGCAGCCGCCGTCGGCCACGGGCCGGGCTGTCTGTGGGTGCAGTCGGGCGAGACGATGCTCTATCCCTGGACCGGCCGCTGCCGCGTCTCGCGCTACGTCTTCCCGAGCCATCTGGGACGCGCGCGCGAGAGCGGTGCGATCGGGATGGACCAGGTCAGCGAAGTTCGCCGCATCCTGGCCGGTGCGCCCGCGGTGGTCGTGATGCGCCCGGCTTACCGCGGCGAACGTACCGATCTGCGCGCGCTCGTGGCTGCCGACGTCGCGCGCCATTACCGGCAGGGCGCGGCGGTGCTGCTCGGCAGCGGTGTCGTTCGCGTGTTCGTGCGCCGCCGAGATCAGGCCGCGCAGGCGGTTCGCCCGGCGATGCACGCGGCATAATGGTCGACCAGCGCCGCGGCATGCTCGCGGTCGCTTCGCACCGTGGCCGCGGCGATGCCCGCCGCACGGCGCAGCACCCGGCGGTCGCGCGCGAGCAGGCGCAGGATCGCCGCGGCGCACGTCCCGGCATCGCCGCCGGAAAAGGTTTCCGCATAGGGCGGGCGTGCCAGTTCGGCCGCGCCGCCGACGTCGGGGACGATCAACGGCGCGCCCGACGCCAGCGCTTCGGACACGACCAGCCCGAACGGCTCGCTGACCGACCCATGAATATAGGCGTCGCAGCTCGCCATGATGCGGGCGAGCAGCGCGCGATCGTAGACCGGGCGGAACAGGCGGATGTGCGGGCTGCCCGCCGCGCGCCGCTCGAGCTGGGCAGTGCCGACGCCTTCGCCGATCAGCACCAGCCCGACCGGCGCGACCGCCCCCACCCGCGCGACCGCGTCGACGATCGTCGCCCAGCGCTTCTCGGGATGATGGCGGCCGATGCCGAGCAGCAGGTGCGCGTCTGCATGCAACCCGCATTGCGCCAGCAACGCGGCGCGCAGCCGATCGTCGCGGTGCGCGGGCGAGAAGGGCGTGCGATCGATGCCGAGCGTCATCGTCGCGTCCACCCGGACCCCGCGCGCCTGCATCCGCCGGGTCAGCGCCGGGCCGTTGGTCGTCACCGTGTCGAACCGCTCCAGAAAGCTGCCCAGGTAGCGCGAATACCAGGCGAAGCCGCGCTCGATGGCCTGCCCGGAGGCGACGCGTTCGAACCAGCGTTTGGGGTAAGCCTCGACATTGTCGTTGTGCATGAAGAACGCCTTCAGCGCGCGGCCGCGCCAGTCGGCGACGATCCACGCGGGACGCCACGGCGACGAACATTCGACCACGTCGGGGTCGATACGGTCGAGCAGCGCGGTGACCGGGGCGGCATCCCAGAACAGGCCGTAATTGGCGTCCAGCGGCAACCTTGGCGCGCGGACGTAGACGACACGGCCACCGCCCGGGCGCTCCTCGACGGCATCCGCACGCGCCGGTGCGATCACCGTCAGCGCGTGGCCCATGTCCGCGAGGATCGCCATCTTGCGATCGACATAGGTTCGCACCCCGCCGCCGGTGGGCGAATAGAATTCGTTGACGTCGACGATCTTCATGCGCGAGGCCGCATCAAACCACGCGCCTTTGCACCAACGTGTGGGCGGCGAAGCCTGCGATCAACGCGATGTGGGTCAGCAGGGTCGCCGCGGCGACGAACGCGAGGAGCTCGGACAGCGCCTTGTCCTTCCCGATCAGCAGGATGGCGATGTTGGCGAAGATCAGGTCCTTGTTGGGCACCAGCGGCAACCGCGACACCAGCAGCCGCCCCGCCGCGAGCAGCAGCCACATCCCCATCGCCACGCCCGGCATCGCGGCGTGCCACGCCCAGGCGATCAGCACCGATCCGAGCAGCAGGCGCAGGCAATGGGTGCGAAAGACCCACCACAGCTCCCCGCGCCGCAGCGAGAAGACCCGGCGCGAGAACACCAAGAACGGCAGCGATGCGGCGAGCGCGACACCGGCCGAACCGATCACCGTGCGGAACTCGCCCGCGCTCAGCAGGCCGTGCGCGATCGGCAGCGCGACCGCGACCATCGCCACGGTGATCGCATTGCCTGCCAGCCCCGACAGGATCGACACATCCTTCACCGCGCCGAACGGCGCCGCCACCATCGGCGCACGCGCCCGCGCCCAGGCATAGAAATACGCCTCGCCCGAATAGCCTAGGACGACGTCGTTCGCGACGCGCTTCTTGAGGAGCGCTGCGAAGCCGGAGGGCGGAATGCGCCACAAGCGGCGAAAGATCACATGGTCGAACCACGGTGGCCCGAGGTAGAACAGCGCAAAGGCGACGTAGAAGACGGGGCTCGCCGGGACCGAACGCGCGAGCCCCGCCAATCCTGCGCCGAGCAGCGCGTGCGCCAGCCCGACGATCATCGCCGCACTCAGCAGCGCGCCGATGACCGCGGGCCAGCGGCTGCGGATCGTCCGTAGCGGTTCCAGCCCCGCGATCTCGACGGCGGGAGGCATCAGGTCCTGCGGGCGGGTGCCCATCCTCGTTCTCTCCGCACGGTCGCCGGGGTGCGGTAGGCGGCGTTCATGTCGGACGTGTGACGGCCGGGTCTACATCGACATGGGTTCGGGGCCGATCCGTCCATCCTGCGAATCGAGCGCTGCGATCGCGGCCAGATCGTCGTCGTCGAGCGTCAGATCGGCGGCGGCAGCGTTCTCGGCGAGATGCGCGGGCGAGCCGGCCTTCGGGATCACCGACAGCCCGAGTGCCAGATGCCAAGCGATCACCACTTGCGCGGGCGAGCGGCCGTGCTTGCGCGCGATCTCGACGATCGCGGGGTCGCCCAGCACCTCCCCCTGCCCGAGCGGGCTCCAGCTTTGGGTGACGATGCCGTTTTCTTCCATCCAGCCGCGCAGCTCGACCTGCTGGAAGCGAGGGTGAAGCTCGATCTGATTGACCGCGGGCATTACGCCGGTCGCGTCGATCGCGCGCTCCAGATGGCGGGCAAGGAAATTGGATACGCCGATGGACTTGGCCTTGCCCGCCTCGCGCAGGCGCACGAGGTACTTCCATGCCGCCACGAACCTGCCCTGCGAAGGCACCGGCCAATGGATCAAGTATAGGTCGACCGCATCGACGCCGAGCAACGCCAGGCTCTCGTCGAGCGCGGCTTCGGCATCGTCGTGGCGGTCGTTCCACAGCTTGGTGGTCACGAACGCCTCGGAACCGTGCACGCCTTCGCCGACGCCGCGCTCGTTGTGATAGAATGCCGCGGTGTCGACCAGGCGAAAGCCGGTGTCGAGTCCGGCGCGGACCACGGTCGCGGCTTGCGAATCGGGGATCTTGTAAGTGCCCATGCCGAGCGCGGGCATCGTGCGGCCATCGTTAAGGGTGATATCGGTCATGTGCGTGCCAACCTCCCTGCGTCGATCCGGGTTCCGCCCGGGGTCGCGCGCCCGTTCCGCGTTGACGCTCCCGCGCCGATCGCGCAAGCGCCGCGGCCATGTTCGAACATATCCTCGGCGTGCTCGCCACCTTCACGATCTGGGTGATCTCCACCGGCGGCTATCTCGGCATCGCGCTGCTGATGGCGATCGAAAGCGCGTGCATCCCGCTGCCGTCCGAGATCATCATGCCGTTCGCCGGTTATCTGGTCTCGACCGGGCGGTTCGACTTGTACCTGGCCGCGACCGCGGGGGCGCTCGGGTGCAACCTGGGCTCGATCGTCGCCTATGAGGTCGGCAAGCGTGGCGGGCGGCCGATGGCCGAACGCTGGGGCAAGTACCTGCTGATCGGGGCGGACGAGCTCGACAAGGCGGATCGCTTCTTTGCGCGCTTCGGATCGGCGGCGGTGCTGATCGGGCGGTTGCTGCCGGTGATCCGCTCGTTCATCGCCTTTCCCGCCGGCGTCGCGCGGATGCGGCTGGTGCCGTTCCACGTCTACACCTTTATCGGATCGTGGCCGTGGTGCTTCGGGCTGGCGTGGGTCGGCATGACGCTGGGCGACAAGTGGAACACCGACCCGAGGATCAAGGCCGCATTCCACCGCGCCGATCTGGCGATCGGGGTGATCCTGATCGCGCTGGTCGCGCTCTACATCTGGCACCGGGCGAACGGCATCAGGAAAAACCGCGCCTGAGCGCGAGCGCGCGCAGATCGTCGTCGCGGGTCGGAGCGAGTGTCGCCACCCGGCGCCGGTAGGTGGCGACCAGCGCCTCGCCGGCGCGCTCGGGCGAGCCGCTGTCGAACGGCGGCGCGGGATCGTATTCGAGGCTCAGCTGCACCGCCCGGGCATGCGCTTCGCCGCGGAGCAGCGCGGTCAGCGTCAGCGCGAAGTCGATGCCCGCGGTGACGCCGCCGCCGGTGATGCGGTTGCGGTCGATCACCACGCGTTCGGCGACCGGCTCGGCGCCGAACAGCGGCAGCATGTCGCGCTGCGCCCAGTGGCAGCCCGCGCGATAGCCCTTGAGCAGCCCCGCCGCGCCGAGGATCAGCGAGCCGGTGCACACGCTGCTCACCCACGTTGCCGTGGCGCCCACCCGTTGGATCCAAGCCATCGCTTCATCGTCGACGATGACGCCGTCGATGCCGAAACCGCCGGGCACGCACAGGATCTCGGCGCGGGGCACCTCTTCGAAGGTGGCGGTCGGCAGGATGGCGAAACCCGCGTCGGTCATCACGGGATCGCGCGTCTTCCAGACGAGGTCGAGCCTGGCATCGCCGAGGCGCGAGAGCACCTGTACCGGACCGGTCAGATCGAGCTGGGTGACGCCGGGGAAGAGCAGGAGGGCGAGATGGAGGGACATGCGCGAGGCTCCTTGCTGCGAGAGGTGCCCAGGCGCGCGGCGTATGACGTTCGCGCTTCCTCGTGGTGCTCCACGACTGCGCCAGTCACGCGAACTCCCCCGAGTTACGTGCGGCGGCTGCGGCGCGCAAGCTGTCGCGCTTCAGCCGAACCGCCCCGTGCCGAGCATGCGGTTTGGGACTTGTCCCGACCAGTTCGAAGCAGCCTTCCCGATAGCGTCATCCCTCCGTTTTCCAAACGGAAGGTGAGGCAAAGGTGAGGCCAACGACGTGTTCTCGCGGGGGGGTCCACGCGGTCGCGGAGCGGACCGGTTGCAGCAGAGGTGAGAAAGAGCGAGCGTCCGGGCTGCGTGAACGGTTCCAACAATGCAAGCCGCTTAGGGCACCCGCGATTGCGCGTCCGCCCGCGCCGCATTCTCGCGCCTGCTCTCGCCCACGCGCTGCGCGAAGCAGCCGCTCTGGCCGCCGGCGCCGACGACCGAGCAGCTGCCGATGCTGCTGACGCCCACCCCGGTGCCGGTGGTACCTTCCGCGCGGGCCGCCCAGCTTTCGTTCTGCGGCGTCACTTGGAACTCGCGGAGTTCCTTGGGCACGCGGAACTGTTCCTGCGCGCTGCGGCGGACGCAGACGACGACCTCGTTGCCGTCGTTGTCGGTCGGGCAGCGTTCGTTGCCGTAGAGGACGACGACGCCGTTGACCGGCGCGCTCTTCGAGATTTCGCCGGGCACCGAGATCGGCTTGCGCGCCTGCGGAGTCGGCGGGCCGATCTGGGCCGTGGCGGGCGCGGTGGCCAGCAGCGTGGCGATCAGGAACCTGTTCATGCGCGTCCTCATATCCGCTTCGCCGCGGCGATGGCGACCTTGCACCCCAGCCGGATCAGCCCGCTGAGCACCGGATAGCCGAACGCATTCTCCGCTCCCGCGGCGAGCGCATGATCGCGATGTTCGAGCTCCTCGGCCTGGAAATCGGCGATCGCGGCGGACAGTTCGGGGTCGCTGTCGCCGAGCGCGTCCAATTGTTCGGCGTAATGCTTGTCGATCTCGGTCTCGACCGCGGCGGTGCAGGCCATTGCGGCGTCGGGGCCGATCGCGGCGGTGACCGCGCCCAAAGCGAAGCCGGCGACGTTCCAGAGCGGCTGGAGGACCGTCGGGCGCACGCCGCGGTCGACGATCATCTTGTCGAAGAAGGCGCGGTGGCGTTCCTCCTGCGCGGCCATGTGGTGGATCGCGCGCGCGGCGGGATGGCGGTCGCCGAGCACCGCCAATTGCCCCGCATAGATGCGGGTCGCGCCATATTCGCCAGCCTGGTCGACGCGGATCATCGAATCGGTCGCGCGTTTGGCGTCGCCGGGCCGCCATGCATCCGTTTGCCCAGTGCCGGTCATCGAACCCTCCTTGCGAGCAACCACAGGATCAGCGCCGCGCCGCCGAGCGACAGGACCGCGTTGAACCCGGCGAGCGACACGCCCGCGAACGTCCATTGCGCGACGTCGCAGCGCACCACGGGCGCGTGCAGGATCGCATCGAGCCGCGCCGCCGCGTTCATCCCCGACAGCGACGTCGTCGCGGTACAGGCAGTGAAGCCGTTCCACCAATGGTATTCGACGCCTGCATGCGCGACGGCGATCGCGCCGCTGAGCGCGATCAGCAGCGCGGCGCCGACGACCAGCATCCGCGCAGCGCCGCGCCGGGGCACGACGAAGGCCAGCGCCGCAGGGACGAGCGCGGCATAATGCGGCCAGCGCTGCCAATGGCACATCTCGCACGGATAGAGCCCGCCGATCAGCTGCGCGCCCCACGCACCCGCGAGCAGCGCGGCGGGCAGCAGCAGCGCTAGCAGCCTTGCGCGACGTTCGCCGGGATTCATCGTCACTTGACGGACGGCCTCGTCGCCGCGGCGACCTGGGTCGGGCCGCCGAGCCGCGCCACCGTCTTCAGCGCGTAATAGAGCTGGAAATCGTCGATGCCCGCTTTCTTGAGCTGTTCGGGGGTCTGCGCATACCGCGGGTCTGTCTTGGCATCCTCCTCAAGCACCGCATTGTCGGCCTTGACCTCGTTGATCAAATGGCGGCGCAGGTCGGCTTCGCGGAACACCGGGCGGGCCTTGTAGTCGGGGTCGCTGATCTGCGGCACGCGGATATCGGGCTCGATGCCGCCCTCCTGCACCGATCGCCCCGATGGCGTGAAGTAGCGCGCGGTGGTGAGGCGGAGCGCCGTCTGCGGGCCGAGCTGGAGCAGCGTCTGGACCGATCCCTTGCCGAAGCTGCGCTCGCCCATCACCAGCCCGCGGTGATGGTCCTGGAGCGCGCCCGCGACGATCTCGCTCGCCGACGCGGTGCCCGCGTTGGTCAGGACGACGACGGGCAGGCCCTTCGCGTCGTCGCCGGGCTTGGCGTAATAACGCTCGATATCGGTCTTCTCGCGGCCGCGCTGCGAGACGATCTCGCCATGATCGAGGAAGGCGTCGCTGACCGCGATCGCCTGGGTCAGCAGCCCGCCGCCGTTGTCGCGCAGGTCAACGACATAGCCCAGTGGCTTGTGCCCGAGCGCGCGGTCGATGCCGCGGATCGCGTCGCGGGTGTCGGCGCCGGTGGCTTCGGAAAAGGTGTTGATGTTGATGTAGCCGACATCGCCCTTCACTTCCCACTTCACCGGCTTCTGGACGATGACCTCGCGCACCATCGCGACGTCGATCGGCTTGGGGTTGCCCGGACGGACCAACGTCATGGCGACCTTGGTGCCGGGCTTGCCGCGCATCAGGCCGATCGCCTCGTCCAGCGTCTCGCCATAGATCAGCTTGCCGTCGACATGGGTGATGTAGTCGCCCGATTTCACCCCGGCACGCGCGGCGGGGGTGTCCTCCTGCGGCGCGATGACCTTGACCGCGCCGTCCTCCATCGAGACGGTGAGGCCCAAGCCGCCGTAATTGCCCTCCGTCATGATCCGCAGATTGTCGTAGTCGAGCGCGTCGACGTAGCTCGAATGCGGATCGAGGCTGGCGAGCATGCCCTGGATCGCGCCCTTGATCAGGGTCTTGTCGTCGACCTTGTCAACGTAATCGGCCTTTACCCGGTTATAGACGTCGAGGAACTGTTCGAACTCGCGGTAGTTCGTGCTGTCCACCGCCGCCATAGCCGAGGTGGCCAGCGGCACGAGGACCAGCGCGCCGAGCAGCGCGAAGGTGGAGGTCGAGGGACGGGACATCGAGGTGTTCCTGGGCGACGAGGGCAGTGATGGCATGCGAATAGCGGTTTACGCGCCCGCGATCAAAGCGGACGTGGGCTGAACGGGCGCTGAGCGTTCAATCCACAAGCGCGGCGATGTCGATCGGGCGGCCGCGACGGCGAAGCTCGACGGTGACGCGTGGGTCTTCGCCGGAGGAGGCGCGGCCGAGCGTCGTGCCGGCCGCGACGCGGTCCCCTGCGATCACGGCGGCGGTTCCGAGCCCGGTGACGAGCGTGGTCCAGCCATTGCCGTGATCGAGGATGACGATGGTGCCATAGCCGCGGAACCGCCGCGCGTAGCGGACGATGCCCGCGGCGGGCGCATGCACCGGCGCACCCGCGGCCACCGCGAAGGTCAACCCGCGCGAGCGGATGCCCGCGTCCGAAATCTCGTCGAGCCCGGTGACCAGCCGCCCCGCGACCGGCAGGCGGTAGGCGCCGCCGACGCGCGCAGGACGCGTCGAACCGGGGGCGAGCGGGCGCGGCAGCGGCCCGTCGAGCTGCGCGAGGTCGGCGGCGGTCGCGGTCGCGGCGCCGGTCTGCGCCATCTGGTCGACCAGGTCGCGGGCGCGTTCGCCCATCGCCAGCGCGCGATCCGATTCGCCGATCGCGCCGCGCCCGAGCGCCTGCGCGCGGCCACGGTGCGCGGCTTCGGCCTGGGCAAGCGCGACGCGGGCGGATTCCAGCGCGGCGCGGCCGTCGCGCAGCGCGGTGGCGGCGGTGAGCGCGGCGGCGCGGAGCCGGCGGGTGGCGTCGATCTCGGCTCTCAGCCCGGCGGTGCGGGCGCGGACCGCGGGCAGCGCGGTGCCGAGGACGGCGCGGAGGTGG
>NZ_CAXVWL010000031.1:0-22459 GCF_964263785.1 Sphingomonas sp.
GACCAGTTCCGGCGGCATCTCGGCCAGCCCCTGCGCGCCGTTGCCCAGATCGACCGGCGCATCGGCATGCTCGAGATAGCGCCAGCCCTGGTGCGCGCGCTTGGGACGCGCCTGGACGAGGACCAGTGCGGCGTCGATGTGGATGGCGACGCGACCGCCCTCCGCTTCGCCGAAGTGCAGGATCGCCGATCGTGCGACGAGCTGGTGCTTGATGATCCAGAACAGCGAACCTTGGCCCGAAACTTCCTCGTGGCGCTTGGGCAGGTATCGGGTGGTCAGGAACAGCGGACCATCGGTGGCGCGCTGCGCCAGCCGCTCGGCGAGATGCTCGACGCTCGGATTGCCGAAAGCGACTTTAGTGAGGTGGAGGGGCACGCATTTCAAATGGGCGCGAGGCTATCAGGCGCCAAGTCCCCACAGGCTGGCGAGGCCGAGAAACGAGAAGAAGCCCATCACATCCGTCATCGTTGTCACAAACACCGCCGACGAGACCGCGGGGTCTATGTCGAGCTTGTCGAGCGTGACCGGAACCAGCACCCCGGCGAGCCCGGCGGTGAGATTGTTGATCAGCATTGCCATGGCGATAACCAGCGACAGATCGCGATTGTGAAAGATCACAAAGGTGCCAGCGCCGATCAGCAGCGCCAGTGCGGTGCCGTTTGCAGCGGCGATGCGGAACTCGCGCAGAACCATCCGCCGGGTATTGGAACTGGTCAGCTGGTTGGTCGCCAGTGCGCGCACGACCACCGCGAGCGTCTGCGTTCCCGCATTGCCACCCATTCCCGATACGATCGGCATCAGCACCGCAAGTAGCGCGAAGGTGGCGATCTCACGCTGAAACAGGCCGACGACCGATGCCGCGAGAATGGCGGTGCCGAGATTGACGACCAGCCAGGTCAGCCGAGTGCGCACGGTCAGGCGAATCGGTTCGTTGATGTCGCCCTCGCCCGCACCCGACAGGCGCAAGACGTCTTCGCCCGCCTCCTGCTGGATGATGTGGACGATGTCGTCGACGGTGATCATCCCGACCAGCCGCCCGCCGCCGTCGGTGACCGCGGCGGATATCAACGCATATTTCTGGAAGCGCAGCGCGACCTCCTCCTGGTCCATGTCGACCGGGATCAGCGTTTGTTCGCGCTTCATCACGTCGCGCATCGCGATGCTGCGCGGGGTGCGCAGGATCCACGACAATTGACATGTGCCGACCGGCTTGTGCGCCGGATCGACGACGAAGATCTCCCAGAAATCGGTGGTCAGTTCCTCGTGCCCGCGCAGGTAGTCGATCGCGTCGCCCACTGTCCAATGTTCGGGCACCGCGATCAGCTCGCGCTGCATCAGGCGGCCGGCGGACTCCTCGGGGTAGGAAAGCGCTTCCTCGATTGCGGCGCGGTCGTCGGGGTCGAGCGCGCGCAGCACCGCGCGCTGCTCGTCCTCGTCCATGTCCTCGATGATCGCGACCGCGTCGTCGGTATCGAGCTCGGACGCCAGGTCCGCGACTTCGGTCGGGGTCAGCGCGTCGATCAGGTCCTCGCGGACATAATCGTTCATTTCCGCGAAGACGTCGCCGTCGAGCAGGTCGCTGACCGCATGCGCCAGCGCGGCGCGATCCTCGTGCGGGGTCAGCTCGAACAGGTCGGCGATGTCGGCGGGGTGGAGCGGCTCGACCAGCGCGCGCGCGCCCTCGGTGTCGCCCGCCTCGACCGCGTCGAGGACGGCGCGGACGAATTCGGGCTTCAGCCGGTCGTCCTCGTCCAGCTGCTCGACGTCCGCTTCGGGGAGTTCGGTTTCGGTCACGCGTGCCTCCCGCCGCCTTGCGGCACATCAACCTTGCTGCGGTGCGGCGGCCTTACCGCGCGTGGATGCGATTTGCCAGCCGGGGGCAGCGTCCCTATCTGCGCCTCCGACCTTTCCCCGTGGAGTTTAATGTAATGGCCGATACCCCGAGCACCTTGACCCTTACGCTGGATGAGGGCGACGTGACGATCAAACTGCGTTCCGATTTGGCCCCGAACCACGTTGCCCGGATCGCCGAACTGGCGAACGACGGTTTCTACGACGGCGTCGTGTTCCACCGCGTGATCCCGGGCTTCATGGCGCAGGGCGGCGACCCGACCGGGACCGGCACCAGCGGATCGGACAAGCCCAATCTGAAGCAGGAGTTCTCGTCCGAGCCGCACGTGCGTGGCATTTGCTCGATGGCGCGGACGAGCGATCCGGATTCGGCCAATTCGCAATTCTTCATCGTCTTCGACGACGCTAAGTTTCTGGATAAGCAATATACCGTCTGGGGCGAAGTGACCGGCGGCATGGAGCTGATCGACGCGCTGCCGACCGGCGAGCCGCCGCGGTCGCCGGGAAAGATCGTCAAGGCGCGGGCTGCCTGAGATTTCTCCCCTCCCGTTTGCGGGAGGGGCAGGCGGCGCAGCCGCCGGGGTGGGCCTGAGCGCGACCGTCGAAATCGGAGCCTGCCCACCCCGCGCTTTGCGCCGCCCCTCCCGCTTGCGGGAGGGGATAAAGTCAGGCAGCGCCTACCGTGGCTATGAGCCAGTCGTGGAACAGCTTCACCGGCCTGGTCAGCAGCGCGCGCGGGCGACAGACGAACCAATAGCTGTACGGGCTCTCGACCTCGATCCCGAAGAGCTGGACAAGGCGGGGGTCGTTGGCGTCCTCGAAATGGCTGGCGTGCATGAACGCGACGCCCAGGCCCTGCGCCGCCGCCTCCAGCATCAGCGCGCCCGAATCGAACATGTCGACCGCCAGTGGTTCGATGTCCTCCAGCCCCGCCGCGTCGCGCCACGCGGTGAAGGTGTCGGGCATGTCGCGGTGGACGAGCGCGGACAGGCCCGCGAGCTGCGCCGGGTCGGTGATCGGCGTCTTGCCCTCAAGCAGTGCCCTGGCGCCGATGACGTAGACCGAATTGCGGTCGAGCCGCTTGGCGTAGAGCGTCGGGTCGATGTCGCGGGCGAGCGCGATGGCCGCGTCGAGCCCTTCGCCCAACCGCGAGATGCCGTGACCGGCAGTGTCGATGTCGAGGTGGAGCTCGGGATGCGCCGCACGCAGCTCGCCCAGGCGTGGGAACAGCCGCTGCGAGGCGTAGAGCGGCAGGATGCCGAGACGCAGGCGCAGCACTTCGGTGCTGCTGGTCATCGCCTCGACCGCGTCCGACAGCTGATCGAGCACGGGGGCGATCTGCGCGAGCAGGCGTTCGCCGTCGGTATTGGCGACCATCGCCTGATGGCGACGGTCGAAGAGTGGCTTGCCGATGAAGCGTTCGAGGCTCTGGACGCGGCGGCTGAGCGCGGGCGCGGACAGCGCGAGTTCGGCGGCCGCGGCCTTGGCCGAGCCGAGCCGCGCGACCTGAACGAACGCCTCGATCGCGCCCAAGGGAGGAAGCCTGCGCATGGGTTACGGGTTTGTGCGCTGCATCATGCGGTACAATCTGTCGTGGAGGCCCATAGGTTGCAAGTTGCGAATGCAAATTTCGCAAGCGCGATAAATCCGTTCGCACTTGCAACATATTCCGCGGCACGGCATTCAGACGGTGCCTTTCAGGCATCCTCTCCTAAAAACTTTCGAGGGCCGGTCGTTTGCGACCGGCCTTTTTTTCCGTTCGCGTCGTGCCGATGCGAGGCGGGGAACCTGCTTCCCATCTCGCGCGCTTCGCGGCTGACGAGAGGAATCCCATGCCCGACAGCGAACCCCCGAGCCGCCGCATCCAGGTGGCCAACAGCCGGCCCGAGGATTCGGGGCGCGGCCTGGCGCATCTGCCGCGCGCGCTGATGGCGGCGTTGCACGTGGGCGAGGGCGACGTGATCGAGATCGTCGGCAAGCAGTCGACGCCCGCGCGCGTGGTCGGGCCGTATCCGGAGGACGAGGGGCTGGACCTGCTCCGCATCGACGGGCTTCAGCGCGCCAACGCAGGCGTCGGATCGGGCGATTTCGTCGAGGTGCGCAAGGCCGATTCGAAGCCCGCGACCCGCGTCGTGTTTGCGCCCGCGCAGCAGAATCTGCGGCTGCAAGGGTCGACCAACGCGCTCAAGCGCACCTTCCTAGGACGGCCGTTCTGCCAAGGCGACGTGGTCGCGACCGCGGGGCACCAGCGGGTGTCGGACATGCCCCCCAACGTGCAGCGCTTCATGAACGCGCCGGCGTACGCGCTCCAGGAGATCAGGCTGTCGGTCGTCTCGGCGAGCCCCAAGGGGATCGTCCATATCGACGAGCATACCGAAATCGAGTTGCTGCCCGAATATACCGAGCCGCAGGCGGCGCGGCGCGCGGACGTCACCTACGACGACATCGGCGGGATGGCGACGACGATCGATCAGTTGCGCGAGATGGTCGAGCTGCCGCTGCGCTATCCCGAGCTATTCCAGCGCCTCGGCGTCGATCCGCCCAAAGGCGTGCTGCTCCACGGGCCCCCCGGCACCGGCAAGACCCGGCTCGCGCGCGCGGTGGCGAACGAGAGCGATGCGCAATTCTTCCTGATCAACGGCCCGGAAATCATGGGATCGGCGTACGGCCAGTCCGAAGGGCAATTGCGCGAGGTGTTCGAGCAGGCGGCCAAGGCTGCGCCGTCGATCGTCTTCATCGACGAGATCGACTCGATCGCGCCCAAGCGGGGTCAGGTGCAGGGGGAGGCCGAAAAGCGGCTGGTCGCGCAGCTGCTGACGCTGATGGACGGGCTGGAGGCACGCGCCAATCTGGTGGTGATCGCCGCCACGAACCGGCCCGAGGCGATCGACGAGGCGCTCAGGCGGCCCGGGCGGTTCGACCGCGAGATCGTCGTCGGCGTGCCGGACGAGCGCGGGCGGCGCGAAATCCTGGGCATCCACACCCGCGGCATGCCGATCGGCGACAAGGTCGACCTGAACGAGCTTGCGCGCACGACCTATGGCTTCGTCGGGGCCGACTTGGCGGCGCTGGCGCGCGAGGCGGCGATTGAGGCGATCCGCCGGATCATGCCGCAGCTGAACCTGCAGGACCGGACGGTGCCGGCCGAGGTGCTCGACACGCTGTCGGTGACGCGCGAGGATTTCCTCGAGGCGTTGAAGCGCGTCCAGCCGTCGGCGATGCGCGAGGTGATGGTGCAGGCGCCGACCGTGCGCTGGGAGGATGTCGGCGGGCTCGACGATGCTCAGATGCGGCTGAAGGAAGGCGTCGAGCTGCCACTCAAGAACCCCGATGCGTTCCGGCGATTGGGGATACGCCCGGCCAAGGGGTTCCTGCTCTACGGTCCGCCGGGGACGGGCAAGACGCTGCTGGCGAAGGCGGTGGCGCGTGAGGCGGAGGCGAACTTCATCGCGACCAAGTCGAGCGACCTGCTGAGCAAATGGTATGGCGAAAGCGAGCAGCAGATCGCGCGGTTGTTCAGCCGTGCGCGGCAGGTCGCGCCGACGGTGATCTTCATCGACGAGCTCGATTCGCTGGTCCCTGCGCGCGGGAGCGGTGCGGGCGAGCCGCAGGTGACCGAGCGGGTGGTCAACACGATCCTGGCCGAGATGGACGGGCTGGAGGAACTCCAGTCGGTGGTGGTGATCGGTGCGACCAACCGGCCCAACCTGGTCGATCCGGCGCTGCTCAGGCCGGGACGGTTCGACGAGCTCGTCTATGTGGGCGTGCCCTCCGAGGCGGGGCGCGTGCGTATCCTCGCGATCCAGACCGGCAAGATGCCGCTGGGTCCCGACGTCGACCTGGCGCGGGTGGCGGCGCGGACCGATCGCTTCACCGGCGCCGACCTGGAGGATGTCGTCCGGCGCGCCGGGCTCGTGGCGCTGCGCCGCGACATCGCCGCGACCAGCGTGACGATGGCCGACTTCGAGGAAGCGCTGACCGAATCGCGCGCGAGCGTCACCGCCGAAATGGAGCGCGACTACGAACAGATGTCGGCCCGGCTGAAGCAGGATGCGGCGGCATTGCAGCCGATCGGGTTCGGCATGCCGGCCCTGCCGGGGCCGAAGGGAGCGGGATAGGCTATCGCTGCTCGTTCAGCGCCACCCAGCAATAGCCGATCATCACCAGGCATGCGGCGCCAGCGGTGAGGTACGGCAGCGAATGTTGCGCTTCGTACAGGCCGACGCCGATCGATGGGCCGAGGACGAAGCTGGCGCCGTTGATGCTGGTGACCTTGCCCGCCACCGAGCCCTGCGCCGCCGCGCCCACCGCCAGGCTGGAACCCGCGGTGAAGCCGGGGCGCGTGAAGCCGAAGCCGAGGCTCGCCAAGGCATAGGCAGTGGCGATGCCGTAGAGCGAGGTCGCGAGACCGGTCAGCGCGGTGCCCACCGCGGCGATCGCTAGGCCGACCAGGACCAGCTTGCGCGGGGTCAGCGACAGCCGCGGGATCACCCCCCATTGCGCGAGCAGCGCCGCGCCCGCGCCCATCATCAGGACCAGCCCGGTCGGCTGGAGCGCCTGCGCGGGGGGCACGCCGAGACGGTCGATGACGAGAAAGCCGATCGCCTGTCCTGTCATCGCCTGCGCATGGCCCATCACCAGTCCCGCGATCATCCAGGCACGGATGCGCGGGTCGGTGTAGCCGACGCGTTCGGTATGCGACTGGGTCGCGGCGGTGACGGTCGCGCCGGTCGGCGCGCCCCCGATCGAGGGGTAGGCGCTACTGGTGCCGTGACCGGCGTGCGCGCCTCTGCGATCGTCGGGAAGCGTCCGCCGGACAGTGATCCACACGCCGACCCCGAAGGCGGCGAAGACGAAGGCGGGCCCGGCTAATCCGACATCGACACGGCCGATGTGCCCGAGGATCAGGTAGGGCGCGATCGCGGGGCCCAGGATGGTGCCGAGCCCGAAGGCGGAGGCGAGCAGCGTCAGCGCCTTCGTGCGTTCCTCGCGCGTCGTCTCGCCCGCGACCAGCGCCTGCACCGCGGGCGGCGCCGCCGCGCCGAAGGTGCCATAGATCAGCCGGCCGCCGATAAACGCGCCGAATGCTGCCGCGCCGCTGATCCACCCGTTGATCCCGGCGAGCAGGAACAGCCCGCACACGGTCAGCGATACCGAAAAGCCGCCGACCCCGAGCAGGATCATCGCGCGCCTGCCGTGGCGGTCCGAACGGTTTGCCCAGAAGGGCGCGGCAATCACCCACAACAGCGCCGACACCGAAAAGGCGGCGGCAACCGCGCTGTCGGCGACACCCAATGACCGGCCGAGCGCGGGCAGCACCGATTGCAGCGCGGTGTTGCCCGCCGCGATCGTCAGCATGACAAGGAACATGAGCGGAAAGGTGCGCTGCGCGGTCATGCGCGCGATCCGTAGGAGCGCGCCACGTCCGCGACCGCGACTTCACCCGTCCGGTCTCGATGCGCGCCGTCCTGCATATGCGGCGAAGTGCGCCGGTTTCGGGCATCCATGCAACCCCGGTGCTTGAAAGGTGTTTGCGAAACGTGCGACGGACTCGGCCGCCGTCGACCAGGAACAGGATGTCCATGCCCAGCACGACCACCGCCGCGCGCCGTGCGCGCGCCCGTACGCCGGGCATGCCGACTCCGTGGCAGATGTTCTTCCAGCAATTCCTGAAACATCCGGTGATGGTGGGATCGATCGTGCCGTCGTCCGATCGGCTGATCCGCAAGATGCTCGGTCCGGTCGACTGGGCCCACACCAAGCTGTTCGTCGAATACGGCCCCGGTGTGGGGACATTCTGCCGCCCGATCCTGGAGCTGATGGCGCCCGATGCGCAGCTGATCGTGATCGACACCAATGCCGATTTCATTCGGTATCTGCGCCACACGATCACCGATCCGCGCTTCTTCGCGGTCCACGGATCGGCGGCCGAGGTTGAGCGGATCGTCCGGGATCACGGGCACGAGCATGCCGACTATGTTCTGTCGGGGCTGCCCTTCTCGACGCTTCCCCCCGGCGTCGGCCCGGCGATCGCATCGGGAACGCACCGGGTGCTTCGCGAGGGCGGGGCGTTCCTCGTGTATCAGTTCTCGCCGCGGGTAAAGGATTTCCTCGACCCGCACTTTTCAGACATCGACCACGATATGGAATGGTGGAACGTGCCGCCGGCGCAGCTGTATTGGGGGTGGAAGACGGGCGAAGGCGCGGCCACACCCGCCCCGGTGCGCGGCTAGCCGCGCAGCGCCCGGCTCGGTCGACGGGTCGGCGCTGCCGAACCTGATCGACGGCGGCTTTGCCGTCGTCCGCTTGAGAACCAGCCTCTCGCCCCAACAGTCCGCCTACTCGTCGATCCCGAAGTTCAGCCCACGCGAGACGCCCGGATCGATCACCGCCACGAGGAAATATGCGGCCAAGTGGCGCAGCCGCTGCACCCAACCCGTCGCACGGTAGGATTCGACGGTAACCTCGCACGATCGCGCCACCTCGTTATCGACATAGCCGCGGACGTGGTCGGCGAACGCGGCATCCTCGATGCGCAACATCAGTTCGAGGTTGATGAACAGGCTGCGCATGTCGAAATTGGCGGAGCCGATGTAGACCGCGTCGTCGACGACGTAGAGCTTGGTGTGCAGCTTGGCCGGCTGGTATTCGAAGATGCGTACGCCCTTGCGCAGCAATCCGGCGTAGCTGAAGCGTGCTGCCGCTATGGTGGCACTGTTGTCGGATTTGGCGGCGGTGACGATGCGGACGCGCTTGGCGGCGCGTCCGGCGCGCTTGATGCGGCGCAGGATGAGCGGGCTGGGCGTGAAATATCCCGCGATCACGTCGATGCAAGTGCCCGCCGCAATGTCGGTGCGCAGCGCACGCGCCCAAGGCGAGAGCTTGCGCGTCGGCCCGCCGATCAGCCAGCGCAGCCGCCCCTCCGCCTCGCTGAAGCGCGCCAACGTGCGGTTGAGCGGACGGACTTTCGGGTGGCCGGTGATCGCTTCTTGCAGCGTATCGAAATACGGTGCCATCCGCGCGGCGGCGGAACCTTCGACGAGAAGGCCCAGGTCGCGCCACGCGTATTCGGCGAGCGTGCCGAAATAATCGTCCTCGACGTTGAAGCCGCCGATGATGATCCGCTGCTCGTCGGCGAGCGCAAGCTTCTGGTGATTGCGCAGCAGGTAGCGGCGGCCGAAACGCGCGGAAAAGCGGCACACCGATCCGCCCGCGGCTTCGAGCGGCGCGAAGAACGAATTGTCGACCGGGCTCCCGAAGCCGTCGACGATCAGCGCGACCCGGACGCCGCGCGCAGCAGCGGCGGTGAGCGCGGCGTTGACCCGGCGGCCGGTCTCGTCGTCGGCGTAGATGTAATAAAGGATGCGCAAAGACTCCCGTGCACCGTCAATCAGCTTCAGCAGCGCGTCGAGACGGCGCGGGCCGGTGTCGAGCAGAGTGAGGCGATTGCCGTCGACCTCGAAGGTCGGCTGAGCGGGGGCGTCCTGTAGGTCCGGCATCCCCCGCAGCGATGGCCGACGCGGGCGCGGGCGGCAACCCCCTCCGCAAGCTGGACTTGGCCCCCTTCCTTGACTCGATGGCCCTTCGCGGCTAGGCGCCCGCCTTTCCCCATCGTTAGACAACGAAGGACACGGCATGGCACGCGTCACCGTCGAGGATTGCGTCGACAAGATTCCCAACCGGTTCGATCTGGTGCTGTTCGCGGCACAGCGGGCGCGGCAGATATCGGGCGGCGCGGACCTGACGATCGATCGTGACCGCGACAAGAACCCGGTCGTGGCGCTGCGCGAGATCGCCGACCAGACGGTGCGCCCCAAGCATCTCGAAGAGACCGCGATCAGCAGCCTGCAAAAGGTCCAGATCGACGACGAGGACGAGGTGGATGCGGTGGGCTCGCTGTCGGCATCGGCCGAGGCGTTGCGTCTGACCGCGGCGGCGCCGCCGCGCAACCAGAACCTGGGCGGCGATTACGAAGGCTGACCGCTGAGTGGCGCCGGGCCATCCGGCGGCAACGTTCGGTCCGCGGCACGTCGTCCATCGCGCTGCACGAGCAGGATGCACCCGCCGGCGATCACCAGGGCCACGGCGAGCAGCCTGAACATGGCCGCAAAGCCGTAGTTCGGCACCAGCCACAGCGTCAGCAGCGGCGCGACGACGGACGGCAGCGTGTTCGCCAGGTTCAGGATGCCCAAATCGCGTCCGCGGTGGCGGGATGAGGGCAGCAGCTCCATCGCATACGTAGCGTGGAGCGCTACGAACACCGCACTGCCCGCGGCGAAGAAGACGAACCCGGTCGCGCGGGCATCGAAGCCGGTCGCCGATGCCATGATTGCCAGACCGACGGCCGCTGCCAGCGATGCTGCGACCAGGAAGGGTTTGCGCCGGCCGCTCCGGTCGGACAGCATGCCCAGCCGTAACGCGACCGGGAGTGCGAGCACCGCGGCGGCGGCCGAGAGTCGCGCAACCCCGGCCTCCGACAGCGGCGCGGAGACGGCCTCGAAATAATAAAGCAGCACGCCGAACACCGTGCCGCCGGCGATCTGGACGATCAGCCGAGCAGTCCATAGCAGCGCGAAATCGGTTCGAGCGGCCTTCACGCGCACTTCGTCTTGCTTCATTTCGCGCGTTCGGACGATGGGGGGTATGCGCAGGATCAGGACGGGTGCGACCGCGGCCACCATCATCGCGCAGACCACGCCCAGCCGCATCCAGCCGGCGGAGAAGGCCGGCGCCGTCGCGACGACGCCGGCGAGCGCGCCGACCGGGGGGCCGCTGGCGAGCAATCCGCCGAGCAGGCCTTTGCGCCCGTCCGGCACCGCCTCCGCAGCCCAGGCGGCGAGCGGTGCGAGCAGCATGTTGAGCGCGCATTGATAGGTGGCGACCGCAACGACCATCGCTGCAGGAGATGCGGCTGCGTGGATGAGCGCGTAGCTGGCGAGCGTCAAACCCAGCCCTGTGGCAGCCCACCCGCGCCGCGTGCCCGTGGCATCGCTGGCCCAGCCGACCGTGACATTGGCGATGCTCGCGGCGATCGCGCCGGCCAGCGTGGCAGCGGCGAGCCACGCCACGCGATCGGCGCCCGCCAGTTCGGCCATTCTCGACGGCAGCAGCACGGTGAGCAGGGGAACATAGGCGATTACCCCGCCGACGTTGGCGACCGCCAGGAGCATCACCGGCCGGTCCTGCCGAATGTCGATGCGCAGAGTCAGCGGCCCGGCCAGGCGGCAGTGCGACGCGGCATCGGCTCAGTCCGTCGACAGGTCGACATAGGAGACCACGTCGTTGCTGGTTTGCAGGAACAGATCCGCCTGCATCTCGGCCGGGTATGTCGCGGCGGCCGCCAGTGCGTCGCGCAAAGGTCCGTACAGCAAGGTTGTCGCCGATCCGCTGTCGGTATCGAGATGATACAGCCGCACGATATCGTCGTCACTGGTTGTCCGCATGGCGCCACGATGCGGCGGGCAGACGTCGCTCGCAAGACCCGACACGCCGAAATGGCCAATCCGGCGCGGTCCCGCTAAAGGCACCGCTGACATGCTGCGCATCACCGACCTTGCCTTGCCGCTGCACCATGCCCAAGAATCGTTGCAATCCGCGGTCTGCAAACGGCTGCGGATCGGGCCGCGCGAGCTGATTCGCTTCGCCATTGCGAGGCGGGCGCACGATGCGCGGGACAAGGCGGACATCCGGCTCGTCTATTCGGTCGACGTCACGTTGCGCGACGAAGCGGCGATCCTGAACCGCTTCCGCAAGGATCGCCATGTCGGGCGGACCCCGGACACGCGCTATCGCTTCGTCGCCCCGGCGGCGATCGATCACGCAGGCGCGCGACCGGTGGTGGTCGGTGCTGGGCCATGCGGGCTGTTCGCGGGGCTGATCCTGGCGCAGATGGGCCTGCGCCCGATCATCCTGGACCGCGGCAAGGTGGTGCGCGAACGCACCCGTGACACCTGGGCGCTGTGGCGGCGCGGCGAGCTGAACCCCGAATCCAACGTGCAGTTCGGCGAGGGCGGTGCAGGCACGTTCTCGGACGGCAAGCTGTGGAGCCAGATCCAGGACCCCCGCCATCTCGGGCGCAAGGTGCTGAGCGAGTTCGTGCGCGCCGGTGCACCGCCCGAGATCCTGACCGATGCGCATCCGCATATCGGCACCTTCCGCCTGGTGACGATGGTCGAGCAGATGCGGCGGACGATCGAGGCGCTGGGCGGCGAATACCGCTTCGAGCACCGCGTCGAGGGCCTCGACATCGCGACCGATGCCGCTGGCGGGCGGCGGGTGCGCGGCGTGCGGCTGCATACCGGCGAGCAGATCGACGCCGATCACGTCGTCCTCGCGGTCGGGCACAGCGCGCGCGATACCTTTGCGATGCTGCACGAAGCGGGCGTGCAGGTGGAGGCCAAGCCGTTCTCGATCGGGGTGCGGATCGAACATCCGCAATCGTGGATCGACCAGGCACGATTCGGTCCGTGCGCGGGGCACCCGGACCTGGGCGCCGCATCGTACAGCCTGTCGCATCACTGCGCGGGTGGCCGCACCGCCTACAGCTTCTGCATGTGTCCGGGCGGCACCGTCGTCGCCGCGACCTCGGAAGCCGGTCGGGTCGCCACCAACGGCATGAGCCAATATTCGCGCAACGAGCGCAACGCCAATTCGGGGCTGGTCGTCGGCATCGATCCGGCGCGCGACTATCCCGGCCATCCGCTGGCCGGAATCGACCTGCAACGCCATTGGGAGTCGCGCGCGTTCGTCGCGGGCGGGTCGAGCTATGCGGCACCCGCGCAGACGCTCGGCGATTTCCTGGCGGGGCGCCCGTCGCGTACGCTCGGCAGCGTCGTTCCTTCGTACCGGCCGGGAGTCACCCCGACCGATCTGGCGGCGTGCCTGCCCGATTTCGTCGTCGCGGCCTTGCGCGAGGCGCTGCCGGTCTTCGGGCGGCTGGTGCCGGGATACGATCACCCCGACGCGGTGCTGACCGGGGTGGAGACGCGGACCTCGTCGCCGGTGCGGATCGCGCGGGGCCAGGATTTCCAGAGCCTCAACACCGCCGGGCTGTTCCCGGCGGGAGAGGGCGCGGGCTATGCGGGGGGCATCCTGTCGGCCGGGGTCGACGGCATCAAGGTCGCCGAGGCGGTCGCGCTGGCGATGGGCGAATGGAACCCTCAGAGCCCCAGCGTGCGTACGACCCCAAGCATCAGCCAGTAGAGCAGCCCCGCCAGCAGCATCGCGGCGGGCAGCGTCAGCACCCAGGCGAGCGCCATGTTGCGCACCGTGCGCAGCTGCAGCCCGGCGCCGTTCGCCACCGAGGCGCCCGCTACGCCCGACGACAGGATGTGCGTGGTCGACACCGGCATGCCGAAGCGCTCGGCGAGCAGGATCGTCGCGGCGGCGACCAGCTCGGCCGATGCGCCCATGCCGTAGGTCAGGTGGGTCTTGCCGATCCGCTCGCCCACGGTGACGACGATCCGCTTCCACCCGACCATCGTGCCGAGCCCCAGCGCAAGCGCCACTGCGACCTTGACCCATCCGGGAATGTAGCGGGTGCCTTCCTCCAACCGCCCCGCATAGGCCTTGACCGCGTCGAGCTCGGCGGCGGTCATGCGGGTGCGCGTCGCCCCGTCCTTCTGGACCAGCGCGGAGGCGTCGAGGACGAGGTACATGTCGTTGCGCAGATTGGGAGTCGCAGCGGCGGGAACCTTGCCGAGCGAGCCGTAGCCCGCGATCCGGCCGGACACGTCGTCCGACAGCGCCGCCAGTGCGGCAAAGGTCTGCGCCGCCGCCACGCGGCGCGCACGCAACGCGTCGGTCAGCGTTTCGCGCGCCTGCGCGGGCGTGGCGGACAGGCCGCGCGACTGTCGCGCGAAGGCGCCTTGCGCGGCCGCAGAGGCCTGGACGAACGCCGGGGTCGCGCTCTCGGGCACGGTGCGGTTGAGCGCATAGGCGGTCGGCGCGCAGCCGATCAGGATCAGCATGATCAGCCCCATGCCCTTCTGCCCATCGTTGCCGCCGTGCGCGAAGCTGACCGCGGTGCACGTGAAGATCAGCAGCGCACGGATGCCGCGCGGCGGCGGCTGGTTCGCGGCGGGCTCGCGGTAGAGCTCGGGCCGCGGCAGCATCCGCTTCATGACGAGCAATAGCACGAAGGCGCCCGCGAAGCCGACGAGCGGACTGACCAGCAGGGTCACCAGCACCTTTTCGGCCTGGCTCCAGTCGACCCCGGCGGTGCCCGCTGGGTCGCTCGACAGCAGCTGGTTGGCCAGGCCGACGCCGAGGATCGACCCGATCAGCGCATGGCTCGATGAATTGGGCAGGCCGACGATCCATGTCGCCAGGTTCCACCCGACCGCGGCGAGCAGCAGCGCGAAGATCATCGCATAGCCCGCGGCGCTGCCGACATGGAGGACCAGGTCGACGGGCAGCAGCGTGACGATCGAATAGGCGACCGCTCCCGACGAGACGAGCACGCCGAGGAAATTGAAGACGCCCGACCACAGCACCGCAAGCGGCGCGGGCATCGCATGGGTGTAGATCACCGTCGCGACCGCGTTGGCGGTATCGTGGAAGCCGTTGACGAATTCGAACCCCAGCGCGATCACGAGCGCCAGCCCCAGGAAGAGGAAGGCGCCGGTCGCCAGGCGTTCGCCGACCTGGCTGGTATCGGCGAGAATGCTGAACCCCGCATAGAGCAGCCCGCCCGCCAGCACGCCCGCGAACAGCCAGCGCCCGGCCGGGTGAAGCTGCGCATCGAGCCGCGGGCCGCGCCGCGGAGCCGAGTCCGCGGCGGCGTGGAAGGTGGTGGCCATGCTCCATCCATCGGCCTTGCGTGCGACACTTTCGTGACGGTGGCCTGAGGGCCAGCCGCGGCTCAGGCGGTCCAGGCCGACAGGTCGTCCTCCTGCGCGATCAGTGCCAGTCCATGCGCGATCGAGGTCAGCTCGCCGCCCGACGCGATCTTCGCCTCTCCGAAGCGGGCGGTGAACAGCGCCCGGACCGCGGGCACCAGCGAGGTGCCGCCGGTCAGGAAGACGCGGTCGATGTCCCCTTGCTGTACGCCCGCATCGGCCAGCGCGGTGTCGATCGTGGCCGCGATGGCAGCGACGTCTACGGCAATCCAGCCCTCGAACTCGGCGCGGGTCACCGCCGCCTCGATTTCGAACCCAGCGCCTGCGAAGCGGAACGTCGCGCGTTCGTCCTGCGACAGCGCGCGCTTCAACTGCCCGACCGCGTCGTACAGCGGAAAGGCCAGCTCCTCCTCGATCACCGCGATCATCCGCGCGATCGCCTCAGGATCGAGCGCGCTGCGCTTCAGCCGCGCGAGTTCGTCAAGCGTACGGCGATTGCGCATCAGCGCGAGCCGCGACCAGTCGGCGAAATCGGCGAAATAGCTGCGGGGGATTTCGAGCACCTTGTCGAAAGAGCGGTAATTGCCGCCCTTGCCGAGTCGCGGCAGGACGAGGCGGTCGACGATCCGGTAATCGAACCGGTCGCCCGCCAGGCCGATGCCCGCATGACCCAGCGGCTCGCAGCGTCGCGCGGCCCCCGGCGCCGCCACGCGCACCACCGAGAAATCGCTGGTGCCGCCGCCGAAGTCGGCGACCAGCAGCGTCGCGGGCTCGGTCAGTCGCGACGCATAGCTGAACGCGGCGGCGAGGGGCTCGTAGACGTAGCCGACCTCCTCCGCGAACCCGGCGAACATCGCGTCGCAGCGGCGGCGTGCGAGCGCGGCGTCGGGCCTGGCGCCGGCATATTCGACCGGTCGGCCGACGACCACGCGGTCGAGCCGGTCGAGTTCGCCGCCCGCGTGCGCGGCCATGCGTTCGAGGAAGATCGCGCCCAGTTCCTCGAACCGGAACCGTTTGTGGAAAACCGAGGCGGTATCGAACGAGGCGCTGGCGGCGACCGACTTGAACGATTGCAGGAAGCGGCTGTCGGAGGGGAATTCGAGATATTCGCGGATCGCGGATGGCCCCGCCTCGACCGAGAGGCCGCTGTCGGCTGCGCCGCCGTGCCAGAAGCACAAGGCCGAGCGGAACACCGCATCGGCCTTGTCCGCGTCCGAGCCCGCCAGATCGAGGAGTCGCGGCTGTCCGTCCGCGCCCGCCAGCGCCGCGACGCTGTTGGTCGTTCCGAAATCGAGCCCCGCCACGCGGCGGCCGGTCATCGCGCCGGCTCCGCGACCGGTGCCATCCGCGGCTGGAACAAGCGCCCATCCTCGACCACGTACACGATGACGAGGGTGGCCAGCCCGATGCCGAGATAGCCGATCGCCAGCGGATAGGTGGTGCCGTCGAACGACTGCCCGATCGCCGAGCCGACCGCAACCGCGCCCAGGCTGGAAATGAAGCCCTGCACCGAGGACGCGGTGCCCGCGATGTGGCCGACCGGCTCCATCGCCATTGCGCCGAAATTGGACCCGCACAGGCCGATGCACGTCATGCTGAGCGCCTGGAACACCATGTAGCTCGGTAGCGTCTCCAGCCCTGCGCGCGCGACCGCCAGATGCGCGAGCGAGAGCAGGATGAGGGCGAAAAGCCCGGCTTGCGAGATCAGCCGCGTGCCGAGCCGTTCCACCAGCCGGCTGTTCGCGAACGATGCTGCGCCCATTGCGGCGGCGCAGACGGCGAAGAGCAAGGTGAATCGGCTGCCGACGTGAAAGGTGTCGGTGAACACCTGCGGCGCCGAGGAGACAAAGGCGATGATGCCGCCGAAGGTGAGCGAGGCGGCGAGCGCATAGCCGATCGAATAGCGGTTGGTGAGGGTCAGCCGGTAGGCATAGCCGAGCGATGCGAACGAGATCGGCACGCGGCGCTCGCGCGGCAGCGTTTCGGGCATGCGCAGCAGCGACCAGGCGAGCACGACCGCGGCAAAGGCGGCAAGCGCGTAGAAGATGAACCGCCACGGCCCCAGTGCCAGCAGCGCCTGCCCCATGCTGGGTGCCAGGATCGGCACCAGGAAGAAGATCATCTGCGCGACCGACGAGATGCGCGCCATACGACGCCCCGAGTAGCTGTCGCGCACGATCGCCACCGCCAGCACGCGCGTGGAGGCCGACATCAGCCCCTGGAGCACGCGCGCGCCGATCAGCGCGGGAAAGGTCTGCGCGCCCGCGGCAAAGACGCTTGCGGCGAGGAAGCCGGCCAATGTCAGGACCAGGATCGGCTTGCGCCCGTAACGGTCGGCGAGCGGCCCGTAGACTAGCTGGCCCAGGCCGAAGCCGAAGAGATAGGCGGTGACGATCCACTGCCGCGCATTGGCATCCGCAACACCCAGATCGCGACCGATCGCGGGCAGCGCGGGAAGCATGAGGTCGACGCCAAGCGCGTTCACCGCCATGATCGCGGCGATGAAGGCGACGAACTCGCGGCGGTGCACGCCGGGATGGGGCACGCCGGGCTGGGGCTGGGGATCGGTCATTGGGGGGCGGTTAGGGGCAAGCGGCGCCAAGTGCCAGCGCGCGGTCAGCCCGAATTTCTGAGCGCGGTAGCGATCGCGTTGATCGACAGCAGGATGCCTTCACCGATGCGTGGATCGCCCTCGCCCGCGCGGTGACGCTTCATCAGCTCGATCTGGAGGAGGTTGAGCGGCTCGATATAGGGCAGGCGCAGGCGGATCGATGCGTCGAGCGCGGGGTGCCGCTCGAGCAGCCGCGACTGGCCGGTGGCGGCCAGCAGGGTGTCGTGGGTGCGGTGCCAGCCTTCGCGGATGGTCGTGAAGATGCCGCGCACCGCATCGTCCTCGACCAGCGCGGCGTAGCGCGCGGCAATGCCCATGTCGGACTTGGCGAGGACCATCTCCATGTTGGCGAGGGTGGCGGCGAACAGCGGCCAACCGATCGACATTTCTCGTAGCAGTCCGTGATCCTCGAAGGCTTGGAGGGCGTGGCCGACGCCGTACCAGCCGGGCAGCATGACGCGCGCCTGCGCCCAGCTGAATACCCAGGGGATGGCGCGCAGGTCCTCGATCCGGTCGGATTTGGTGCGGCTGGCCGGGCGGCTGCCGATGTTGAGCCCGGCGATCTCGGCGATCGGAGTCATCTGGCGGAAGAAGGTGCGGAAGCCTTCCGTCCCATATACCAGGTCGCGGTACGCCTTGAACGCGGTGCCCGAGATCTCGTCCATCGCGGCCGAAAAGCGAATAGTCTCGGCCGGGGAGAGGCGTTCGGGTTCCAGCGTGGCGAGCAGCGTCGCCGACGTCATCGCTTCCAGATTGGCGATCGCCGACTCCCGGGTGCCGTATTTGCCCGCGATCACCTCGCCCTGTTCGGTGATGCGGATGCGGCCCTGGACGGTGCCTGCGGGCTGCGCGCGGATCGCCGGAAACGCCGAACCGCCGCCGCGCCCGACCGCGCCGCCGCGACCGTGGAACAGCTGCATGGCCGTCCCCGCCGCCGCGAACACCGGCTTGAACGCGGTTGACGCCTTGGACAGGCTCCAGGTGCTGGTCAGGTAGCCGCCGTCCTTGTTGCTGTCGGAATAGCCGATCATCACTTCCTGATGGCCGCGTGCCTTGGTGATGGCGGCGATCTCCGGGAGCGCGAAATACGCAGCCATGATCGCGGGGCCGGCTTCGAGGTCCTCGATCGTCTCGAACAGCGGCACCGCCATGATCGCGCACGTCGCCGGATCGCCGGGACGGTAGAGACCGGCTTCCTTGAGCAGCAGGTGGATTTCGAGCAGGTCGCTGACCGACTTGCCCATCGAGACGATGTAATTGACAATCGCCTGCGGGCCGTAAGCGGCATGCGCATCCGCCGCGGCCTGGACGATCGCGAGTTCGGAGGCGGTTTCTTCGGAATAGGTGTTGAAGCGGCTGGCGAGCGGGCGTGCGTTGGCGAGCTCTCGGCGCAGCAGCACGACGCGGGCGTCCTCGTCGAGCGCGGCGTAATCGGCTTCGACCCCGGCGACCGCGAGCAACTCGGCAACGACGCGTTCGTGGACTGCGCTATTCTGGCGAAGGTCGAGGGTGGCGAGATGGAAGCCGAAGGTCTCGACCGAACGGATCAGCCGCCCGAGGGCGCCGCTGCCTGCAAGCGGTCCGTTGCCGCCGATTTCCAGCGCATGCGCGACCGCCACGAGATCGCGGCGGAAGGACTTCGGGTCGCCGTACGGTTCGCCGCTCAGCGCACCGGGGCGCGGCGCGGGCTTGCCGGTCAGTGTCAGATGGGTGGCCGCGAGACGGGCGTAGATGCCCGATAGCGCACGGCGGTACGGTTCGTCGCTACGGCTCGCGGCCGAATCGCCGCTGGCTTCGGCCAGCGTGGCGACCGCGTCGTCGACGCTGGCATGCTCGGCGGAGATCGACAGTTCGGCGCCGAGCGCGTGGACCTGGTCGAGGTAATGGCCGAGTACCGCTTCGGACGCCTTGGCGAGCGCGACTTTCAGCGAATCGGCGGTGACGTAAGGGTTGCCGTCGCGGTCGCCGCCGATCCAGCTGCCGGGACGCAGGAAGCTAGGCACGCGCGCACCCAGCACGCGGTCCCAGCGTTGGTAGAGCGCGGGGAGCGCGGGCAGGAACACGTCGCGCAGGTAGCTGAGCGCGGTCTCGACCTCGTCGGTGACGTAGAGGCGTTCGCGACGCAGCACGCGGGTCTGCCACAGCAGCGCGATCTGGCGCAGGATGGCCTCGTCCACCGTATCGCCGTCCGGGGTGGTGGTGGCGCCGGTGTCCTTGATCGCCAGCAGCTGCGCGATGCGGTTGCGGTGGTCGATCATGCTCTTGCGGCGCACCTCGGTGGGGTGCGCGGTCAGCACGGGGGCGATCAGCGCATGGTCGAGCAGGTGCAGCACCGCGTCGCGGCCGACGCCCTGGCGTTCCAGGGTCGCGAGCGCGGATGCGAGGTCGGCACCCTCCTCGACTGCGACGCCCTGGCGGTCCTCGGCAAGATTGGCGAGCATCGAGAACAGCATGAAGCCGCGGACGAAATCGAGCGTCTCGTCGAGCCGGAGGCGATCGAGGCCGAGGTCGACCGTTCCGGCGTCGTCGCCTGCACCGTGGCCCCCGCCGTCGCCCCCGCCGTCGCGATGCCGCTCGACCGAGGCCTTGCGGATCGCCTCGGTCGCCTCGAACAATCGCTCGCCGCCATAAGCTCGGATGACGTCGCCGAGAAGCGTGCCGAGGAAGCGGACGTCGGCGTTGTTCGCGACGGGAGGCAGGGCGAGGGGAGGGGTAGCCATGCAGGCGATGCTGCATTGCGGCACGCCCGGGGTCAATCGCGCGTTTTGCGTGCGGTCGAAGGCGCTACTCGCGTCGCGCGTCGACGCGTTCGTCCGAAGTCAGCGTGCCGTCGTGGTTCAGGTCCATCGCGTCGAAACGTGCGATCGTGCCTTCGGCGAATTCGCTCGACGTGATCTTGTCGTCGCCGTTGCGATCGAGCCGCATCAGCTGCGACCGGGTGCGCGGCATCTCGGCGCCGCTGAGGATGCCGTTGCCGTCGCGGTCGAGGTTGGCGAAGCGGCGCTGTTGCGCGCCGCCGAAGTCGACCCGGGTGATCAGCGACGGCGGCACGAAGCCCGCGGCGTGCGCATCCGCCCGCGCGCGTTCCTCCGCCTTGTCGGAGCAGGCTCCCAGAAGCACTGGCGCGAACACCGCCGCCGCCATCACGATCGCAACCCGCATCACGTCTCCGCTTCCCTTATGCCTCCAGCTCGATGTCCCAGTAGAGCCAGTCGCGCCACGTGTCGTGGAGATAGTGCGGCGGAAAGCTGCGGCCGTGCTCCTGGAGGTGCCAGCTGGTCGGGCGGATCGGTTCGAGATGAAGCGGCATGTGCGCCTGCCTGGGCGTGCGCCCGCCCTTCTTGAGGTTGCACGGCGCGCACGCGGTGACGACATTCTCCCAGGTCGTGCGGCCCCCTTGCGCGCGGGGGATCACATGGTCGAAGGTCAGGTCCTTGGGGCTGCTGCAATATTGGCAGGCGAAGCGATCGCGCAGGAACAGGTTGAAGCGGGTGAAGGCGGGGAATTGCGATGGCTTCACGAACTGCTTGAGCGCGATCACCGACGGCAGTTTCAGCGCGGTGGTGGCGCTCCTCACCTCCCGCTCGTAGTGCGCGACGATGTCCACGCGATCGAGAAATACCGCCTTGACCGCGGTCTGCCACGGCCAGACGGAGAGCGGGTAATAGCTGAGCGGGGTATAATCGGCGTTGAGGACGAGCGCGGGACAGCCGTCCGGATGGCGGATCAGGTCGGGATGAAACACTGGCCCTCCCTCTTGCGGGTCGCATCCGCGTGTTGGCGCGGGCACGTGACGGGGCCATGACAGCATGAGCGCAGACTCTGGGTCAACCCCCGTGGTGACGCGGTTCGCCCCGTCGCCGACCGGCAGACTGCACATGGGGCATGCGGCGTCGGCGATCCGGGCCCACGATTTCGCGCGCGCGCGGGGCGGGCGGTTCCTGCTGCGGATCGAGGATATCGACGGGACGCGGAGCCGGCCGGAGCATGTCGCGACGATCCGGGAGGATCTGGCATGGCTAGGGCTGGACTGGGACGATCTGACCTTTCAGTCGGATCGGCTCGGGCTGTACGCCGCGGCACTGGAGCGGCTGAAGGAGACGGGCGTGCTCTACCCCTGTGTCTGCACGCGGGCGGACATCGCGGCGGCGAGCCTGGCGCCGCACGGGCCGGAGCCGGTCTATCCGGGGACGTGCCGCGGCAAGGATTGCGCGATGCACGCGCCGCACGCCTGGCGGATCGACATGGCGCGTGCGGTGCCGATTACGGGGCCGCTCGCCTGGTGGGATGAGACGGCCGGCACCGTCCGATGCGAGGCGCTGGCGCAGGGTGATGTGGTGCTGGCGCGCAAGGATGCACCGGCGAGCTACCATCTCGCGGTGACGGTCGACGATGCGGCGCAAGGGGTGACGGATGTGGTGCGCGGCGTCGACCTGTTTTCCGCGACCCACGTCCACCGCCTGCTGCAGGCGCTGCTCGGGCTGCCGACGCCGGCCTACCACCACCATACGCTCCTGACCGGAGCCGATGGCGAGCGGCTGGCCAAGCGTCACGGGGCCCCGGCGCTGGCTGCGATGCGAGAGGCCGGGGCTGATGGACTCGCGCTGGCGGAGCGGCTGCGCGCCACTGGATTTTCGGGCGTGAACGCTTAGATTACAGCCATGAACACCTTCCTCGTCATCCTGCTCATCGCCGCCATGATCGCCACGGTGGCGGCGTTGGTGCGCGGGGTCATCTCATTCCTGCAAGAGAGCCATGCGCAGGTCCGCAGCGGCGACGGGCCGAGTGCCGCGTCGCTCAAGTCAAACCGGATGATGCAGCAGCGCATCTTCTTTCAGGCGCTGGCGGTCCTGATCGTTGTCGTGATCCTGTTCGCGGCGGGGCGGACCTGAGTTTGGTCAAGCTCACAAAAATCTACACCCGGACCGGCGACGACGGCACCACGGGCCTGGTTGACGGATCGCGGGTCGCCAAGGATGACGCGCGGTTGCAGGCGATCGGCGATGTGGACGAGGCGACCAGCGTGCTGGGCGTCGCGATCGTCGCGGTGGACGGGAGCCTCGCCGAGGCGCTGACGCGAGTCCAGAACGACCTGTTCGACCTCGGTGCGGACCTGGCGACGCCGGGTGACGATTTCACCCCGTCCGAGATGGTCCTG
>NZ_CAXVWL010000032.1:0-3578 GCF_964263785.1 Sphingomonas sp.
CCCCAGGCGGTGGTGAATGCGGCGGCCGTGGTGACCTTCCAACGGGTATCGGCGAACGCGTCGCGGTCGATACGCTGGCGGCGAAGCGGCCGCAGGATCTCGTAGCGCGGGCAAGCGATACCATCCTCGTTGAGCAGGCTCCGACCATCCAGGCGCAACGCGCCGCGTCCCGATCGCTCGTTGATCAGGAAGCACGCGTCCCGCCGCGCAGCGAAGCGCAGGGCATCCTCGACCGGCATGGGCCGCGGTCGTCGCGCGAGCGCGAGCGTGAGCAAATGGGTCGTGGCGCCGCTCGCGGCATCGCTCCGGATCACTCGATCCCGCTCGACGGTCAGACGTTCGACGGCCAGCGTTTCGACACCCAGATCGAGAGTCCCGGCGCGTCGTGCCGCCTCGACCCGCGCCTCGATCAACCCGAGATATTCGTCGAAGATGGCATTCTGGAGCGCGATCGGAAAGGCGAGCAGCCGGTTCAACCATCGCTGAATGGGCGGCAGGTCTTCGCGCAGGCCGCCGCCTTCGGCCTGCAGGTGCAGGCCCGAGCGATCCTCGAAGTCCCCCAGGGTCGTCGACTGGAGCTTGCCGAGGTAGAGCAGGCGATACCAGGCGGTCAGTGCATCCTTGGCATGGTCGCTCTCGAGATTGTCGGCGGGATCGAAGAGGTTCTGGCCGCCGGTCTGGCGCTGCCCGCGCGTCAGCGCGCCAAGCGTGTCGAGACGGCGGGCGATGGTCGAGATGAACCGCCGCTCCCCGCGAACGTCGGTCGTGACCGGGCGGAACAGCGGTGCCGAGGCCTGCGCCGAGCGGTGCGTTCGGCCGAGACCCTGGATCGCGGCGTCGGCGCGCCAGCCGGGCTCGAGCAGGTAATGGATCCGCCTGGCCTGGTTCTTGGCCTTGAGGCAGGCATGGTAGCTGCGGCCCGTGCCCCCGGCATCGCTGAAGACGAGCAGCTTCTTCGTGCCGTCCATGAACGCCTGCGACTCAGCCAGGTTCGATTTGGGCGTTCGGCGCTCCAGGCGTTGGGCACCATTCGTGTCCAAGACGAGCCGGCGGGTTCGGCCGGTCACCTCGGCGACGTGGCGAACACCGAAGCGTTCGAGGATCGCATCGAGCGCCGTCGCGATCGGCGGCAGCGCGCAGAGCTGCTCGACGAGTGCTTCGCGAGCGGCGATCGCGGCCTGGCTATGCACCGGGTGGCCGTCGGCATCGACCATGGGTTCCGAGCGGGTGTTCCCCTCCGCATCGGTAAAAAGGCGCATCTGGCGGGTCGGGAAGGCGCCGAGAAGATAGTCGATCACATATTCGCGTGGGCTGAGGTCGATCTCGAGTGCTTCCCGCTCGGACGGGTCGAGCTCGGCCAGCCGCCGCGCGAGCATGGCCTCGCCGGTCGAGACCAGCTGCACGACGACGGCGTCGCCGCGCGCAAGGTCGGCCTCGATTGCAGGCAACAGGCTCGGCAATTTGGCGGACAAGAGCAGCTGCGCGAAGAAGCGCTGCTTCACGCTTTCGAACCGCGACAGCGCAGCCGCCTTGGCGTTGGCGTTCAGCGTTGCACCGGAGACGCTGTCGATTACGCGCGTCTGCTCGAGCGCGGCGGTCAGGTTGCGATGGATGATCGCCCAGGCCTCGGCATAGGCATCGTAGGTTTGGATCTGCTCGGGGCTAAGCTTGTGCTCGAGCAAATCATATTCGACGCCTGCGAACGACAGCGCGCGGGCAGTGTAGAGGCCGAGCGCCTTTAGGTCGCGCGCGACCAGCTCCATCGCCGCGATCCCGCCCTTGCGGACCGCGGCGATGAACGCCTCGCGGTCGGCGAACGCCGTGCCAGGGCCCCAGAGACCGAGCCGGGTCGCGTAGCTGAGGTTCGCGACATCGGAGGCACCGGTTGCCGAGACGTAGAGAATGCGCGCGCGTGGCAGGTGGTTCTGCAGGCGGAGCCCCGCGACCCCCTGTTCGGAGCCTTTTACTCGCCCGCGGGAGCCTTCGCCGCCGGCCGCGTTCGCCAGCGCGTGCGCTTCGTCGAACGCGATCACGCCATCGAAACCCGCCCCAGCCCAGGCAAGGATCTGTTGGAGGCGCGTGGCATCCTCACGGCCCGATCGGAGCGTCGGGTAGGTCACGAAGAGGATGCCGGCGTCCAGGGTAACGGACGTGCCGAGCTTCCACTGGGATAGTGGCTGCACGTCGAGCGCCATGCCGCCGAGCGCGCTCCAGTCGCGCCGGGCGTCTTCGAGAAGGGCCTCGTTCTTGCTCAGCCAGATGTGGCGGCGTCGTCCGCGCTGCCATTGATCGAGGATGATCCCGGCGACTTGGCGACCCTTGCCGGCGCCCGTGCCGTCGCCAAGGAAAAAGCCCGCCGCATAGGCGGCGCCATCGTCCGTGATCTCCAGCGTTGCGCCTTCCTGCGCAGGCTGAAACCGGCCGGGCAGATCGCGTTCGAAGGCAGCACCCGCATAGATCAAGGTTTCAAGCTGTGCGTCCGAGATCTCGCCGTTCGTTACGATCGTCGCCGCGAGCAGTGGTGCGTAGGCCGGACGCGGTGCGGCGATCGATCCCATCGCTAGCGACTCGACCAGCGGCGTCGGGTGCGCCTGCGCATCGGGCAGTCTAAGCCGGCTGGGGCGCCACGGCAGGTATATGCCGACCGGGTCGCCGGTGGGGCTTGGCTCGTCGAGAGGGATCACCCGCACCGGTCGAGCGACGCGGTCGGCCTGCTCGGCGCGCGGCACAGGGGCCGCGCGCAGGTGCGCAGTGCCGCGGAACAACGAGGCACGAGCCGGACGAGCGGCGGCGGGTGGCGGTGATGGCCGTGTCGCGTGATTGGCGCGGGGCGGCAGCCGGTCGACCAGCGGCAGCACCGCGTCGAGCTCACTTACCTCGGCGACGATAGGCGCATCACCTACGACAATCTTGTCCCAGACCAGCATGCGAACCGCGATGCCCGTGCCGTGCTTGGCATAGAGACCACGTGCCAGGGTAAGGTCGAGCCGGCAGGTCCAGGATGCGCCGAGCACCTCGCGGCTGGATCCGGTCGGCATCAGCGCTACGATTCTGCCGCCGGCGCCAAGGCGCCGCGCGGCGGCGAGCAGGTGACGATCGGCTGCGTGGCGATCCTCGCCGCGACCTTCGGAGCGCGCGAAGGGCGGGTTCATGATGATTACCGACGGGCGGAGATCGGGGTGAAACAGGTCGTCGATCAGCTCGCCGTCGTGGCCCGTCACAAGGGCCTGAGGGAACGCTTCGGCCAGGCACAACCGTCGCACGGGATCGATCTCGTTGAGGAGCAGCCGCGCGCCGGCGCGGGCGGCTGGCCAAGCCAGCATGCCGGTGCCCGCGGAAGGCTCGAGCAGCGTATCGTCGGGCGCGAGCGCGGCTGCCTGTCCGAGCAGCCAGGCGATCGGTGCGGGCGTCGAGAATTGCTGGAGTGCGAGCTGCTCCTCGGTGCGGATACTTTGGGTCGGCAGCCGCGCGGTAAAGTTCACAAGGTCGGCGAGCGCATCGTTGCAATCGGCGGGTACGGCTCGATCCGGCGACGCCAGCAGCAGGATCTGCGCAAGTTCGAGCGCGTCATAGGCGTG
>NZ_CAXVWL010000033.1:0-4673 GCF_964263785.1 Sphingomonas sp.
GCGGCTTCCCCCGCCCAAGAAGACGCGCGGCGCCCGCTACACCCCGCTGTCGCGGCGGCAGGACCGGCCCAACGCCATCCTGTGGCTGGTGCGCAACCATCCTGAGCTCAAGGACGCCCAGATCATGCGCCTCGTCGGCACCACCAAGACGACGCTGCAGGCGATCCGCGACCGCACGCATTGGAACTCCAGCACCCTGACCCCGATGGATCCGGTGACGCTCGGCCTGTGCACCCAGATCGACCTCGACTTCGAGGTGAACCGCGCCGCCAAGGACCGTCCGGCCGTCGCCGACGACCGCGGCCAGACGCTGGCGCCGGCCGAGACCACGACGGCGCGCCCCCGCGCCGCCACCGAGGAAGAGGTGTTCGGGTCCTCGTCCAAGGGCCGCCACGAGGACGAGGAAGACCTCGACCTCACCTCGGTCTTCTCCGGCCTGCGCGGCGGTCGGCACGACGACGACGAGTGATGGCGCTTCGGGCCGGACCCTCGGGTTCGGCCCGACTCCCCCGGAGGCCGGGTCGGCGAAGCTTCAGGGTGCCGACATGTAGTCTAGCCAGCTGCAGCGTCGCGGCCCCGGTGCCGCGACACACCTGTTATGGCACGGCGCCGGAACTTCGTGACACCAGGCGAAGGACCGAGTGGCGGTGTACGTCACGCCGGATCCGATCACAGCCAGATCGGACCACCGGCCTCCACGGCCCTGACCATCGCGGGATGCGCGCGAATACGGCCGAGATACCTGGCCAGCCGCGGATGTGCCTCGAGCGCACCTGTCGCCTCCGCAAGCGCCAGCAGGTAGCTCATCTGCATGTCGGCCAGCGTCAGCTGCGACCCCATCAACCATGGCCCGTCTCCAAGGCCCTGCGCGATATACGACAAGGGGCGGTCGACCGCGCTCGCAGCCTCGGATATCGCAACCTGATCCTCGACATTCTTCCTCGCTTTCAGCAGCGTGATGATCGGTGCCGCCGCACCGCTTTCGGCATAGTCCAGCCATTCGTCGTGGCGCGCATGGTCGTCGGTGTCGCGCGGCGGGGTTAGCGCGCCTTTGCCGTGGCGGTCATGGATCTGACGTAGGATCGCCGAGGATTCGGCGAGCACCAGATCGCCGTCTACGATCACCGGCGACTTGCCGAGCGGATGGACCTTCGCGAGCTCCGGCGGGGCGCGGAACGCCTCGGTCCGCGGGTAGGACACCAATTCATAAGGAACGCCGAGCTGCTCCAGCAGCCAGAGGACGCGGATCGAGCGCGAATAGGCGAGGTGATGGACGACGATCATGCGGGCAACGCCTGTCAATGATGGATTCCGGGATGGCTTCTGGACGCTGGGGGTTCAGCCGCCGGGGGTCGATCCCTCGTCCCGGTCACGCGGGAGCGGTAATCGCACCGTGGCGCAGATCTCGCGCAGAGCGGACTTCAGCCCCTCCTCGAAGGTCGGATGGTAGAAGGGCAGTTCGAGCAGCCTGGTCGCGGTCTCGCGGCGTTCGATCGCCCAGGCGATTAAATGGCCGATATGATCCATGCCGGGGCCGAGCAGCGTCGCGCCGGTCAGGCGACCGTCGGCGGGGTCGGCATAGAGGCGCACCAGCCCCGCGTTGCGCGCCTCGATCTTCGCACGCCCCTGGTCGTCATAGGCGGCGCAGCCGATCACGCTGTCCTTGTCGGCGGGTGCACCGACCGATGCGACGGGCGGGTCGGTGAAGGTGACCGCGAAGGCGACGCTGCGATCCGCCCGCTCGACCTTGGGAAAGGTAGCGGCGTTGCGACCGGCGATCGCGCCTTCGGCAGAGGCCTCGTGGAGGACCGGCCGGTCGGAATCGGCATCGCCGGCGATGAAGATTGAGCTGTCGCCGCAGCGCAGCGTCGCCCGGTCGAACACCGGCGTGCCGTGATCGTCGAGCGTCAGACCGATCGCGGCGAGATCCAGACCGGCGAGTTCGGGCGGCCTTCCCGCCGCGACGAGCACATAGTCGAACAGCGCCGACCCTTGCGATGCGCCGGTCCAGGACAGCGACACCTTGTCGTCCTGCATGGCGGCGGTCAGCGATACGTTCGAGTGGATTGGCAGCTCGCGGATCAGGATCGCCTGCAACGCCGCCTCGACCGCCGCGTCCGTCAGACCCGCCAGGGTATCGCCCCGATCGAACAACGCGGTCACGACGCCGAGCCGCGCGAGCGCCTGCGCCAGTTCGAGCCCCAGGGGCCCGGTGCCGATCACGGCGACGCTGCCGGGCAAGTCCGGGAGTTCGAAGATGCTCTCGTTGGTGAGGATGTGATCGCCCAGCCCGGCGAAGGTATCGGGAATGTGCGGGCGTGAACCGGTGGCGATGACGATCGTGCGCGCGGAGACGCGTCGCCCGTCGTCGAGCATCAGCGTGGTGGAGTCGGCGAACCGGGCGCGGGCGCGCACGCGAATGCCCGAGGGAATCGCCTCGATGGTGTCGATCGTCCCGGCGACGAAGGCGTCGCGTTCGCGGCGCACGCGTGCCATCACCGCGGCGCCGTCGATCACCGGGGCGGCGGCCTCGATGCCGAAAGTGCCGGCGCGTCGCACGCCATGGGCGGCGTGAGCGGCGGCAATCAGCAGTTTGGACGGCATGCAGCCGGCGGTCGCACAAGTGGTGCCCGCGAAACGATCGTCGATCAGCAGCGTCGTCGCGCCGGCCTTGCGCGCCGCGCGCTCGGCGGCGAGGCCGGCAGTACCGGCGCCGATGATCGCGACGTCACACGTCAGCTCGGATGAAATTGGTTCGGACATGATGCTGCTTTCGGACGAGGATCGGATACGACCGTCACGGATCGCATGCGGGTGGCCGGGCACCGCCGCACGGGCGGCGCCCGGCGCGGATCAACCGGCGACGACGACCAGCTTCTTGTTGACGAATTCCATGATGCCGAGATCGCCGAGTTCGCGTCCGAAACCGGAGCGCTTTACGCCGCCGAACGGCAGTTCGGGCATCGTGCCGGTCGCGGTGTTGATATAGACCATGCCCGTCTCGATCCGCGACGCCAGCGCCTTGGCGCGCTCGATGTCGCCCGCGAAGATCGAACCGCCCAGCCCGAAGCGGGAATCATTGGCCAGTGTGACGATCTCGTCGTCGGACTGCGCGACATAGACCTGCGCAACCGGGCCGAAGAATTCCTCGTAATAGGCCGGGTTTTCCGGTTTGAGGCCGGTGAGGATCGTCGGCTCGTAGAAATAGCCCTGACGATCGGCCCGCCTGCCGCCGAACAGGACGCCCGCGCCATTGGTCACGGCGTCGTTGACCTGCTTGTCGAGTCGATCGAGCGCCTCCTTGGTGCACAACGGCCCGAGCGTGGTTGCCGCGTCCAGCGGGTCGCCCAGCGTCACGCCCTGCATCGCCGCGGAAAAGGCTTCGGTGAAGCGGTCCGCGATCGCGGCGTGGAGGATGAAGCGTTTGGCCGCGGTGCAGACCTGCCCCGCATTGGCCAGCCGCGCCATCGCACCGACCTTCGCGGCCGTGGCGATGTCGGCATCGTCGAGCACGATGAACGCATCGCTGCCGCCGAGTTCCAGCGTCGCCTTCTTGAGCTGCGACGAGGCGCGAGCGGCGACCGCGCTGCCCGCCCGCTCCGATCCGGTCAACGCGACGCCCTGGACGCGGTCGTCGCCGATGAGGTCGGAGATCTGGTCGTTCGAGACGAACAGGTTGGCATAGACGCCCTCGGGCGCTCCCGCCTCGCGGACCAGCTTTTCGAACAGTTCGGCGCAATGCGGCACGTTTTCGGCGTGCTTGAGCATGACCGGATTGCCGACCGCCATCGCCGGCGCGACGACGCGGATGAGCTGATAGAATGGGAAATTCCACGGCTCGATCGCGACCAGCACGCCGATCGGCTGATGCTGGACCCAGGCGTCGCCCGCATCGCTCTTATAGGGGACGGGTTGCAGCAGCTCCCTGCCGCGCTCGGCATAATATTTTGCGATGCCCGCGCACAATTTCACCTCGTCATGACCCTGGGCGACGAGCTTGCCCATCTCCGTCGCCATCGCTTCGGCCAGTTCATCGGCATGGTCGATCAGCAATTCCGACAGGCGCGCCAGCACCGCGAGCCGGGGTTCGATCGGTCCCCGTGACCAGTCGGAGCGATAGGCGCCGTCGGCGGCCGCAAGCATCCGCTCGACTTGTTCGGGCGTGTGCGGGGTGTAGGTCTTGACCAGTTGTTCGGTGAACGGATTGATCGTGGCGTAGGTCGATGCAGACATGACTCTTCCTTTCCGGACATCGGCGTCCGGTTATGGGGGTTGCAGATGGGGTGAGGGGTGGCGCCTGGAGTCTGTCAGGCTGCAATGGGAGCGAAGCTCCATTGCAGCCGTTGGACAGAATCACATTTTAGAACTGGCGTGTGTCAGCAACAGCCTGACACACGCTAGGCGGTGTGGACTCTAAGGATTCTCATTTGGTGTGAAACGTGATTCGAGTCTGCTTTTTAGGAGGCGGTCTTGGGTGTCATGGATCGGCTTGTGTTGACCGATAGCGCGTGGGAGCGGATGGCTCCCCTTGTGATCGGACGTCCGGATCAAAAAGGCTCGACTGGTGTCAACAACCGCATGTTTGTCGAGGGGGTATTGTGGATCGTGCGGACGGGATCGCCGTGGCGCGATCTTCCGGAGGTGTTCGGCGATTGGAACAGCGTGTTTCGTCG
>NZ_CAXVWL010000034.1:0-2885 GCF_964263785.1 Sphingomonas sp.
GCCGCTTCAACGCGACGAGGTGCTCCAGCGCGTGCGGTGCGTCGCCCAGCGCGCGATAGGTGTCATAGGCAGTCTGGTGCGCTTCCCGAAACGGAATGGCGGTGGTGGCGAGGTCGACGCCGGCAAACCGCTCGCGGATCAAGCGCGCGGCGTGAGGAAGATCACCGCGTTGCAGCGCGACCTGAGCAGCGATGGCGACGAGCGGCGGCCGTCCAGCAGCGGCATCGCCTGCGCGGGTGAGCGCAAGTGCCCGCGTCACGGTCGAGGCGGCCGCGCCCACGTCGCCGCGCTTCAACAGTGCCCGCGCGATATTACCCATGATTCGCGCCTCAAGCAGCGGACTGTGCATCGCCCGCGCCAACGCGAGCGCCTTGCGATAGCCCGCCTCTGCTTCGGCAAACCGGGCAAGTTCCTGAAGAATGGACGCGCGGTTGTTATAGCTGGAAAGCAGCAGCAGCGGTTCGTCGGGATGAACCGCCAGCGCCTGATCGAGGTATTTGAGCGCCGACGCCCAGTCGGTTGCATCGCCGTAAAGCGAAGCGATGCACAACAGCGCGATCACCTGCCCCTTGCGGTAGGCGGCGCGCTGGTAAAGTAGGTGCGCGCGCTGATATTCGCCCAGCGCCGCACCGGTGTTCCCGCGCCGCTCATGTACCGCGGCCTGCGCCAGCAAGATGTCAGCTTCTAGCTTGGATCCCGGCGCGAGCCGATGCGCGCGCAGCAATGCACTGGCGATCAGCGGCGCGGCCTCGTCCGTGCGCTCCATCTGGACATAGGCTTCGCCGACCAGCCGCTGCACCGTGACCTCGGCAACGCCTCGTGCGCGCCCGTCGGCCAGCGCCCGTCCCGCTTCCCGTGCTTCCTGCGCCTTGACAAGAGCAGCACTGGGATCGGCCACCAGCAGCGCGCTGGCCTGTTCGGCCAGCCGGTCGAACTGCGCTGCGTTGCGCTCCGCCGCTGCAACCGGCGTCACCAGCATCAACAGCGGCACCGCCACGGCGAGCAGTTGGCGGTATGACGCGCGGACCATCAACCCTGCCGCGTGGCGGCACGTAGCCGGGCGAGCGGGCTGGGCAACTCGTCCTGCGTCCAGCCGTCGCGGTGCCGACCGAGGAAGGCGGCCAATCTGCCCAAGTCGAGCGGGTGGCTGATGAAATAGCCCTGCCCCAGGTCGCATCCCATGACGGTCAGCAGCGCCAGTGCGGTGGCTGATTCGATCCCTTCCGCCACCACCTCCATCTCCAGCGCGTGGGCGAGATCGATGGTTGAACGGACGATCAGCGGATCGCGATGCGAGCTGGTCAGTTGGGTGACGAACAGCTTGTCGATCTTCAGCTCGCACGCCGGCAGCTGCTTTAGATAGGCGAGCGACGACAGCCCCGCGCCGTAATCGTCGATGGCGATCGGAATACCTATGGCGGCGAAGCGGTTGAGGTTGCCGATCGCCGCAGCTGGATCGCGGATCACCGACGTCTCGGTGATCTCGAAGCCAATCGAAACGTTCGCCTCGGTGACCAGTGCGGATGCCTCCCTGATAAATGCTTCGTCGGTCAGCAACACTCCGGATACGTTGACGTAGATAGGCAAGCCGTAGCCCATCGCCGCCAGCATTCGCCCGTCCGCGGTGGCACGGCGCAACACCCACAAGGTAAGCGCAGCAATTTCACCGCTCTCTTCGGCCAGCGGAATGAAATCCGCGGGCAGGATCATGCCTCGCACCGGATGGCGCCAGCGGACGAGTGCCTCCAGGCTCGCGACGGTGCGGCGTCGCAGATGCACCTTTGGCTGGTAAAGCAGCAGCAGCTCGTCGTTGTCGATGCCTCGACCAAGGTCAGCCGACAAATCGTCGGGGGCCGATGCCGCCCGTGGCACGCCCACGCGGCGGATGATCGGCGCGCCGCTGTGGCGGGCTTGAGCGCACGCTTCCTCGGCTTCCTCGATCAGACACGTCTCGTTGGTGCCGGAAGCGGTCGTCAACGCCACACCAATTGCCAGCTCGACCGCGACTGCCGCGCCGCCGATCGTCACCGGCCGCGCGAACGCAGTCGTGATCGCCCGGAGTGCCTCGTCGACGCCGACTTCCCCACCGTGCACAAGATCAAGCTCAACCCGATCCTGTCCGGCCACGACCACGCGCTCGGGCCTAACCATCGCGGCCAGCATGGGCGCCAGTCGATCACCCAGCCGCTCGGCCCAAGCACGCCCACACCGACGGCGCAACACGGCCGCGTTGGTCACCTGAACCACAATCATGCCCATGCCGGTGCCAGCTCCCGCCGCCGCGGGGAGCGCGGCAGCAACGGCTGGGCGATGGCAAGCCTGATCAGACGGATCGTTCACGCCTGCGGCCCTAAGCCGGAGCCTTTAAAAAAGGGCTTAACTTCCGTTCGTCGCATCCGCGCGCGCCGGTCCATTAAGGTAATTGCTTAATCCCGCGTTCATGATATTTCTCTCCTGCATCCTTGGGATGCGAAACAAGGGAGAAGGCACATGCTTCGTCATCTGCTCGCGCTCATCTACGGCGACTTCATCCGTCCCGCTGGCTGAGAATACCTTCCCTTGATGTTTGGCGTTTAGGCTGAACGGGCAAGGGTGAGGATCATTTACCGAACCAAGCCGACGCGCTCCCGGCTTAATCAGGAGCGCACCTTTTCTGTCGCGTTTCGGCGCTCGTTCGATCAGAGTCGGAACGTCGCCTTTGCCGTGTTGCCGGCCAGGCGGCCGATCAACGCGTAACGTCTCCTGCCCCGCCTTCGCTCCATCCGCCGCCCAGCGCCTTGAACAGGGCCGCCGTCATCACCCGCAACTGGGCGTCGCTGCCGGCCAGCTGCTCGCGGGCCTGGAGCAGCTGCGTTTCGGCGTTGAGCAGGCTGTCCTGCGCCACC
>NZ_CAXVWL010000035.1:0-3618 GCF_964263785.1 Sphingomonas sp.
TTCAAGAACGGAACGCCAGCCGAAGCAGGGCCGGAGCGCGTTGCCTCCATGCGCCAAGGACGGACCTGGATGGATCAACAGGCGCGATTGGCTGCTGAGGCGGCGGGAAAGCGGCTCTCGATCACGTAAGCACTTGGACAAATGGTCTTATGGTAGGCGGTTCTGGCATTTTGAAATCCGCGGAGGAGCTGGGGCGCGCTGCCGGTGCCAAACCATCCGGTTTTGACGCCACGGTCTACCCACTGAGATCGAGTTTTGGGCGAAGCAGAGCGGTATGGCTCGATGGCACGTGGTCTCGGAGCGATCGGCAGCCGATTGACGTAGCGTGCCGCCGGACTGTGAACGAACAAAGGCGCGTTGGTTTCCACGGGGAATGCGCCTAGCTGTTGCTAGATACAGCGATCTGACCTTCGCACGGTCGCCGAACAGGATCATTGGCAAATGTCTGAGCGGCGTACGCTACCGGATCCTTTCACCGGCGTAAGTAAGATGACGACCGTGCTGGCTGCACGAGACTGGGCGGGATCGCCGCTCGGCAATCCTGACGATTGGCCAGCATCACTGTGCGCGACCGTTTCGCTGATGCTGAACTCACGCTTCCCGATGTTCGTCGCATGGGGCGACGATCTCTCCTTGCTTTACAATGATGCGTATGCCGAGATTCTTGGTGACAAGCACCCGAGCGCAGTCGGCGAGAAGTTCGAGAATGTCTGGTCAGAGGTATGGTCCGACATATCGCCCTTGGTGGACCGAGCCTTGGCGGGTGAGGCAACTTGGCTTGAGAATCTGCCGCTTCGAATGAACCGGCGCGGCTATGCCGAGGACAGGCACGGATGGTCTAGCGTCCTCATATGGACGATTTTATTGCCGTTCGACACATTATCGTCCATAGACGGACCATGTTAGAAACGCCGGTCGAGTTTGCGGTTATGCTGGGTCAGCGTATCAAGGCCCGGCGGCTTGCGATGAGCTTCACACAGGCTGACGCCGCCGCCCGGGCCGGCGTCGCCTATCGCACTTGGCGCCGGCTGGAGAGCGAAGGCAAGGCATCAATCGAAGACCTAGCTCGTGCGGCAATCGCGCTGCGTTGCGAGCGCGACCTCGCCGCGCTGTTCCCCGAACCTGCCGCCACGTCGATGGATGCTCTGCTACAACAGCAGCGGGCGGCGCAGGCCGCAGCGCCCAAGCGTCGCCTGCGCGCGCCATCATCGAAGGTTTCTTCGTGAAGCTCGCACCTGGCACGCCACTAGAGCTTGGTCTGATGATGGAGGAGAGCCAGCCTGCGATCCCCATCGGACGGCTAGCGATGGCCGGCGGCTTGGCTCAGCTGGAATGGTCAGCCGCCATTATCGAGGGGCGGCGGAGGATCGACCCGCTGCTCTACCCACCGGAACCCGGCCTCCAGGCGGCGCGTGGCCGGGACTTTGACGGACTGCACGGCTTCCTTGCCGACAGTCTGCCCGACGCCTGGGGCCGGTTGCTGATGAAGCGGAGGCTGGAGAAGCTGGGCGTCCGGCTGGAGACGCTGACAGCCGTCGATCGGCTCGCGCTTGTTGGCAACGGCGGCCGCGGCGCGTTGGTCTATCGGCCCGCGACCACACCGGCGGAGGATGTCGGCACGATCGATCTCGACGCGCTGGCCGAGCAATCGCAGCTTCTGCTGCTGGGCGAAGACACCGACCTGATCGACACGCTGGCTAGGCTCGGCGGCGCGTCCGGCGGCGCCCGACCCAAGGTGAGCATCGGCATCGCCGTCGACGGCACGCTCGGCCAGAACGCCGTTGCCGGCGGCCATGACGAGTGGATCGTCAAGTTTCGCGCCACGGCGGACCCCGTCGACATCGGTCCCGTTGAGGAAGCCTATGCCCGAATGGCGCGTGCCGCGGGGATCGACATGGCGCCGTCGCGGCTGCTGCCGGCGAGAGACGGCGCCGGCTACTTCGCGACGCGCCGGTTCGACCGCCCGTCACCCGGCCGTCGCGTGCACATGGTATCGCTGGCGGGCGCGCTGGAAGCCCTGCCCGACCTGCCGAGCATCGATTACGACGGCCTCATGCGCGCGACCATGGCGATCACCCGCCACGCCGCCGACGTCGAGCAGGCCTTTCGCCGGATGGTGTTCAACATCCTGGCGCACAATCGCGACGATCACACGCGGCAGCACAGCTTTTTGATGCGCGCTGACGGCGAATGGCGTCTCGCTCCCGCTTACGACTTGACCTTCTCGAACGGCCCCGGCGGCGAGCATTACCTCGCCGTCGAAGGCGAAGGCCGGGCACCGACCCGAGACCAGGTTACGACGCTGGGCCGGCGACATGGTCTGTCCGACCGGGCGATTGTGGAGATAATCGACGAGGTGCGGGGCTCATTGGCCGACTGGCCCCAAATTGCCGCCGACGTGGGAGCCAAGGTGTCGCGCGCCGAGATTGACGATCGCCTTGCTTACGCAGCCGCGACGTTCGACTGATTAGCGCCCATCAGACGATCCGCCGCACAGCGCCGCCGCAACGCGAGTTCCAGCCGCCGTTGGGCCTGCCGAGACCCGATCCACGCGGGGCAGCGCTGCCCGCGTGCGGTCACGATCAGAGGGGCGTGTGGTTTGACAATCCACTCGTCAATGCCCTGGAGGGCGTGGATTGCCCATGCGACTGCGGCGCCGCCGTCGGCGAGTTCCTGCGCCACGAAACCGGTCACCAGCGGCTCCCACTCATCCGACCGGATCGACGCCGGGAATTTCGACATAATGTGCCACGCCGCGACCGCAGTGGCATCGCCGGTCATCACGGTGATCGCGAGCAGCACCTATGGGCTTACCCGCGAAGGTCAGTCGGCGCTCATCATGCTGGAGCTCACCCGCCCCAGCTCAAAGGCTAGGACCTGGGTAGGCTGGCTGGAATATCTCCATAGCAGCGGACGGTGGATCAGCGTCGATCCGAACAGCTGGGCACAGGGCATGATCGCGCTCCAGCCAGACGACTGGGACGATGACCAAGGCTAACGGCGCTCAATTGATCGAGTCCGCAATCCGGTGGGCCCGAGTCGCAATACCCGGAAACAGGCTGGTGAACTCCGTGCTGCGCAGGCTCGCCTTGAGGCTGGTGCGCAGCAAACGGCGCTCACGCCGGGTCGGCCGCCGGCCCCAAGCGGCAGCGCAACCGCGAGCGCTCGCGCGGGCGACGAGCGCCTGATGCGCCCGACGGCTGGACAGTGCGAACGCGACGCCGATCACGGTGCCGATCGCTTCTGCAAGAAGACGCGGGAACCAACGGCAGGCGGCGTAGCCGATCGCGATAGCGAGCAGGGACAACATCGAGAATTCCTTTCTTTTTCCACCAGCGCCTGCTGGATCACCCCTCCGCCCATCCGCCCCACATCTCCGACAAGGCGGCGATGCGACCCTATCATTGCCGCCCTCGCGGCTCGCATCCGTCGCCTGACCGGCGACGAAGGTTTCTCCCCTTTGCCGATCTCAGCCATCACCAATGCTAGACATCGGCCCGCGGTGGTCCTGTTCAGCGCGTCCCTGCGGCGCCCGCCGGCCGCTAGGCACCACACGCGAAACCCGCGCATATTCTCAAGGTCATGTCGGTCGGCTACAAGGCGCCGGATGGATGCGTG
>NZ_CAXVWL010000036.1:0-4259 GCF_964263785.1 Sphingomonas sp.
CGTGCGGGTTCGCGCTCGCCAACCGCGCCTACGACCTTCGGCTGATCCAGGACTATCTCGGGCATCGCGACCCAAAGCACACCGTCCGCTACACTCGCACGGCCGGACGCCGGTTCGAGGGCCTCTGGCGCTGATCCCAAATGGCCAATCCGCACAGCTTCGCGGTCACAGGGCCAAGAGGCGCAAGCGCCACAAGCTTTCCGATGGGAGCCAAGCATGACCCGTATCCCTCAATCGCAAAGGAGAGTGCGGTTGAGCGATAAGGACCAACCCCAAAACTCACCGCTGATAGGAATACGGATACACGCTAAGACGATCGACCCAGCTCCGCGAGCATGACCCGCCGCATCAGACTCTCGCCATCGAGCCATGCGACCGCGTGAAAGATCGGCATAGCGGCGACTCCGGTCAGGACGAGGCCGGGCAGGACCGCAACCTTGGCGAGCATCAGCGCGGCGAGGACCAACAACAGCGCGCCGAAGGCAAACGCGAACACAGCCGAGTGCGACCGGAAGAACCAGCCCCAATCGGGCACCGCCAGGAAACAGGCGCGCAGCTCGCCCTTGTACCGCCAGCCCACGACAACCGCGCGATCACCGTCGCACAGCAGTACGGGCTTACCGAGATAGTGGACGGCGTACCCGTCCAGTCGGAAGCGGGTGATGAAGGGTCCGCCCGGCAGGGCGGGGCGCGTCACCTCGACCCGCGACACAGCGCCCGTGCGAGACACCCAGGGGTTGAGCCAGTTCATCGTCCAGGTCCTATGTTGCCCGAGCCTTCAACCTTGGCATCGGCGTTGGTGCCTTGTGTCCCCGATTGTGCTTGGCGCTGCGACAGGGACGCAGTGGAAGCGAGCCGTAGGTTCACAGCCTGCCCGTTGATCCGGCCGTCGCCGAACCAGATGCCGCCTGCCTTGGTCCAGGTCAGCCCGCGCGGATCGGCAACGAAATCGCCGGCCGGTGTGTGCGTGAAATGGATATTGCCCGATCCGGTCAGATCGGTGGTGAAGTCGCCGCCGACGACTTGGCCGGTGGCATCGGTCAGCGCCGCCTTAAGCGTGTCGGCGGAGATCGACTGGAACGCAACCAGCACCTGCCGGCGGGCGGCATCGGGATCGGCGAGGCGGGACGTGCCCAGCTCCTTGTCGATCAGCCCGAACACGGTGTTGGTGTAAATGGCCGAGATCGCCAGCATCTCCATGTATCGGACGTGGAGCTGTTCGTCATAGTTGGAGCGCGGCCGGTTCCGGCGGAAGAACGGCGTATCCATCTCTGGCGGCAGGGCCATAGGCCGCATGGCGTTCACCTCCCAGCCCTTGCGCGGTTGCATAGCGACGACGATCGGGCCGGCGTAGATCATGTGCGCGGCATCGAGCGGCGTGACCTTGGCGAGTTCCGCGGGCGGAACCGTCGCCACTTCCTTGCGCGTCGGCTCGATCAATCCGTCGATCGCCCGATCGAAGCGGGGAATGTCGTTTCCCTGCCGCTGCATCACCAATTGCGGCACCGCGTCGAGGTTCACGCGGCGGGCGTTCGTGTCGGTCAGGAACGCGTCCGCCATGATGCCGACCGCCGGCATTTCGTAGGTCTTGCCCGTTTCGACCCCTAAGCTTTTGACCTTCTCCCACAAATCGGACAGCCCCGAGCTGGACCCGGCGCTTTCCGATCCGGAGCCGAACACCGACGCGCCGCCCGAGTTGCACCCCGACAGCGCCAGCCCGAGCAGGGCAGGGGCGAGCACGCACCGCATCACTTCCTCTCCTCCACCATGAGGTTTCGCAGTTCGGTCCGTTCTCGTTCCAAGTCGGCGCTGGACCCGGCGAGCTTGGCTTCCAATTCGGCGGCGCGCTTGCGGAGGCGGGTGAGTTCGGCCGTGGCGTCAGGGTCGCAAGCAGCGCGCACTTGTCCGGTCGCGGCCGACCAGTCGCGCTCGAACCCCGCGTTGAAGGCAGCACGATCGGCGCGCACGGCGACCGTATCGCGCTCGACCCGCACATCAACATGCTGCTGCCACGACACCGCCAGCCAGGTCAGCACAGCCGCGACCGGAGCCGCCACCAGAGCACCGGAAGCGAAGCCGCTCAGCGCCACAACAGCACCGCGAGGAAGAAGCCAGAAGGCAAGAAGAGGCGAGACGATGTCTCGCTCAGTTTAGTCCACACCCTACGCACGCGTGCACTCCCCTAGAGCGCAGTCGATGCGTGGTCGCATCGACCAGGAAGTACATTCCGCCATAGAGGCGAACTGCTGTCAACAGGGCTTGGCAGGACCAGCAAACGGCGTAGTCTGTCCGCATACGGTACGGAGGACCGCTTGCCCCGCGTAATGCTTACCGCCCGAGTGACAGACACCCAGGCCGCGGCGTTGAAAAGCTACGCCGCGGACGTGGGATTGCCGCTCTATCAAGCGACCGTGCGGGCGCTTGAACTGGGTATCGCCTCGCTGGTCGGGGGCAGGGGCGCGGAGCCGGTGAGGCACGATCCGGTGCCGGTTGCGGACGGTTCAACCGAGGCGATCGAGGCATTGCGTGAGGCCATCGATCGGCTCACCATCCGCGCCGAGCTGACTGATCGGCTAACCCAACGAACCCTGTTCGCAGCCGGTGCCGCCTATGCCGCGGCGCTGGCGGGGCCGGGGCAGGGCGACGAACACATGGCGAGCATCACGCGTGACGCCGAGCGAATATTCGACCGGCAGCTCGCCAAGGCACGTGAAAGCTAATCGCGTTTTGAACAGAACGGGAACCATGCTAAGGCATTTGCGCCGGGTTACTACATCTAGTTCTTTATACCCCCGGTTGGGACAATGGGTGGTATATGATCCAGACGACGTTGATTGGAGCCAAGGCGGCGCAAACGAGCTACTACGCAGAGGCTCAAGCTGAGCGCATCGGTCTGCCTCTCACCCACATGGTGACGATCAATTTTGCGTCGACACGGATTGATCCCCGGCTTGCCGTCGCGGCATTCTCAAAACTACGGCGCGACCGCTTCAACAAATGGGCGACGCGACCGCGTCGCGGCACCGGGACGGCATTCACGCCGACCTACGTGTTCGCGTTTGAGAACGTCCGGGGTTCAACCGTCTACGAGACCATGGAGCCGGGCGACCCGCATAACGTACACGTCCACTGGGCTGTCCACGTGCCGGCGGATCGGCACCACGACTTTGCAAATAATATTTGGGCGTGGGTAGAGGAAACGACAGGTGGCATTACGGGCGGATCGGAAACGATCAACATCACGCCGATCTGGAAAACGCTGAACGGGTACCTCGTCAAAGGTACGACAACGACTTTGGCTGAACTGTATGGTCGTGGGCAGGCAGCTATCCCGCAAGGACTCATCTGCGGCCGGCGTGCGGACACAAGCCGCAACCTCGGTCCTACAGCCCGGCGTGCAATGGATCGAAAGCTAGGTATTCAGCGGCAGATGCCTAACAGGCGTCCTGCTTCAAACGCAGTACTAGCCGCTTTCTGAGTAACCTATTGCCAGCGCCCTAGCTCAGTGTGACTATCACCGGAGCAGGGGTGTTATGGCGAGCCAGGCGGAAATCCTCTCCCGCGGCCAAGCAAGCCGCAACCGGCATTGGGCGGGCGTCAACGCGCGTGCCCAGGTAGCTGCGATCCTGTTCCTGATATGCGCCGGGTTTGGCGCATGGGCGGGCTGGCAGACCGCACCCGACCTCACCCGGCGCGGTGCGGCGCTCTACGTTAAGGTGCAGGGGCGCGAGCTGCTGGACCCGTTCGGGCGCAACCTGCAAACCATGGACGCCAGAATGCGCGTCGCGGCGCGCGACAACGTGCTCGACCCCGACAGCCATGCGACACGGGGCTTCAAGCGCCTGCTATGGCGCATGGGGTTCTTCGCTGTCCTGTGCGGCATCATGATCGGCGTGCCGCTCTATTACTGGCGCAAGCGGGCTTGGCTGGCGGAGGGCGAGCGGGCGGGGCGCGACCGCACCGTTCGCGGGGCCGAACTGGTCGATGCCGTGCAACTGGCGCGCATGGTCCCGATCGGGCCGGCCGAGCGGCCGGTGACGATCGGCGGCGTGCCGGTGCCCGAAGCCGAGGAGGCCCGGCACTTCCTGTTCGCGGGTGCGACCGGCACCGGCAAGACCACCGCGATCTGGGCGATGCTCGACCAGGTTGAGCAGCGCGGCCAGCACGCCTTCGTGCACGATGTCGATGGCGGCTATGTCGCGCGCTACTACCGGCCCGAGCGCGGCGACCTGATCCTCAATCCCTTCGACGCCCGTTGC
>NZ_CAXVWL010000037.1:0-7689 GCF_964263785.1 Sphingomonas sp.
CGGGTCGGTGTAGGGGCCGCTGGTGTCGTAGACGTTGAGCGGGGCCTCCCCGCACGCGGGATCGAGGTGCACCGCGCGCATCGCGACCTTGAGCGGGCCGACGTGGATTTTCTTCGAGCCACGGATCGGGCCGGTGGTAACGCCGATCTCGGTATTGGCGGGCCGCGGGCTTCCGACGGAAGCACGTTCGATCTTCGAGTCGATGTCGGCCATCTCACGTCTCCAAATGCGGAACGGAGACCGGGCGAGCCGAGCTCCCTCCCTACGCCCGCGCTAACGGGATCAGGTTCGGCGGGTCGCAGGCTCGTGCCTGCCTCTCAGCCGTCGGTCAACGGCCCCCCGGGGAGATGCGAGCATAGGCGTGCGCGGGCGGCGGCGCCAACGAAAAAAGGGGCCGCGCGGCTGCCCGCACGGCCCCTTTCTCAATCAGATACCGGTCATCACTTGGCGGCGGATGCCTTGAGCGTGCCGTTGACGCCCGTGGGGAAGAACGCCCCCTGCGACACCGACGCGGTGGTCGCGTTGCCATAGACGATGTTGAGCACCTGACCAGGAGTACGGCTGAACGCGAGGCCGTTCGAGTTGGTCGGCACGAGGTTGGCGACGATGCCGTTAGGCCCGTTCACCGAATCGATGCCCTGATCGTCGTCGGGACCGATGCCGCGGATAAGATCTTCCGCCGGTGCGCCGTCGGCGGCATCGCGCAGATTGGAGACCTGTCCCGCGATCGTGATCAGCGAACTGGTGGTCTGCCCGCGCGCATAGAGGATCGTGCGGACGAGGCCTGCATGATAGGCCTCCGCCGCCAGGATGCCCGCCGCAGCCTCCAGATACGTCTTGTTGGCGACCAGCGGCGATGCCCCCTTGTACGCCGTCACGCCGACGTCTTCGTAGATGAAGGCGCCGAGCAGGAAGAAATCGGGCGACGAATAGGGATCGAAGGTTTCATTCGCACCGACGATGCCAGCCGCCCGCGCGACCGCGGTGAAGGCCCCGGTGGCATCGCCCGAGATATTGATCGCGGGCTGCGCGACCGCGGCGCTGCCAAGGGCGGTACGCAGAAAGGCGACGTGCGCGATCTCGTCGGCCGCGATCTCGCGCGCATATTGGCCGATGAGCGTCTCCCCGGTGAAGTTCACCGCGCGCGGCTGACCTGCGCCCGTACCCGTGGCGACCGCGCCCGGGGTGCCGGTACCCCCGAGCAACGACGAATTCAGTCCGACGCCATAGACGGCATAGGAATAGAATTGCGCCTCCAGATATTCGAGCTGCAGCGCGAAGTTCAGGATGTCGGCGTCGTTGATCGCCGCGGTGGTCGGGGTCGGCGTCGGCGTCTGGACCGGCACATCGTCGTTGTTGTTATTGCCGCAGGCCGCGAGCAGCGAAAGGCCGCCCGCCGCAACGGTGGCAGCGCCTGCATATTGCAGGAAACTGCGTCGTTCGTGACGCCGCTTCGATACGGCGTCGAGCACTTCGAGAATGGATTGATCGTCACGCATGGAAAGTCCCCTCCACGGGAATGGCTGGAAGCGGCGGCTTAGTTCGCCGCGCTCGTCCGGATGGTGCCGTTGACGCCGGCGGGGAAGAACCCGCCCATCGTCACCGCCGCCTTGTTCAGGTACACGATGTTGAGCACCTGCGCGGCGGTCCGGCTGTACGCCAGTCCGTTACTGTTGAGCGGAACGATGTTCGACCCTGTGCCGCTCGCGGGAAGCAGCGCGCCGCTGATCGTCACCGGCGCGATGCCCTGATCGTCGTCCGCGCCGATGCCGCGCACCGGATCGTCGGCAGGCGTGCCGTCGAGGAGATCGCGTGCGGCGGAGATCTTCTCGGTCGTCTCAACCAGCTGCAACGCCGGAGTCGCCATGCCGCGCGCATAGAGCGAGGTGCGGACAATCGACGAATGGTACGCCTCGACCGCCAGGATGCCTGCGGCCGCCTCAAGGAACACCTTGCTGGTGAGCAGCGCGGCGGAGCCCTTGTAGGCAGTGACGCCCACGTCCTCGAAGATGAACGAGCCGAGCAGGAAGTTGTTCGGGTTGGCATAGGGATCGAACACCCCGCCACTTGCGGTCAGGTCGACCCCCGCAGCCTTGGCGGCCGCGGTGAACGGCCCATTCGCGTCGCCCGATATGTTGATCGCAGGCTGTGCGACCGCAGCGGCCGCCAACGCCGTGCGGAGGAATGCGACGTGCGCAATCTCGTCCGCGGCGATCTCGCGCGCATATTGGCCAACCAGCGGGTCGCCGGAGAAATTCACCTGCCGCGCCGGGTTGGTGGTGCCGATTACGACCGCACCCTGCGGCCCCGAAGTCGTCACGCCGGTCTGCAGATTCGCAGCGATGCCGGTTCCGAAGGCGGCGTAGGAGTAGAATTGCGCCTCGAGATATTCGAGGTTCAGCGCGAAATTCAGGATGTCGTTATCGGTGACCGCCTGTGCCGCTGCCGGCGTCGCGACAGCGAAGGCGCCCGCGCCGACCGCTGCGGCACCCAAAGCCACCTTGAAGAAGGCGCGGCGCTCCTCCCGTCGCCTTACTCGCGAGTCCAGCGCCTCGATGAGTTCTTCGGTTTGCGACATGGCCGATCTCTTCCCTGCTGTGTACCTATGGAAGCCGCAACCGACCGCCCGAGCGGCGGTTCCGGCACCGAAATAAAATAATTGCGGCGCATCCGACACCGAGCGGTACACGTATGCGCCGCAGCGCGCGCCGGGTCAGCACGTATGCGCCGCAGCGCGCGCCGGGTCAGAAGGTGTAGGCCAGGCCGATCGCGGCCGACCAGGTCGACGAGTCCCCGACATCGCGGATCAGTGGGCTGCGCTTATACTTGCCGAGATACTGGCTGTAGAGAACGCCGCCGCCGATCGCCAAGCCATGACGCAGGTCGCCGGTGAGGCTTTGCAGCGCAAATGCGGACAGGCTGTAGTTCTTCCATCCGCTGTCGCCGACCCCGTAGGTGCGCAGGCCTGACGCCAGCGTACCCGTCGGAGAAACGCCGAAATAGGTGCGGCCATAGCCCTTGCCGACGTAATCCGCGGAGGCGCCGAGGGAAACGAGCGTGGAATAGGACAAGGGCGTGGTGTAGTTGACCTGCGGGCTGATCACGTAGCTGCCGTGTGCGCCCGACACGTCGTGGATGTATCCGACGCGTGCGCTCAGCGTGTCGAAATCGCTGGTGATGACGCCGGTGCGCGAGATGCCGGCCGAGGCGCCGAGTTCGTACGCGGTGTCGATCTTGCCGAGCGCGCGGACCTGGGGATTGTCGATCCCCTTGCGGCTGTTGCGCTGGAGCCGAACGCCGGCGATCGGGCCGAGTTCGAACTTGGTGCCGGGGCCTGCCGGGTCCTTGATAAGGTCGACGTAGAGCTGGGTGCCGCGGGTGAAGAAATCGAAGCCGCCAAGCGTGCCGATCGCCACCGCGGCGGGAATGATGTCGTTGCTGTCCGCGCCCTCATAATCGGGCACGGTCGCCGCGCCGACGCCGATCGTGACCCGATCGCCCGACATGCCGATATCGGGATTGGGGGTCGGCGGTGCTGCTTGCGTGGTATCCTGCGCCAAGGCGGCGGCGGGAACCAGTGCGAGGCACGCGGCGGCGATCGAGGGGAATATGCGCAAAGTGAGATGCTCCGACAGGACTGTTACTCGCGCGTAACGTGTCCGGCGGCATTTGGCTCCTGACGGAGCTGTCAGAAAATATAACGCATCCGCACCTGTTGCTTTTCGGCATCACCCGCCAGCGTGAATTGTGCCGCCGCAAAGCGAGGCGCGCCGAAACCGATCGGCGGATTGCGCGAGAAACCGAAGCCTTCGCGCGGGATGCCGGCGAACGTGTCGAGCTTGGCGTTGCCGTTGGCGTCGTGGATCACCGCCAGTGCATAGGCCCCTTGCGGGAGCGCGTCGAAGCGAATGGTGTGGACGTCGGCCGGCACCGAGCGGGTCAGCGCCTGCGCATCGTCGACGCAGGCCGGGAAATTCGCCGGGTCCGCGGTGAGGCAGACGCGGACGAAACCTTCCGCCGAGCGGAGATGGTCGACCGAAACCTCAAGCCGCGCGACGGGCATCGCCCCCATCAGCGGCGTCGCGCTCGCGAGCATCGCCGCCGCCCGTCCGGTGCGCCGCCAGTTTTTGTGCGGCTTGCGCGTGATCGCGGGCGAAATCGCCGACCCCGCGGTCGGTGCCGCAGAGGCGGTCCCAGAAGCGGAAGTAGAGGCCATAATTGCATCCATATTGCGCGTGATGCCGCTGATGATGGCTCGCGGTGATGAGCCACCCCCCCAATGGTCCGGCCCACATGAACCGGGGGAAAACCTCCCAACCCATGTGATTGGTTACCCCCATAACCGTCATCACGCCAAGCACCACGCCCAATGCGGCGGCGTGGATCGGAATCGCGAAGACCAGTAGCGGAATTATCACGGCGCCGGTGAGCGCCTCGACCGGGTGGAACGCCATCGCCGCCCAGGCGGTCGGCGGGCGGCTGGCGTGGTGGACCGCGTGGGCGAGGCGGAACGGCGCCGGCCGGTGCATCCAGCGGTGGGTCCAGTAGAACCAGCTATCGTGCGCGGCGAGATAGAGCAGCACCGAGACGGGGAGATACCAGAGCGGATACGCGTGCGCGTCGGTGTAAATCCGCGTCCAGCCGCGGTTCTGCCAGCCCCAGGCCACCACGCCCGCAGGCGCGCCGTAGATCGCGGCGGAGGCGAGGCTCCAAGCGATCTCGCGGCGCATTTGCACATCGAGCCCGGCGTAGAGGCGGGGGTGGCGGACGCGCGTGGCGAGCGCGAACGCACCCGAGGTGACGAGGTAGCGCACGCCGACGATAACGGTCATTGCGAGGGCGGAGAGGAGGACGGCGAGGAGCACGGCGTTTTCTTAGGGCAATTCGCTGACGATTACACCAACGCGGGTTTGGATCGTGTCTGCGGCCGCATCGTTGTCGCCAGGCGAAGGAGAATGCCGATGCCCACCAACGATCCGAGCAACGCCACCGATGTCCCCCAGGATGCGCGCGAGGAGGCAACGCCGGGCGCGGTGCTGAACGACGCGGACGTCGACGACTCTCCGGGCGGCGGCGGGCTGGGCGGCGCCGCGGCGGCGAATGCGCTCGGGTCGGGACGGACGCCGGGCGGGGCCTCGCCGAATGCGCCGATCGACACCGGGGTGGACGCCGGGGATGCGGGTGCGACCGCGGAGGCGAAGGTGCTGGCGACGCAAACAGGCGTGAGCGAGGTGCAGTCGCAGGAGCGATGAGGCTCAGCGAGCCACGCGCTCGAACAGCAGCGTCCGCACGTCTCGGTAGGTAGCCTCCGTCATGAGGCGATAGCCCAGCTTGTCCGCCAGCCGCAGCGATGCGGCGTTGGCGGGATCGACGATGCAAACGGTGCGGGTATGGCCCTGCGCGTCCGCCCAGCCGAGCAGCGCGCGCATCGCCTCCAGTGCAAAGCCCCGCCCCTGCGCACGGGGCGCGAGCGTCCAGCCGGCCTCCGGTGTGCCTTCGTATCCGGGCTCGGTCGCGCGGCGCGAGTCCATCAGCCCGACCGACCCCGCAAAGGCGCCGTCGCGCGTACGCACGATCCAGGTGCCGTAGCCGCAGACCTGCCAATGGCCGATGTAGCGCAGCAGCCGGTGCCACACCTCTTCCCGCGTGAAGGCGCGGCCGCCGATCATCGCGTAGACCGCCGGGTCCGCCCACATCGCGGCCTCGTCGTCGAGATCGGCCGGGGTGGGCGGGGTCAGTGTCAGGCGATCGGTGCGCAGGGTCGGAGCAGGCATCGCCGCAGGGTGCCCAAAGCCCCGCGCGATTGCAAAAGCGTTTCGCAGCGACCGTGGCTTGCGCTAGGCATCGGCGGATGGCGTCCACCACATCCTGCGATGTCGCGATCGTCGGCGCGGGGCTTGCGGGCGGGCTGATCGCGCTGGCGCTGAAAGCCAAGCACCCGGCCATGGACGTGCGGCTGATCGACGCGGCGCCGGTGATCGGGGGCAATCACGTCTGGTCGTTCTTCGGCAGCGATATCGCGGGGACGGACCGGTGGATCGTCGAGCCGCTGATCTGCCATGCGTGGACCGGCTACGACATCAAGTTTCCGGCGCATGCGCGGACGATCGACGAGAGCTATTATTCGATCGACAGCGAGCGGCTCGACGCAGTCGTCCGGCGCGAGATGCCCGGCCATGCGCTGATGCTCGGCCGCAAGGTGTCGGCGGTGTCCGCGACTGCCGTGGTGTTCGCGGACGGCGACCTGGTCGAGGCGAAGGGGATAATCGACGCGCGGGGGCCGGGGGACCTGTCGTGCCTGGAGGTCGGATGGCAGAAGTTCGTCGGGCGCGAGCTGAAGCTGGGCGCGGACCACGGGCGGACGCGGCCGGTGATCATGGACGCGACGGTGCCGCAGATCGACGGCTATCGCTTCGTCTATATACTCCCCGTCGCGCACGACCGGGTGTTCGTCGAGGACACTTATTACAGCGACACCCCCGATCTCGACCGCGACGCGGTGGCGGGGCGGGTGCACGATTATGCCGAGGCGCAGGGGTGGGCGGTGAGCCAGGGGACGCGCGAGGAGTCCGGCGTGCTGCCGGTGGTGATGGACGGGAACTTCGAGGCATACTGGCGATCGACTGGCGCGAAGACCGCGAAGGCGGGCATGCGCAGCGGGTTGTTTCACCCGACCACGGGCTATTCGCTGCCCGATGCGGTGCGGACCGCGGCGATGCTGGCGGCGCGCAGCGATTTTTCCGGAGCGGCGCTGCATGAGGCCACCTATATGATGGCGAAGCGGGCGTGGGGCGCGCGGGGATTCTACCGGATGCTCGACCAGATGCTGTTTCGCGCCGCCGAGCCCGACGAGCGATACCGCGTTCTCGAACGCTTCTACAGGCTTTCGCCCGGGCTGATCGGGCGCTTCTATGCAGGGCAATCGACGATGATGGACAAGGCGCGGGTTTTGACGGGCAAACCGCCGGTGCCCTTCTTTCGCGCGATCGGCGTGGTGATGGGGGCTGCGAAGTGAAAACGGCAATCGTCATCGGCTCGGGGTTCGGCGGGCTGGCGCTCGCGATCCGGTTGCAATCGGCTGGCGTCCAGACGACGATCGTCGAGGCGCGCGACAAGCCGGGCGGGCGGGCCTATTATTGGGAACGCGACGGCTTCACCTTCGACGCGGGGCCGACGGTCATCACCGATCCGGCCTGCCTACAGGAATTATGGGCGGTGACCGGGCGCGACATGAGCGATGACGTGACGCTCGATCCGGTGCTGCCCTTCTACCGGCTCAACTGGCCCGACGGGACCAATTTCGACTATACCAACGACGATGCGCAGATGCGCAGCGAGATCGAGAAGCTGCATCCGGGCGACTGGGAGGGCTATCAGAAGTTCCTGCGCTACTCGGCCGGGGTGTTCCACGAGGGTTACGAGAAGCTCGGCCATGTCGCGTTCCTCGACTTCGCGTCGATGATCAAGGCGGCGCCGGCACTGGCGCGCTATCAGGCGTGGCGATCGGTTTATTCGATCGTCGCGAGCTATATCGAGAATGAGAAGCTGCGCCAGGCGCTCAGTTTCCACACGCTGCTGGTGGGCGGCAACCCGATGACGACCAGCGCCATCTATGCGCTGATCCACAAGCTGGAGCGCGACGGCGGCGTTTGGTTCGCGATGGGCGGCACCAATCGCCTGATCGCCGGC
>NZ_CAXVWL010000038.1:0-2942 GCF_964263785.1 Sphingomonas sp.
CGAGTAGCCGCGATTGTTGAAGGCGCCGTCGACCGAGACGGAGACCGCGGGCTCGCCTGTCTCGGTCACGTTGCTGGACGCGATGCCGCGAACCGCGATCGTGGTCTGCCCGCCGGCGGAGTTGATGCCGATGCTGGGATCAATGTTGGCGAGTTGGCGCAGGTCGCTGACGCCACGGGCGGCAAGTGTCTCACCCGAATAGACCTGGATCGAAATCGGTGTCCGCTGCGCACTCGACTCGACCCGTTGCGCGGTCACAACGATGTCGCCGATTGTGTCGCGCTGAGCACTCGCCTGGTCCGGGGCGGAGCCGGGCGTCGCAGCGCTGTCCTGGGGGCGCGCGTTGCTCGCCTGCGTCGATGCGGGATCCCCGGCCTGCACGGACCCGGCGGTTCGGAACTCGCCCGCCGAGGGCGCGCTTCCCGTCTCTTCGATAATGGGGGCGGTTTGGGCAGCGGCGGGAGCTGGGAAGAGCGGTGCCACGAAGGCAGTCGTGATAAGCAAACGAGCCACATGTTGCAGCATGTTCAATCCCCTCCTTTGTGGCGTATCGCCCTCTCAGATCTGCCTCTGTAATGCATTACATTGGTCGGGACAATATGAAACAGCAGTCTGCGTCAGAAGCGACCGCGAACGGCAAGAGCGGCCCCAGCTTCGGCTTCGCCACCGGCTTGGTTCGCGTGTAACCCGGCGGCAGCGAGAACCGGCACATCTTCAACACCGTCTCGCGGCTCAACCCGAACACCCGCGCCGCCTCCCGACGGCTGTTGCCCTCGACGAACACGAAGCGTCGAACCGCGGCGTAGCTCTCCACGACAAACATCCCCGGCCGCTCCCAAAGGGCCCAGCCTATCCACCTGGCCGGATTTTACTCCGCCACGCTCAGCATCGCGCCGGCGTTCCTGTGGCCTGCTTTGTCACCGCCCTGCACAGGAGAAGCCGCGATCGGCCATCGCCGAGTTGAAATATAACGAGGCATTCCGTCCGGAAAAGAGCTTGTTCCGGACGCTTTGTCCGCTTATGCGTTTGCTGCGCGGCCTCGCTGCACCGATCAATCCCGAATCAAGCGGATCGCACGTTCATGAGTTGTGACCAGCCGGAGCATGAGACACGTCGGGGCGATCCGATCCGAAATGCTCACACTGAAGACCAGGACAGCGCATCCACCCGCAAGCTGAGTGGGCGGACGAAGCTGATCCTGCTGCTGCTCGCCATCGCTGCGTTGGTCATCGGCGCGCTCTGGATTCTTCGCTACGAAGCGCATGGCAAGTACCTTCAGAGCACCAACGACGCACAGGTCAGGGCCGACATGGTGACGGTGTCGCCCCGCGTCGCCGGCTATGTCGCCGCGGTGCTGGTCGCCGAGAACCAAGACGTTCGCGCCGGCCAGCCGCTGGTGCGGATCGATCCGCGCGATGCCCGGGCGCAGGCGGAGCAGGCGGAGGCGCAGATCGCCGTCGCCGGAGCGCAAGCCGATGCCGTGCGCTCGCAGATCCGGGAACAATATGCCGCCATCGATCAGGCGCGCGCCCAGCTGGCGGCGGCACGTGCCAAGGCGGCCTATGACGTGGGCGAGGTCGCGCGCTACCGCCCGCTTGCCGCGTCCGGAGCAGAAACCCGCCAGCAGCTCGCCCGGCTGGAACTGACCGCGCGGCAGTCCACGCAGGACGTCCGTGCGCAGGAAGCTGCGTTGGCGGGTCAGCAGCGCCGGGTAGGCTCACTGCAAAGCCAGATACGCCAGGGCGAAGCACAAGGGCAGGTTGCTCGCGCTCAGCTCGCGTCGGCCAATGTCGATGTCGGAGCGACGTTGCTCAAGGCAGCCACCGCCGGTCGGGTCGGCGACAAGACGGTGACGGTTGGTCAATATGTGCAGGCAGGCACGCGACTGATGTCGATCGTGCCGCTCGACCGGCTCTACGTTATTGCCAATTTCAAGGAGACGCAGTTGGCGCTGATGCGGCCGGGGCAGCCCGTATCTATCAAGGTCGACGCGCTGGACGGGATCGAGCTGAAGGGGCGTGTCGAGAGCGTGGCGCCGGGAACGGGCGCACAGTTCTCGCTGCTGCCGCCGCAGAACGCGACGGGCAATTTCACCAAGATCACGCAGCGCGTCCCCGTGCGCGTGTCCATCGAGGCGACTCCGGCCGCACGGCGGCTGCTGATCCCGGGCCTGTCCGTCGACGTCACGGTGGACACGATCTCCGCCAAGGACGACGTCGACCACATCCGCGACCAGCAGGAGCAGGCCATGCGACGCGGACGGAATCGCTGAGATGGCCAGCATGGCATCGAACGACGAGCAAGGGTCGTTCCGCCACGGCACCAGCGAGCGCGCGGACTTGGGTGCATGGCTGGCGGTGGCGGCGGGAACGCTGGGCGCGCTGATGGCGACGCTCGACATCTCCATCGTCAACTCCGCGCTGCCCGTGATCCAGGGCGAAATCGGCGCGAGCGGGACGGAGGGCACCTGGATCGCGACCGCCTATCTGGTGGCCGAGATCGTCATCATCCCGATGGCGGCATGGCTGGAACGAATGCTCGGCCTACGCACCTTTCTGCTGATCGCGGCGGGACTGTTTACGGCCTTCTCGGTGCTTTGCGGCTTCTCCACCACTCTTCCAATGATGATCGTCGGGCGTGTCGGCCAGGGCTTCACCGGCGGGGCGATGATCCCGACCGCGCAGACCATCATTGCCCAGCGCCTGCCGCCGCGACAGCAGCCGATCGGCATTGCCGCATTCGGCGTTACCGCCATTCTTGGCCCGGTGCTCGGCCCGCTGGTCGGCGGCTGGCTGACCGAAACCATCAGTTGGCATTACGCCTTCTTCCTCAACGTGCCGATCTGCGCGGCGCTGGTCACGCTGCTGCTCGTCGGGTTGCCGCACGAAAAGGCGAAGCTGCACCTGTTTCGAGAGGCGGACTGGTTCGGTATCGCCGGCCTC
>NZ_CAXVWL010000039.1:0-19064 GCF_964263785.1 Sphingomonas sp.
ATTGCTGCAACCACCCGATCCCGAAGATCGCCCGAATACGCCTTGCCCATCCATGCCAGCCTCCTCCCGGCCAGCATATCGAATCACCAAATCACGACCGTGTGAATCCCCTCCGATTCAACCCGATCGAGCTCGACTCTAGAGGCGGATGACGATGAAGCTCGATTTGACGATCGGGTCAAAAAGCTGGTGAGGCGTAGGCTGGCGCCGGAGAAGCCGCAGTGAAATGGACAGCTCTGCCGCTGCTCGCGCTCGCAGCATGCAACCCGGATACGACCAAGCCCGAAGACGCGAGTACCCGATACGATCGCGAGCATGTTCCGGGCCGCTATCAAGCTTCACCAGACGCGAAAGGCGACGGCGTCTACGTCGTCGACACGCGAACAGGATCGGTCAGCTTCTGCATCGCCTCGTCGCGCGATCCCGACGCAGCCGGATTTCAGAACGTTGAAACGTCTTGCACTAAGCCAAGCGACCCGCCGCAGTGATGGGTTTGTAAGCTACGTAATCGCCCTTTGTTGGCCCGCTCGGGTTAGGTTAGCCAAGTCGGGTGTACCCGAAGGAGCGCGGTCGGGTTCGACGCGGTCAAGCTGATCGAGCTGGCGCGCATCTAGCGGCGACCCGCCCGGCTCGACCCTGTGTATCCGCACCTGCCGCGAACGGCGGTGAAGACGACCTCGGCCGCCGATTATGCGATGCTCGCGGCATGAGCGGCGCACCCGATACGATGCCGGTCGGCACGATGAGCTGCACGCTGCAGGTGTTGCTGGCCCATCACCTCAAGCAGTTGAAGCTGCCCACCGTGCTGCGCGAGTATGACAAGGTCGCGCGCGCGTGTGCGCGCGAAGGCGCGGACCATCCGCCCTATCTGCTGCGGCTCATCGAGCTCGAGCTGATCGATCGCGAACGGCGCACGATCGAGCAACGTATCCGGGCGGCACGGTTCCCGGCCGTGAAGAGCTTCGACACGTTCGACTTCACCGCTATCCCAAGCCTCAACAAGATGCTCGTGCTGGAGCTTGCCCGCTGCGAGTATATCCTGCGGCGCGAGAACATCATCACGCTGGGCAACAGCGGCACGGGCAAGACGCATGTCGCGCTCCCCTCGATCCGGCTGCCTGCCAGAAGGGCTTTACGGTAGCGTTCACGACCGCGGCCGCGCTGGTCAGCCAACTGCTGGAAGCGCGAGACGAACGCCGCCTGCTGAAGATGCAGCGCGACCTTGCCGCGGTGAAGTTGCTGATCATCGACGAGCTTGGCTGTGTGCCGCTGTCGCCCACCGCTGCCGAGCTGCTGTTCGAGGTCTTCTCGCAGCGCTACGAGCGCGGCTCGAGACGATCGTCACCTCCAACCTGCCGTTCGAGGACTGGACCCAGGTGCTGGGCAGCGAGCGGCTCACCGGCGCGCTGCTCGACCGGCTCACCCACCACGTCAGCATCCTGACGATGAACGGCGATGACCCTTGGCCTGATGGCCGCGGCGACCCTGACGGCCGGCTGTGTCGGCGATGGCGGCAGCCGTTGCGGAGTCGACACGCGCTATCGCAGCTACGACTACAACAATCCCGATCCCGCTTGCGGCGTCTAAGACGCCGAGCGCTATTACCGCGGCGACCGGCGCTATCGCGAGCGGCGGCTGAGCGCCAACGACCGCATGTATCGCGGTCAGGACGGCCGGTATTATGCCGCCGAAAGGGCGGCACGACCGGGCTGATCGTCGGCGGTGTCGCTGGCGGTGTCCTGGGCAACATCATGGCGCGCGGCGGCTCGGAGGTTCTGGGCACGCTGCTTGGTGCAGCCGGCAGTGCGCTTGCGGGTCGCGCGGTGGACCGCAACACCAGCGAGGCGCGCTGCCGATGGGCAAGCGGCTGAGCGGCACGGGCGGAGGGCGTGCCGCTCAGCCCTCCGCCGGCGCACCCGCGAGCGCCGCGACAAGGCAGACGAGCCCCACCGCCGCGAAGCCGCAGCGGGCGGGCAGGCCCCCCTTGTTGGTTCGGATCGACACCCACAACGCCAGCACCGCCTGCATCGCGTAGAACAACGCGAACGCGCGCGAAGACAGCGCGATGACCGAGAATGGATCGGTGAGCCAGACCACCGCGATCGATAGGGCCGCCGCGGTGATGAACGCCGTCCGGATACTCAGCTTGCGGCGCGATACCTCGACCAGCAGTCCGCCCGACCCGATCGAATCCGCGATCGCCGCGCTCAACTGGCTCGATACCGCGCCGATCAGCACGAAGATGCCGAGTATGGGCGCGACCAGTTCCATGATGTCGAGAATGCCCGCAACCCCCTCGGCCTGCTGCGCCTCGCGGAGGAATGGAGTCAGGAGGGCCAGGAACGCCAAATAGATCGCCGACGAGATCCACTGCGCGTGGCGCATCGTACGGACGCGGGTCGCCTGATCGTAGCTGTCGCCCATGTACCGCGACGTCTCGAACCCCTGGACGGTGATCAGCAGGCCGAGCAGCAGCGGCGCGCTTGCCCAGGATAGGCGGGTGGGCGGCAAGCCGAGTGACGTTCCGGTCGTCGTCGCCCACCAGATGCCGAGTCCCGCCAGCAGCCCCGCGATAATGCCCAGCTTGACCGAGACGCTGGCGTGGGCGGCATGCTCGATCTTGCGAATGTCGCCCGAAAAGGTGAGCGCCGTGAGCGCCAGGATGATGACCGTGACGAGCGTGTTGGCGGTCAGTTCGTGCCATTCGGGCGGTACGCCGATCGGCTTCATCGTGAATTCGGCGAGCAGCTTCAGATAATAAGCGACCGACACCGCATAGGCGATGGCGAGCATGACCTGCGCCGCGCGCATTGCCCAAGCCATCGGATCGTTCAGCGACAGCGTCGGCGCGATATTCTCGACATGCACGATGTTGAAGCGGACAACTGCGCCGACCGCATAGGCAAGCGCCAGCAGCGCCGCCATCGCCAGGATCGCCGCCGAGCCGAACTCCCTTGCCAGGATCGGACCGCAGATCAGGAAGCCCGAGCCGATGATCGACGCAAGCGGCGTCACCGTCGCGCGCCAGTCCGTCGAGCGTGCGAACCTGCCGAACGTCAGCAGCGCGGTCACGGCGACAGCGGCGAGTATCGCGGCGGCGGCGATCATGCCCCGTTGCTTTGATGTGAGATGGGCATGAGCTCGATCCTGTTGGCGCGCAGCACGGTCAGGCGGTCCCGCCCAGCCACGCCGTTCCGTCGCGCAGGCGGCGCTTGTAATCGGGCTCGGCCAGTGCGTGGCGCAATTGCCCCGCCCGGTCCACGACGCGCGCCAGATTGTAGCCGGACAGTGCCTGTTCGGCTAAGGTCTGCAGCCGGTCGGCGTACAGCGCGACGATCGCGAGCCGGTCCGCATCGTCGCACCCGAGCGACACCTCGCCCAGGCCGCCGAGGAAGCGCAAAGATGCGATCATGTCGCTCGCGCAATATTGGGCGAGTGCGCCGAACGACCGGTCCATGAAGGTGTCGAAGCCTTGTGCGTGCGCGACGATCCGCAAAGCACCTTCTTCGTCGACACGGAGGGGAGAGGGCAGGTCGCGACCGGCAAGGTCCGACAGCGCGGCACCCAGCCAGTCGATGCAGGTGACCGCGGTGAACGGATCGTTGACCCCAGGCGACAGCGCGCGGGCGGCGATCTCGACGAGCTCGTCGATCAGGAAGCGCAGGTCCTGAAGCGCCGAACGCCGCGAGCTGACCGCGAAGGCGTCGCGGATCGCCGCCACGGCTTCCTTGTCGCACCGGCCCGGCGGCCAGATCTCGACCAGCGTCCGCCCGACATGCGTGAAATCGCCGGGTTGATATTGCAGCCGCAGGACGAGGTCGCAGCGGCGGGCCTGCGTGATCAGCGTGTCGTCGTCGATCAGCTCGATATAGCCCGTCCGCTTCGCCGCGACGAGCGTGCGCGCCTCCGCTGCCCGCGCGGTGGCGTCGGAGCGAAACGGCGCCGGGACCTCGATCTCCTCACCCCCTCCCGACCTGCCGAGCGAGCGGGGGAAGCGATGGCCGATCTCCGCGATCAGCCGCTCGCCGACGTCCTGGATCACGCTGTTGATGTGGATCTTGCTGGGCACATGGTGGATGAAGAAGATCAGCACCGCGACCGAGCAGATCGCCAGCAGGACCGCGACGAGCAACGCCAGATTGGGCACGAAGCTGTAGCCGCCGGTCTCGTCCGCCGAGCGGATCGTGCGCAGGACGATCAGGCAGTAGAGAAACGTCGCGATGAAGGTGCCGAGCGTGACCTGGTTGCCACGGTCGCGCATGAAATTGGTCAGCAGCCGCGGCCCGTACTGGCCCGAGGCATAGACGACCGCGGCGATCGTCACCGAGAACACCGTACCCGCGACGGTGATCATCGACCCGCCGATCGACGACAGCATCTGCCGCGCCCCGTTCGGCCGCGCGGCGTACAGCCACGCGATGCCGTCCATCCACTCGGACCCCTCGTAGCTGTCGAGCAGGATCATCAGCGCAGCGAGGAGCGCCGCCAGCAGCGCCATGACCGAGGGGACGAACCAGTAGCTTGCGCTCAGCTTGTCGCCGATGCGGAGAACCCAGGCCCTCAACGCACGGCTGGATCGGCGGTGTCGACGGGAGCGGCGAGCGCGATGGTCTTCATGGCGATCTCTCCGGTCGAACACGCCGTCGCGAGGCGCTGTCAGGTCAATGCGCCGCCCGGTCGAATCGTTCCGGTTGCGGCGCCCAACCGCACGATCCGAAGAATCAGCGGCGCAGCGGCGCAAAGCACGTTAAAGGCAGGCGCCCACTTCAGGAGTATGCATGATCGAAGCCCGGCATGCCCGGTTCGCCCAGGCTCTGCCGGACAGCCGGTTCGACGCGTTCACCGTCTATCGTTGGTGGCGCGAGCACGTGGTCGCGTCGGTCGATCACGAACGGGTGGTCACGCGCATCGTCGACGACAGCGGCTGGTCGGCGCGTTACCTATTCATGACGATGATGTCGGCGGGCATCGCGGTGCTCGGGCTACTGCTGTCGTCGCCCGCGGTGGTGATCGGCGCGATGCTGATCTCGCCGCTTATGAGCCCGATCCTGGGGCTGGGCTTCAGCCTCGCGCTGTTCGATTTCACGGAGATGCGCCGTGCGCTGGCGGCGCTGGCGATCGGCACCGTGGCGGCGGTGGCGTTCACCGCGCTCATCGTCTTGCTCTCGCCGCTCAAGGCGCCGACGACCGAGATTCTCGCGCGGACGCGACCGAACCTGTTCGATCTTCTCGTGGCTCTCTTCGCGGCGCTCGCGGGCACCTTCGCAATTATCCGGGGACGGGGCGAAACCATCGTCGGCGTCGCGATCGCGACCGCGTTGATGCCGCCACTCGCTGTCGTCGGCTATGGCTTGGCGACGATGAATGTGCCGGTCTTGGGCGGCGCGCTGGCGCTGTTCGCCACCAACTTCCTGACCATCGCGCTCGCCGCCACGGTCATGGCGCGATATTACGGCTTCGGCCACCATCTGTCGGGCAGGCAGAGCTGGCTGCAGACGGTCGTCCTGCTTTGTGTCTTCGTGCTCATGGCAGTGCCGCTCGGCATCTCGCTAAGCCGGATCGCGCGCGAGACGGTGACCGCGACACAGGTCCGTTCGTTTTTGAGCGAATCCTTTGGCACAAACGCGCGCGTGACACAGCTCGACATCGATTTCGATCGCAGGCCGCTCGCGATCCGCTCCGTCGTCATCGCGCCGCGCACCGCCGCCAAGGATAGTCTCGTCCTGCAAACCGCGTTGTCGAAACGGCTGGCGAGGCCGGTGCGACTCCAGCTCGATCAGGTGCTGCTCGATCCCTCCGCCGGATCGCTCGAGACCCAACGGGCCGAGCTTGCGCAGGCGTCCAGCACCGCGCTTGCCGCTGACGCGGAAGCTGAGCGCATCGCCCAACTCGTCGCGGTCGCGGCGGGCGTAGCGCCGGGGGACGTCACGATCGACCGCGATCATCGTCGCGCGACCGTCAGCGCCACGCCGCTGCCGGGTGCCGGGCCGCAGACCTATCGCGCGCTCGAGCGGCGGCTGTCGCGCGCGGCGAGCGGGTGGCAAGTGGCGATCGTGCCGCCGCTGGCGCGATTCCCCGCCATCCGCTTCGCCGACGACGTCGACACGCTCGATCCTGCCGCGCGCGATGCGGTGCTGCTGTCGGCATGGGAGGCGCGGCGCTGGAACATTCCCGCGCTCGCGGTGCCTGGCCTGCCCGAGGGCGACTCGCCCGAGCGGCCGGCGCTGAACCAGCGCCGCGGTCTCGCGGTCGCCGGGCTCCTGCGCGAACAGGGTATCGCAGTGGTTCCCGCACCGGCAGAGGGGCAGGCCTTTACGTTGCGGGCGCAGGAACCATGATCAGCGGCATCGCCATCACGCCCTTCGACGCCGCCGCGATCCTGATCGTGCTGGCGGCGACGCTGGGGTATCTCAACCACCGTTTCGTCAAGATGCCGCCCTCGATCGGATTGACCGTGATGGGCGCGGTCGCCTCGCTGATCGTGGTCGGCCTGGACAAGCTTATTCCCGGCAGCTCGGCGAGCCGCGACATCGTCCGGTTCCTCTCTGGCATCGACTTCCACAACACGCTGATGAACGGCATGCTGTCGTTCCTGCTGTTCGCAGGCGCGCTTCACGTCGACTGGGGTGAGATGCGGCGTGGCGGTTGGCCGATCATCGTGCTGAGCACGATCGGCGTGGTCACGTCGACGGCGTTGATCGGCGGCGGCGTGTACCTCATTGGCGGCCTGCTCGGTCTGTCCATTCCGATCGCATGGTGCCTGGTCTTCGGCGCGCTCATCAGCCCGACCGATCCGGTGGCGGTGATGGGTATCATGAAACAGGCCGCGGTGCCGCCGACGCTGCAGGCAACGGTGGCGGGCGAGAGCCTGTTCAACGACGGCGTCGGCGTGGTGGTCTTCGCCATCATCCTGGGCGCGGCGCTCAGCGGCGAGCCGCTGTCGGTGTCGCATGCGGCGGTCCTGTTCGCCGAAGAAGCGGGCGGCGGGATCGTGCTGGGTCTGGTAACCGGCTGGATCGCCTATCGGGCGATGCATTCGATCGACGATTACAAGGTCGAGGTGATGATCAGCCTGGCCGTGGTAATGGGCGGCTATGCGCTGGCCAGCCGGATTCACGTCAGCGGCCCCGTCGCCATGGCGGTCGCCGGCCTCATCATCGGCAACAAGGGCGTGGCGCACGCGATGAGCGATACGACCCGGGACTATCTGCTGAAGTTCTGGGCGCTGATCGACGACCTTCTGAACGCGGTCCTGTTTCTGCTGATCGGGCTGGAGGTGGTCGTCATTCCTGCCGACGCGCGGCTGATCGCGCTGGGCGTCGCGGCTATTCCGCTGGTGCTGGTCGCTCGCGCCATCGCCGTGATCGGTCCGCTGGCGGCGATGCGGCCGTTCCTGTCGCTCGGTGCGCTGGCGCCGGTAACGCTGATCTGGGGGGGCTTGCGCGGCGGCATCTCGGTCGCGCTCGCGCTCGGGCTGCCGGACGGCGCGGCGCGATCGTTCGCGCTGGCGGCGACGTATATCGTCGTGCTGTTCTCGGTCATTGTCCAGGGCGGAACGGTAGAGCGTGTAATCCGCTGGCGCTCGGCGCGCGAGCAAGACTGAACCCATGCCGAAGCGATCGTCCCGCAGCGCCTGGCGCCTCCTGTCGGTGATGTGGCGACGGCGGCGGTCGACCCACCTCGACCGGCAGCTCAGCGTCCTGAACCGCAGGATCGCGACCGGCGTCGGCGCGGTGCTGCTCGGTTTGGTCGCTCTCGGCTTCGCAAAGGCGGGCGACTGGGCGCAGCATTTGTTCGCGCAAGTAGTGGCGGCGTGGCCCTATGCGCCGCTTTTGCTCACCCCGGCCGTCTTCGCCGGCGTCATGTACCTCACCGGACGCTGGACCCCCGACGCGCGCGGATCCGGCATCCCGCAGGTGATCGCCGCGAGCCGGTCGCCACAGGAGAGCGCGCTCGGCCCGCTGGTGTCGCCGCGCACCGCGATCGCCAAATTCGCGCTGACCATCTCGATGCTGTTCGCGGGCGGCTCGGTCGGCCGCGAAGGCCCGACGGTGCAGATCAGCGCGGCGCTGATGGTCGCGGTGCACCGCGTCCTGCGCGTGCCGATCACCGCGGGCGTGCTGATCGCAGGCGGCGCGGCTGGCGTCGCGGCGGCGTTCAATACGCCGCTGGCGGGCGTCGCTTTCGCGATCGAGGAACTCGCGTCGGCCTATGAACAGAAGGTCGCGGTGCTGGTGATGGCGGCGGTGATGATCGCGGGACTGGTCAGCCTTGGGATCGCGGGCGATTACGTCTATTTCGGCGCGATGCGGCAGATGCTGGACGTCGGCACCATGCTGGTCGTCTGTCCCGTGGCGGGCGTCGTCGGCGGGGCCGCGGGCGGGCTGTTCACCAAGGCGGTGCTGGCGTTTGCGTCGCCCAAGCATCCGCTGCTCAAACGGCTGCGCTCGCGACCCGTGCTGTTCGCGGGCGGGTGCGGGCTGGTGGTGGCGGTGACGGGCATCCTGACCCACGGCGACACCTGGGGCACGGGCTATGGCGCGACCCGCGCGCTGGTCGAGGGCGGCGGCGCGACCCTCTGGTTCGGTCCCGCCAAAGCGCTGGCGACGCTGGCCACGACGCTCGGCGGAACGCCGGGTGGCATCTTCGCGCCCTCGCTCGCGGTAGGCGCAGGGGTGGGTAACCTGCTGACGCCCGTCTTTCCGGGTAGCCCGGCGGGGGCGGTCGTGCTGCTCGGCATGGCGGCGTATTTCACGGGCGTGGTGCGCGCACCGTTGACCGCGGTCATCATCATCAGCGAGGCGACGGCCAGCCGCGGTATGATCGTGCCACTTTTCGCGACCGCCTTGATCGCCGACGGTGTCAGCAGCCTCGTTTCGCGCGAGCGGCTGTATCATGGGCTGGCGCGGGCATTCCTCCCCAAGGCCGAGCGTTCCGCCACGGAATCTTCGACTTAGGAGGAGTGGTTCGCCTTGAGGTGGATATCGCGCTGCGGGAACGGGATTTCGATCCCGTTCTCCTTGAACGACACCCACAACCGGTTCAGCACTTCGGAGCGGATGTTGCCGACCCCGGCCTCCGGATCGGTGATCCACACCAGAATTTCGTGATCGACCGAACTGTCGCCGAAGCCGGTCAGCCAGACGGTAGGCTTGGGGTCCTGCAAGACGCGAGAGCCGCCCATCGCCGCCTCGATCATCAGCCGCTGCGCCAGCGGCAGATCGCTATCATAGCCGATGCCGACGGGGATGTGTACGCGCACGTTGCGGCTGGAATAGGACCAGTTCTCGACCGGCTCGGTCATCAACTGCTCGTTCGGAATCAGATGTTCCTTGCCGTCGCGGGTCACGACCGACACCGCGCGGACGCCGATCTTCGTCACCGCGCCGAAGGTGTCGCCGACGACGATCACGTCGCCCGGCTTGACCGATCGGTCCATCAGCAGGATCAGCCCGGCGATCAGGTTGCCGAACGTCTTCTGCAGCCCGAAACCCACCGCGAGCCCAAGAGCGCCGGAAAAGACGGTGAACGCGGTCAGGTCGATGCCGAGCAGATCAATGCCGAACAGCACGGCGACGACCACGACCAACAGGCTGCCGAGCTTTTGCACCAGCGCCCGTTGCGAGACGTCGAGCACCTGTGTTCGGCCGATCGCATGGACCAGCACGCGGTTGGCGAGCCGGGCGATCAAATACAACACGACCACGACGATTAGGAAGTTCAGCACCCCTAGCAGCGAGATCCGCCGAGTTCCGACGGTCAGCCCGATGCCGCTCAGCGCCTGCGTCAACGGCTGCAGCCCACCCAGACTGCCGGCGACGGTGGCAACCAGCGCGATCATGCTCAGCACGCCAGCGGTAGCGCTTCCCAGGCCGGCGGCGAGGACGACGCGATACGCGAGCATCGCCGTGGCGGCTCCCAGCCCAACTGCGGCGATCAGGTCGCCGAGCGGGCTCAATGCGACAAGGTTGCCGCCGACCAGCAGTAGCAGGGCCGGGACGCCGTACCGCATGAGCGACTTCGCGAGCGTCGTCCCGAATTGGTCGGTGCGCCCGGTCAGGCGGCGAAAGCCCGCCCCGATGCGTGGGGCGAGACGCCTGCTCAGCAGCCAGCCGACCCAGAACGCTCCGGCGACGAGCAGGGCCGCGAGGCCGATCGAGGTCGCATCCGGCGTGCGCGGCAAAGGTATTCCCGCGTCGCGCAGCCACTGCTGCCAATTCATGATGACCTCGCTTGCATGCGCCTCCGCCGCTCGACCCGATGCCAGACGGAGCTCGCGCCTCGATACCAACGGTCTGACCAGCCCACCGGGACGCAGCAGGACGCCGCCCGATCGGCTTGTCCGGGGAACGATGCCGCGCCGTCGTCCGTTCCCTTACAGGTCCCGGCAACGCGGGTCCTTGTACACGAGAGTAACATGAAACGATTCCTTCTTGCCTGCGCCGCCGTCGGCATGTCGGCCGCAATGGTGGCCCCCGCCGCGCAGGCCCAGCGCTACCAGTCGATCAACCAGCGCCAGGGCAATCTGTACAACCGCATCGAGCAGGGCGTGCGCAACGGCTCGCTCAACCGTCGGGAAGCCAGCCGTCTGCGCACCCGCTTCGCCAACCTTAGCCGGCTCGAGCACAGCTACCGCCGCAGCGGCGGCCGGTTCACCTATAATGAACGGGCCGACCTCAATCGCCGCTTCGACGCGCTCAGCAGCGCAGTGCGATCACAGAAGCACGATCGCCAGATGCGCCGCTAGGGCGAGCCGGTCGGCCGGTCGGTGCGACGATCGGCCCACCGGACACCAACTGCTCAGTAAAGCCTGTATTTGACGACTAGGATCGCCGACAGCGTGACGATCATGATCGCGACCAGCGGCAGGCCGGTTCGGGTATAATCGCCGAACTTGTAATCGCCCGCCGACATGATCAGCATGTTGGTCTGATACGCGACCGGCGTGGCGTAGCACAGGTTGCAGCCGAACAGCACCGCGAGCACCAGCGGTTCGACCGGGATCGACAATTTCTGCGCGAGGCTAAACGCGATCGGCGTGCCGACCGCAGCTGCGGTGGTGTTCGACGCGAAGTTGGTGAGCACGGTGACGAAGATCATGACCGCGGCGAGCACGCCGCCAGACGGCAGATCTTGCAGGCCCGATGCGATGAGCTGGCTTAGCCAGTCGGCGGCGCCGGTTTCCAGGATGACCCGGCCGACCGCGATGCTCGCCGCCACCAGCACGATCACCTTGGCCGACAGTGCGCGCCCGACCTTGTCGAACCGAACGCAGCCGGTGACGAACATCAGGATCGCGCCGCCGAGCGAAGTGATGGCGATCGGCATCAGCCCCACGCTCGCCAACGCGACCGAGCCCGCCATGATCGCGAGCGCGAGCGGCGCCTTGGCAGTGCGCGGCACCTCCTTGACTCCCTCGAGCACTAGGAGGCTCTCGGCGCGCGCCAGCCGCACGATGTCGGCCAGCGTGCCCGTCACCAGCAAGATATCACCCTCCGCCATCGGCACATCGTCGCCGTCATCGCTGAAGGAGCGATCGGGCCGGCCGTGATGCAGACCGATGACCGCGACATCGTGGTTATCGGCGATGCCCGATGTGGCGGTCCGGGTGCCGATCAGCCCGGAGTCGGCGGCGATCGACAGTTCGACGACCGCCAAGTCCTCACTGGTGCGTCGCGAGGCCCCCTGTAGCCGCGCCAGCAGCGGCGGCGGCGCGGTCGCCGCCTTCGCCTCGCGCATCACGTCTTCGAGCGTATCATGCGTGGCCAACAGGCGAACCCGATCGTCGATCGTGACCGGGGTGTCGGGTGGGGTCAGAAACGTAACATGTTCCGGGAAACGACGCTGAAGATCGGCTACCGTCCGGCCGATGAAAGGGGACGTGGCCATGAACCGCAGGTCGGCATGGAAGCGACGCGGCGCGTGTCCGGCTTCTTGTGAATTGTCGGGGAGCAGGCGAGGCATCACCAGCCAGATGAACGGCAGCGCGACAACTGCGGCGGCGGCGACCATCGGGGTGAAGTAGAACACGCTCATCGGTCGCATGCCGAGATCGGTGGCGATCGAGACGACCAGCAGATTGGTCGACGTGCCGATCGTCGTCGCCATGCCGCCGATCAGCACCGCGCTGTTGACGGGGATCAGCGTACGCGACGCCGGCATCCCTCCGCGCGAGGCGAGCGTCACCAGGATCGGCAGCAGCAGAACCAGCACCGGCGTGTCGTTGACCATCATGCTCATCAGCATCGCCAGCACCAATGTGAGGAGAAAGCCGATCGGCCGGTTGAAACGCCACACGCGGGTAAGTGTGCGCGCGGCCGGCTCCAGCGCACCGGTCGCGACCAGCCCGCGCCCCATCACCATCAGCGCGCAGATGGTAATCAGCGCATAGTGCCCGAAGCCCTCGAACGCGAGCTTGAGGCCGTCGGTCGGCTGCTGTCCTGCAAGCGGAAAGGAATACAGCCCTAGCGCGATGGCGCTGATCGTCAGCAGCGAGATGATCTCGACCTTCAGCCGGCTGGCGGCGAAACCGTAGAACATCGCCATGGTCAACGCGATCGCGGCGGCGGCGTGGGCGGACGGCAGCGTCATCACGCTAGCCACCAGATCGCCACGAGCAGGCCGATCGCGCCCATGATGATTGCCGCCGCCATGATCCTAAAGGTCATGACCGACAGCCCGTTCACCTCGTGCGCCGTCAGTCGCATGCGGACGCTGTGCGCGCGGCGCTCGGCCGCCATGATCAGGAATATCCCAAGCAGGATGAAGAGGCTCGCGATGCCCTTCGCGAACCAGGTCGGGCGCACCGCCTTGAACAGCGCATTGAACCCGAGGCCGACACCGATCGACGCCATCGCGGTCCGCGCCCAGCCGCTGAATGTCCGTTCGTTGGCGAGCAAGGTACGATCCTCGGCCAGATCGGTGCGATCCTCCGCGAGCTCGGTCCGGTCCTGCCTCGTCTGTCCGGTCATTCGTTCCTCTTCACCCGGGCATGCTTTAGCCGGAATTGCTCGGCGGCGTAACGGGTTGTCGGTGTTCCAGCACCAACGCCGCGCCGCCGTTGGCGGCCAGTCGCACGATCAGTCGTTTGTCCGCCCCGATGACCCCTGCTCGGCGGTCGAGCGCCGTCGGCGACGCGCCGTCGGTCCACGCACGCAGCTTCCACCTGCCAGGTTCCAGGAACGACATCGGCAGCGTGACGGTGCGCGCCCGCTCGTCGGTGATCGCGCCGACATACCAGCGCTTCCCTTGCCGCCTCGCGACCGCGATCCATTGCCCGAACTCTCCGGCGATCCCGCGCGTCTCGTCCCACACGGTCGGCACCTCCCGCAGAAACTCCACGCCCGGCTGCCACTCGCCTCGCCCGTCGCGGTAGGCGACCGGCGCGTCGGCCAATCTGGTCAGCGGGCTGGGGTAGATGACGAAAAGGGCGAGCTGCTGCGCGCGCGTCGTCATCACCTGCGGCGCCGGCGCCTTGGAGAGAAGGCGCCGGGCGTGACGTTGCGAAAGCCGCCGGGAATATAGTCCATCGGGCCGATCGTCGCGCGCGAATAGGCGGCGCGAACATTGTAGCCCGCCGTCACCTTGCGGCTCCAACGGTTATACTCGTTGCCCATCGCGCCTTCCTGCGTCAGGAAATTGGGATAGGTCCGGTCCAGCCCGCGTGGCACGAAGGTGGCGTGGATGTCGACAAGCAGGTGCCGACGCGCCGCCTCCCCCAGCAATCGGTGGTAGAAGGCGACGACCTCCTGATCCTGGCGGTAGATGAAGTCGACCTTGATCCCGGCCACGCCCCATTGTCGCCAACGGTCCAGCACGGGCGCCATGCGGCCATCGAGCGACTTCCAGTCCGCCCACAGCCATAGGCGGACGCCGCGTGCCCGTCCGTAGGCGACGAGCGCGGGGACATCGATGTTCGCAGCCGGCCGCAGCACGTCGGCCGGCGTGTCCTTCCCGGGGGGGATCGAATGCCCAGCCATCGTCGATGACGTAGTAGGGCAAGCCCATATTCGCGGCGAAGTCGATGTAGCGGCGGTAGGTGGCCATGTTACGGCCGGCTCCCCGCACGGTGGGCGCGAGCAGCCCGGACCACCAGCCCCATGCGGCTTGCCCGGCCGGACCCAGGCCGCATCGACGATCCGCGACGACGCGGCCAACCGGCGGACCAGGTCGTTGGCGATCATTCGCTCTGGCCGATCGGCGATCATCACAACGCGCCACGGGGTCGCCAGCCCTTCAGGCGGAATGCGCGACACGACCGCCAGAGCGTCGTTGTCCGGCCGCGGGGTCAACTTGACCGCCACGCCCGAGCCATCGGCGGTGCCGGTGAGGTAGGCGGCGCTGTAGTTCTCGATACGGCTTTCGGTAAGCGCGTAGGTCTCGCCGGCGCGACCCGTGACGCAGGTCAACGGCAGATCATAGAGGTCACCGGGGTGGATATCGCGCAGCCGGACGGGCGCATAATCGCCTTCATGGCTGTTGAAGAACTTCGCGTGCCGGACGCCCTGGCAACGGTCGTCACGGGGCACCGCGAAGGCGGTTTGTTCGCCCGCAATTCTCACGACCCCGACGCCGCGTTGTGCGGGAAGCACCAGACGGAATGCCGCGCCCGTGTCGCACGCTGCCACCTCCAGCCTGATCGTCCGGCGCCTGCCGGCACGTTCGCGTGCAGTGATGGCGCGCCCGGCGCAGCCTTCGCGCGGACCGGTGTCCGATTGCGCGACCGCAACCAGGGGGCCGAACGGTTCATCCGCCAGCGTCAGCGACACCGGCGATGTCGCGACCAGCACCGCTCCGCCATGCACGACCCGAACCGCGAACCTACCGTCCGCGCCGATCCTGGACATGATATTGATATGGCCATCCGGCGACGTCGTATTCATCGGCGAATGCCTGACCGGCGCATGGCAGCCGGCCGGCGCCATCATGGCTCCGCCCAGCCACGCGTGGACTATGCCGAACGTCACGCGCCGATATAGTGGGGGTAAGGCTGACCACGGGTAAAGCGCAGCAGGAGATAACCGCCGATCGCCGACAGGATCGACCCGCCGAGCACGCCGATCTTCACGTCGGCCGATAGCAGCGGATCGGCAAAGGCGAGCCCGCCGATGAACAGGCTCATGGTGAAGCCGATGCCGCACAACATCGCCACGCCATAGACCTGTGGCCATGTGGCGCGGGCAGGGCGGTCGGCGATGCCCAGCGCGACGGCGAGCCGTACGGCGCCGAATACGCCAACCTGCTTGCCCACGAACAGCCCCGCGCCGATCGCAAGCGGCAGCGGCGCGACCAACTCGGCCCAGCCGATCCCGGCGAGCCGCACGCCCGCGTTGGCGAAGCCGAACAGCGGCACCACCGCGAACGCGCTCCAGGGCTGCAGCGCGTGCTCAAGTCGATGCAGCGGCGAGTCGGGTCGATCGGAATGCGCCGGGACTGCGCTCGACCGGGATGACGCTGGCCGCCAGAACGCCGGCGACGGTGGCATGAACGCCCGACAGCAGCACCGCCAGCCATAGGACGGCGGCAAGCGTCAGATAGGGCCACAGTCGCCGCTCACCCCAAAGGTTAAGGCCGAACATCATCGCCAGAATCACGCCGGCCGCCGCCAGCGCCGCGACGCGGAGTTGCGCGGTATAGAAAAACGTGATGATCGCGATCGCGCCGAGATCGTCCACGATGGCAACGGTGGTCAGGAACAGTTTCAGTGAGGTCGGCGCGCGCTTGCCCAGTAGCGCCAGCATGCCGAGTGCGAAAGCGATGTCGGTCGCGGCGGGAACCGCCCACCCCGGCGTGAGCCGTGGCGACGAACCGGCGATCGCGAGAAAGATCAGCGCGGGCGCCGCCATGCCGCATCCGGCGGCGATCAGCGGCAGCCGTCGGTCCGCCCAGATCGCCAGCTGTGCGTCGACGAACTCACGCTTGATCTCCAGCCCGACCAGCAGGAAGAACAGGGCCATCAAGCCGTCGTTGATCCAGTGCAGGACGGACAACGGCCCCAATACGGCATGGAGCAAGGTCTCGTAGGTGGAGCCCGTCGCGCTGTTGGCGATCACCATGCCGAGCGCCGCGGCGGCGATCAGGGCCACGCCGCCCGACGCCTCTCCCGTCAGAAACGCGCGGAGCGTGGAGACCGGGCCACGGCGCGCGCTCGGACTCATGGTGCAAGGTTTGGCATGATGCCGACGCTATCCCTGCGATCCCGTTCGCGTTCAACATGCAACGCTCGATCGCGCGCGACGTTTGTCATTCCTCGTGGGACGCGGTCTTGCCGCCCCGCTGCCACGGCCAACGGCCCTCGATCTCAACCTCGAGAGAGAAGCTCAAGAAGGTCCGGATCAGGACAATGCCCGCCAATACCGCCAGGCTGCGCAGCGTCGGTTCGATCGCGACGGTGTTGATGATATCTGCCGCGACCAGGAACTCGAGCCCGAGCAGGATCGAATTTCCGAGGCTCGAGCGGAAATCTGCCACTAACGCCGTGCGATCGTGCCGGCGGAAGAAGCGGAGCGCGAATACCGCCAGCGACCCGAATGCGCCGAGGACGATGATCGCCGTGCCGGCGATCTCCACCGCACGCGTGACCCAGTGAATCCATTCCATCCGCGCGCCCTATATCCCATCCGTCTTCGCTGGCGCATCGCGACCGACGAAGAAGCTGGCAGTGATATAGCCGAAGACGGCCAACCCGTAGAGCGCGATGCCGAAACAAAGAATGCGGCTCTCGGGTGTCCTGGGCCAGAACTGCGCCCCCATCGTGACGAGCAGCATGCTCGTCCACCACAAGGCGTCGGCATAGGAGGTGAAGCCACCTTCCACTTCGCTTGCGGGCTCGAAGGCGAGCATCCCGCCCGCGCCCAGCAGCGCAACCACGACCGTCAACGTCATGACATAACCCAGGACCCGCCGCTTCGACGCGGCGCGCAGGGCGTTCATGCCCCGGTTGGCTGTGCCCACGATCCGAACCAGCCTGAAGCCGCGCAGTGCGCGCGCCGCCCGCAGGACGCGCAACGCCCGCACCAGCCGGAGTGCCGGTACGAGCAGGGCGATGACGGTCAGCCACGCGCGCTTGACGAACGGCAGCTTCTCGGGCGCAAGCGCGAAACGGAGCGCGAACTCCGGCAGGAACACGATGCAAATGACCGTCCCGACGATCTCGAACAACTTGGACGAGCCGACCGCCACCCCGGCGACGACCAGCGCCAGCCAGACCAAGCTGAGCAGGAGCATCGGCGTGCGAAGCCGCACCTCCATGTGGCGTCCTGGGGTTCGCCGTCTTGGCGGTTCTCCAGTTCGTCATCGCCTGGCTGGCGCAACGGGGTCTCACCCGTTGGAGCCGCCATCACGGCGGAGCCGCAGATCTTGTTGCTGGATGGCCGGCTCGGCCAGGGTGCCCTCCTGGACTAGAGGGTGACGCCCGAGGAGATAAGGGGGGCGGTACGCAAGGCCGGTCTGGGTGATCTGCGCGACATCGCGGCGGTCGTGCTCGAAACCGATGGCAGTTTCAGCGTCATCCCAAGCAACGCGGCGGGCGACCGGTCCGCCTTTCCGGAACGATGAGCATATTGCCCGTTCCAATCGAGCGCGAGCCAAGACGGGCGGACGGGCAATCAGTCGCCGGATCGTCCTCCGGCTAGAAGCGTAGATGTCGCAGGACGTCGCCGAGGAGATCGTTGCATGGAATTCTTCGGCATAAAATGGGTCGGGGTCAACCCGGAGAACGGGCACAAGCTCCTCCTCTCGCTGGCCTTCATCGCACTTGTGGTGGTGCTCAGCCGTACCTTGCGTTGGCTGGTCGGCATCGCCCTGCGGCGGACGGACCATGCCTCCATCCAGACGAAGTTCTGGACCCGTCAGGGGATCAGCCTGCTGGGCGCGGTCATCCTTATACTGGGCCTTTTGTCGATCTGGTTCAGCGATCCGACCCGCCTTGCTACCGCGCTCGGGCTGGTCAGCGCGGGCCTCGCCTTTGCGCTTCAACAGCCGGTGACCGCGATTGCGGGCTATTTCGTGATCCTGCGCGGCAGCACGTTCAACGTCGGCGATCGCATATCGATGGGCGGCGTGCGCGGCGACGTGCTGCGCCTGGGCTTCATCCAGACGACGATCATGGAGATGGGCCAGCCGCCGAGCGTCCAAGGCGCTGACCCGGCGATGTGGGTCAAGAGCCGCCAGTTCACCGGCCGTATCGTTACCGTCAGCAACGCCAAGGTCTTTTCCGAGCCGGTGTACAACTACACGCGCGATTTCCCCTTCATCTGGGAAGAGATGGCGATCCCGATCACCTACCAGGCCGACCGCGCGAAGGTCGAGACGATCCTGCTGGACGCGGCCGTGCGATTCGCCGGCAATCCCGCCGAGATCGCGCAAGGTGCCAAGCAGGATCTGCAGGCCCGGTTCGGCGTCGATCCGATCGACCTCGATCCCAAGGTCTTCTTTCGTATCACAGACAATTGGCTGGAATTGACAGTCCGCTTCATCGTCACCACGCACCGCATCCGCTCGACCAAGGACGCGATGAGCCGCCACATCATCGCCGCACTCGACGCAGCGGGAATCGGCATCGCGTCCGCCACCTACGATATCGTCGGCCTGCCGCCGATCGAAGTGCGAGCGACGGGGATCAAAAACGTCGAGTAGAGCCGCCAAGCATCTTATCGGGCATGTCGCGCGGTTGAGACCGATGTCGCTGGACACGGCGAACTGCCAACTCGCGATCGGCTGCAATGCGAGCGGGTCGGGCGACGCGCTATGTCGCAGCGCAATCTCGGGCGAGAGGCAAGGCTCAGCTCTATGCCAATACGCCTGCGGTGGGCGGCGGTCGCGCGGGGCATACCATCTCCACTGCCTTGGACGCGCGGCTGTTCGCGCCCAACGCCGACTCATCGCCGCGGGCGGACATGGCGGGCACAGGACGCGGTCCGCCACCTAGCATTACAGTTGCGCATTTCATCTAACTCTGAATCAATGGGTCTCCATGGCAGGAGACCGTGGATGACGGGTGCATCGATCGAGACGACGCTGGAGCTTTGGGCGTCATCGCTACGCGATGTGAAGGTGCGGATGCG
>NZ_CAXVWL010000040.1:0-13900 GCF_964263785.1 Sphingomonas sp.
CTCCGCATGCCCTTGGTGCGGAACGGTGCCGAAGAGTGGGATGACCGCTGATCGGACTGCTCTCGCGGACTCACCGGATCCGCGATCGGGGAATAGACCAAGGAACCTTGCTGGCCGGCTGACACGCCGGCCCGGGCGCCCCGCCGGACACCGGAACGACCCCGAGATGATCCCCGCATCTGTCATGGGCAACGATCCGACTTGCAAGGAGGAGGCACACCCTACGCGGCTAGCCGCAGAAGGATGGGAAAAAGTGCAGTAAAATCAGTGCAGGAGATGCTGGCAACGCTCCGCAACGTCGATGCTCCCGATGGCTATCTGGTCCCAGCAAATCCGCACATTTCCGCGACTTTCGGCACCGGTTCGGGTATGCCTGATGGCCTTATGGTCCCAAACCGGCGAAAGCCCGGTCGCCGGGCGTTACTCGATGGTAATTTCGCCCGGCGGAAGCATCCCGTTCAGGCGTCGGAATACTGCATTTGGGATACCGAGCTGCCCGGCTTCGGGCTACGTATCCATCCGACCGGACGCTATCACTGGTTCGTCCGGCTCCGGCATCGCGGCAAGCATCGGCGGATCACGTTGGGCCGGAGCGACGAGCTGGACGCGGCACTTGCGCGGACCCAAGCGCGGCGGCTTCTCGCGGAGGTGGCGCTGGACGGGTTGCCCCAGCGCACCGTCGCGAAATCTACTCCCGAGCTGGCCGATTACGTCGAGACCTACTGGGCCGACATAGCGCGCTACTGGAAGCCGTCGACCGCCGCGCGCAACCGCAATGCGTGGCGGCTCGACCTCGCAGCCGTGTTCGGGTCGATCCGTGTCGCGGACATTGTCCCCGCCGACATCATCCGCTGGCGGGACGACTGTGCGGGTGCGGACGAGGCCAGGTTCAATCGAGCGCTGCCGGTGCTAGCGTCCCTACTGAAATATGCCGAGCAGCTGCATCTGAGGCGCAAGGGATCGAACCCATGCCGCGGTACGCCTCGCTACAAGCGGCAACCGTGCGAGCGATACCTGTCGCCGCTGGAATATCGTCGCTTGGGGGTGGCGTTGCGCGACGCCGAAGCCGCGAGCCCCGCAGAGGTTACGATCATCCGGTTGCTGCTCTACACGGGCGCCCGCGTGAGCGAGGTACGCGACCTCCGATGGGAGTGGGTGCGCCCGCCGCATCTGGCGCTCCCCGACAGCAAGACCGGCGCGAAAATCATTTGGCTGAACAGTCAGGCGCTTGCGATCCTCGATGCCGTTCCGCGACGGGATGGTTGCCCCTTCGTCTTCCCGAACCGCTCGGGAGCCGCACCGGTCAAGCTGGACAACTGGTGGAACGCCTTCCGGCGCACTTGCTCGATGCCGGACGTGCGCATCCACGATCTGCGCCACAGCTTCGCCTCGACCGCGATCATGGACAACGTGCCGCTAGCCACGATCGGCAAGCTGCTGGGGCATTTGCTCCCCGAGACCACGGCCAAGTACGCGCACCTTTCGGACGACGTGATCGCGGATGCGGCACAGCGCATTTCCGGCTCGCTCGCCCAGGCGATTGGACTGCGGGCATGACCGCCCTTGCGCTCCGCCAGGTTGTCGCGGAGGCCTTGGCCGAAGTCGGCGCGAACGTCGTCTATCTGCGGCTCCCGAAGGGCAAGCCACGGACGACGACGTGGATCGGCGTCGAGCACGGGTTCGGCATCCGCCATTATGCGACAGGGCGGAACGTCTACATCGCCCAGACCCGCATGGCCCGACGGCTGCGGACGGTGACGATCGGCCCGGCGTCGGTTATCACGCGCCACCAAGCGACGATGGTGGCGCGACGCGTGATCGCGCACGCCCAGGTCGGCCTCGATCCGGCGACCGATCGCAAGCGCATCCGCTCCGCGCCCCGCTTTGACGACTTCCTGAACGAGTATTGGGCGCGGTGGTCGCCGCACTGGAAGCAGTCAACCTACGAAACTCAGTGCGGGTACCGGGCGCTCTACCTCGGCGGCGCATTCCCCGGCGTGTTCATCGACGGGCTGAACGAGGCGGACGTCACCAAGTGGTTCGCCGACCTGAACAATCGTACCGGGCCGGGTGCTGCGAACCGCGTCATGTCGATCCTCAACAACATGCTGAACAAGGCGGAGGCTTGGGGCTACCGGCTGGAGAACACCAACCCATGCCGCGCGGTCCGGCTCAATCGCAGGCGGCAATGCGAGCGCTTCCTGAGCACCGCCGAGATGGGGCGGCTGGGCAGGCTGCTGGGGGAGGAGCGCGGGGGAGAGGACAAGGTGACGGCGGCGAAGGCAACGGCGATTACCCTGCTGCTGCTTACCGGCTGCCGCGTAAGCGAGGTTCTCGGCCTGCAATGGCAGGACGTACGCGGCAACCGGCTAAACCTGCGCGACAGCAAGACCGGCCCGCGAACCGTATGGTTGGGTGACGATGCGCGGGCGCTGATCGGCACGCTGCCACGGCTCAAGAACGTGCCGTGGCTGTTCTGGAACGCGGGCTGCCGCAAGCCCATCCGCGACGTCACCCACTATTGGCACGGCCTTCGCGACCGGGCGGGGCTGCCGAGGGTTCGCCTGCACGATCTTCGGCATACCTTCGCCAGCCATGCGGCGATGAACAAGGAGACGCTGCCGATGATCGGGCGGCTGCTCGGGCATCGCAACCCGCAGTCGACGGCGCGGTATGCCCACTTGGACGATGAGCATGTCCTGGACGCGGCCGAGCAGATCGGCTCGGCGATTGACCGGATGATGACCTAGGGAAGGTTTGTTTTGATGGTCGTATCTCCGTGAGAGTCACGCGGTCACCAACCTGCCACGACCGCAACCCGGGGCTTGAAGGTGGCTGGACTTGTCCACCAGCCGTTATATGCAGCGACCCTCTTGATCGAGGGAATACGCCGCTGAAACTAATCATTCAAATTCCTTGCTTCAACGAGGAGGCAGTCCTCGCGGACGCGCTGCAGGATTTGCCGCGCACGCTGGACGGCGTCGACGTGGTGGAATGGCTGGTGATTAATGATGGCAGCACGGACCGGACGGTCGAGGTCGCGCGCGCGGGCGGCGTCGACCATATCGTCGATCTGCCGGTCAACATGGGCCTTGCCTATGGCTTTTCCGCAGGCCTCGCGCGCGCATTGGCGGAGGGGGCGGACATCATCGTCAACACCGACGCCGACAATCAGTACGACGCGTGCGACATTCCGCTGCTGATCGCGCCGATCCTGGAACGGCGAGCGCAGTTCGTGATCGGCGACCGGCCGATCGCGACCATCGGGCATTTTTCGTGGACGAAGCGCAAGCTGCAGCGTCTGGGCAGCGGCGTGGTGCGGCTGATGTCGGGCGCGGATATCCGCGACGCGCCGAGCGGCTTCCGCGCCTTGTCGCGTGAGGCGGCGCTGAGGATCAACGTCTTCGACGGCTATACCTATACGCTGGAATCGATCATCCAGGCGGGACGGTCGAACATCCGCATCGTCTCCGTCCCGATCCGCGTCAATGGCGAGACGCGGCCATCCAGGCTGGTGCGCTCGATCGGCAATTACGTCCGCCGCTCGATCGGCTCGATCCTGCGCGCGTTCTTTGTCTATTCGCCGGGGCGGACCTTCTTCTACCTCGGCTTGCCGCTGGCGGTCGCGGGGGCCGCGCTGGCGGGGCGCTGGGTCGTGCTGTTCCTGCAGGGGACCGAGCGGGCGCACGTGCCCAGCCTGGTCGCGGGCGCGGTGCTGCTGATCGTCGCCGCCTTGTTCTGGGTCGCGGGGCTGCTGGGCGAGCTGTTCGCGATCAACCGGCGGTTGTTGCAGGATGTCCAGTATATGCTCAGGAGCCAGGGCGGTGCGATCCGCCCGCCGATGGGCGGTGAACCCGAGGACAAGCATGAACCCTCGTGACGCGCTGGCGCGCGTGGCGCTTGCCGAGATCCCCAAACTGCTGACGCTGCAGGACCGTACGCCCGCGAGCCCGACCTACGGCTGTTTCGACCGCGCCTATTGGCATTACCGGATGATGGATTTCCCGTGCGGGATGAGCCAGGAGTTCGTGCTGCCGCTGGCGCTCGCCTGGTCGCTCGACATGCCCGGCAATCCGTATTTCGGGCAGGTGGCGGTGCGCGACTGGGTGGAGGCGGGCATCCGCTACGCCGCGCGATCGGCCCACGCGGACGGATCGTGCGACGATTACTATCCGTTCGAGCGCGCGGCAGGGGCGGCGGCGTTCTCTTTGCTCGCCTGCCTCGACGCCGCCGCGATCATCGGGGTCGAGCGCGATCCGGCAATCGCCGCGTTCCTGACCGAGCGCGCGCGGTGGCTCGCGGATCACCGCGAGAGCGGGCGACTTTCCAACCATGAAGCGCTGATCGTCGCCTGCCTCGCGCGAATGGTCGAACTCGACGGTCCGGCTTGGGAAACGCCGCTGCGCGAACGCACCGCGCGGCTGCTGTCGTGGCAGAGCGCGGAAGGGTGGTTCGACGAATATGGCGGCGCGGACCCCGGCTATCTGTCGCTGACTATCGGGCTGCTCGCCGATGCCGACCGCCGCCGGGCGGACCTGGGCTTGCGCGAGCCGTGCGCTCGCGCGATCGGCTTCCTGGCGACGATGGCGCATCCCGACGGGACGCTGGGCGGGGAATACACGTCGCGTGCGACGCGCAACTTCTTCCCGCACGGGCTGGAGATCGCGGGGGCGTGGTCGAGCGAGGCGCTGGCGCTCAATGGTCTGCTGCTGCGGCCGCTGGTCGAGGACCGCGCGCCGTGCTTCGCGGACGACCATATCGTCGGGCATCACCTGTGGAGCTGGATGCTCGCGTGGCGCGAATGGCAGGACGACCGCCCCGCCCCGGCAACCGCCACCACGGAGACGCGGCACTTCACCGACGCGCGGCTGCTGGTCGACGTGCACGGCGAGACGCGGCTCTACTGCGGCCTGTCGCGGGGCGCGGCTTTCAAGCTGTTCGACCGCGACCGGCTGCTAATCGCGGACACCGGCCCTTCCCTGACCACCAGCGACGGCCGCGTCGCGGTCGGGCATCTGGAGGGCGAGGCGGTCATCGAGGTCACCCCGGACCGCATCATCTACGACGGCCGCATGGCCTGGGCCAAGGTCGCGCGGCTCACCCCCGCCAAGTCGGTCGTGCTGCGCGTCGTGATGCTAAGCGTCGGCCGCTTCTTTCCCGACCTCATTCGCCGCATGCTCCAGCGCCTGCTGGTCACCGGCCGCCGCGACGCTCCCTACCGCTTCCGCCGCCGGCTCGAACACCGCGACGGCGCGTGGACGGTGACCGACGAGATCACGCCGGACGAGGGATGGAAGGGCGTGCGCGCCATCGGCATCGGTGGCTTCCAGACATCGGTGACGACGATCATGGCGCGCGTCTGGCAGGACGACCAGTTCCAGCCCTGGCTCGACCTGACCGACCGGCTCGCCGTGCTGAAGGACAACGAGACGCTCACGGTCGAGCGCCGCCTGGGCGGAACCGCGCGCTGATGCGGCGCCTAGTCGGGCTGGTGGTCAGCCTTTTCATCCTGTGGCTGATCTGGCGGCACATCGACACGCACGCGATCCTCGCCGCGACGCGCGCGAGCGATCCTTGGTGGCTCACCGCCGGACTTTCGATGGTCGTCCCGCTGACGCTCGCGACCGCATGGCGGTTTCAGATACTCAGCCGCCACGCGCTGGGGCTGGGTGGCGCGACGCGGCTGATCCTGTCGTCGTCGACGCTCAACCTGTTCCTGCCCTCCAAGATGGGCGACATCGCCAAGGCATACGTACTGACCGGCCGCCACGGGCAGGACCCGCGCCGCGCGCTGTCGGTGGTGGTGCTGGAGAAGATGCTCGATATGGCCGCCTTGCTCGTCTGGGGGCTGGGCGCGCTGCTCTGGGTCGGGTCGAGCGATCCGTGGCTGCTGCTCGGCGCGGCGGCGGTCGCGGGGCTGCTCGGGCTGCTCGTGCTGCTCATCGCCCCGCTGCCGCTCGCGCCCCGGCTGATGGCGCTCATCGGCGGGGTGCTGCCCGGCAAGATCGGCATCGCCGCCCGCGACTTCTCGACCGAATGGGCGGGGGTCACCGCCTGGTTCTGGAGCGTGCCGAGGCGCGGTGCCGGCATCGTCCTCTTGTCGCTGGCGATCTGGGCGGGGCATCTCGCGCAGTTCTGGCTGTTCGCGCATGCGTTGCGGTCGAGCGTGCCGTTCGTCGACAACATGGCGTTCGCGACGCTGTCGATCCTGGTCGGCCTCGCGCCGTTCACGATGGCGGGGATCGGCACGCGCGACGCGGCGATCATCTTCTTCTACCGCGCGTGGCTCGCACCCGGGCAAGGCGCGGTGCTCGGCGTGCTAGCGACGATGCGCTACCTGAGCCCGGCGGTCGCGGGGCTGCCGTTCCTGCGCGACTACGTGCCGAAACGGCCGTGATCCCGCCAATGCTTCCAGGGGCGGACGATGCCGTCGGCTGGCGTCGCGTGCTGCTGGCGCTGACCGGCGGCGCGGTGCTGGTCTATCTGGCGCTGGCATTCTTTCAGCCGTTCACGCTGCGCTACGATCCCTGGGTGATCCAGGACGACGCGCGGCAGTTCCTCGCGTGGATGCCGCGCCTGACCGATCCGGGCGCGATGCGCGGCGACCTGATCGCCGATTACTGGCAATCGGTGTCGCCGCCGCTGTATCGCCTGCCGTTCGCCGTGCTTGCGTGGATGGGCGTGGCTCCCCCGGTCACCGCGCTCCTCGCGCCCGCGCTGCTGTTCCCGCTCACCGTGCTCGCGCTCTGGCCCGTCGCGCTGCGACTGCTCGGGCGTCCGATCCCGGCGTTCTGCGGCGCGGCGCTGGTGATGATCTATCTGATCCACGAGGATTCGCTCTACTCGTCGACACCGCGCGCGCTGGCGACGCCGTTGGTGCTGTTGTTCGTGCACGGATTGCTGAGCAACCATCCGCGCGCGATCCTGGTCGCGCTGACGCTGCTGGCGCTGGTCTATCCCGCGCCTGCGATCACCTGCCTGGCGATGCTCGGCCTGTGGCATGTCCGGCTGTTCCCGCGACCGGGCGTCGACCTCAGCCGCCGGTCGATCGCGCTGGTCGGCGGAGCGGCGCTGCTGGTGGCGGGCGCGGGATTATCGTTTCGCGGTGAGGTCGCACGATGGCAGCCCGTGCTGACCATCGCGGAGGTCGCGAGCATCCCCAGCATGACGACTCCGGGGGCACGCAGTTCGATCGTCCAGGCGAACGGCCGGATCGGCTGGGTCTGCTCGTCGCGCATCGGCTTCTTGCCCGAGATCGTGCATTGCGGCCGCCGCGAGATCGGGCCGGGCGCGCTGGTCAATCTGCTAATGCTGCTGCCGATGCTGCTGCTCGGCTGGCGGGCGCTGCGGCGCGGCGATCCGGCTGATCCCGATCGCCTTTATGCGCTCGCCGTCGCCGCGGCGCTGATCTGCTGGACGGCGGCCGCGCTCGTCTTGTTCAAGCTCCATTTGCCCAGCCGCTACAGCCAGCGCGTGCTCGTCCCGCTGGAGCTTCTGGGGGCGACGCGATTCGCTACAGGCCTGTTGGCCGCCCGCTGGACCGAAGGAACCCGGCGGATCGTCGGCAAGGTCGCGGCCATCGCCCTGCTGCCCGCGTTCCTGTCCCCCGGCCCGAAGCTCACGCGTCCGCTGGTCGCGCCAGCGGTCGCGCGGATCGCCGCCCTGCCGGCCGAAACACGGATCGCCGGGGTCGCCGACGAGCTGAACCTAGTCCCCGCGCTCACCGGCCGCGCGGTGCTGGCGACCACCGAGCACGACATTCCCTACCAGCTCGGCTATTATCGCCCTTTCCATCGGCAACTGCGCGACAGCGTCAGTGCGGTCACCTCCCCGCACCGGGAAGTGATCGGCCGGTTCGTCCGCCAGCACGCCGTCGATGTTGTGGCCGTCGACGCGCACGTGCTGAGCACTGGCAGGCTCACGCCGCGTTACCGCGCGACGCTTCCCGAATTTCGTCCGGTTACCGCCGTTCCCGCGTTGGCGAGCGCGCCCTGCCGTAGCTTCACGGGGGGACAACTCATCTTGTTCGACGGCAAATGCTTGATGCACTGGGCCGCGGTACGCTGACGAGCCTGCGGCATTGTGGAAGTGTGATCGAGCGACCGCGCCGACCGTCGTTACCGCCAGTTGCTAAACGACACTATCAAGTCACCCTACGGTTCGCACTCGGCTACCTTGTTGCTTTCTCCGAAAGTAAGCGGATTTCGATCATCGTTTCGCCAGCGGTCAATGGCGAAAAGGTGGGATGCTCCATCGTACTCACCGGGCAAACAAGACGTTTCAGTCGCCTCGGCTAAACCGCTGGAGCGAGACCGCGGCCACGTGCTTCGATTGCTGCCTTAACCAGGAAATCCTCGATGCCGGCAATGGATTGCTGACGACATAGCTGGAGGGCTTCGACCTCGGTGAGGCAGTCGATCCCATACCCGAAATGGGCTTGCCAGAGCTGGTCGAGTTCTTCGCCATGCCGCTGCCATAGCATATCCCGCGTTTCAGGTCTCAGCGAAATGCGCTTCGCGTCGCGGCTCTCGGTAAGCGTGGTGATCGCGATGACGGACCCGCCCCGCGCCTCCACGTAGCCGCGCAGGTTTGCCAACGTGCCTCCCAACCCGACATGATCGTCGACGAGGACATAGGCGGCGCTAGGCTGCACTTCGCCGTCGAACATGGCTGGCGTGACCAGTCGTTGGAACGCGGGGGCGCGGGTGTGTCCGATCTTGTTGATCTGGACGATCTCGCCCGCGATCACGGGCAAATCGAGGTCGCGGCCGAGCACTTGCGCCATTGCATCCGGGATCGCGTTGAAGCCCGTCGTCTCGTCGGCGATGACCGGAAGTAGGAGCGCTGGACGGCCCGCAATGGCGCTCCGCAAGGTCCCGATCGCAGCGCCGTCAAGAAGGTCGATGGCGAGCGTCAACGCGGCCTCAGGATCGCCCGCCTTGGCGCTGCCATAGCCCGAATGACCGTCGCGCAGCGCGACCGTCGTGTGGACCACTATGTCCGGGAAATCGGAGGGCCACGGGAGCCGAGTTCGGGGGATTTCCATAACCTAGCACTACACTAGCGGGTCGTTTGCGCTGCCCCCGAATCGCTTGTCGACGGACCGATGAGCAGCGCGACGCAGCGCGTATGCGAGTGATGGCTATTTGGTCCCAAATCCGGATCAAAGTTGGAACACTACCGCGCTCGCGATACGGGTCGATCGGTCAATGGCGCGCTGTCCCGCGCGCCCAAGTGCCTGCCGGAAGGCGGTTTTCTTGCCGATAAACTGGCTGCCGTTCGCGACTACAGAACGACGCCAAAGTCCCTGATTGACAAGCACACACCACGCTATGGATAGCGGACGCGTGCAGGGTAGAAAGTCATGTCGGTTCAGTGCTGTAGCGGCGTAGCGGCGCTGCTACAGCAAGCGTCAAAGCTGCGATGGGACGTGCTCCGCGGGTGCTACGGTGCTACAGAGTGTCAGGCACGTGTCGATGGGGAGGGTGAACGGCTATGGTTGTCTTGCGGCATGATTGTTCGGAGGTGTCGCGATGACGCATGTGCTCTCGGCACGGGAGCAGAAGCTGCTCCGCCATCTGCAGATCGACAGCAGCGTGTTCCAGATCAGGAGTCAGCTGCCGCTCGGTACTGGAACGGTAACGCTAACGCGTCTCACCGAACTGGGCTTGCTGGAGACGGGACCAGGACGGCATGGCGAGGCCGGTTGGCGTTTATCGGAGAACGGCTGGCGCTGCATGTATGGCAAGCCGAAGAGCGAACTCGGAGCGGAGGGTGCTCCCCACTATCCCCTGAAGGTGTGGAGCTGGCCGCCAACGCCGGACACCATGCGGTGCTCCTCATTCGTGAACTTCTGCGTCGAGAAGAGCGGCCGGGCTGGCACGGGCTCGTCGCTTGCCCGCTCCTGGCTGGGTTGGGGAAAGGACGCAGGCGATTGGGTGCCGGGCTGCATCGTGGTGCTTACGCGCGGCCAGCCGCCTAAAGGGCATGTAGGGTTCTTCGCCGGCCGGGACGGCGATCGCGTCCTCCTGCTTGGCGGAAATCAGGGAGATGCCGTAAACATATCCTCATTCGAGGTCAGCCGAGTCATTGGACGTCGAATTGCGAGACCTTGAGAGATGACGATGAAGCGCGTCCTTAGCGGAGTCGGTGACGATGATTTGGCCTTCGTCACGGCGATGCTCGAGTTCGATGGCGCGACGGTTGAAAAGACGCAGGAACCCGAAGGCAACTGGACGGTGGTCGGCATTTTCGCCGACGAGCTCTTACCCGCTTCGGCGGTCCAACCGGGGGCAGGACCGCCGCCGGTCGGCGAGCGATCGGTGGCGATCGACACGTTGGCGCGCACGCTTTGGGGCGAAGCGCGGGGCGAGGGCGAAGCTGGCCTAGAGGCAGTTGCTGCGGTTGTGGTCAACAGGACGCGTCGAAGCGCCGAATTCTGGTGGGGCCACCGGATCGAGGATGTTTGCCGTCGGAAGTTTCAGTTCTCCTGCTGGAACGAGAACGATCCGAACTTGCCGAAGCTGAAGAAGGTCACTGGGGATGATCTGCCTTTTGAAACCTGCGTGGCCGTCGCGACGCGGGCGGTTGACGGCCTGCTCGCTGATTCGACAGGGGGTGCGACCCACTATCACCATCGCGCCACACGCCCCAACTGGGCAACGACACCATGCGCGCGAATTGGCAATCACCTGTTCTACAATGACGTTGGATGAAAGCGGGGCTCCGCTCAAGAATTTGAAAGCTGAGATAAACAAGCGTGGCAGCTCGTTGTTCAGAGAGTCGGCAGCGGGGTCCTATAGATCGGCTATTGCCGCCCGTTTGCTGCTGGATCAAGATTGTCGCCGAGACGGTGTAGATCGAGGGTTGGACGTGCTGCCGTAAGGCTGGTCGGGCGAGAGGCGCCAGCACAAGGCTTGAGGTCGGATCCGCTTACGGCGCTTCATCATAGACACGCCAAGGTCCAAAGCCGGCCCAGCAATCCGTCTACTTTTTCAGCTATAGCCAGCGGCTCACCCGCAAGCGCTCGGTCCGATACCGGCTATTCGATCAGAGCAGAGAACCTGAAGTATGTCCGGTTCTGGAAGACGGCAGACGGCAGACGCTTTGAACGTGTGATTGTGAGTCAAGATGAACGGGTCGGCGGGCAAATCTGAACGAATTGGCCTAGCCACATGGAGTGTACCCGAAGGAGCCAGGAAAGAAATGGGCGAGAGCATCGAGCGGCAAGAGGTGAGGGGCGCCCGGGTGTACCTGCGGGTCAGCACCGACGAGCAGGATCTCGAGCGGCAGGAGCGTATCGTTACCGACGCGCGCGCCGCTGGCTATTACGTTGCCGCCGTGTATCGCGAAAAGGCGTCGGGCGCGCGCGCCGACCGGCCCGAGCTCGTCCGCATGGTGAGCGATCTGCAGCCGGGCGAAGTGGTCGTAGCCGAGAAGATCGATCGGATCAGCCGTCTGCCACTCGCCGAAGCCGAACGGCTGGTCGCGGCGATCAGGGACAAGGGCGCAAGGCTGGCTGTGCCGGGCATCGTCGACATGTCGGAGCTGGTCGCCGGCAGCGCGGGGATGGCTCGCATCGTGCTCGAGGCGGTCCAAGACATGCTGCTCCGGGTGGCGCTGCAGACCGCGCACGACGATTACGAGGACCGGCGCGAGCGGCAGCGACAGGGAATCGACATCGCCAAGCGGAAAGGGCGCTATACCGGCCGCAAGGCTGATCAAGCACAGCATAAACGGATCATTGCGTTGCGGGAGGCTGGCATGAGCATCGCCAAGGCGGCCGAGCTGACCCCGTGTAGTCCCGCCCAGGTCAAACGAGTCATGGCGCTGCACCGAGCAAACAATGCACTTTGAGAGGTTGCCGCTAACGCAGAAGCTGCCATCGGTCAGATATTGGTGCATACTTCGTCGGTAGTTTCGAAGTAGGCGAGACATGCGTGTCCGCCTCTGCTTCGCTCGTCGAGACCGTCGCGTAACTAACGCGACGCCGCTCGCGCGGGCTACAGCTTGGCGGTCAGTTCAGGCACGATCTTGAACAGGTCGCCGACCAGGCCGATGTCGGCGACCTGGAAGATGGGGGCGTCCTCGTCCTTGTTGATGGCGATGATGACCTTTGAGTCCTTCATGCCGGCTAGGTGCTGGATCGCGCCGGAGATGCCGACCGCGACATAGACTTCGGGCGCGACGATCTTGCCGGTCTGGCCGACCTGATAGTCGTTGGGCGCGTAGCCTGCGTCGACCGCGGCGCGGCTGGCGCCGACGCCGGCGCCGAGCTTATCGGCGAGCGGGTCGATCAGTTCGTGGAACTTCTCGCCTGAGCCGAGCGCGCGACCGCCCGAGACGATGATCTTGGCGCTGGTCAGCTCGGGACGGGTGTTTGCCGCGATCTCGGAGCCCGCAAACGTCGAGAGCCCCTTGTCGCCGGTTGACGCGACCGCCTCGATCGTGCCCGAGCCGCCCTCGGCCGCCGCCTTCTCGAAGGCAGTGCCGCGGACGGTGATGACCAGCTTCTTGTCGCTCGTCTGGACCGTCGCGATCGCGTGTCCGGCGTAGATCGGCCGGGTGAACGTGTCCGGCCCCTCGACCGACAGGATGTCGGAGAGCTGCATGACGTCGAGCAAAGCTGCGACACGTGGCGCGATGTTCTTGCCGTTGGTGGTCGCCGGGAACAGCACCGCATCGTGATGTCCCATCAGCTCGACGATAAGCGGCGCGACGTTCTCGGCGAGCGCATGGCTACAGGCGGCATCGTCGGCGACATGGACCTTGCCCACGCCGGCGATCTTCGCGGCCGCCTCGGCGACGCCGCCGACACCTTCGCCCGCGACCAGCAGGTGGACCTCGCCCAGCTTCGACGCGGCGGTGATCGTCGCCAGCGTGGCGTCCTTGACGGCCGCGCCGTCGTGCTCGACCCAGACCAACGTCTTCACTTCGAGATCCCCATCGCAGAGAGCTTCATCACCAGTTCGTCGACGTCCGCCACCTTGACCCCGGCCTGGCGCTTGCCCGGCTCGACGACCTTGAGGGTCTGGATGCGCGGGGTCACGTCGACGCCGTAATCGGCAGGCGTCTTCTGCGCCATCGGCTTAGACTTGGCCTTCATGATGTTGGGGAGCGACGCGTAGCGCGGCTCGTTCAGGCGCAGGTCGGTGGTGATGATCGCCGGTTGCTTTAGCAGGCTGCTGAAAAAGGGCTTGGCTGTCGCGCTGTGAGGTGATTCATCGTCGTAGATGCGGTGATCGGGGCGGACGGATGCGCGGCACGGACGAGCGGTCGGGAAAGTTGTTTTCCTACGTCGATCTGGAGCAGCGGGTGCCGGCAAGGCATCCACTGCGGGCGATCCGCGAGTCGGTGAACGAGGCGCTGGTCGACATCGGGCCGGGGATGGACGCGGCCTATTCGCGGATCGGCCGCCCTTCGATCGCGCCGGAGAAGCTGCTGCGGGCCCTGCTGCTTCAGCTGTTCCACCGCATTCGCTCGGAACGACAGATGATGGAGCGGCTGGACTTCGATCTGTCGTTCCGCTGGTTCGTGGGGCTCGGCATCGACGATCAGGTGTGGGACGCGTCGACCTTTTCGAAGAACCGCGAGCGGTTGCTGGACGGCGAGATCGCCGCGCGGTTCCTGTCTGCGATCCTGGGACGCCCGCAGGTGAAGCGCCTGCTGTCGACCGAGCATTTCTCGGTGGACGGCACGCTGATCGAGGCGTGGTGCAGCATGAAGAGCTTTCGTCCAAAGGATGAGACCGGAGCGGATCAACCGCCAGGCGATGCTCCAGGCGGGCGCAACGACGAGATCGATTTCCGCGGCACCAGGCGCAGCAACGATACCCATGCGTCGACCACCGATCCGGATGCACGCCTGTATCGCAAGAGTCCCGGCGCTGGTGCGAAGCTCT
>NZ_CAXVWL010000041.1:0-30450 GCF_964263785.1 Sphingomonas sp.
ATCCAACAATTCTCCAACAATCGACGGCGATCTCGGAGGCTGCAGGCGGTCCGTCTAGCGGACGGTGGCTCCCCGAGTTGGATTCGAACCAACGACCAAGTGATTAACAGTCACCTACTCTACCGCTGAGCTATCGGGGAATGACGCCGTGAGCGGGTCTATACCGCCGGGGAAACAGGATGCAAGCCCTCGTGCGGCTTGGCGCGCCGCGGCAAAGCCGCGCCGTCGGTCGCGAGGGTGCTCGCGCCGGCCGCGGGTCGCGCGAGTCCTTGCGCAGAGTGCGCCAGCCCGCGCTACCCGATGAACTGCTCCATCGTGATCCGGTCATCCAGCGCATGCTCAGGATCGAACAGCAGCGTCAGCTCGCGCGCTCGGTCCATGCACACGTCGACCTGCGCGATGTCGCGGATCTCGCGCTGGTCCGCCACCGCGGACACCGGCCGCTTGGCGGCGTCGAGCACCCGGATCGCGATCCGCGCCTTGTCGGGCAGGATCGCGCCGCGCCAGCGCCGCGGGCGGAACGGGCTGATCGGGGTCAGCGCCAGCAGCGCGGAACCGAGCGGCAGGATCGGCCCCTGCGCCGACAGATTGTACGCGGTCGATCCCGCCGGCGTCGCCACCAGGATGCCGTCGCACGCGAGTTCGGGCAGCACGACGCGGTCGTTGACGGTCACCTCCAGCTTGGCGGTCTGCCGCGTCTCGCGCAGCAGCGACACCTCGTTGATCGCGGGCAATTGGTGCACCCGGCCGTCGATGCCGGTCGCGGTCATCATCAGCGGCGTGACCTTGAACGCCTTGGCGCGCTCCAGCCGCGCGTCGAGCCCGTGATAGCGCCATTCGTTCATCAGGAAGCCCACCGTGCCCAGGTTCATCCCGAACACCGGCACCGTCGGTTTGCGTCGCTCGAGCATCGCGTGGAGCGTCTGGAGCATGAACCCGTCGCCGCCCAGCGCGATGACGACATCGGCCTCCTCGGCATCGACCCACTCGGCGCTGTCCGCCAGCTCGGCCGCCGCGGCCTGCGCGGGCGCGGTCGGCGACGCGAGCAACGCCCGGCGCTCGAAGCTCATCCCCCCGACCTCATCCGCCGGTGACGCTCATGTGCCGTGCGACCGCGGGTGCCTCGCCCGCGCCGATGCGGAAATCGTGCCGCTTCGGCTTGCCCGCCAGCGCCAGGTCGATCGCCGCGTCGAGCGCGCCGATGCCCTCGGCCCGCAGAACGCCCTTCAGGTCGACTTGGTCGTCATGCCCCAGGCACATGTACAGCTTGCCCTCGGTCGTCAGGCGCACGCGGTTGCAGCCGTCGCAGAAATTGGCGGTGAGCGGCGAGATGAGCCCCAGCCGGGTCGCCGTTCCCTCCACCCGCCAATAGCGCGCCGGGCCTCCCGTCCGGTGCGAGTCGCGCACCAGCGGGAACCTGGCGGCGAGCGTATCGAACACGCCGGTCAGCGGCAGGAACCGGTCGGTACGGTCCTCGTCGATCGCACCCAGCGGCATCGTCTCGATCAGCGCCAGATCGTGGCCTTCGCGAACGCACCATGCGAGCATGTCGCCCAGCTCGTCCTCGTTCAACCCCTTCAGCGCGACCGCGTTGATCTTGACCGCCAGCCCGGCCTCACGCGCCGCGGCGATGCCGTCGAGTACCTGCGCCACATCGCCGTGCCGCGTGATGAAGCGGAACCGATCGGGATCGAGGCTGTCGAGGCTGACGTTGACGCGCCGGATACCCGCCGCCGCAAGCGCGGGCGCATGCTCGCGCAACCGCGTGCCGTTGGTGGTCATCGTCAGCTCGTCGAGCCCCGCGCCGACATGCAGCCCGAGCCGCGTGACGAGCTCGCCGACATCGCGGCGTACCAGCGGCTCGCCACCGGACAAGCGGATCTTGGTCACCCCACGCGCGATGAACCGCTCGGCGATCAACGCGATCTCCTCCAGCGTGGCGAGCGCGCTGCGCGGCAGGAACGTCATCGCCTCCGCCATGCAATAGCGGCAGCGCAGGTCGCAGCGGTCGGTCACCGAAATCCGTAGATACCGGATCGTCCGCCCGTGCGCATCCACCAGCATGGGGGCCGGGGCAGGGCTTTGGGAAGACGGCACGGGCACCATCATCGAGAGGTAGGGCACGGCATCCGGAGCGACAACCCCCCGAGCGTGGCGGCGTTCCGTCTCCAGACGTTCAAAGGTCTTGCCGTTGCTCCATCGCCACGCGGCATCTAGGCAGGACGCATGCCCACTGCTCCTCCCCGCGTGATCGTCGCCGCGCTCGCGGGTGTGCCGGCGTTCGATCTCCCGAGCTGGCCGGACGCGCAGGCCAAGGCGGTGGACGCGATCGCCGCGGACGGCAGCGGCGGCGCCATCGTGCTGGTCGATGCGCGCGGTCGGCGCGCGGAGGCGCTCGCGGCGGTTCGGCAATTGGCGTCGGGAGGTTCGGCGATCCTCGCGATTGCCGCCCGCGGCGATGCCCGCGCCTTCGATGCCGCTGGCGCCACCCATTTCCTTGCCGACCCCGCCGACGTTGCCGAAATCGACGACGCGCTGCGCTTCGCCGCACGCTGGCCGGGAACCGCGAACCGCCGCGTCGGCGATGCATCACCGGACGAAGCGGCGGCGCTCGCGTGGGTCGAGGCGAACCGCCCGGGCCACGTCATCCTCGTCGCATTGTCCCGCTTCGACATCGTCAACGCCGCCTACGGCCGCCCCGCCGGCGACGCGCTGCTGGAAGTGGCGGAGCGGCGCATCCGCACCGCCGCCGCCGCCTTCGCGCGCAGCCATGTCGCCCGGCTCGACGGCGCGACCTTCCTCGTCGCGGGTGATTTTGTAGGGGAGCAGGCAACCGCCCGCCTCGGCGACGCACTCGCGCGGCCGTTTCCCGTAGGTGACGCCATGGCGGTGCTCGGCGCCCGTTTCGGGGTGGCGGTGCGCGAGGCAGGCGACGACGGCGCATCGCTGCTGCGCCGTGCTGGCGAAGCGCTGGCGGCGGTCCAGCTCAGCGACGGCGCCACCGTCCGCGTCGCCGACCCGGACGGCGCCGCGCCGATCGCGACGCTGGCGGTCGATCTCCACCGCGCCATCGAGCGCGACGAGATCGCCATCCTCTTCCAGCCGCAGGTCCGCATCGGCACGAACGACTGTGGCGATCGCATCACCGGGGTCGAGGCGCTCGCCCGCTGGGACCATTCCCTGCTCGGCCCGCTCGGCGCCGATCTCCTGTTCGCCGCCGCCGACCGCGCCGATCTCGGTCTCGCGCTGTCGGACCATATCCAGGCGCTGGCGCTCACCCGCGCTGCCGCTTGGCCTACAGCGCTGGCGCATCTCGACCTCTCGCTCAACGTCACCGCCGCCGACATCGCGCGCGCGGGCTTCGCCGACGCGGTCCTCGCCCGCGTCGCGGCGAGCGGATTCGCGCCCGCGCGGCTAACGATCGAGATTACCGAAACCGCGCTCATCACAGATCTCGCCGCCGCCGCCGAAACGCTGGCGACACTGCGGGCGGCGGGTGTGCGGGTCGCGATCGACGATTTCGGCACCGGCTACGCCAGCTTCGCCTATCTGAAAGCATTGCCGCTCGACCGCCTCAAGATCGACAAATCGCTGGCGCACGACATCGTCGGGTCGCCTCGCGGCCGCGCGGTGGTGCGCGGCATCATCGCGGTCGCCGACGCGCTCGGCCTCGCGGTCGTCGCCGAAGGCGTCGAGACGCAAGCCGAGCGCGACTTGCTGGCGAACGAGCGCTGCGGTCATTACCAGGGTTTCCTGTGCGCCGGCCCGCTCGACGACGCCGCGCTGATCGATTTGGTGGAGAACCGCAGATGATCGTCCTCCTATCCGTCGCCGTCGTGTCCGCCACGCCTGCGCAAGGCATCGAAGCCGCCATGGCCGCCAGCGCCGCCGGCTGGAATGCGGGCGACCTGGATCGCTTCATGGCGATCTACGCCGACGACGCGGTCTATGTGACATCCAAGGGGCTGGTCCGCGGCAAGGCGGCGATCGCCGACCGCTACCGCGGCAGTTTCGCGAAGGGCGGCAATACCCGCGGCAGCCTGTCGTTCCGCATGCTCGGCGAGCGCACGATCGACGCAACCCACCGCATCCTGTTCGCCCGCTGGACGCTCACCGGCGCCACAACAGCCGAGAGCGGCATGACCACGCTGGTCTTCGAACGCCGCGGCGCCGCATGGCGCATCGTCGCCGACCACAGCAGTTGAACGTGGTACGGCGGTAAGCACCCGTTCATTGCGCCCATGCCAAAGGTAAGTCCCGGCAGCGTCGGCGGGGACGCGCGAAGTCGGAAGCTCCCGCGTCCCCATCGGCCTGTCGGAACAAACATCGGCCCGCCCCAAACCTGGACCGGACAAGCAAACGCCCGGATCGTTGCCGATCCGGGCGCCTGCGTGACGATCGCTCGTCAGCCCCCATTCCTGTGCCGTCGCTCGCGCGCTCTTTCAAGCGGAGCTGATGGCGGTCCCCGAACCACGGCCGTTGCCTGTGTGCCAGTCAGGATGTGCTACGCCCGAGTCGGGGCCCTGTCATCGTTCTTGTGACACATGGGAGACGATTGCGGAGAACCTGTGTCGGCAGCGCAACAGAATCGGTCCGGTTGCCTCTACCCCGGCCACCGCCTAGAGCGCGCAACATGATCCTGTCCCGATACGAACGCATGATCGCCAGGCGCTATCTGCTGCCCGGCAAGGGGGAAGCGTTCATCCTGCTCGTCGCCGGGTTCAGCCTGGGCGCGGTGATGCTGGGCGTCGCCGCGCTGGTGATCGTCATGAGCGTGATGAACGGTTTTCGCGCCGAGCTTTTCGACAAGATCGTCGGGCTGAACGGCCATGCCGTCATCCAGGGCATCGGCGGGCGCCTGCCCGACTGGCGCGAGATCGTCGCGCAGGCCAAAGCCACGCCGGGTGTGACCAGCGCGGTGCCGCTGATCGAACAGCCGCTGATGTCGAGCTACAACGGCCGGGTCGAGGGCATCCTGATCCGCGGCATGCGGGTCGAGGACATCCGCAACAACGCCTCGCTCAACACCCACGTCGTCACGGGCAGCCTTGCCAGCCTCACGCCAGGCAGCGGTCGCATCGCGATCGGCAGCCGCCTGGCGGAATCGCTCGGCGCGCAGATCGGCAGCGAGGTGTCGCTCATCAGCCCGCAGGGGCAGGCGACGCCGTTCGGCACCGTGCCCCGGATCGTCAGTTACACCGTGGCCGCGATCTTCGAGATCGGCGTGTACGATTACGACAAGGCCTATGTCGTCATGCCGATCGAGGACGCGCAGACCTTGCTGCTGATGGGCGATGCCGCGGGGATGGTCGAGCTGAAGACCGTCGACGCGGACCGGGTCGGCCCGATCCTGGCGCCCTTGGTCGACAAGGTCGGCACCCGCGCGGTCGTGTCGGACTGGCGGACAATGAACGCGCAGTTGTTCGAAGCGCTCGCGGTCGAGCGCGTCGCGATGTTCGTCGTGCTGTGCATCATCATCCTGGTCGCCGCGTTCAACATCGCCTCGTCGCTCATCATGCTGGTCCGCTCGAAGACCCGCGATATCGCCATTCTCCGGACAATGGGCGCCACCCGCGCGGCGATGATGCGGATCTTCATCACCGTCGGGTCCACCATCGGCGTCCTCGGCATCGTCGCCGGGTTGGTGCTGGGCACGGTGTTCCTGTTCTTCCGCCAAGCCGTGGTCAATTTCGTCCAGCTGGTGACCGGGCAGAACCTCTGGGACCCCTCGATCCGCTACCTCACCGAACTGCCCTCCAAGCCCGACCCGGCGGAGATCGTCGCCATCGTCGTCATCGCGCTGGTGCTGACCTTCCTGGCGACGGTGTATCCGGCGTGGAAAGCGGCCAATACCGATCCGGTTCAGGTCTTGCGGTATGAGTAGTGCAAACCAATTGCTCCCCGGCACGGGGAGGGGGACCGCTCGCGAAGCGAGTGGTGGAGGGGCAGCCCCAAGCGCTGGTTCTGCTGGACTGCCCCTCCACCAGCCTACGGCTGTGAGGGAGGAATACGTTCTCGAAACCACCAACCTCGCCCGCAGCTTTACCCAGGGCGGCCAGACCATAGACGTCCTGCGCGGCGTAAACCTGTCCGTCGCCCCCGGCGAGATCGTCGCCCTGCTCGGCCCCTCGGGCTCGGGCAAGTCGACCCTGCTCCAGGCGGTCGGCCTGCTCGAAGGCGGCTTCTCCGGCTCGATCCGCATTGCCGGCGAAGAGGCCGGGTCGCTCAGCGCCCATGGCCGCACGGTGGTGCGACGCGACCGGCTGGGCTTCGTCTATCAGTTCCACCACCTGCTGCCCGACTTCAACGCGCTCGAGAACGTCGTCCTTCCGCAACTCATCCACGGCGCCGAAGCTGTCGCGGCGCAGGCCCGCGCGCAGACCCTGCTGACCGCACTCGGCCTCGGCTACCGCCTGACCCACCGTCCGAGCCAACTGTCGGGGGGCGAGCAGCAACGCGTCGCGGTCGCCCGCGCACTCGCCAACCGCCCCGCGCTGATCCTCGCCGACGAGCCCACCGGCAACCTCGACGAACACACCGCCGGCATCGTCCTCGCCGAATTCCTCCGCCTGGTGCGCGAGGAAGGCTCGTCCGCACTGGTCGCCACCCACAACGAACGCCTCGCCGCACAGATGGACCGCGTGGTGCGGCTGCACGAAGGGATGCTGGCATGACCGCGATCACCGACCTCACCGTCCGCGCCGCCGACGGCAGCGACGCCCCGCTCGGCGGCTACGCGGGAAAGGTGCTGCTGATCGTCAACACCGCGTCGAAATGCGGGTTCACCCCGCAATATGAAGGGCTCGAACAGCTTCACCGCACCTACTCGGATCGCGGCTTCGAAGTGCTGGCCTTCCCCTGCAACCAGTTCGGCGCGCAGGAGCCCGGCGACGCCGCGGAGATCGCGAACTTCTGTACGTTGACCTATGACGTGACCTTCCCGGTCTTTGCCAAGGTCGACGTCAACGGCCCCGACGCCGAGCCGCTGTTCGAGGCGCTGAAGTCCGCCGCGCCCGGGCTGATGGGGTCGACCGGGATCAAGTGGAACTTCACCAAGTTTCTCGTCGACTGCACGGGCAAGGTCACCCGCTACGCCCCGACGACCAAGCCCGAGGCGTTGAAGGCGGATATCGAGAAGTTTTTGTAATATCGTACACCCACACGTCACCCCGGCCTTGAGCCGGGGTCCCGCTTCTTTTTAGGTAGGTCGTAAGAAGAAGGGGGGCCCCGGGTCAGGCCCAGGGCGACGAAAGTTGATCAGTCGTCTGGTCGAATCGCCGCCCCGGGCCCATACCCCCCAAATGCACGCCGGTTTCGTCCCCCTTCGTATCTTCTCCTCCTACACCATGCTCGACGGCGCGATCGAGCCAAAGGCGATCGCCACGCACGCGGCAAAGCTCGGCTTCCCCGCCGCCGCGCTCACGGACCGCAACGGCCTGTACGCCGCGATGGCCTTCTCCGACGCCGCGAAGAAATCCGGCGTCCAGCCGATCATCGGCACCATGCTCGGCGTCGCGCGCCCCGACATGCCGGAGGGCGTGGCTGCGCCGCTCGACTGGATCGCGCTCTACGCGCAGGACATGCAGGGCTACGAGAACCTGTGCGCGCTCGTGTCGAAGGCGCACCTCGACCGTCCGATCGAACAGCCCGCGCACGTCGCCTTCGCCGACCTGGAAGGGCGCACCGACGGCGTCCTCGCGCTGACCGCAGGCGGGGAGGGCGCGCTCGCTCGCCTGTTCGCCGAGGACCAGCCCGACCGCGCGCACGCCTACGCCGATCGCCTGCAGGCGCTGTTCGGCGACCGCCTCTACATCGAGCTCGCCCGCCGCGACGACGCGACCGAGATCGCCGCCGAGGACGCGCTGATCGACCTCGCCTACGCGCGCGGCGTGCCTCTTGTCGCCACCAACCCATGCTGCTTCGCCGAAGGCGATTTCGGTCGCGCGCACGATGCCATGCTCTGCATCGCGCACTCGACCTATGTCGAAAGCGACGACCGCCCGCGCAGCTGCCCCGAAGCCTGGATGAAGCCCGCTGCGCGCATGCGTGAGCTGTTCGCCGACCTGCCCGAAGCGATCGACAACACCCTGGTCGTTGCGCAGCGCTGCGGCGTCGCGGCGCCCTATCGAAAGCCGATCCTGCCGACGCTGGCGGGCGACCTGGCGGGGGAGGCGGACATGCTCCGCCGCGACGCCGCTGCCGGGCTGGAACGCCGGCTCGACCGCATCGCCACGCTCCACGGCGAAGGCGAGGCGGGCTGGCGCGACGTCTACCGCGCCCGCCTCGCGTTCGAGGTCGACGTCATCGCGCAGATGGGCTTTCCCGGCTATTTCCTGATCGTCGCCGACTTCATCAAATGGGCCAAGGACCACGACATCCCCGTCGGCCCCGGCCGCGGATCGGGCGCAGGATCGGTCGTCGCCTGGTCGCTGACGATCACCGATCTCGACCCACTCAAGCTCGGCCTGCTGTTCGAGCGATTCCTGAACCCCGAACGCGTGTCGATGCCAGATTTCGACATCGACTTCTGCGAAACCCGTCGCGGCGAGGTCATCCGCTACGTCCAGGAGAAATACGGCCGCGATCAAGTCGCGCAGATCATCACCTTCGGTAAGCTCAAGGCACGCGCGGTGCTCAAAGACACCGGCCGCGTCCTACAGATGAGCTACGGCCAGGTCGATCGGCTCGCCAAGCTGATCCCCAACCACCCGACCGACCCGTGGGACCTGAAACGCGCGCTCAACGGCGTCGCCGAGCTCGCCCGCGAATACGCCAACGACAATGGCGTGCGGAACCTGCTCGACCTCGCGATGCGGCTGGAGGGGCTCCCGCGCCACGCCTCGACCCACGCCGCAGGTGTCGTCATCGGCGACCGCCCGCTCGCCGAGCTTGTCCCGCTCTACCGCGATCCGCGCTCGGACATGCCGGTCACCCAGTTCGACATGAAATACGTCGAGGGTGCCGGGCTGGTGAAGTTCGACTTCCTCGGCCTCAAGACGCTGTCGGTTCTCAAGAAAGCCGTGCAACTGCTTGCGAAGCGTGGAATTATCGTCGATCTCGACGCGCTCGAATGGGACGACGACACGGTCTACGACCTGCTCAAGCGCGGCGAGACCGTCGGCGTGTTCCAGCTCGAATCGGAGGGCATGCGCCGCACGCTGTCCGCGGTGAAGCCGTCCAACTTCGGCGACATCATCGCGCTCGTGTCGCTCTACCGTCCGGGCCCGATGGACAACATCCCGTCGTTCGGCCGTCGCAAGAACGGCACCGAAGCCATTGTCTATCCTCACCATCTGCTCGAACCGATCCTGTCGGAAACCTACGGCATCTTCGTCTATCAGGAACAGGTGATGCAGGCCGCGCAGGTGCTGGCCGGGTTCAGCCTCGGCGGCGCCGACCTGCTTCGCCGCGCGATGGGCAAGAAGGTGAAGGCCGAGATGGACGCGCAGCGCGCGGGCTTCGTCGAGGGCTGCGCGACCGTGAACGGGATCCCGAAGGCGGAGGCGAACGCGTTGTTCGACCTGATCGACAAGTTCGCCGGCTACGGCTTCAACAAGAGCCACGCCGCGGCCTACGCGCTGCTCGCCTACCAGACCGCGTGGCTGAAGACCCATCACCCGCACGAATTCTTCGCCGCTTCGATGTGCTACGACATGGCGCAGACCGACAAGCTCGGCATCTTCGTCGAGGACGCGCGGCGGATGGGGGTGGCGATGCTGCCCCCCTGCATCAACGCGAGCGAAGCGGACTTCGATGTCCAGGCGACCGGCGACGGGCTGGCGGTGCGGTTCGCGCTGGGCGCACTCAAATCGGTCGGCGAGGGCGCGATGGAGCGGCTGGTCGCCGAACGCGCGAACGGCGCATTCCGGGCGCTCGACGACCTCGCCCGCCGGGTCGACCCCCGCCTCCTCAACAAGCGGCAGATCGAGACGCTCGCCGCGTCGGGCGCCTTCGATGCCATCGACGCGAACCGCGCCGGTGTCCACGCGGTCGCCGAGACCCTGCTCGCGGTCGCGGCACGCACGCATGAGGCCAAGACAAGCGGGCAGGGCGGCCTCTTCGGCGACGCAGAACCGGCCGGCGACGCGATCCGCCTGCCGCAATCGGCCAACTGGTCGCTGAGCCAGCGGATGGAGCAGGAAAAGGAAGCGTTCGGCTTCTATTTCTCCTCCCATCCGGTCGATCGCCACGCGCATCTGGCCAGAATGCACGGTGCGCGCGCCTTCGCGGCGCTGTCGGAGCTGACGATTCCCGACGACGGCACGCGCGCCGGAGCGACGATGGCGGTGCTGGTCGAGGAGGCCAAGTGGCGCACCTCGGCGCGCGGCAAGCGTTACATGATGGCGCAGCTGTCCGACGCCAGCGGCCAGTTCGTAGCGACCTGCTTCGACGATGCGGTGGCGAAAGACCTGGAAGAGGCGGCGCGCGCGGGTGGCTGCGGTCTCGCGACGGTCGAGCTCGATCGCCGTCCGGGCGAGGACGCGCCGCGCGTCACCGTCAAGCGCATCCAGCCGTTCGAGACGCTCGCATCGACCGCGCGCTTCGTCATCGACGTCACGGTCGACGACCCCGCCGCCTTCCCCAAGCTGGCCGCGCTGCTCAGCCATCACCGCGGCGCCCGCGGCGAGGTCCGCGCGATCGCGCCGATGGGCGATGGCGACGTCACCGTCCTGCTCGGGCGGGACTTCCTGCTCGACGCCGAGCTTGCGACCAGGATCGAAGCGTTGCACGGTGTTCGCGGCGTGGCGCTGAGGACCTCCGAGACGAGGCTCGCGCTGGTCGGGTAAGGCGTCTGGGGCCGGTCACCCCGTTCGTGCTGAGCGCAGTCGAAGCACAGGCCCGGGGCCATGCCCTTCGACTTCGCTCAGGGCGAACGGGTATGTCGTGGCATCCTTCGAGTTTGGAGAGAGCTATGCTGGGTGGAATGCAGGATTTCGAGCTGCGTGTCCCGCGGCTGATCGACCATGCGGTGCGCGAACACGGCCGCCGAGAGATCGTCACCCGCTGGGCCGACGGATCGGAAATGCGGACCGACTGGGCCGGCGTCGGCCGCGATGCGCGCCGCGTTGCCCGGCTGCTCGAAGACCTCGGGTGCAAGCCCGGCGATCGCATCGCCACGTTGGCGATGAACCACGCCCACCACCTGGCGACCTGGTATGGCGCGATCGGCATGGGCGGCGTGATCCACACGGTCAACCCGCGGTTGTTCGACGACCAACTCGTCTACATCGCCAACCATGCCGAAGACAAAGTTCTGTTCTACGACAAGGCATTCCAACCCATTATCGACAGGTTGCGTGAACGCTGGACCACCATCGAGCACTACATCGTCATGGACGCTGTGCGCGACGATAGGGAAGATTGCTTCCGCAAGCTCGTCGACGCCCGCGACCCCGACTACGCCTGGGTGGAGGGCTCCGAGCGCGATCCGTGCATGCTCTGCTACACCAGCGGCACCACCGGCAATCCCAAGGGCGTCCTCTACACCCACCGCTCCACCGTCCTCCACGCGATGGCCGAGCTCCAACCCGCGGTGTTCGACTTGTCGGGCCGATCGGTCGTGCTGCCGATCGTTCCCATGTTCCACGCCGCCGCCTGGGGCCTGCCGTTCGCCGCCGCTGCGGCTGGCGTGAAGCTCGTCTTCTCCGCAGTGAACGAGCCTGCGGTGCTGTGCGGGCTCATGAACGGCGAGCGCGTGACCCATTCTGCCGGCGTTCCGACAGTTTGGCTCGGCATGTTCGCCCACATCGACAGCACCGGTGAGCGGCCCGAGCATCTACAGCTCGTCACCATCGGCGGCTCCGCGGCGCCACGCGCGATGATCGAGCGGCTGATGCGCATGGGTATCCGCGTCAACCATGCCTGGGGGATGACCGAAACCTCGCCGATCGGTACAATGGGCGCGCGGAGCTACGACTGGGACGATCTGACCTTCGAACGGCAGGTCGATCAGGTCGCGATGCAGGGGCGGGTGCCGTTCGGGGTCGAACTGCGCATCGTCGACGAAGAAGGCGCCGAACTGCCCCGCGACGGCGTCGCCACCGGCCGTCTGCAATGCCGCGGGCCGTGGATCGTCAAACGCTATTTCGGCGCCGAGGAGGACGCCGTCGACGCCGATGGCTGGTTCGATACCGGCGACGTTGCCGCGCTCCACCCCGACGGCACGATGCAGATCACCGACCGCGCCAAGGACGTCATCAAGTCCGGCGGCGAATGGATCAGCTCGGTCGAGCTGGAGAACGCCGCGGTCGGCTGCGAGGGCGTCGCAGAGGCCGCGGCGATCGGCATCCCCCACCCGCGCTGGGACGAACGCCCGCTGCTGCTGGTGGTGCGCAAACCGGGTGCGGCGGTGAGCGCTGCCGACATCATGGCGCATTTGGCGCAGCACGTGGCCAAATGGTGGCTGCCGGACGCGATCGAGTTCGTCGATGCGCTCCCGCACACCGCAACGGGCAAGCTGCTCAAGACTGCACTGCGCGAACGCTATCGCGACTTCCGGCTGGCCGCGGCTTAGCCCTTGCGCACACCCCCGCGGGTGCGCCACCTTGCGCGCCTGGACGGGAGCGACCTTTGGCCGAAACGATCATCCGCACGGGCACGAACGACGCCGCGGCGGTGACGCTGCCCGCGCGGCCCGAGGCGCTCCGCCTCGACCCCGCCGAGACCGCGGTCGTCGTCATCGATATGCAGAATGCCTATGCGTCGCCCGGTGGCTATGTCGACCTCGCCGGCTTCGACATCGCGGGCGCGGCAGGAACGATCGCCCGGATCGCCTCGGTGCTCGCCACCGCGCGGACCGCGGGCGTGCAGGTGATCTACCTCCAGAATGGCTGGGACCCTGATTACGTCGAGGCGGGCGGGCCGGGATCGCCCAACTGGCACAAGTCCAATGCACTCAAGCACATGCGTAAGGTTCCTGACCTCGCCGGGCAGTTCCTTGCGCGCGGCGGGTGGGACTATGCACTGGTCGATGCGCTAGCCCCGCAGCCGGGCGACATCGGACTCCACAAGACGCGCTACTCCGCCTTCTTCAACTCGCAACTCGACAGCGTCCTGCGCGCCCGCGGCATCCGCAACCTCGTCTTCGTCGGCATCGCCACCAACGTCTGCGTCGAATCGACGCTGCGCGACGGTTTTCACCTCGAATATTTCGGGGTGATGCTGGAAGATGCCACGCATCATCTCGGTCCGCCCACGATGCAGGCCGCGAGCGTCTACAACGTCGAGAAGTTCTTCGGCTGGGTCTCGACCGTCGCCGATTTCTGCGGCGCGTTCGGCCAAATTCCCAAGGAGCCCTGACCGATGCCGTTCGAAACAATCAACCCGCCGCAGTTCCCGACCCCGATCGCGCCCTATTCGGCCGGCGCAAAGGCGGGCAACACCGTTTATGTCTCGGGCGTGCTGGCGCTCGGCGAGGGCGGGGTGGTGCTCCACGTCGGCGACGCCGCGGCGCAGACCCGGCACGTGCTGGACGTGATCAGGACGACGCTGGAGGCGGCGGGCGCGACTCTGGCCGACGTCGCGATGAACCACATCTTTCTCAAAGACCTCGGCGACTATGCCGCGTTCAACGCTGTTTACGCGGAGTATTTCCCCGGCGCGAAGCCCGCACGCTATTGCATCAAGTGCGATCTGGTGAAGCCCGATTGCCTGGTCGAAATCGCCTCGGTCGCACACCTTGCCTGAGGCAGCCGGGCTCTATTACGAACTGCACGGGCCCGATAACGCGCCGCCCCTGATCCTGTCGCCGGGGCTCGGTGGCTCGGCCAGTTACTGGACTCCCAACCTATCGGCGTTCGCGACAGACTACCGCGTGATCCTCTACGACCACCGCGGCACCGGGCGCAGCGACCGCGTGCTGCCCGCCGTGGTCACGGTCGACGATCTCGCGGACGACATGCTCGCGCTCTTGGACGCGCTCGGCATTGTTCGCGCGCACGTGATCGGGCATGCCGCGGGCGGGGTCGCCGGGCTGGCACTCGCGCTGAAAGCCCCCGAGCGCGTCGATCGCCTGGTGACCGTCAACGGCTGGGCGAAGGCCGACCCGCATTTCCTGCGCTGCTTCGACATGCGGCTCGCGCTACTCCGCCACGTCGGCGCGGAGGCGTATCTGCGCGCCCAGCCGATCTTCCTCTATCCCGCCGAGTGGATCACCGCGCACAGCGACGAACTCGACGCCGAGCTGCCGCACCAACTGGAGGGCTTTCCCGGTGCGGCGACGATGGAGAGGCGCATCGCGGCGCTGGCGGCGTTCGACGTCAGCGACAGGCTGGCGGACGTTTCCAGGCCGCTGCTGACGCTGACCGCGCAGGACGACATGCTGGTCCCATGGACCGCCTCCGACTTCGCGATGGACATTGCCGGTGCCCGGTCGGCACGGATGGACTGGGGCGGGCACGCCTGCAACGTCACCGACCCGCCGGCCTTCAACCGTCTCGTTCTCGATTATCTCAGGAGCTAAGTCCCATGCAGGTCGGCGTTTTCGTGCCCATCAACAACAACGGTTGGCTGATTTCGGAAAACGCGCCGCAGTATAAACCGTCATTCGACATGAACAGGGCGATCGCGCTCTCGGCCGAGAAGCACGGGCTCGATTTCCTGCTGTCGATGATCAAGCTGCGCGGGTTCGGCGGCAAGACCGAATTCTGGGAATACGGGCTGGAGAGCTTCACGCTGATGGCCGGGCTCGCCGCGGTCACCGAGCGGATCAAGATCTACGCGACCTGCCCGACACTGGTCATCCCGCCAGCATTCGCCGCGCGGATGTGCAACACGATCGATTCGATCAGCCACGGGCGCTTCGGGCTGAACCTCATCACCGGCTGGCAGCCGCCCGAATATACCCAGATGGGGATGTGGCCCGGCGACGAGCATTTCCGCAACCGTTACAAGATGCTGGACGAATATGCGGCGATCCTGCACGAACTGTGGGAGACCGGGGTCAGCGACCACAAGGGCGAATATTACCAGATGGAGGACTGCCGTGTCTGCCCCCAACCGGCCGGCGCCATGAAGATCATCTGCACCGGGTCTTCGGACGAGGGCCTGGCCTTTTCCGCGAAATGGGCGAACTATGCCTTCTGCCTCGGCAAGGGCGTGAACACCCCGACCGCCTTCGCGGGCAACAACGACCGCCTCGCCGCCGCGACCGCAAAGACGGGCCGTGACGTGGCGGTCTTTGTGCTCGTCATGATCATCGCCGCTGAACCGACGATGAAGCGATGGCCAAGTGGAAATCCTACAACGACGGCGCCGATCTGGAGGCGATCGGCTGGCTCGCCGAACAGGGCGCCAAGGACACCGTCAACACCGACACCAACGTCCGCCAGCTCGCTGCCCGAGGGCGCAGTCAACATCAACATGGGCACGCTGGTCGGCAGCTACGCCAGCATCGCGCGGATGCTCGACGAGATGGCGACCGTGCCGAACACCGGCGGCGTCCTGCTGACCTTCGACGATTTCATCGAAGGCGTCGAGGCGTTCGGCACCCGCATTCAGCCGCTGATGAAGTGCCGGCAGGGCATTCGCGACGCCTGACCAATTCAGGAAGGATGAGCCTCGGGCACCTGCTCCTCGTCCTCGCCCGGCTGACCGACGTGATCGGTCAGCGCATTGTTGCCATAGCCCGCACCGGACTCCTCCTCCGCCGCGGGAGTGCCGGTGTCGCCTTGCGTCGGTTCAGCCATCGTCTCGTCTCCTTGCCGCCTCAACACGCGTGCGCCCGACAAGTTCAGAACAACTCCCCCTGCACCCCCGCAGGTGAGCGGAACCGGTCGGTGCGCAGGACGATCCGCTCCCGGTTCAGCCCGTGCTTGCGGCACGCGATGCGGAAACGGGTGCGCAGCAGGTCGGCCCACGGTCCGCTGCCCTGCATGCGGGTGAAGAAATCGGGATCGTTCTCGCGTCCGCCACGGATCGAAGCGATCGTCGCCATCACCTTGGCGGCACGGTCGGGGAAATGCGCGTCGAGCCAGGCGCGAAACAGCGGGGCGACTTCCCAGGGCAGCCTCACGGGGATGAAGAACGCGGACCTCGCGCCCGCTTCCGCGGCGCGTTCGATCAGATGCTCGATCTCGTGGTCGGTGATTGCCGGGATGACCGGCGCGATCGAGACGTAGACCGGCACCCCCGCATCGGCGAGCACACGCACCGCCGCCAGTCGCCGTTCGGGAGTCGGCGCGCGCGGCTCGACGGTGGCGGCGATACGGCGGTCGAGCGAGGTGATCGACAGCGTCACCGCCGCCAGTCCCTTCGCCGCCATGGCCCCGAGCAGGTCCAGGTCGCGGACGACACGGTCCGATTTCGTGGTGATGAACAGCGGATGGTTGGTCTCTGCCAAGACCTCGACGATGCCACGCGTGACTCGCCAGTCGGCCTCGATCGGCTGGTACGGATCGGTGTTGGTGCCGAGCGCCATCGGCGCGCACGCATAGCCCGGACGCGCCAGCTCGCGGCGGAGCAGCGTCGCCGCATCGGGCTTGGCGAACAGCCTGCTTTCGAAATCGAGACCCGGCGACAGATCGTGAAACGCATGGCTCGGCCGAGCGAAGCAATAGATGCAGCCATGCTCGCATCCTCGATACGGATTGATCGAGCGGTCGAACGGCACATCCGGCGAGGCGTTGCGGCTGATGATCGTCTTCGGATGCTCGACCGTTACCGTTGTGCGCAGCCGCTCGGGTACGCCATCGATTGCATCGCGGGCATCCAGCCAGTCACCATCCGCCTCGGTCTGCGGCAGGCTGAAGCGCCTGCTCTCCATGTTGAGCGTCGCGCCTCGGGCAGGTCTCGCCTTCATGACGCCATTCTATCATCATTGAAGAACGTAGCAAGAACAAACACAAAGATGCGAACCGCTCGCAAAACCGTTGACAGTGAGAACTACTCTCAATAGCAACGCTCTTGAAAGCGGGGTTGTTCATGTCGTCTGCCGGTCCATCGTTCCTGGCCTTGTCGTGCGTCGGCTTCATCGCCACCGCACCTGCCTACGCCGCCGATCCCGAGCCGCAACGCTACGGGCAGCCCGAGGGAACCGATGTGGTCGTCGAGGCCCAACGCGAACGCACCCCCGCCAGCGCAAAGCAGGTCGCCCCGCTTCTGGACACTCCGCGTTCGATCGTCGTCGTGCCCAAAGAGGTGATCGAGCAGACCGGCTCCGCGAGCCTTGCCGAGGCGCTGCGCACCGTGCCCGGCATCACCTTCGGCGCGGCGGAGGGCGGCAACCCGATCGGCGACCGCCCCTTTATCCGCGGCTTCGACAGCCAGGGCAGCACCTATGTCGATGGCGTCCGCGATTTCGCCGCGCAGAGCCGCGAGGTGTTCGCGGTCGAATCGATCCAGGTCGTGCGCGGCTCGGATTCGACATTGGGCGGCCGTGGCGGGGCAGGGGGCACGATCAACATCCTCTCCAAGCTGCCAACGGCCCGCGACGTCGTTCGCGCGACCGGCAGCTACGGCAGCGACGACTACAAGCGCGCGACCCTCGACGTGAACCGACGGCTGGGCGACACCGCCGCGTTCCGCATCCAGGCGCTGTACCATGACCAGGACGTCGCCGGGCGCGACGCGATTTACCAGCGCCGCTGGGGCGTCGCGCCGTCGCTCACCGTCGGGCTCGGCACCCCCACGCGGCTGACCGCGCAATATTACTACCTGGAAAGCCATGAGCTGCCCGACAGCGGCATCCCGTACCTCTACACGATCGGCAATGCGCCGCTGGGCACGACGATCGACCCACCCGCGATCGGCCGCCTAACGACGATTTCCGGGGCGACCGGATACGTCGACCGCTCGACCTTCTACGGCCTGAAGGACCGCGACTTCCGGATCACGAAGACGCACCAGGCGACCTTGCGCGCCGGGCACGATTTCGGCCGCGTCACGCTGCGCAACACATCGCGCTTCACCCACAATGTCCAGAATTACATCTACACACAGCCCGACGATCAGCAGGGCAACGTCTTCGGCACCGCCGCGACCAACCCCGTTACCGGCGCGGCGGCAGCACGCGGCGACGTGCTGACCGGCGGGCTCGTCTGGCGGCGCGCGAACACCCGCTACGGCTATGCCGACGCGCTGACCAATCAGACCGACCTGTTCGGCACGTTCGACACCGGCGGCATCAGGCACAGCTTCGCGGGGGGCATCGAGCTCGACTGGGAGAAGGCGCGGCGCGGCACCTACGTCACTCGCGGCTTCCTGAACCCGGCGGGCAGCGAATTGCTATCGAGCGGCAGCACCGTGCCCCCGCGCTGCAACACCGCGACGATCGCGCGCTATTATTGCACCAGCCTGTTCACCCCCAACGCCAACGATCCGTATGTCAATTATGCATCGGACACATCGACCGTCCCGGCGGACGTGGTCCGCAACCTCCCCGTTGCCGAGACGCAGAACGACGCGCGGACTCAGGCCGTCTATGCCTTCGATTCAATCACGCTGGCCGAGCCGCTGATCCTCAACGTCGGCGCGCGCCTCGACCGCTTCCACTCGCGGGTCCGCCCGGGCCAGCCGGTTGCCGCCACCACCCAGGTCGCGTTTGATCGCACCGATACGCTCTTCAACTGGCAGGCAGGCGTGGTGCTCAAGCCGACCCGCAACACCAGCGTCTATGCCAGCTACGCCACCTCGGCGACGCCGCCCAACAGCCTGCTCGGCGAAGGGCAGGAGACCAACGCGCTGCCGGTCACCGGCGCGGCGGCGGCGGTCAACCCGGTCGACGCGCTCAAACCCGAGAAGACTAGGACCTACGAAGTCGGCGCCAAGGCCGATCTGTTCGGCGGGCGGCTCAACCTCACCGCCGCGGTATTCCAGACCGACATCCGCAATTCGCGGGTGACGGGCGAGAACAACACGGTCGAGTTCGGCGGCGAACGCCGCATCCGCGGGGTCGAGATCGGCGTGAACGGCCAGATACTGCCCGGCTGGACCGCGTTCGGCGGTTATACCCATCTCGACCCCAGAACCGTCGACGGCGGCTTCACCGCGCTGGCGGTCCCCGCGGTGATGAACGGCACGGTCGTGATGCGCCCGGCGACGACGGTGCAGGTCGTGTCGGTCAACACCGGCCGCCAGGCGACCCAGACCGCGCGCGACAGCCTGACCGCCTGGACGAACGTCAGCCTGTTCGGCAAGCTGCAGGTCGGCGGCGGGGCCTTCTATACCAGCCGCGTCTACGGGGGGTACACCGACAATCGCAGCGCGACCCAGGACGCGGCCGGGATCGTCACCGTCGCCCCGGCGACGAAGACGATTCTGCGCTCGATCCCCGGATATTGGCGCTTCGACGCACGCGCAGCGATCGAGTTGACCCACCGGATCGAACTCAGCGTCAACGTCCAGAACCTAACCGACAAGACCTATTTCAGCCAGGCCTACACCGCGCATTACGCGACGATCGCGCCCGGCCGCTCGGCGTTCGCGACATTGGCGGTGCGCTATTGATGCTCGACACACTGTCCCGCGAAGAGGTCGATGCGCAGCTGGCGGGCTCGCCCGAAGCGCGCGCCGCGCTGATCCGCGAGGGCGCGGAAGGCGGCGTCGCCGAGGCGCAGGCGGTGTACGGCCAGATGCTGCTCGACCGCGGCGAGGCTTCGACAGCGCTGATATGGTTTGTGAAAGCCGCAGCGCAACATAATGTGATAGCTCTGAATATGGTGGGGCGCTGCTACGACCTCGGCTGGGGCACTGCGCCTGACAAGCGCCGGGCCGCCGAGTGCTACCGCGTCGCCGCGACACGGGGGCTCGACTGGGCGATGTACAATTACGCGACGCTGCTGGCGCTCGGCGATGGCGTGGCGCAGGATCGCGCCGCCGCGCTCGCTTGGCTGGAGAAGGCCGCGGACATGGACAATGCCAAGGCGATGAACTTCGTCGGCAGCTTCGCAGAGGACGGCTGGGCCTGCGAGCGCGACCTGGCACGCGCGGCGGCTTTCTATGCACGGGCAGCGGCGGGCGGCGACTTCCGCGGCTGCTTCAATCATGCGCGCATGCTGACGAACGAAGGCCGTATCGACGAAGCGCTGACATGGCTGCGCCGCGCCGGAGCGACCGCGACACCCGCATTCGTCGACAAGGCTGCGGCATGGTGCGAGAGCAGTCCGCTCGGCGTGACGGGCGCAGCGGCTGTGCGCGAGGGCGCTCGATGCTGATCGCCATCCCCGACGTGCTCGACGCAGACGCGGTCTCGCGCGTCCGCACGCTGATCGATGCCGCCGAGTGGATCGACGGTAATGCAACCTCGGGCACCCAGTCGGCGCTGGCCAAGCGCAATGCGCAATTGCCTGAGGACAGCGCCGCCGCGATCGAAGCCGGTCGGATCGTCCTCGACGCACTCGGCCGCTCGGCGCTGTTCGTCGCCGCCGCGCTGCCGCTCAAGGTCTTTCCGCCGCTGTTCAACCGCTATGCGGGCGGTCAGGCATTCGGCACCCACGTCGACACCGCGGTCCGCGTCCGCCGCGGCAGCGACTTCCGCATCCGCGCCGACCTGTCCGCGACGCTCTTTCTGGAAGACCCGGAAAACTATGGCGGCGGTGAACTGATCGTCGAAGGCACCTTCGGCGAGCAGTCGGTCAAGCTCCCCGCCGGCCACATGATCCTCTACCCCGCCTCCAGCCTCCACCGTGTTGCGCCGGTCACCCGAGGAACGCGCACCGCGTCGTTCTTCTGGGCGCAATCCATGGTCCGAGACCACGGCGCCCGGCACATCCTCTTCGATCTCGACCAGGGCGTGCAGACGGTGGCGGCCGCGCAGGGGCAGGGCGATCCGGCGACAGTGCGGCTGACCGGCGTGTACCACAATTTGCTGCGGCGATGGGCCGACGTGTAAGCGCGTGCAATGTTGGAACGGCTCGTTCAAACCCCGATCCGATCTTTCTCAGCACTGGCGAACACCCGATGTCTCACGCAGTTGCGGGGCGCCAGAGAATGCGCGTTGGCCTCACCTTAGCCTCACCTTGCGTGCTACCGCACCGGCGCGGGCTGCACGTCGTCCGCCTCTTCGGCCTGCGGATTGCGGATCGAAGGTCGCAATCGCGCTAGACTGCACAGTCCCGCAACCAGCGCCAGCCCTGCGGCGACCAACGGCGGCACCCGTCCGCTCCCGGCGCCGAGTGCCAGCAAGGCAGCGACCAGCGTTGCGCCCGTCGTCTGCCCGACCAACCGCACCGTCGACACCAACCCTCCGGCCGCTGCGGCCCTCTCGCGCGGCGCCGAGCCGATGATCAGCCGCGCATTCGGGGGGAGGAACAGCCCGAAACCCGCGCCGCACAGCGCCATTCGCCACGCCACGTCGAAATAGCTCGGCTCTACCGGCATGAACGCGATCAGCATCAGCGCGGTGATCGACACGCCCATGCCGATGCCGCCCAGAACGCCCGCCGGATAGCGATCCGACAGCCAGCCCGACAGCGGCGCCACGACCATGTTGGTCAGCGGCCACGGCGCGATCGCGGCGCCGACCTCCGCCGCGGTGAAGCCGAAGCTCTGCTGAAGCCGGAACGGCGTGGACAGCAGCAGGGTCATCGACGCGATGAAAGCGGTATACGCCCCAACCGCCGACAGCGCCAGGACGGGGCGATTCAACAGATCGATCGGCAGGATCGGCTTGGCCTCGCCACGCTCGCGCCGCACGAAATACCAGCCGACGAGCGCGCCGACCCCAACGATCGCGGCGGAGACGACCGGGCTATCACCATGAACCGCGCTCTCCGCGCCGCCGATGACCAGCCCGAACATCGCCGCACATAGCACCGCGCCGAACACGTCGAACGGCTCGGACGCGGGCTTTATATAGGGCAGCGCCCGCCCGAGTAGCAGGCTGACGATGCCGAACGGCACCGCGCTTGCGAACACCCACGGCCACGGCGCGACCCCCAGGATCAGCCCGCCCAGCGTCGGTGCCAGCGCGGCCGAGCTCGACACGACGACCGAGTTGATCCCCAGGCCACGACCCAGTTGTTTCGCCGGATAGACGCTGCGGATCAGCGCCGACGACACACTGAGCGCCGCCGCGGCGCCGATCGCCTGGAACGCACGCACGACCAGCAGGAACGGCAGGCTCTTGGCGAAGAAGCACAGGACAGTCGCGGCGACGAAGATCAGCTGCCCGCCCTGATACATCCGCTTCAGCCCGATCCGGTCGCCGAGCCCCGCGAACGGCAGCAGCAGCATCGCCAGCATCAGCTGATACACAGTGACGACGGCGACGACCGAGCTCGAATCGACACGCAGGTCGCGCGCGATGGTCGGCAGCGCCACGGTCGCGATGCCGCCGTCGATGATGGTCAGCGCGGTGCCCGCCGAGATCGCAGCGATCGCGATGTAGCGGCGGGGAAGGGGCAAGCCGTCGGTCATGGGATCCTGTCGCATCGGCCCCGCGCATTGCGCTTCGCCATGTGGCTCGGCAAACAGTGCACAGACAAAAGGGGTTCCGCAATGTTCCGAACTGCACTGCTCGCCGCCACCATCCTTGCCGCGGGCCCCGCACTCGCCCAAACGAAGGCCATGCCGAAGCCAATGACCGACACCGACCCCTACATCTGGCTCGAGGACAAGGACGGCGCCAGGCCGCTCGCCTGGGTCGAGGCGGAGAACGCCAAGACGCTGCCGCGGCTGCAGAACGACCCGCGCTACGCCGGCTTCTACGCCGATGCGCTGGCGATCGCCTCGGCGCAGGACCGCGTGCCGATGCCCGACCAGCGCTATGGCCGCCTCTACAATTTCTGGCGCGATGCCGCGCATCCGCAGGGCATCTGGCGCTGGACGACCGAAGCCGACTACGCGAACCCCGCGCCGCAATGGATCACCGCGATCGACCTTGATGCACTGAGCAAGGCCGAGGGCAAGAAATGGGTATGGAAAGGCGCGACCTGCCTCCAGCCCGAGGAACGGCTGTGTCTCGTCGCGCTGTCCGAAGGCGGCGAGGATGCGGTCAGCTACCGCGAGTTCGATCTGGAGACCGGGCAGTTCGTCGCCGGCGGCTTCGACCTGCCCAAGTCCAAGCAGGGCGCTGCGTGGATCGACCGAGACACCCTGCTTGTCTCGCGCGATTGGGGCGCGGGCACGATGACCACGTCGAGCTACCCCTTCGTCGTCAAGCAGGTGAAGCGCGGAGCACCGCTGAGCGCCGCCACCGAGGTGTTCCGCGGTGAGGCGGGCGATCAGCTGGGGACGTATGCCGAGGTGCTGACCGATGCCAAGGGCAACCGCGCGGTCGTAATCGAGCGCCGGCGAACCTTTTTCGGCGGCGACAAACTGCTGTGGACGCCGCAGGGGATCAAGCCGCTGACGATGCCCGATCGCGCGTCGGTCGCCGGGCTGGTGGAGGGCCGGGTGCTGTTCACCACCGACGACGCCTGGGGCGAGATCCCCGGCGGGGCGGTCGCGTGGATGCCGATCGCCGACTTCCGCACCGGCACCGGCAAGCCGCGTCTGCTGTTCGCGCCCAACGCGCGTCAGTCGGTAGAGGGAGTCTCGGTCACGGGAACGCGGGTGATCGTGGATTACAGCGACCATGTCCGGGGGCGGGCCGCGGTGTTCGCGCCGACTGCCGACGGCTGGACCCAGCACCCGGTGGCGCTTCCCGAGAACGTCTCGGTCGGGGTTGCGAGCACCACCGACCACAGCGACCGTGCCTACGTGACCGTCACCGGCTTTCTGACCCCCACCTCGCTGCTGGCGCTCGACGCCGCGAGCACCGCCGCCCCGCGGCAGGTCAAGGCATTGCCGCCCAAGTTCGACGCCTCGAACGATGTCGTGGAGCAGTTCGAGGCGGCGTCGAGCGACGGGACGAAGATCCCGTACTTCGTGGTCCACCGCAAGGACATCGCGCTCGACGGCACGACCCCGACGATCATGACCGCGTACGGCGGCTTCCGGTTGTCGTCCAACCCGACTTATTCGGGCAGCACGGGCAAGCTGTGGCTCGAGAAGGGCGGCAGCTTCGTCCTCGCCAACATACGGGGCGGCGGCGAGTTCGGGCCGGCGTGGCACGATGCGGGGCGCAAGACCAAGCGCCAGATCATCTACGACGATTTCGCCGCGGTCGGGCGCGACTTGATCGCGCGGCGACTGACGAGCGCGGGCAAGCTCGGCATCTACGGCGGATTGCTGATGGGCGTGGAGTTCAACCAGCATCCCGAGCTTTGGAAGGCGGTGACGATCCAGGTGCCGCTGCTCGACATGATCCGTTACGAGAGCATCGCCGCGGGCGCGTCGTGGGTCGACGAATATGGATCGGCGTCGATCCCCGAGGAACGCGCGTTCCTTCAGACGATCTCGCCGTACCAGAACCTCAAGCGCGGGGTCGCCTATCCTGAGCCCTACATCTGGACGACGACCAAGGACGACCGCGTCGGGCCGCAGCATGCGCGCAAGTTCGCGGCACGCATGCAGGAATACGGGCTGCCGTACCTGTTCTACGAGGATACCGCGGGGGGCCATTCGGGCGATGCCGACATCGCGCAAGGCGCACGGCTGCAGGCGTTGCAGATGACCTATTTCGCGCAAAAGCTGATCGGGCCCGCTGCGCCCTAACGACGGGAACCGCGGCGGCGACCGGCCGTTTCGCTGCCGCAATCAGGAGGACATGGAATGGGTAAGGGTTGTCTGCTTTGGGCGCTGGGCGTCCCGCTCCCGGTCGTGCTGATCTTGTACTTCCTGTTCTTCCGCTAGGGAACGTTTGCGTACCAAGGAGGTTGTTGCGGCGCAGCAATGAAGGATAAGGGGCGGCATGCCGACCAACGATGCGCCTGCCCCGCCGCCAGCCTCGACCCCGATCATCTTCGAATCGATCGTCAAGCAGCATTGCGTCGCTGCCACCTATAACCGTGGCGAGGTGACGCTGGCGCCGCATGCGATCTACACCCGGCACGGCGAACTCCACATCGACGCGATCACGGTGGAACGCGACGGCAAGCCGCCCAAAGAGATCAAGCTGGGCACCTTCAAGCTCGTCGGACTAGGCGCGGTGCGGCTGACGCCGCGACGCTTCGAGCGGAGCGCACTGTTCGTCAAGAACGACGCCAAATACGAGGGCAGCCTGTTGATGGCGGTCGAGGGTTAGCCCGGACACTCGCCAATCCGCCCTCCCGTCGCGGTTCCCGCAAAACCCATCTGCCCGTTCTCGCCGATGTCGGTTGTTGCGAACCGGATGGTGTAGCGGTTCGCGCTCCACCGGCCGTTGAAGCGCACCGATCCCGCAGGGTAGCCAGGACTCGCGGACGGGCAGGTTCCCACGATATCGACTGCCCCGTGCTGAACCGACCGGCGCGAGAAGGTGCAGCCCGCAGGTGTATCGCGGACGAACCACGTGGCCGGGTCCGCCGCCTGCGCGGGGCTCAGGCACACCGCCTCGGGCGCCGCCGGCGTGTACGGCAGGTCGTCGAGCTTGCGGCCGTCCAGCGTGGCGGTCTGCGGCGTGCTTGCGACACGCCACAGGCCGGGGTGCAAGGTCGGCGCCGCCGCGGCGACCGGCGCGAGCGCGACGATCGCGGCGGCGGCTCGCTTCACCGACCCCATTGCCTTAGCGACAACGCACCTGCGACTGGTTCTGGTCGATCGACTTGCCCGCGATCGCGCCGACCGCGCCACCGAGCAGGGTGCCGACAATGCGCGAATGGCCGCCGTCGATGACGTTGCCCAGGATACCGCCCGCCGCACCGCCGAGCACCAGCCCGGTCGTCCCGTCGCTGCGGCGGCAATAGTAGCGGCCGTCCTGTCCGGCATAGACGCGGTCCTCGGGGCGGAGCACGCGTTCCTGATAGTTGGGGCCGCTGCGGTAATAGCGCGCCGCATCGTAGCCGTTCTCGTCGCGATCGTCGTAATCCTGCTGGCTGTAGCGATCGGGGGCCTGGCGATACTGGCCGTTGTCATAGGCCGGATCGGCATAACCGCCGCCGCGCTGCGCGTTGCTGCGGTGACGATCAAACTCCTGACGATACAGCGCGAGCTCGCGGTCGAAGCGCGCCTGCGCCTGCGACCAACGCGCGTCGGCGGCGGGGGACTGCGCAGCAGCGGGGGCGGTGGCGGTCGCCAACGTCGCGGCGGCGAGCACGAACCCCAGAGTGCGGGTGAACATGATGGACTCTCCTGCCCGGTGGATCGGGTCTGTTGCAGGTACGGTCCGCAGGCGAAACGGTTCCTGAACAGGACTTTTGAGCGGCCGAAGGTAACGAAGGTAACGTGGATCGGCATCCGCGCGTCGGCGAACCGTTCAGTCGCGGCGCGGCGGGGCGGGCCGCCCTTGACTGCCTGCGCGCATGGCGGCGATCAGCAAGGCGTCGTTATAGGTGCGGTACTCGCCGACCTGGCATCCGCGATAGAAGACCGGGCGGGCAACGCCTTCGAGCGCCCGGTCGATCGCGGTGTCGCGCGCGCGGCAGAGGCCGACATCGACCGCCGCGTTCCAGGCCGCGGCGAACGACTCCGCGCCGGGCCGCTTGGGCAGCGTATAGGCGGACTTGGGGCTCATCCCGACCGCCTTCGCCGCGGCGGCGACGACACCGCAACGTGCAAGCTGCACGAGGAACGCGCGCTGCCGATCGGGCGTCCAGCCGTCGCGCCGGGTGGACGCGGTAGGGACGGGGGTGAAGGCGAGGGACGCGTTCGAGTCGGTCATCGCCGAGCGTAGAGGCAATGTTTTCCAACATTGCCAGCCATTGCGTGGATCGCAGTGCGTCGGCTCAGATCGCGGCGCGGATGTCGGTAAGTGTGAAATCGTCGCCGACGTAGAGAAGTGGGCAGCCGTACTCCTCGGCGAGAGCGTAGGCGAAGCTGTCGCAGATGTTGAGCTTGGCGAGGTGGAAGCCCTTGCCCCAGCGCTGGTAGGCGTCTGCAGCCGCGAGGGCGCGTTCCTCTGTCAACGGGATGATGGTCGGACCGAGCGTCGCTAGCAGGTCCTGCATCGGGTCAAGCAGCCTCTTGCGTGCTGCAACGATCAGCATTTCGCTGAGCGATCCCGCGGAGATCAGAAGCGTGGCGTTCTGACCGAGTACCTTTTCAACGCTAGCTTCGCCCTCCTCATTCAGCAGAATGGCGAAGAGCGCCGAGCCGTCGACGACGATCACACCGATGGGTTGTCGCCTTCGTAGAGGAAGTTGCCGATGTTCGCGACCGTGACGCCCTCCATGCCGGGTCGGCCTTTCGCTATGCCGCGTAGGCGATCCATCGCCGCAATCTTCTCTTCCGGCGTAGGCTTACGCTTTTCGACTGCGGGTTCATCGTCGGTCGGAACAAGCCGGACGGCGGGCTTGCCGTCGCGGGTCAGCACGACCTCATCGCCAGCCTCGGCACGGCGGACGAGATCGTTAAGCTGCTCCTTGGCGGCGGAGACGGAGACGTGCATGATGTAGGCTCCTTTGGGGCGGAAGATAATCCATCGGATTGCGGTCGGCAACGGCAGTCGAGTAGGGGAAGGCGATGGCGATTAAGCTGCATCCGAGCGCCGCCACTTTGCCGCTGCGATTTTACTCCTCAGCTTGACAATAGTACACGTTCCTGCTATGTTCCTTGCGAATTCAGAGGGAGCTGCTTGTGACTGCCAATGCGCAACACCGCTTTTCGTTTGCTGCCTATCTGAAAACTGGACGGTTCGTCGAGATTGGAGGATTGGAACTCAAGTTCAATCCCTACCACGACCCGGATAATGGTCGTTTTACATTCGCAGGTACGGGCACTCGATCTGACGCAGACAAACAAGAAGTATAGCGATCTCATACCAGGCCGAAGAAGAACTCCGTTGAGCATCGCGCTTATCGCAAGGTGGACTTAACACCGGAAGAATACAGTCGGCAAGCCAAGGATCTCTGGAAATCGATCAAGCCTGAACCTGACGCAGGCTTCAAGAACGACGCTGATGTCGACAATGCGGCCAAGCGCGTGGCGGAAACGCCCCCGCAATCAATGCGGGACGTTGAAGCGTCGACGGACGTGCGTAGTTCCGTAATGTCGGTGGCGAAAGTAACGGCCGGTGCCCAGCTTGCGGGTGGTCGCTACGGGGAGAAGACCATCATGCTTGAGCGCAAGGCGGATGGCACGATCGTGATCGCGTCGGTGCAGGCTGTGGGGCCGCAAGGTGGTCACGTGACGGGTGTCACCAAAGACACGGTCGCGGTAGCGCATGTCCATGGCAAGGGACTTGAGCATGCTCCGGGCAAGGGAGATCATAGTTCTGTGGTATCGGCTTCGGTGCCGAGCTTCGTCATTATTGCCGACACGGGGGTCGTGTGGGGGGTTGGACGGCGAGGCGGCACATACGTCCAGCGTCAAATCAAAGGGTCCGATGTAGGGCCTTGGCAAGCCTTCAGGCCACATTGATGCGATCGTTTCTGCTATCTTTGGCTATTGCGGGGGCTGGTGGCGGTGCAGACGTGCACCGGCCTGTAGTGATTGTGGCAACGGCGAACCGTATAGACTGGGTTGTCGATGAGCAGAGCCTACATCCTGGTTCAACAGACATTTACGTCGGCGGCTTGTACAATGTCGTTCCACGTCGCATCCAATTGCTATCCAGGGCGAATGGTGGCCCGTTTCAACACGATCGACCGATCAGGGTCGTTATGACGCACGCGGTCCCCCAAGGTACACGCCTGTTGCTTGTCGTCGATCGCGCGCACGAAAGTCCTGTCGCCGTTTGGTGGGATCGAGCGAGTAAGCGGACTTGCATCCCTAACGAGATCACCGATCGGTACAAGCTACGGTCGACGATCATCCGGTTTAGCAAGCGGCGAGATGGGTCTATTTGTCTCCACTTGTGAAAAGCGTGCTCACCCTGCCACCACGAAGCTATCCATCACCCGCTTCCGACCCGCGGCTTCGAAGTCGATTTCCAGCTTGTTGCCCTCGATCTCCGCGATTTCCCCGTAGCCGAACTTCTGGTGAAACACGCGCTGTCCCACCGACAGGTCGCCGCGACCCTTGTTGCCGATGCTGACCGCGCTCGCGCGGCTCTCGACGACGCGCGACGGGGTGGTGGTGAAGCCTGACGCGGCGCTGACCGCGCGTTGCCAGCCGGGGCCGCGGCCGGTGCCTCGGGCGACGTCGGCGAAAGGGTCGGCGTGTTCGGACCAGTTCGCTTGCCACAGGCTTGCGCCGCCGGACATCGTGGTCTCGGCTTCGATATGTTCGTCGGGGAGTTCGCCGACGAAGCGGCTGGGGATGCTCGACGTCCATTGGCCGTAGATGCGGCGGTTGCTCGCGTGGAGGATCACCGCGAGCCGCCGCGCCCGGGTGATCGCGACGTAGGCGAGGCGGCGTTCCTCCTCCAGGCTGCGGGTGCCGCCTTCGTCGAGCGCGCGTTGCGAGGGGAACAGGCCTTCTTCCCAGCCGACGAGGAAGACGGTGTCGAACTCCAGCCCCTTGGCGGCGTGGATGGTCATGATCGTCACCTGCGGGTCGTTGCGACCGCCCTCGGTGTCCATGACCAGGCTGACGTGTTCAAGGAACGCCTGCAGCGATTCATATTCCTCCATCGCGCGGACGAGTTCGGAGAGGTTTTCGAGGCGGCCGGCGGCTTCGGCGGATTTTTCGGCCTGCCACATCGCGGTGTAGCCGCTTTCGTCGAGCAATTGGCGGGCGAATTCGGCGTGGGGCAGGTCGCGCGCCATGTCGCGCCAGCGGGCGATGTCGCCGACGAGGTTGCCGAGGCTGCGGCGGGCCTGCGCGGTCAGTTCGTCGCTGTCGAGGATGCGCGCGGCGGCGGTGGTCAGGGGCACGCCCAAGGAGCGTGCGAGCTGGTGGACCTTGGCGACCGCCTTGTCGCCCAGCCCGCGCTTGGGGACGTTGACGATGCGTTCGAAGGCGAGGTCGTCGGCGGGCTGGTTGACGACGCGGAGATAGGCGAGCGCGTCGCGGATTTCGAGGCGTTCGTAAAAGCGCGCGCCGCCGACGATGCGGTACGGCATGCCGATGCTGATGAAGCGGTCCTCGAACTCGCGGGTCTGGTGCTGTGCGCGAACGAGGATGGCGACGTCGTCCAGACTGGTGCCGTTCTTTCGCGCGGCCTCGATCTCGTCGCCGACCCGGCGCGCTTCCTCGGGGCCGTCCCAGACGCCGACGACCTTCACCTTTTCGCCCGCGTCGAGTTCGGTCCACAATTGCTTGCCGAGCCGCCCGGTGTTGTTGGCGATCACGCCGCCCGCCGCGCCGAGGATGTGCGGGGTGGAGCGGTAGTTCTGCTCCAGGCGGATGACCTTGGCGCCGGGAAAATCCTTTTCGAACTTCAGGATGTTTTCCACCTGCGCGCCGCGCCAGGAATAGATCGACTGGTCGTCGTCGCCGACGCAGGCGATGTTCCGGCGCTCCTGCGCGAGCAGGCGCAGCCAGAGGTATTGGACGCTGTTGGTGTCCTGGTACTCGTCGACCATGATGTAGCGGAAGCGTTGCTGGTACAATTCGAGCACGTCGCGGTGGGTTTTCAGGATCACCAGCATGTGGAGCAGCAGGTCGCCGAAG
>NZ_CAXVWL010000042.1:0-4410 GCF_964263785.1 Sphingomonas sp.
GAGCGGCAAGCCGACCTATCCCGGCTATGACGTGCTCGCCAAGCGCGACACGCCGTCGTGGAACGAGCGGACGCGCGCGGTGGTCGACGCGCGGCTGGCGACGCCGCGCACGCCGCGTTTCCTCACGCGCGCCGAATGGGCGACCGCCGACGCGCTGTGCCGGCGCATCGTGCCGGGGGAGGTCGAGGTCCCGTTGGTCGCGCTGCTCGACGCCAAGCTGCTGGCCGACGACGGCGACGGCACGCGCGACGACGACATGCCCTATATGCGCGAGGCGTGGCGGATCGGTCTGGCGGCGATCGAGGCCGACGCCGGCGAGCGTCACGACGGACGGCGCTTCGCGGCGCTGGGCGAGCCCGCGCAGGATGCGCTGATCGAGGCGATGCGCACCGTGGACGAGCCGTCCGGCGCCTGGCGATCACTGTCGCCGAGCAAGTTCTTCGAGCGGCGCGTGCTCGTCGACCTTCCCGCGCTCTTCTATTCGCTGCCGCAGGCGTGGAGCGAGATCGGGTTCGGCGGCCCCGCCTCTCCGCGCGGCTATGTTCGACTCGACGGCGACCGGCGCGACGCGTGGGAGGCGGCGGAGGCGACCCCCGGACACGAGACGCTCGCCAGGATCGCGAACGGCCATGTGGTCTGACCCCGGCCTCGCCCCGCGCGGTCGCGACGGGCAGGCGCCCGACGTCCTGAACGAAGGCGGCTGGGTGCCGATGCGCCAGTATCCGGAGAACGAGGAGGTCGACTTCGCGATCGTCGGCACGGGCGCGGGCGGCGGCACGCTCGCCGCGCGGCTGGCCGAGCAGGGTTTCTCCGTCGTCGCCTTCGATGCCGGTGCCTGGTTCCGTCCGCTCGAGGACTTTGCGTCGGACGAGACCGCGCAAAGCCAACTCTACTGGACCGACCGGCGGGTCGTCGCCGGCGCGAACCCGGTCAAGATGGGCGGCAACAATTCCGGCAAGGCGGTAGGTGGATCGACCGTCCACTATGCGATGGTCGCCGTCCGCTTCCGCCCCGAATGGTTCACGGCGCGCACCAGCCTCGGCTACGGCGTCGACTGGCCGATCGGCTGGGAGGAGATGTGGCACTGGTACGCCGAGGCGGAGCGTCAGCTGACCATCTCCGGCCCACTTACCTATCCATGGGGCCCCAAGCGCCCGCGTTACCCCTATCGCGCGCACGAACTGAACGGCGCGGGCAAGTTGCTGGCGGCGGGCGCGGAGAAAACCGGGATCGGCTGGACGGAGACGCCGCTCGCGACGCTCTCGGCACCCTATCGCGACGCCAACGGCAAGAGCCCGCCATGCGTCTATCGCGGCTTCTGCCGGTTCGGCTGCTCGACCAACGCCAAGCGCTCGGTGCTGACGGTATTCATTCCGCGCGCGGTCAGCGCCGGCGCCGAGATCCGCGACCTCGCGATGGTCGGGCGCATCGAGACCGGCAAGGACGGCCGCGCGACCGGCGTCCATTATCACCGCGACGGCAAGTGGCACTTCCAGCGCGCGAAGAACGTCGTCGTCGCCGGCTATGCCATCGAGACGCCGCGACTGCTCCTGAACTCCGCCGACGACAGGTTTCCCGACGGCCTCGCGAACTCGTCGGGGCTGGTCGGCAAGAACTTCATGACCCAGTCCAACGCCGCGGTCTGGGGCCGGATGGACGCGCCGGTGCGCTGGTACAAGGGGCCGCCCAGCCTCGCCATCACCGAGCACTGGAACTACGACGACGCCAAGGACTTCCACGGCGGCTATCTCTGGCTCGGCCAGGGGCCGCTGCCGAACGAGTGGGCGTCGGTGCTGACCGGCGCGCGCGGGCTGTGGGGCGCCCCGCTTCGCGAGGCGATGCGCGACTACAACCACATGATCGGCGTGAAGATGGTCGGCGAGACGCTGCCGGACGAGCGCAACGCAGTGACGCTGGCCGACGACCTCGACCAGTACGGGCTGCGGGTCGCGAAGATCACTTTCGGCTGGGGCGACAACGACAAGGCGCTGATCGCGCATTCGCTGACGCAGATGCGCGCCTCGATCGAGGCGATCGGCGCCGAGGACATCTTTGAACAACCCGACGACAGCAACCATCTGGGCGGCACCGCGCGGATGGGCGCCGACCCGCAAACCAGCGTCGTCGACGCGGACGGCCGCAGCTGGGACATCCCGAACCTGTGGATCTGCGACGGATCGGTGTTCCCGACCGTCGGCGGGGTCAATCCCTCGCTGACGATCTACGCGCTTGCCCTGCGGATGGCGGATCGGATCGGACGCATGGCGAAACGGGGCGAGTTGAAGGAGCGGGCGCGATGAGCATCGAGATCGTGCTCGATGCGCATGCCACCATCGGCGAGTCGGCGACCTGGGCCGCCGACGAGCAGGCGCTCTACTGGATCGACGTGAAAGCGCCTGCGCTCTACCGTTTCGATCCCGCGACGGGTGAGAACCGCGGCTGGATGCTGACGGGCGATGTCGGTGGTTTCGCACTGACCCGCGATGGCGGGGTGGTGGTTGCCCTGCGCCACGGGCTACATCGGCTCGATCTGCAGAGCGGCGAGCTGGTTCGGCTGACCGAACCGACCTTCGACCCGGCCTTGTTCCGCTACAATGAAGGCGCGTGCGACGCGGCCGGCCGTTTCTGGATCGGCGTGATGTTCGACCCCCTAAATGGCAAGCCTCCTGCTCAGAAGGGCGCGCTTCACAGCTTCACGCTGGGCGGCGGCCTGCTGGCGGTGGACGATTGTTCGGATCTGCACAACGGCATGGCCTGGAGCGCAGACGGTCGCACCTTCTATCTGTCGCACAGCTACCCGCGACAGGTGTTCGCCTACGGTTACGATTCCGATACCGGATCGCTCTCAGACCGGCGTCTCTTCGCCACGGTCGAGAAAGAGGCGGGCATTCCGGACGGCGCCGCCGTTGATGTCGAGGGCGGCTATTGGTGCGCGCTGCACGGTGGCGGCAGGGTGCGTCGCTACCACCCTGACGGTACGATCGATCGCGACATCGAGCTACCGGTCAGCCAGCCGACGATGTGCGCGTTCGGCGGCAAGGGCCTGACTACGCTTTATGTGACCAGCGCGTGCGACGGGCTGAGCGAGGCGCAGCGCATGCGCGAGCCTCACGCGGGGGCACTGATGAGGCTCGATGTCGGCACGTCGGGGATCCCTCGGACCTGCCATGTCGGCGACCGACCGCCGGTGGCGCGCAAAGGGGTTTGTCATGATTGACGGGGGCTACCGCTTCGGGATCAGCGAGTTCACGACGCAGCCATGGTCGTTCGAGGACGATGTCACGCGCTACGCCAGGCTCGGCGTCGACACCATCGAGGTGGTCGAGGCCAAGCTCGACGACCATCGCTTCGCCGAACAGATGGAGTCGATCGGCCCTGCTGGCCTCGACATCAGCGGGGTGCAACCGAAGGTGCGCACCTTCTTCGCCAGCCGGATGACGCCGGATCCGAAGGGAGTGGATGAACGCGTGGCGGCCCTTCGCGGGTCGATCGAGCGCCTCGGCCGCTTCGCGCCTGGCGTGCCGTTCATCACCAACACCGGCGCGCATCCGCGCGGCGACATGGCCGAGGCGATGCGGATCGTGGGGGATCGTCTGGGCGAGCTGTCGAAGGTCGCCGCCGACAACGGCGTCCTGCTGGCGCTGGAGCCGCTCAATCCGACTTCGGTGAATGTCGAGAGCGCCATCTGGACGATCGACCAGGCGTTGGAGGTGATCGACCGCGCCGGTAGCGATCGGGTGGGCCTCTGCCTTGATTACTGGAACATCTGGCAGAACCCCGGGGTTACGGCGCAGATTGCCCGCGCTGGCGCGAAAATTTTCACGGTTCAGGCGAGCGATTGGCGCACGCCGCGATCGTTCGCCGATCGCATCGTGCCGGGGGCCGGAGACATTCCGCTCGCCGAGCTGATCCGGGCGACGCGCGCGACGGGTTATGAACTGCCATACGTCGTCGAGATCTTCTCCGAGGACGTGCCGGATTCGCTTTACGATCGCGATCTCGAGGCGGTCATCATCGACTGCAAGCGGGGCTTCGCATCGGCGTGGGAAGAAAGCCTGACCGGCCGGGCATTCGATCCCGCGAGAACCTGAGCGATCATGCTCTCACCAGACCAGGAGACAAGCGATGTCCGACGAAACGCATCCAACCATGTTCGCGGGAACGCTGGTCGGCCGGGTGGCTCTGGTCACGGGCGGTGACTCGGGGATCGGCTCGGCATGCGCCAAGGCGTTGGCGGCAGCCGGCGCCGATGTCGCGGTGACCTATCTTCACGACGAGGACGGCGCGCGCGAAACCGCCGATGCGGTACGGGCAGCCGGCCGCCGCGCATTGGCGCTACGGAGCGACGCGCGTGACGAAGTCGCGGTCGAGGCATGCTTCGATGAGGTCGAACAGCAGCTGGGAACCGTC
>NZ_CAXVWL010000043.1:0-39732 GCF_964263785.1 Sphingomonas sp.
GCCGTTCTGTCGGTGAAGTTGTCATGGGAAGTTCCTCTCGTTGAAGGAACTCCATCGTCTGCCGCCGCTGCCGCAGGGCCAAACCTCAACGCATGCGCGCTACCTACCGCCGGGCACCCCTGCCGCGCAGCGGCTTCGTGCATTGGGTCTAGGTGTAATGTGGAAGAGGCCGCGATTCGTTCCCTGTCAGCGTCGAATGAGTTGTCGCGGGCTACGAACCAACACAGCGAAACGGGACTGGTGCCACGAATGGTGCCACGAACAGGTTATAAAAAATATAACTCAATGATATCAAGGGCCTGACAAAAACATGTGAGTCCTCTTCTGGCACCATTTTCGGAAAAATGGGCTTTACAGAGGGCGAATTTGGCACCCGCCTGTCGAGTGGGCAAGCTGCGACCGGCGCCAAGTCTTGATGGTCTCTGACTCAAATTCAATCCTTGGCACGATCCGGCGGATGCTCGGTTCACCTTTGCGGGCGCGGGAGACCATCATGGCGCGCGCGGAGCCGATGCGGCTGATGGCGCGAACGGTCGCGCGCCGAGCATGGGGGATCGCAAAACGTCGCGGACCACGACTTTGCCGAAGACGGGAGCGCCGCGGGCCGGACCGCTGGCAGGAGATGGCCAGAGGTCGGTAGAGCGCGGGCCGGTCGGGGTGCAGCCCACGCGCATGCCGGGATCGCCGCCCGGTAACCGGCCGAACCCTGTGGCCGAATTCGTCGGTGGCGTCGGTCAAGGACTTTACGACGTCGGGGAAGGGGCGGTGACGGGAGTCCATGCTGCGCTGACGACGAATCCGGCCACCACCGTTCGCAATGCCGGCCGCGGGATAGCGGCATGATCGATATCGCGATCGCCGCCGAGGATACGCCTGCTCGTGTCCAAGTTACGCGCGCGGCAGACGCGGTCGCCAACGCCTCGGCGCAAGACATCGGTCGTGCCACCGGGTCGGTCGCCGGGAACGTCGCGCTGGCGGTCGCGCCGGGAGCGCGCTGAGCAAGGCTTCCAAATTGATCAGATCCGCAAGGCGGTGCCGCGCACGACCTTTGATCCGCCGCAGATCGGCTGGGTGAAGGAAACTCTAAAGCGTGACGAGCCGTGGAGAGCATATAACGACTCGGCGACAGGCCCACGCCCCGGTCAGGCGCCGACGTTGATGCGAACGAATGTCGGACGGCTCGAAGCGACCGGTCAAGTTCGATGGCATACAAGGCGAATATGTCATCGATCGGAAGTGGGCGTGAGGAACGCGCCGCATGCGCGAGCCCAGCTATTGCGACAATCGGACGTGTTGGCGCAACATCGCCTGATCGAAACATGGGAGGTTCCGACCCCTGTCCAGAAGGCCAAGGCGCTAAAGCTGCTTAAGAAGATGAACGTCACCAACGTCAAAGTCAGGGTGATGAAACCATGATAGCCATACAGGTCGCGCACATCGTCGCTCGTTTAGTAGTTTTTTTGCGGATTTAACCGACGAAGACCTGCTTGATCCGGTTTTGGCTGTTGGAATGATGGAGGCACTAGGTGCCGACCTTGAAGCGTTGGAAAAGGGTTTTCTTCGCGAACTGGTTGACGCATTCGCGGCCATCGCTGCGGAATACAGTGGTGAAGCGCAAGAAGTCGTGCGCAACATCGCGCATAGTTTTTACCTTGAAGAGGCGCTCGCAGCCGACGATCCGGTAGGGCTGGCCGAGTTGGAGGCGCTGCGCGACGCGGGGGATTGAACGCGCGGAGTGCAGCGAAGACGGTTGAAAACCGCGCAACCCGAGTGTCGCCGCCGTCCGATGAGCGACGAAGGGAATGGTGAGCGCACGAAGCGGTGATCGGGCCGGGGCCGCTCGAAGACGCCAGGTTCAGCCACGCGTTTCGTATAGGAGAGCGGGTGAGGAGACGAGCCATGCCCGACTTTCTGCCATATCGAAACGCCTTCGCAGACAAGGCCGATGTGGAGACGGAGGAGTTGTTCGTCGGCTCCGATCACACTCCGCCGCGGCTCTCCATTATGATTCCGACATTCCAGCGCCACGACCTGCTGATCGACGCGCTGCGATCCGCCTTGGCGCAGAACGCTGCGATTCCGATCGAAATGGTGGTGCTGGACGACGATCCGCAATCGTCGGAGATCGAAAGCCTGCTGGCAGATGTTCCGGAGCTTGCCCGAGCAAACTTTCGCTACCTGAGAAATCGGCAGAATCTAGGCTATTACCAAAATCACAGCCGCTGCATCGAAGTTGCGCGGGGCGCGTGGCTGACCATCCTTCACGACGATGACATGCTCGACCCGGGGTTTGCACGCGAGATGCTGGCGCAGTTCGACAGGGACCCGCGCATCAAAGGTCTGACGTGCCGCAAGCGCACGCTGGATTGCCGGGCGGTGCCGTACACGGAGAGCTGGATCAGGGGCATCCCACGCCAGCTGATGGAGCTGCTGCAGTTCGGCTTCAAGAACACGAGAGTGATCGGCGGCCGCAAACTTTTCTGGTCGTGCATGCTCGGAAACATGGCCGGCTTCATGTGCCGCACCGCCGACGCCCGGCGTATCGGAGGTTTTTACCCGGAAGAGTATCCGTCGGCCGATTACTACTTTTACGCCCGCTTCGCTCACCGCCTTACGCTGGGCGAAATGCGCAAGACACTTATGACATTTCGGGTGTTCGTCAATGCGGCGATCAAGAAGGAAACCAACGTCGCTGCACTGAGAAAGAACTTCGAGCTGCAGAGCGCCTGCGTCGGAACGGTGGTACCGAAATCCTGGGGGCGGATCATCCCGCTGCTGATGGCGCGGCAGGTGAAGACGACCGGGCGCTACTGGGGCAACGACGTGACGAACGAGGAGATCGGTGCCGATCTTGGCGTGAAGCTGCCAAGGGATCGTCCGTACCTGCTCTACACCTTGCGCACATTGCTCGGTGGGTTGTGATAACCTCGCCTGGCCTCGATCCAACGTCGTCCAGCTTTCGGATCATTCGCTCAGCCTCGTCAAAACAATCAGTTCGCGAAGATCGGCCCTGTCCCCGCTCCTGACCGGCGCCGGTCGGCCTATTTCCGCTCGGCGGACGTTGCCGCGCGGATGCTCTTGAACTCCGACCCGTCTCGCCAGTCCGGCCACACCCGCGTCGTTGCCAGCCGCGCACCGATCGCGTGGAACAGGTCGACATCCTGGGCGGCGCCGCGCAGGTCCCACGCTGCGCTCCAGGCGTCGCAAGTCTGGTGATAGCAGCGCATGTAGCCCTCGAGCCACGCCTGCCCCGCCGGGCGCCCGCCGCCGGCCAGGTCGGGCGCGCCGCTGATCGCCATCAGCAGCAGCGTCGGCACGCCGCGGCGCGCGAGGCTGAAATGGTCGGCGCGGTAGAACAGCCCGCGTTCTGGCAGCGCCTCAGGCGTGACCGCGCGGCCCTGCGCGCGTGCGGCGTCGGCGAGCATGTCCTCGATCGCGTTCTGGCCCGCGCCGACGAGCAGCACGTCGCGTGCGGGGCCGGCGGTCTGGAGGATGTCGAGCGTCAGGTTGGCGACGGTCTTCGCGGCCGGGAAGACCGGATCGCCGGCGTACGTCTCCGAGCCGAGCAGCCCGCGCTCCTCACCCGTCCACAGCGCGAAGATGAGGGTGCGGTCCAGCTTCGGGCCGCGTGCGAATTGGCGCGCGAGATCGAGGACGCCCGCGACGCCGAGTGCGTCGTCGTTGGCGCCGGGGCGGATCGTCCGGCCTTGCGCGTCGGCGGCGCCGATGCCGTAGGCGTCCCAATGCGCGCCGAACATCACCACCTCGTCCGGGTGCGTCTTGCCGGGGATTTTCGCCAGCACATTGCGGCTCTCGGCACGCTGCCAGGTGGCGGGTAGGTCGGCGTCGAAGGTCTGCTTGAGCGCGACCGGGCGGAAATCGCTGCGCCGCGCGGCTCTGCGCAGCGCGGCGAGGTCCTGGCCCGATGCGGCGAAGAGACGGGTGGCGGCGTCGCCCTCGAACCAGCCCTGGAGCAGGACGCGGGTGTCGCCGGCTTTGCGGACGATGTCGTAGTTCTCGCCCTGCGGCGCGGTGACGGTGTTCCAGCCATAGCCCGCGCCGGGCGTGTCGTGGACGATCAGCGCGCCGATCGCGCCGCGCCTGGCGGCTTCTTCGAACTTGTAGGTCCAGCGGCCGTAATAGGTCATCCGCCGGTCGCCGAACTTGCCCTTCGCATCGTCGCCCGCAACGGCCTCGAAATCGGGATCGTTGACCAGGAAGACCGCGACCTTGCCCGTCAGGTCGACGCCCTTGAAATCGTCCCAGCCGCGTTCGGGCGCGGTAACACCGTAGCCGACGAAGACCATCGGCGCGTTGGCGATGCGCACCCGGTCGACCGGACGCACGGTGCTGACGTAGATGTCGCGGTTCTGGACCAGCGGCATGCCGCCCGCGGTCATCGTGCCGCCTGCGACCTTCGTGCGGACGAGCGGCACGGCCTGCGTCCAGCTGCCGCCGGGACCGCCGGGTTGCAGCCCGATCGCCTTGAAGCGCGCGACCAGCCAGTCGACCGTCTTCGTCTCGCCGGGCGTTCCGGGCGCGCGACCCTGAAAAGCGTCGGAGGCAAGCGTGCGGACGTCTGCGGACAAGGCTTGCGGATCGGTCTGCGCAGCGGCGGGGCCGGTGAGGAGGGCCGCCAGGGCAAGGAGCCGCTTCATGCGCGCACGTCCAGCGGCTCGGCGATCACCGCACCGCCCGCAGGGCGCGCGGCGTAGGCGGTGGCGAGTGCCCAGCCGCTCATGAGCAACAGCAGCACCCAGGTCGCGACCGCGCCGCCACCACGCAAGGGATTGGTGCCGCCACGATCCATGCCGATCGGGTGCGCCAGCCGGGCGAGGACAAAGGCGACGCCGGCGATCCATAGCCAGGTCGTCGCCGCGCCCGCCAGTTCGAGCAACGCGAGCAGGATCAGGAAGAACGGCGCATATTCGACCAGATTGGCCTGCGCGCGCATCCGTGTCTCCAGCAGCGCAGCGCCGCCGGTGCCGATCAGCGTCTTGTCTTGCATCCGCAGCCGGACGATGCGGATGGCGAGCCAGATGTTGGTGATCGCCAGTGCGGCGGCGATCGTGAGCGTAATCGGCAGGATCATGACAGACGTCCCCTTATGTACGGGCATGACCTGCCATGCTTGCAACCACCACGCAAATCGCTATAGGCGCGGGACTTCGCGATGCGTCCGGCCGACGGATCGTGGCCTCCCTTGCCGGTCGGCCGCGAGTCTTTCGGTTCGATGCGTATCGGACCTGTAGATCAAGTAAGGTGCCGAGATGGCCGTCCCCAAGAGAAAGACTTCCCCCTCCAAGCGCGGCATGCGTCGCGGGCACGATTCGCTTGTCGTGGCGTCCTTCCAGGAATGCCCGAATTGCGGCGAGCTGAAGCGCCCGCACAATCTGTGCAACGCCTGCGGCCATTACAACGGCCGCGAGATCGTCTCGGTCGAGGCGTAACGCCTCACCTCTCCCGAAAGCCTGCTGCCTGATGTCCGACAACTCCTGGATCGCCGTCGATGCGATGGGCGGTGACAAGGGGCTCGAGGTGATGATGGCAGGGGTCGCGCAGGCGAGCCGACGGTTCGTGGGAATGCGGTTCCTGCTCGTCGGCGACGAAGCCGCGATCCGCGAGAGCCTGACGACCCACCCCCATCTGACTGCCCATTCGGAGGTCGTCCATGCGGCCGGCATCGTCGCGTCCGACGAGAAGCCGACCCAGGCGATCCGCCGCGCCAAGACGACGTCGATGGGCATCGCGATCGACCTGGTGAAGCAGGGGCGGGCGGGCGCCGCTGTGTCGTGCGGCAACACCGGCGCGCTGATGGCGATGTCGAAGCTGGCGCTCAGGATGCTGCCTGGAATCGACCGCCCCGCGCTGGCCGCGCCCTTGCCGACGCTGGGCGCCAACGACGTCGTCATGCTCGATCTCGGCGCCAATACCGAGGTCGACGCGCGCAACCTGGTGCAGTTCGCGGTGATGGGCGCGGTGTATGCGCGCACGATCATGGACCTGGAGCGGCCGCGCGTCGCGCTGCTCAACATCGGCACCGAGGACCAGAAGGGCACCGGCGAAATCCGCGATGCCGCCGCCGCTTTGAAGGCCGCGACCGACCTGCCGATGGTCTTCACCGGCTTCGTCGAGGGCGACCGGCTGGCGCGCGGCGATGTCGACGTGATCGTGTGCGACGGCTTTGCGGGCAACATCGCGCTGAAGACCGCGGAGGGGACCGCACGCTTCGTCGCCGACCTGCTAAAACGCGCTTTCTCCAGCTCGGTGCGCTCGAAGATCGGTTTTCTCATCTCGCGCCCGGCGACCGAGTTGCTGCGCCATCACCTCGATCCCAATGTCCACAACGGCGCGGTTTTCCTGGGGCTCAACGGCATCGTCGTGAAGAGCCACGGCGGTGCGACCGAGCTGGGCGTGGCGACCGCCATCGGCAATGCCGCCAAGATGGTGCGCGCCGATCTGACGCGGCGGATCGCGCAGGATCTGGCGGCGATCGGCGCTTCCACGGGCCAGGCGGCATGATGCGATCGGTGCTGACCGGCACGGGATCGGCGCTGCCGGTCAAGCGGGTGTCGAACGCCGAGCTGGCGGAGCGGGTCGACACCACCGACCAGTGGATCGTCGAGCGCACCGGCATCCGCTTTCGCCACATCGCCGGGCCGGACGAGACGACCGCGACGCTCGCTGCGGATGCGAGCAGGGCGGCGATCGCGGCGGCGGGGCTTGCGGCCAGCGACATCGACCTGATCGTGCTGGCGACTGCGACCCCGGACCAGACCTTTCCCGCGACCGCGACCAAGGTGCAGGCGATGCTGGGCATCGACGATTGCGTCGCGTTCGATGTGGCGGCGGTGTGTTCGGGGTTCCTGTATGCGGTGCAGGTCGCCGACGCGATGCTGCGCACCGGTGTCCATGCCCGTGCGCTGGTGATCGGCGCCGAGACGTTCAGCCGTATCCTCGACTGGGAGGACCGCACCACCTGCGTGCTGTTCGGCGACGGCGCCGGCGCGGTGGTGCTGGAGGCGCGCGATACCGACACACGCGGCATTCTCGCCACCAAGCTTCACGCCGACGGGCGCCACAACGACCTGCTCTACGTCGATGGCGGCCCTTCGACGACGGGGACGGTCGGCAAGCTCCGGATGAAGGGGCGCGAGGTGTTCCGCCACGCGGTCGTCAACCTGGCGGCGGTGATGGGGGAGAGCCTGGCGCTCGCCGGCTTGACCATCGCCGACGTCGACTGGGTCGTGCCGCACCAAGCCAATGCGCGCATCCTGGACGCGACCGCGCGCAAGCTTGGGCTGGCGCCTGAGCGCGTGGTGGTGACGGTCGATCGCCATGCCAACACGTCGGCGGCTTCGGTGCCGCTCGCGCTCGACGTCGCGGTGCGCGACGGGCGGATCAAGCAGGGCGACCTGGTAGTGCTGGAGGCGATGGGCGGCGGGTTCACCTGGGGCGCTGCGGTGATCCGCATCTGAGCCGCTATATACGCAGATTAATCCCTTTCGGATGCAGGGTTGCTTGTGATAGCAGAGACTTGCTTTGATGGGGGCGATGCGATGCATATGGCGGCGACGATGACCACGAGGCGGGACGCCGGATCGGCAGCGGTTCTGCGGAGCGATGCGACGGACACCGCGGGCACATTGACCAGGGCCGATCTGGCCGAATCGCTGCACAGCGAGATCGGACTGTCGCGTGCGGAATCGAGCAAGATCGTCGAGCAGATCCTCCACGAGATGTGCGCGGCGCTGTCGCGCGGCGAGAACGTCAAGATCTCGGGCTTCGGCACCTTCGTGCTGCGCGACAAGGGCGAGCGCGTCGGTCGCAATCCCAAGACCGGGGTCGAGGTGCCGATCGCACCGCGCCGTGTCCTCACCTTCCGCGCCAGCCAGATGATGCGCGAACGCATCGTCGCCGCGGGGTGAGCAGCGCACCGGACCGCCCCCGCGCGAAGGCGGAAGCCAAAGCGGAGGGGGCGTTCCGGACCATCGGTGAACTCGCGCGGGAGACGGGACTCGCGCAGCATGTCCTGCGCTATTGGGAGACGCGCTTTCCCCAGCTCCGCCCGCTCCAGCGCGCGGGCAATCGGCGCTATTACCGGGCCGAGGACGTGGCGCTGGTCCGGCGCATCGACGCGCTGCTGAACCGCGAGGGCTATACTGTGCGCGGGGTGCAGCAGGTGCTGGCGAGCGAGGCTGTCGTCGCTGCACCGGGAGCGCTGGAGGCGTTGCGTGCGATCCGCGACCTGCTGGCGGCGGCGCTCGCCGAGGATTGAGCCCGGCGTCTCAGCCGCCGAAGCCGCGACCGCCGAACCCGCCACCGAAGCCGCCGCGCGAAATGACCGAGCTGCGCGACTGGATGCGCGCCGGCGCTCGTGCACTGGAATCGAAGGCGGATGTGCCCACCTGGGTGCGTCCCGTCGCATAGTCGCGGCTGATCCGCGCGCCCGCGCCACCATAATAATCGCCGTTGCGATCGCGGTACATCGGCGCGCCGCGATAGCCGCCGCCGATGTTGTTCAGCGCTTGCCCAACGATGAAGCCGGTCAGCAGCGGCGTGAAGAAACTGCCGTTGTTGCGCGGCACGCATTGCGCCACGCCATATTGCTCCTCGCACGTCTGGCGGTTGTCGTAGCGCGGGGCGTTCGCGTCGTTGGCCTTTTGCGCCTGCGCATACGCGGTTTCGCACTGGTCGGCGGGGATCTTGCCCGCCGAGCGGCATTCGGCGACGCTGGTGTAGCTGGTCGCCTCGACCTGCTTGCCGCCGTCCATGTCGCAGGCGGTGAGCGAGACGCCGGTGCCTGCCATCAGCGTGGTGAGGACGATCGTCCTGGAGCGCTTCATCGCGGAGTCCTCCTCAGGCGCTCATGCAGGCGGCGTTGAGCAGCCCGACGCCGAGCGAGATGCTGGCCATGTAGATCGCCGCGGCCATTTCGCCGCGCACGATCCGGTCGCTGAAATCGGGCATGACGACGCGGCGCACGATCGTGAACGCGACGATCTGGATCACCCCCGCCAGCAGTGCCCAGGCGGCGAATTCGGGCAGGCTGACCGTATGCTCCAGCGCCGAGGCGAGCGCGAGGACATAGCCGAGCAGTGCGGCGCCGAGCGTCACCGCGGCGGCGACGTTGCCTTCGCGGATCAGCGTCCGCTCGTGATACGGCGTCGCGGCCTGGTAGATCAGCTTGAACAGGATCGTGAACACCCCCGCCGCGACGAAGGCGATGACGAACGCGACCGCACTGGCCACGAAACCGCTGGTGTCGATCATCATATCCCCCATCAAGCCCTGAATTCGCCGAGTTCGAGCGCCACGCCGAGCATGATCTCGAACGACACTTCGCCTGCTTCGTTCTCCTGGTCGATCGCGAGCAGCAATTCGCGCCCGCCGCCGTCCAGATCGCGCGCGAAGAGCATGCAGACCTGGAAGATGCGTCGGTCGACGATGCCGTCGCGGTCGTCGTGCAGGTCTTCCCAGAAGGTGACCGGCTCCTGGCGCTCGGCGACGTCGTCGAACCAGAAGCGGCGGTATTCGGGCAGCCCCTCGTCGGTGAAGGTCCGCGCGGTCAGGCGCCGGCGCCATTCGGATCGTTCCCACGGGCCGCTCGGATAGGTGCTGCGCCACGGTGCGAACAGCGTCACGTCGGTGACATCGGCGCCGGCGCGGTCGTTCGACACCGCCTGGAACAGAATATCGTCGTCGGTGTAGAAGCGGTGGACGAAGCCGCCCTCGTTCAGGTCGACCAGCCCCTGCGCGACGATCTGCAGCGTGTCGGCGTCGAACGGGAACTTCAGGTCATCGCCGAAGCGCCGCCACGCCAGCGGATCGAGCACGACCGATCGGCCGAGCGTGACGTTGCGGACGGTGGGAAGCTCGGTGTCGGCAAGCGGCTGCTTGCGGCCGAACAGGCGGTCGAACATGCGGGTCCCCGAGTGAAGCGTTCGCACCATAGGCCAGTCACCGGCGCTCTGGAAGCGTTCCGCTGGAAAGTCGCGCGCGAAGCCCTATTATCGGCACGAAGCAACGAGCATTCGAGGGACCATGACCGATATCGCCTGGACCGTCCGCACCCTCAAGACCGCGCTCGATGGCTGCGACGCCGTCAAGGCGGACGAGTTCACGCCGCGCGTCGTCGAGGGCACCGATCCCGTGTTGCTCGTCACGATGCACCATCACGGCGACCTCGAAGCGTTCGTCAACGTGAGCGAAGAGCAGATCGCGGCGTCGGTGCTGTTGTGGCCGTGCGACGAGCAGGCGGACCGCGCGGCGTTCAACGAATTCCTGCTGAAGGCGCAGAAGCTGGTGCCGCTGTCCAACTTCGGCATTGCCACCGTCGACGGGCGCGATTTCTACGAGCTGTTCGGCGAGTTGGCGACGACCACGTCGCTGGAGACGATCGTGATCGAATTGCGCGCGCTGGCGACGAACGCGATCGACGCGGCGACCGACTTGCGCCAGTCGTTCGCGGCCTGAGTTAGACACCAACCGGAGCATATCATGGCGATCTGGAGCAAGCTGTTCACTTTGGGCCGCGCGGGCGCGCACGAAGCATCGACCGCGATCGTCGATGCCAATGCGCTGCGCATCCTCGACCAGGAAATCCGCGACGCCGACAAGGCGCAAGGGAAAGCGCGCGACGATCTGGCTGGGCTGGTCGCGCGGCGACGGATGCTGGAGACCGAGGTGGGCAGCTTCCGTGCGCAGGCCGAGAAGTACGAGGCGTCGGCACGAGTCGCGGTCGACAAGGGCAATATGGACCTGGCGCGCCAGGTTGCGCAGCGGATCGCCGACTTGGAGCAGGACATCGCGACCAAGGCGCCGCAGATCGCGGACATGCGCGCCGCCGAGGACCAGATCCACGCCGCAGTCGCCGCGACCGACCGCAAGATCGAACAGCTCCGCCGCGAGGTCGACGTCGTCAAGGTCAACGAATCGGTCCAGAAGGCGCAGGCGACGGTGGCCGCGAGCGGCGCAGGCAGCTCGATCGGATCGGCGGCGGAAAGCCTGGCGCGCATCCGCGAGCGCCAGATGATCCGCGGCGAGAAGATTCGCGCGGCGGGCGAGCTGGAGGATCGCCGCACCGGCGCCGACCTCGACGAGAAGCTGCGGTTGGCGGGGATCATGCCGGGGCAATCCTCCGCCGACGACGTGCTGGCGCGGCTGAGCGCGCCCAAGCCGACGCTGCAGATCGAGCAGCGCACCGACACCAAGACCGGCGAGGGCTGAGGTCCCGATGCGCCGGGTGACGATGGAGCCTCGCGGCGATTGGCGCGCGCAGGCCGATGCGATCGGCTTCGTCTATCACGATACCGGCGGCGCGCCCTATTGGGACGAAGGCGCGGCTTATGCCTTCACGTTGCGCGAGATCGAGGAGGATATCGAGCCGGTCGCGGCCGAGCTCCATGCGATGTGCCTCGATCTGGTCGAGGAGGTCGTCCGCGACCAGGCGCTGATGGAGCGGTTGGCGATTCCCGCGGCGCACCGCGACTTCGTCGCCGCATCGTGGCGGACGCGCCAGCCGTCGCTCTACGGACGCTTCGACCTGGCCTACGATGGGCAGGGTCCGGCCAGGCTGTACGAATACAATGCCGATACGCCGACTTCGGTATTCGAATGCGCGACCTTTCAGTGGATATGGCTGGAGCAGCTGATCGCGTCGGGCGTGCTGCCGGCCGGCGCCGACCAGTTCAACAGCCTGTTCGAGGCGCTCAGGAACCGCTTCGGCGCGATCTTTCCGCACGGCGGCTTCGTCCATTTCGCGGCCGACGCCAGCGCGATCGAGGATCGCCAGACCGTCCGCTTCTTCGAAGATCTGGCGGTGCAGGCCGGCATCGAGCCCAAATTCGTCGAGATGCAGGAAATCGGCCTGAACGCCACCAGCCGCTTCGTCGACGACGATGGGCTGGAATTGCAGGCGGCGTTCAAGCTCTACCCATGGGAATATATGCTGCGCGAGCCCTATGCCGCCAATCTGGCGACCGCGGGGGTGCGGTGGATCGAGCCGGCGTGGAAGGCGATCCTGTCGAACAAGGGGCTGCTGCCGCTCTTGTGGCAGCGGCACGAAGGGCACCCGAACCTGCTGCCAGCCTTCTTCGACGACGATCCGCAAGCCGCGGTGCTGGGCGACAGCTACGTCCGCAAGCCGCTGTTCTCGCGCGAAGGCGCCAATGTCGAAGTGGTGCGCGACGGCGTGGGGGAGATTGAAACGGACGAGGGTTACGGCGCCGAGGGGTTCGTCCGCCAGGCGTTCTGCCCGCCCCCCGTGTTCGACGGCAACCATCCCGTCATCGGCGTCTGGATCGTCGGCGACGAAGCGGCGGGCATCGGCATCCGCGAGGACGACGGCATCGTCACGCGCAATCTCGCCCGCTTCGTGCCCCACTTCATCGAATAGCGGATCGTTGGCACGTCCAACGCAATTCGATATTGCCGCGCGTATGAAGGACCAGGCACCATTGCACGACGCGGACCGGCGGACGCGCGCTACGACCGATGCGGAAGTCCTCTCCGGCCCCGGTGAGGTGCGCGCCATGATGCGGGCGCACGACTGGGCGCGGTCGCCGCTCGGGCCGCCTGAGCAATGGCCGCAGAGCCTGAAGACGGTCGTGCGGATCATGCTGTCGTCGCGCTACGCGATGTGGATGCTGTGGGGGCCGGAACTGACGTTCCTGTGCAACGATGCCTATCGCCCGACGCTGGGCGCCAAGCAGGGCTGGCTCGGCGCGCGCTCGGACAAGGTCTGGCAGGAGATTTGGCACGACGTCGGTCCGCGCATCGACCATGTGCTGCGATCGGGCGAAGCGACCTGGGACGAGGGGCTGCTGCTGTTCCTGGAGCGCAGCGGCTTTCGCGAGGAAACCTACCACACCTTCTCCTATTCGCCGCTGGCCGACGATGACGGGGCGGTCGTCGGCATGCTGTGCGTGGTGACCGAAGTCACCGAACGGGTGATCGGCGAACGACGCCTGCGCGTGCTGCGCGATCTGGGATTGCGCACCGCCGAAGCGCGGACCGTGGACGGGGTATGGCAGGCGACCGCCGAATGCCTGGCCGCCGATTCGCACGACCTGCCCTTCACGCTGACGTATCTGCGCGATGGCGAGCGCGACGGGCTGACGCGCGCGGCGGCGACCGGGATCGATACCGCCGATGCCGCCGCGCCGGCCTGGCAGCAGGTGGACGGCGGCGTGTGGCCGGTTGCCGCGGCGCTGTCGGGCGAGACCGCGCAGGTGGACGATCTGGCTGCGCGGTTCGGCTCCCTTTCTGCCCGGCCGTGGGCCGCAGCGATCACCCAGGCGCTGATCGTGCCGATGCGCGCGCAAGGGCAGGACGAGCCGATCGGCGTCTTCATCGCGGGGCTCAATCCGTTCCGCCCGCTCGATGCCGAATACCGCGGTTTCATCGACCTGTTCGTCGGGCAAGTCGCGGCGGGCCTGGCCAATGCGACCGCCAACGAGGCCGAGCGCCGCCGTGCCGAGGCGCTGGCCGAGATCGACCGCGCCAAGACCGCGTTCTTCTCCAACGTCAGCCACGAGTTCCGCACGCCGCTGACGCTGATGATCGGTCCGCTCGAAGACGCTTTGGGCGACGCGGATCGGCTGCCCGCGGAACAGCATGCCCGGGTGGACATCGCGCACCGCAACAGCCTGCGGCTGCTGCGGCTCGTCAACGGCCTGCTCGATTTCTCGCGCATGGAGGCCGGGCGCGTTCAGGCGAATTTCCGCGCGACCGACGTGGCCGCGTTGACCGCGGACCTGGCCTCCTCGTTCCGCGCCGCCACCGACCGGGCGGGGCTGACGCTCGACGTCGATTGCCCCCCGCTCGGCGAACTGCCGCATGTCGATCGCGACATGTGGGAGACGATCGTCCTCAACCTGCTGTCGAACGCGTTCAAGTTCACCTTCACCGGCGGCATCGCGGTGCGCGTGCGCGAGGAGGGCGGGGTCGTGCGGCTGGAGGTGCGCGACACCGGCACCGGCATCGCCGCGGAGGAGCTGCCGCGGCTGTTCGAACGGTTCCACCGGGTCGAGGGTGCGCACGGGCGGTCGTTCGAGGGCAGCGGTATCGGCCTGGCGCTCGTCCAGGAACTGGTGAAGCAGCACGGCGGCGACATCGCGGTTTCCGGCCGCGTCGGCGAGGGCACCGCCTTTGCCGTCACCATACCCCTCGGCACCGCGCACTTGCCCGAGCAGCGGCTCGGCACCGACGCGGGGGCGGCATCGCAAGGCGAGCGTCCGCGCGCGTTCGTCGAGGAGGCGCTCCGCTGGCTGCCGGACGGCGGCGTCGTCGGGCCGGAAACCACCGCTCCCGCGAACCCCGATGGCCCGCGAATCGTGTTGGCGGACGACAATGCCGATCTGCGCACCTATGTCGCGCGGCTGCTGGCCGATCACGGCTATGCGGTGGAGGTGGTCGGTGACGGCGTCGCGGCGCTGGAGGCGATCCGGCGCGCGCGGCCCGACATGGTGATGAGCGACGTGATGATGCCGCAGCTCGATGGCCTGGGGCTGCTGCGCGCGATCCGCGACGACGCTGGCTTGCGTGACCTGCCGGTCATCCTGCTGTCGGCGCGGGCGGGCGAGGACGCCAAGGTCGAGGGCCTGGAGGCGGGTGCCGACGATTACCTGGCCAAGCCCTTCTCGGCACGCGAGCTGGTCGCGCGGGTCGGCACCAATCTGGCGCTCGCGCGCGTCCGGCGGGAGATGATGGACGTGCTCTCCGAAAGCGAGGCGCGCTTCCGCAACATGGCCGATCACGCACCGGTGATGTTGTGGGTGACCGAGCCCGGCGGCCAATGCACCTGGCTCAACCGCGCGTGGTACGATTTCACCGGGCAGAGCGAGGCCGAGGCGCTGGGGTTGGGCTGGATCGACGCGACGCATCCCGATGACAAGGCATTTGCCGAACGCGCATTCCTGGACGCCAATGCCGCACAGGCGCCGTTCCGGGTCGAATATCGCCTGCGCCGCGCCGACGGGGTCTATCGCTGGGCGATCGATGCCGCGGCGCCGCGGTTCGGCAGCGATGGCGGGTTCCTGGGCTATATCGGATCGGTGATCGACATCACCGATCGCAAGGCCAACGAGGACATGCTCGAACGCCGCGTCACCGAGGAGATGGCCGCGCGCGAGGATGTCGAGGAAGCGCTGCGCCAGGCGCAGAAGATGGAGGCGGTTGGTCAGCTGACCGGCGGCATCGCGCACGATTTCAATAACCTGCTGACGATCATCACGGGCAACATCGACATCGCACGGCGCAGCCTGGGCGACGATGCGAGCGCGCGCGCCGCGCGGGCGATGGACAATGCGCAAAAGGGCGCCGATCGCGCCGCCGCGCTGACCCAGCGCCTGCTCGCCTTCTCGCGGCGGCAGCCGCTGGCGCCCAAGCCGCTCGACGTCGACAAGCTGGTCGGCGGGATGGCGGACCTGCTTCACCGGGCGCTCAGCGAGACGGTGCAGCTGGAGATCGTTACCAATCCGGGGCTGTGGCGGGTCGAGGCCGATGCCAACCAGCTCGAGAATGCGATCCTGAACCTGGCGGTCAACGCGCGCGACGCGATGCCGCGCGGCGGCACGCTGACGATCGAGACCGCCAATGCGCGGCTCGACGAGCATTACGGCGCCGCGCATGCCGAGGTGACGCCGGGCAATTACACCGTCATCGCGGTGACCGACACCGGCGCCGGCATGGCCAAGGAGACGCTCGCAAGGGTGTTCGAGCCGTTCTTCACCACCAAGGAGGTCGGCAAGGGAACCGGGCTGGGGCTCAGCCAGGTCTACGGCTTCGTCAAGCAATCGGGCGGGCACGTGAAGGTCTATTCCGAACCCGGCGACGGCACGACCGTGAAGCTGTACCTGCCGCGGCTGATGGGCGAGGCCGAGCCCGACGAGGAACAGGCGCACGCCGCCGCCGAACGCAGCGCGCGCGGGCAGACGATCCTGGTGGTCGAGGACGACGAGGACGTGCGCGCCTACACCGTCGATATCCTGCGCGAGCTGGGGTACCGCATCGTCCAGGCGCACGACGGGCCGTCGGCGCTGGCGACGATCGAGCGCGACACCGACGGTATCGACCTGCTGTTCACCGACGTCGTGATGCCCGGCATGAGCGGCAGCGAGCTGGCGGACCAGGCGCGGGCGCTCAGGCCAGGGCTGAAGGTGCTCTATACTTCCGGTTATACGCGAAATTCGATCGTCCACGGCGGGCGGCTCGACAAGGGTGTCGAGATGATCGCCAAGCCGTTCACCTTCCAGGCGCTGGCCGAGAAGATCGGCGACGTGCTGGCGGCGGGATCGAGCGGGCGGCTGATCGTGGTGGAGGACGACCCGACCGTCAGGATGTTCGCGGTCGAGGCGCTGGAGGCCGCAGGCTATGCGGTCGACGAGGCCGCGACGGGATCGGAAGCGCTGAACCGCATCCGCGCGTCGCAGGGGCGCTACGACGCGGTGGTGCTCGACATCCGCCTGCCCGACGGCCGCGGCACGTCGCTGGCAGGCGAATTGCGCGCGCGCCACGCCGACCTGCCGATCCTGATCGCGACCGGCGAGCACGAGGCGGACGCACGCGCGCGCTTTGCCGACGATCGCTGCGTGGCGGTGATCGGCAAGCCGTACAATGCCGCGATGCTCACCGCAGCGTTGGAGGCGCTGGGGGTGCGCTGTACGGCAAGCCGATCGGGCGGGGGCTGAGGCGGGGTCAGCCTTCGGTCCAATCCTCTCCCTCCGGGGGAGGATTATTGGGCGTCAACCTACGCCAATTCCTCGTCCGGCAGCGTCTCGGTGTCGATCTGAGCCTGCATCGCCGCGGCGTAGCGGGCGCCGCGGATGGCGCCGGGGGCGAAGATCGCGTCGATGCGCGCGCACACCGCATCGTCGAGGGTGACCGTCGCGGCGGCGACATCCTCCTGGAGGTGCGCGATGCTGCGGGTGCCGGGGATCGGCACGACATGGTCGCCGCGCGACAGCACCCAGGCGAGTGACAGCTGCGCCGGGGTCAGCGCGATCTCGGCGGCCAAAGCCTCGTACGCGCGCACCGCGTGGAGATTGTGCGCGAGGTTCGGTTCGGTGAAGCGCGGCATGCCCGCGCGGATGTCGTGCTCGGCATAGTCCGCCTGCCGCACCGCGCCCGCCAGCAGGCCGCGCGCGACCGGCGAGAAGGCGACGAACGCCGCGCCGATCTGCCGGCACGTGTCGAGCACCCCCATTTCGGGATTGCGGACCGCAGGCGAATATTCGCTCTGCACCGCGGCGATCGGGTGGACGGCGTGCGCGCGGCGGATCGTCGCCGCCGACATTTCCGACAGGCCGATCGCGCCGATCTTGCCCTGGTCCTTCAGCCGCACCAGCGCGCCGACCGACTCCTCGATGGGCACCCGCCGGTCGAGCCGGTGGAGATAGACCATGTCGACGTGATCGGTGCCGAGCCGTGCGAGCGATCCCTCGACGGTCCGCGCGATCGAACCGGGGGAGCCGTCGAGCGATCGCTTGCCGTCGACGAAATCGAGCACGCATTTGGTGGTCAGCGTGAATTCGGACCGGCGGTGCATCACCGCGCGCGCGATCAGCCGCTCGTTCTCGCCGAGGCCGTAGAGCGCGGCGGTGTCGAGCAGGGTGATGCCGAGATCGAGCGCACGGTTCAGCAAGGCCGTGGCATCCTCCAGCGACGGCGGCGTGCCATAGGCATGGTTGAGGTTCATGCAGCCGAGGCCGATCGACGACACGGCATACGGCCCGAGGGCGCGGACAGGCAGGTTGGTCATGGCGCCGCGTTACAGGCTCGCGCGCGCAAAGCCGACCCCGATCATGCCTTGCGCGCGCCTGCCCGGCCGCCGATGCCACGTTCGCGCGCCCAGATCACCGCGGCGCTGCGGCGATTGACACCGATCTTGGCGTAGAGCCGCGAAACGTGATTGCGCACGGTGTTGCCCGACAGCGTCAATCGCGCCGCGATCGCCTTGTCGTCCAACCCTTCGCAGATCAGCTCCAGAACCTCACGCTCGCGCGGGCTCAGCGCCTGTGCGACCGGGGTGGCGGCGGGAGCTCCAGCATCGGGCCCTGCGCCGCGCCCCGATCCTCGGAGCGTCGCCAATTTGTCCATGATCGAGCGGCTGAACCAGCTGGCATCCTTCATCACCGCCTCGATCGCGTCGACCAGCTCCAGCTCGGTGTGCCGCCGTGCGCTGATGTCCTGATAGAGCCACAGCACGCAGGCGTCGCCGCGCAGCGAGACGCGTTCGGCCGAGACCAGGCAGTCGGCGGCGGTGCCGTCCTTGTGGAGGACACGGACGTCGCGGTTGCGGATGCCGCCGCGATGCGCGATCTCCTCTTCCACCGCGCGGCGTTGCGCGGCGTCGTTCCACAATTGCAGGTCGTCGGCGACCCGGCCGAGGATGTCCTCGCTGGCGCGTCCGGCCAGGCGGCGGAACGCTTCGTTCGCCTCGACGATGCGATACGCGTCGCCGCTGGTGACGACCATCGCGACGGGCGCCATGCGGAACACCGTGGCGAAGTGGCGTTCGCTGGCGCGCAGCGCTCCTTCGGCGCGTCTGCGGGGTTCGAGGTCGGCGAAGGTGAACAGCATGCAGCGCTCGTCGCCGAGCTCGATCGGTTGTCCCGCCAGGATCACCAGCTTGCCGTCGCCGCCCGGTATCGGCAGCTCGGATTCGACCTGCGGTATCGTCTCGCCCGCGGCCAGCCGGGCGGTGACGAGCGCGTGGCGTTCCGCCTTGGCCAGGATGTCGAGATCGCGGAGCGGCCGGCCGAGCACCGCGGCCCGGTCGTATCCGCCAAGTTCCAGGAAGCCGGCGTTGACGCGGACGTAGCGCTGGTCGGACAGGCGCAGGATAGCGGCGGGGGCCGGGTTCGCCTGGAACATCGCCTCGAACCGCGCCTCCGCCTCGAACCGCTCGGACACGTCCTGGATGACGAGCGCCAGGCAATCGGGATCGCCGCCGTCGATGTCCATGACGACATCGTGGACCTCGTGGGTCCAGCGCGGTTCGTTCTCGCCGACGGGGGCGACCTCGACGATCATGTCGGGGAAACTCTCGCCCGCCAGCATCCGCATGATCGGGTATTCGCGCCGTGCCAGCCGGTGATGGTTGCGGTGGCGCAGGCAGAAACGCTGGCAATATTCGTCCGCGGTCGCGCCGAGACCGGCGGGATCGGCGACTCCGTGCATGCGGCACGCGGCGGGATTGGCGGTGAGGATCGCACCCGCCGGATCTACCAGGATCACACCGGCCGTCAGCCCGTGTACCAGTTGTTCGAGATGCTGGAGGGTCGGTGTCGCCACCGCTCCCCCGGTCTTGTTGCGTGCCATGACCGGACAAGCGAATATTGCCCGGCGTGGTTCCGCCGCCGACTCCGGATAAGGCGAAAAACTACCTAGGACGTCGTGATCTGCGCACCAATAGGGCGCATGGCTCGGAACGCCGGTTCTGAACCGCAGGGCGCATGAGGGGTTGATGCACCAGTACCAAGCCGCGCACGTCGCGGTGCGGTCGTGGTAACAGGAAAGGCATCATCATGGGTCTCATCATCCTTCTCGTCGTCGGCGGGGTCGTCGGCTGGCTCGCGAGCCTCATCATGCGTACCGACGGGCAGCAGGGCATCTTCCTCAACATCGTCGTCGGCATCGTCGGCGCGGTGCTGGCCGGGTTCATCGTCACGCCGCTGATCGGCGGCGCGCCGATCACCAGCGGCGAGATCAGCATCCAGTCGGTGCTGGTGTCGCTGCTCGGCGCAGTCGTGCTGCTCGGCATCATCAACCTCTTCCGGCGCGGTACGGTCCGCTAACCCGCCCGCCGGTCGGCGCCGCCACCGTGTCCCGACGTACTCGGGGGTGGCGGCGCACTCGGCTGCCGCGTGCCTGGAGCCGCCACGCGCGCGCAGGCCGATCGCGCCGCCGGTACGTTGGGCAGGACCGGACACGGTCACGACCAGCCGAGAGGCCCGTGCGCAACATCGAATTCAGTTCGTGGCAGAACGTGCTCGCCACCGTGTTCAGCCTGTTGCTGGTCACCCTGATCGGAGTCGGTATCCGGCTGGTGACGCAGATGACGATCCAGCAGCGCCGCGAACGGATGAACCGCCAGATCAACGAACGGGTTCGCACGCTGATCGCGGCCTGCAAGGTGCTCGGCGGGTCGTTCACCGGCGACCTGACGGTCGACCCCCGGCACCTGCGCGCCATGCGCAAATCGGGCGAGACCGTGGACGCCGCGGGCGCCGCGATCGATCTCAGCCCCGAAACCGTGGCGGGCTCCGACCGCACCCGCCGCATCCACGATGCGATGGAGGCGGCGTTGTCGGACACCGTCCTGCTCGGCACCGAGGACCATGTGCGCCTGGCCGAACGCGCCGCGCGCGAGCTGGTCGCGGGGCACCCGGTCCACACCCACGACCTCGTCGTTTCCCTTCGCGCATTCGTTCGCGATGCGCTCGACCTCGATCCGATCCCCAGCGACCTCATGCTGCCGATGCAAGGCCCGACGCGGCCACCGGGCGGCGGCGGGCGCGGACGCGGAGCTCGACCGCTACATCGGCTATTGGAAACCGTATGCGACCAGCCACGACGAGCTCGACCGCGACGACGCGATCCAGGAGAAAGTGCGCAACGCCGTGCGGACCTTGTGCGAGGCGCTGCGGGCGCAGCGCGACGGGCGGCTGCACCAGTCGGGACAAGCGCTGCAGGAACCGCGGCCGAAGTGACGCGGGTCAGCCGCTGGTGAGGCGGTAGCCGACGCCGGGTTCGTTGCGCAGCAATACCGGCGTGGCGGCGTCCTCCTCCAGTTTGAGGCGCAGGCCGCGCATCGTGACGCGGAGATATTCGACGTCGTCGACATGCGCGTCGCCCCAGACCGCGCGGAGCAGATGGGCGTGCGTCACCACCCGGTCCGGGTGGCGCGCGAGTTCGGCGAGCACCGCATATTCCTTGCGAGTCAGCTTCACCTCGGCACCGTCGCGAAGCACCCGCCGTGCGGGCAGGTCGACCGCGACCGCGCCGAAAACCTGCGCGGCGCCGTCGTGCGGCGCGCCCGCCCGGTGCCGCAGGCCGGTGCGGATGCGCGCGACCAATTCGTCGGTGTCGAACGGCTTGACGACGTAATCGTCGGCGCCGAGATCGAGTGCCGCGACTTTCTCCGCGGTCGCATCGCGCGCGGTCAGGACGATCACCGCGCGCTCCATCGCCTTGAGCAGCGGCACGAGCTCCAGCCCGTCGCGGTCGGGCAGGCCGAGATCGAGCAGCACCAGCTCGCACCCCTCGTGCCGCGCCGCGACCAAGGCTTCCCGCGCGGTCGCCGCCTCGCCGACCGATAGCCCCGCGCGCTCGACCGCGCCGCGGACCAGGCGGCGGATCGCGGGTTCGTCGTCGACGACGAGGATGCGCGGGCTCACGCTGCGCGCTCGGGAAGCGCCCGGCGGACCGCGGCTTCGGGCCAAGACACTTCGAACACCGCACCGCCCTCGTCGCGGTTACGCCCAGTAACGCCGAGCCCCATCGCGTCTGCAAAACCCTTGACGATCGCCAGCCCGAGCCCGGTGCCGCCGCTCATGTCGTCGCCGTCGACGCGGGTGAAACGATCGAACAGCGTGGTCTCGCGCCCCTGCGGCAGACCGGGCCCGGCATCGAGCACCGCCAGTGTCACCCCGCCCGGCGCACGCCGCCCCTGGATGGTGATCGGCGTGCCCGCGTCGGCGAACTTGGCCGCATTGCCGAGCAGGTTGATGAGCACGTGGTGGAGCATCCGCGGGTCGGCCTCGACCAGCGGCAGCGTGGGCGGCACGTCGAGCACCAGCCGGTGGCGCGCGAGCTCGGCGCGGAGATCCTGCGCCGCGGCGGCAACCGCATCGGTCAGGTCGGTGGCCTCGCGCCGCACCACCAGTGCGCCCGATTCGATCCGGGTCATTTCGACCAGATCGTCGAATACCCGGCGCAGGCGGCGGGCCTCGCCCTTCAACGTTTCGGTGGTGGCGGAGGCGCCGTGCTCGGTCGCCAGCGCATCCGCTGCCGCGACGACAGCAGTCAGCGGAGTCTTCAGATCGTGGCCGATCGACGACAGCAGGGTCGCACGCAGATCGTCGCGCTGCTTCAAGGCGCTGACCTCGCGCGCATTCGCCTCCAGCTTCAGGCGTTCGTGCGCCAATGCGGCCTGGCCGACCAGCGTGGTGAACAGCACCCGCTTGTCCGCGGGCACCGGATCCCCGCTCCCGTGGCGCGCGATGCCGAGCACGCCAAGGACCCCGAGCGCGGTCTCCAGCGGATGGAATTGCCAGTCGCTCGCGGTCAGCGTGCCGGTATCGCGCCCGGCGGGCTCGCCGCGGTCGAACGCCCATTCCGCGGCTGCGGCGTCGATCGCGCCGATGGCGGGGTTCTCGGGTGCCGCGCCGATGGTGACGAGCGCGCCGCCGTCGCGGGCGAAGAGAACGGTGGCGACGTCGAGCAGATGCGCGACTTCCTCGCACACCGCGGCCGCGGTCCCGTGTTCGTCGGAGACCGCCGCCAGCCGCTGACCGAAGGCCGCGAGCGCGGCGTTCTCGGTCGCGGTGCGCGCGCCGATCGTCGCCTCGCGCTTCAATCCGCCCGCCAGCCGGCTGGCGACGATGGCGACCAATGTCAACACGACCAAAGTCACGCCGTTCTGCGGATCGCTGATCGTGAAGGTGTAGAGCGGCGCGAGGAAGAAGAAGTTGTAGGCAAGCGCGGCGGCGACGCTGGCGATCAGCGAGGAGCGCAGCCCGAACAGCGTCGCGGTGGCGATCACCGGCAGCAGATAGAGCAGGTCGATCGAATTGGGGCCGAGCACCGGCTGGACCACCACCGCCGCCGCGGTCGTCGCGGCGACCAGCGCCAGCCCGATCAGGGTTCCGCGTATCGCTGGCGGCGTGCGCGACGGCGCTTCCGCGATCTGCGACACCGGTTCGTCGCCGACCGGCACAACATGCACCGCCACCCCGTCGAGCGCACGCACCAGCCGGTCGACGACCGATCCGTGGCGCAGCTCGAACCACCAGCTGCGCCGCGACTTGCCGACGACGACCGCGGTCGCGCGGGTTTCGACGATGTGCGCGCACAGCCCGTCGAACACCGTGCGCGCGGGGACGGTCACGATCGTCGCGCCCAGGCCGCCGGCGAGTTTGAGCGCGTCGGCCATCCGCGCGCGTCCCGCCGCGCCGAGCGTCGCGTTGCGCGGCGTCTCGACGCTCACCGCGGTCCACGAAGCGTGGAGCGCGTCGGCGAGGCGCTTGGCGGCGCGGATCAGCGCGTCGCCGCCGGGCTGGTCGCCGATCGCGACGACGACGCGCTCGCCCGCCGCCCAGGTGCCGCGCTCGCCGACGCTGGCGACATGCTCCAGCAGGTGGCGGTCGACGGTCTGCGCCGCGCGCCGCAGCGCCAGTTCACGCAAGGCCGACAGGTTGGACTTGGAAAAGAAATGCCCCAGCGCGCGCGTCGCTTCGTGGGGGACATAGACCTTGCCCGCCTTCAGTCGCTCGATCAGCTCGTCGGGCGGCAGGTCGACGATCTCGATCTCGGCGTCGTCGAGGATCGCATCGGGCACCGTCTCGCGCACACGTACCCGCGTGAACCCCGCAACGACGTCGTTCAGGCTTTCGACATGCTGGACGTTCAACGTCGTCAGTACGTCGATCCCGGCGTCGCGCAGTTCCTCGATATCCTGCCAGCGTTTGGGGTGGCGGCTGCCGGGGGCGTTGGTGTGCGCGAATTCGTCGATGAGCGCGACGGACGGCTTGCGTACCAGCATCGCGTCGATGTCGAATTCGGCGAGCGTGTGCGTGCCGTGGACGATGGCGTGGCGCGGCAGCACCTCGAACGGCGCGACCAGCGCCTCGGTCTCGGCGCGGCCGTGCGTTTCGACCACGCCCGCCACCACATCGGCGCCGCCGCGCATCAGATCGGCGCCCTCTCGCAGCATCTCGAACGTCTTGCCGACGCCGGGTGCCGCGCCGAGGAAGATCTTGAGCCGCCCGCGCGCCTCGCGCCGTGCCGCTCTCAGCAACGCATCGGGGGAGGGGCGGGCATCGGTCACGGATGGGTGTTTGGCGCAGTCCGGTCGAGCTGTCGATTGAGCATGAGCACGTTGACGTGCGGCTCGCCGATCAGGCCCAGTAGGGGCGAGGCGGCGTTACGTTCGATCAATGCCCGGACCGAAGCAACGGACACGCCGCGCGCGCGTGCAATGCGGGAAACCTGGGAAAAAGCCGCCTCGGGGCTCAGATCGGGATCGAGCCCCGAGGCGGAAGTTGTGACCAGGTCAGCGGGAACAGGTCCCCCGGTCATTCCTTGTGCGCGCGCTTCGGCCACCCGGCCCGCGATCGCGTCGCGCAAATCCTTCGAACCCGGCGCCAGGTTGGTGCCGGCCGACGACGACGCGTCGTAGCCCCTGCCGGCCGCAGAGGCGCGCGGGTGGAAGTAGCGCGGCGCCGCGAAGCCCTGCGCGATCAGCTCGGAACCGACGATGCGGTCGCCATCGCGGACCAGGCTGCCGTTCGCCGGTCCCGGCATCGCCACCTGCGCGATGCCGGTGACGAGCGCGGGGTAGGCAAGTCCGGTGATCGCGGCGAGCAGGATCAGGAGGACGAGGGCGGGGCGGAGCGCCAGGCGCAATTCGGTGAACATGGGTTCAATCCTTTAAAGCTGCTGGAGGCGCGGATGATCCACACCTTCCGTTCGCCCTGAGCGCAGTCGAAGGGCATGGGATGTGGGTGACCGCTGGGCTGGTGCTTCGACTTCGCTCAGCACGAACGGGGTGGGGGCGCTCATCTGTATCGCCATCTTGCTAGGCGAGGTGGAGGCCGGTGACGGCCAGGTCGATGATCTTGATACCGACGAACGGCGCGACCAGGCCGCCCAGGCCGTAGACCGTCAGGTTGCGCGCCAGCAGCGTGCCCGCGGGCGCCGGGCGGTATTTCACGCCCTTGAGCGCCAACGGTACGAGCGCGGGGATGATGAGCGCGTTGAAGATGATCGCCGACAGGATCGCACTTTCCGGGCTGCCGAGCCGCATGACGTTGAGCACGCCGAGGCCCGGATAGAGGACGACGAAGATTGCGGGCAGAATGGCGAAATACTTGGCGACGTCGTTCGAGATAGAGAAGGTCGTCAGCGCACCGCGGGTCATCAGCAACTGCTTGCCCAGCCCGACGATCTCGATCAGCTTGGTCGGATCGCTGTCGAGGTCGACCATGTTGCCCGCCTCGCGCGCCGCCTGGGTGCCGGTGTTCATGGCCACGCCGACATCGGACTGCGCGAGCGCGGGCGCGTCATTGGTGCCGTCTCCGCACATTGCGACCAGCTTGCCGCCCTCCTGCTCCTTGCGGATCAGCGCCAGCTTGTCCTCGGGCGTCGCTTCGGCGAGGAAATCGTCGACCCCGCTCTCGGCGGCGATGCTGGCGGCGGTCAGCGGGTTGTCGCCGGTGATCATCACCGTGCGGATGCCCATCCGGCGCAGTTCGCCGAAGCGTTCGCGAATGCCCGCCTTGACGATATCCTTGAGGTGGACGACGCCGAGCAGCCGCGCGCCGTCCGCCACCGCCAACGGGGTGCCGCCGGAGCGGGCGATGTCGTCCGAGATCTTGCGCAAGGCGGCGGTGGCGGTCGGGTCGGCGGCATTGCTCAGCCGGTTCAGCACCGCGTCGACCGCTCCCTTTATCAGGCTGCGCTCGCCGATCTGTAAGCCGCTAACGCGGGTCTGCGAGGTGAACTTGATCGGCTCGGCATGATCGGGCATCGCCTCGCCTTCTCCGGCGAGCACGACGACCGACCGCCCCTCGGGGGTCTCGTCCGCAAGGCTGGCGAGCCGCGCCGCCGCGATCAGCTCGGCCGGCTGAACCCCGGCAACCGGCAGGAACGCGGTCGCCTGACGGTCGCCGATGGTGATCGTGCCGGTCTTGTCGAGCAGCAGCGTGTCGATATCGCCCGCCGCCTCGACCGCACGGCCCGACTTGGCCAGCACGTTGAAGCGGACCAGCCGGTCCATCCCCGCAATGCCGATGGCCGAGAGCAGCGCGGAGATCGTGGTCGGGATCAGCGTCACGAACAGCGCCACCAGCACCGGAACCGCAAGTGCGCCGCCAGCATAGGAGGCGAAGGCGGGCAGGGTGCCGACCGCGATAAGGAAGATCAAGGTAAGGCCCGCCAGCAGGATCGTCAGCGCGACCTCGTTGGGGGTCTTCTGGCGGCTCGCGCCCTCGACCAGCGCGATCATTCGGTCGAGGAAGCCCTGCCCAGCCGCGGCGGTGACGCGCACCTTGATGCTGTCGGAGATGACGCGAGTGCCCGCGGTCACCGCCGATCGGTCGCCGCCCGCCTCGCGGATCACCGGCGCGCTCTCGCCGGTGATCGCGGCTTCGTTGACGCTGGCGACGCCCGCGACGACCTCGCCGTCCGCCGGGATCAGGTCGCCGGTCTCGACCAGCGCGACGTCGCCGACGGCCAGGCGGCCGGCGTTGACCATCTCCCACGTGTCGCCGACCCCGGTCAGCAGCTTGGCGCGAAGTTCTGCCTTGGTCGCACGCAGGCTTGCGGCCTGCGCCTTGCCGCGGCCTTCGGCGAGTGCCTCGGCGAAGTTGCCGAACAGCACGGTCAGCCACAACCAGAACACCAGTTGCGCCTCGAATGCCGGGTTGCCGGTGCCGGTCGCGAGTCCTTTCGCAAGCAGCACGGTGGAGAGCGCCGCGACGGTCGCGGTCACGAACATCACCGGGTTACGGATCAACACGCGCGGATCGAGCTTGACGACCGCGTCGCGCGCGGCACCTGCCATCAGCGGCCCGGTGAACAGAGAGGTTTGCTCGGACATGGTGTCGTCTCTCAAAGAAGGGTGCCGGCGGCGACCTGCGCCTGGTCGGCGATCGGCCCGAGCGCGAGGGCAGGCAGGAAGGTCAGGCCGCCGACGATCAGGATGATCGCGACCAGCAGGCCGATCCACAGCAGGCCCGTGGTCGGGAAGGACCCGGCGCCGGGCGGCACGTGGCGCTTGGCCGCGAGCCCGCCGGCGATCGCCAGCACCGGCACGATCACCCCGAAGCGGCCGACGAACATGCCGAGCGCGAGCAGCAGGTTGTAGAACGGCGTGTTGCCGGTCAGCCCGCCGAACGCCGATCCATTGTTCCCGACCGCGCTGGAGAAGGCATAGAGGATCTCGCTGAATCCGTGCGGACCCTTGGCGAGCGGCCCGGCAAGTCCCGCGGACGTGACGGTGGCGATCGCGGTCAGCCCCAGGATCATCAGCGGCAGGATGGCGATGGCGATCACCGCCAGCTTCATCTCGCGCGCCTCGATCTTCTTGCCCACGTATTCGGGCGTGCGCCCGACCATCAGCCCGGCGATGAACACCGCGAGAATCGCGTAGATCAGCATGCCGTAAAAGCCCGAGCCGACCCCGCCGATCACGATCTCGCCCAGCTGGATGTTGAACATCGTCACCAGCCCGCCGAGCGGCATGAAACTGTCGTGCATGCCGATCACCGCGCCGCACGAGGCAGCGGTGGTGACGACCGCGAACAGCGCGGTCGCGGCGATGCCGAAGCGCACCTCCTTGCCCTCCATGTTGCCGCCGACAAGGCCCAGCGCATGGTGGATCGGATTGCCCGCGGCCTCTGCCCAATAGGTGACAGCGACGCCCATCAGAAAGATGACGACCATCGCCGCCAGCAAGGTCCAGCCCTGGCGCATGTTGCCGACCGCCTTGCCGAAGGTCAGCGTCAGGCCTGCGCCGAGCACGAAGATCGACAGCATCTGGATGAAGTTGACCAGCGCGGACGGGTTTTCGAACGGGTGCGCGGAATTGGCGTTGAAGAAGCCGCCGCCGTTGGTGCCGAGCATCTTGATCGCGAGCTGCGACGCGACGGGCCCGACCGCGATCAGCTGCTGCGCACCCTCCATCGTCGTCGCGGCGACCGATGCACCGAAGGTCTGCGGCACGCCGAGCGCGACGTAAACGAGCGCCAGCACGAACGAAGCGGGCAGCAGCAGGTAGAGCGTGACCCGGGTCACATCGACCCAGAAATTGCCGATACCGCTTGCCTGGCGCCGCGCGAAGCCGCGGATGAAGGCGAACGCAACCGCGATTCCCGTCGCAGCGGAGAGAAAGTTCTGCACCGTGAAGCCGAGCATCTGGCTGAGATACGACATCGTCGCCTCGCCGCCGTAATTCTGCCAATTGGTGTTGGTAACGAAGCTGACCGCGGTGTTGAGCGCGAGCAATGTCTCGACACTACCATAGCCTTGCGGGTTGAGCGGCAGCGCGCCCTGGAGCTTGAGGACCAGGACCAGGAACGCAATCCCCGCGACGTTGAAGACCAGCAACGACACCGCATAGCCGAGCCAGCCCTGTTGCGCCTTCGGATCGATTCCCGCCAGCTTGTAGAAGCCGTGCTCGACGCCGCCGAGCGGCAGCGTCTCGCGGGCATACAGTGCATAGAGCCATGCCCCGGCGGGCTTGGCGAGCGCCACGAAGAGCGCGGTGTAGAGGAGGATCATACCCCATCCGGCCAGTGTCATGCCCTGCACCACCTCAATACCGCTCTGGCTGCGCCAGCACGGCGAGCAGATAGACGAGGACGATAGCAGCGACGATCGCGCCGAGAATCAGGTCGAAGGACATGGGGCCGCCTTTGATGAACCGGACCCGGCGAGTGCCCCCAACCTGCGTTAGCGCGCGCGGTGAAAAAGCGGATGCAGCGTAAGGCGCGCGTAAAGCGGGCTCAGTCGATCTTGCGGATCGTCTCGTCGAGGACGGCCACGCGAATGCCGAACTTGCGCACGACGAGATGGTTCTGCGCGGCTCGACCGCCGGGTTGGAGCACCAGCCACTGCTCGACCGCGAACCCGCCCTTGGCGTTGAAGCGAATGTGCAGGCGGTTGCCCGATATGTCGGCGGTCACGGGTCCGGCGGCATCGCTCAAGTCGCCCGCGTAATGCCCCGGCGCCACCTGCCGGAGGTGCCACCGGCGGGTGCGCGCGGCCTTGCCTTCCTGCTCGACGCGCTGGACCAGCGTCAACGTGCCGTCGATGGTCTTGCCTTCGCCCGACACACGCACCGTTCGCATTCCCGACATCAGTGCCTTGAGTCGTCCGTTCCCTTGCGTATGCCCATCGAAGAAGGCGATCGGGTCGAACGGATGCCCGGCCGCTTCGCCGCGCGGTGGGACCGGCATGGGAGAAGTCGCACAGGCCGAGAGGGAGACGAGGGCAAAGGCCGTAAGATAGCGCATGGGGAGCATCCTGGCGGCCGATCCGCTCCGCTCCAACGCGCGGGCGGTGCCTAGTTCGCCGGGGCCGCGCAATAAGGGTGCGACAGGATGCGACCCGCGTTGCCCCGGCCAATCTCGACGTCCGCGACCAGCCGCGCGCCGATGACGGTGCGATAGAGCGCGACGGTGTCGTCGATGCGCGCGAACCGCGCACCCGTAGCGCCGGCGCGCACGTAGAAGTCCCAGTCGTTGCAATTGTGAAACGACGGATCGAAGCCGCCGACCCCGAACACCGTCGCGCGCCGCACCATCGACCAGCTCGGCCCGACCACACCGCCGGTGGCGAGCGCGCCGCGGATATCGCCGCCGTCCCAGCCGCACTCGGGGCCGCCCGGCTGCTCGCCGGGTTCGACGCGGGCGAAATGGCCGACGACGACATCGACGTCGCGCGTCTCGCCGGCGCGCAGCAGCGCGCGCGCTGCGCCGGGCAACCAGACGTCGTCGCTGTCGAGGAAGGCGAGCCAGGGCGCGCGGGTCGATGCCGCCCCGGCGTTGCGGGCGTGCGACGCGCCGCCGTTGCGCGGCAGCAGGATCGCCGAGACGCGCGGATAGCGGTTCGCCAGACCCGCGATCACCGCGGCGCTGGCGTCGGTCGATCCGTCATCGACGACGATCACCCGTTCGGGCGCTGGATCCTGCCGCAGCACGCTCCTGACCGCATCGGCAACGACGTGGGCGCGATTGTAGCAAGGGATGACGACATCGTACCCCGGCAGCGGCGAATCGAAGGAGGCAAGCGGATGCGGGGTGTTCATCCGCTTGCCTAACCTCAGTCGCTATCCTCGATCAAGATGCGGGTGTCCGAAGGAGAGAAGCGTCAGCGGGGCTCGGGCCTGATCTTCACGCCGACGTAGAAAAAACGCCCGAGCGGCGAGATCGGATTGTTGGTGCCGAAGCTCGCCGGGTCGGGTTTCTGATCGGTCAGGTTGGTGACGCCGCCATAGAAGGCGAAGCCGTCGGGTAGCTGGTATTGCGCCTGCAGGTCGTGCTGCCAGAGCGCGTCGTTGCGGATGTAGCGCCCCGCCGCGACATCCGGGTTCGCCGCCAACGTATTGCGATCGAAGGCGAGCGTCGCGTCGAACCAGCGCAGGTTGTAGTTCAGGTTGAAGCCACCCAGCGTCCAGCTTGGTGAGAAGTTGGCGTTCCAGCGCGGACCTTTGTTGGTCCCGGATTGATCAAGGTTGTCGGTGACGGGCGCGCCGATGATGCCGGTGAAGTCCAGCCGGTTCAGATAGCCGCCGACCAGCCGGAAATCGAAGGTGCCGACGCTCGCCGTGCGCAGCAGATAGTCGAGGTTGATGTCCAACCCCGACGTTCGAAAGCTGGCGACGTTCTGCGGGCTGACGCGGAAGTTCACGATGGAGCCGACCTTGAAGCCAAGGCCGGCAAGAGCCGGGTTGGCCGCGAGATAGCCAGCGTCGGCGCGCGTGATGGCAGCGCAGAACGGGTTGGCCGTGGTCGGCTGGTCGACGCACAGATTGGCCAGGTCGGACGGTGTCACCTGGTTGATCGCGTCCTTGAGGCGGATGTCGTACCAGTCGGCCGACGCGGTGAAGCCGCGCAGGAAACTGGGACGCACGACGATGCCCGCGGTCCAGGTCCGCGCCCTCTCCGCCCGCAGGTCGGCGTTGCCGGACTGAACGCCGGTGACGAAGTTCACGGTCTGGAGCGCCGTGCTGGACGTTGCGCCGACCGCCGCCAACGCCGCGGTGCAGTTCGCGACGCGGTACTGGGTCCCGTTACCGATCTGCGCCGGCGTGCAGGGGTCCGTGAAGAAGTTCGAGCTGGTGAAACGCGGCTGGAACAGTTCGCCGATGTTGGGTGCCCGCACCGACTGGCCATACGAGCCGCGGAACGTCACGTCGCGCACGGGCGCATAGACGCCGTTGAACTGCCATGTCTTCGTGTGGCCGACGGTGGAATAATCCGAGTAACGGCCCGCTGCGCCGAACGACAGCGTTTGCGCGAATGCCACGTCTTTGAAAAGCGGCACGTTCAGCTCGCCGAACGCCTCCTTGACGTCGAACTTGCCGCTGCTCGGCAGCACCAGCGATGGTTCGTCGTATTGGAAGAAGCGCGCATTTATCAGATTGTCGCTAGGGCGGAAGCGGCTTGTCTCGCGCCGGTACTCCCCGCCGAACGCGAATTGGATCGGCCCGCCCGGCAGCTCGAAGAACTGGCCGAAGTCGCCGGACAAGGATGCGCTGGCGACCTGTTGCGTGATGCGGGCGCCGCTTCGATCGTTGACCTGGAAATAGGCGAGCTGCTGCGCCGTTGCCGGGCCTGCCCCGAACAGGCTGATCGGCACGCAGCCGCTGTTCGGATCGGTCAGCGTGATTCGACAAACCACCTGCCCGCCCGGAGCCCTGACCGCGTCGAGCGCCTGCGTGTAGCGATCGGCCAGCCGGTCGCCGATGCGCGTGATCTGCACGTCGGTGCGACCGTATTCGTAATAGGCATCATAGGTCGCATGGTCGGAGATGCGGCCCGACACGTCGGCGACGCCGCGATAGGTGCGCCGCCGGTTCGATTCCCCCTGCCGGCCATAGTCGATGTTGTCGCGGTTGACGTACAGCGTGTCGGCCCCCGCGCCCCGCGCCGCGCTGCTGATCGCGGTCGGCACGAACGGATTGTCGACCGCGATCGGCTGGAAATAGGTTCCAAAATACGCGCCGTTGCTGCTGGCGCGGGTCTGCACGAACTTGCCCTCCAGCGACAGCTTGAATGCGTCGGAGAAATCGTAATGCGTCAGCAGGTTGACGTCGTGGCGTTCCGTTTTCGGGAACAGATCGCCCTGGTAAAAGCCTGCAACAGGCGTGTTCACGCCGCCCGTGGCATAATAAGCGGCCGGCGTGCCGTTATCGTATGGCCGCCCCAGTCCGTCGAAACTGGGCGTTCCTTCACCGCCGACGAACACCGCGCCGAGCGGCGATTCGTTGGGGTAGCGCAGGTCGCCGACCAGGATGTTGTCGGGCACGTTGGGATCGTCGTTCGCGTCCGCATCGTTGGGGATCAGGAACTTGCGATTGCCCTGGCGCAGAAACTTGCGCTGGTCGTTCGCAACCGGGGCGTCGAAATTATATTCGTAGGCCAATGTCACATTGGCGCGCCCATCGGCGAAATTGTGGCCGGCGATGACCGAGGCGAAGCGGTTGGCGGCGTCGCCATATTGCGAGACGCCGAACTGCGCGCGCGCGCCGACGCCCTCGAAATCGCGCTTGAGGATGAAGTTGACGACCCCGGTGACGCCGTCGGCGCCATAGACCGCCGACACCGCGCCGGTCAGCACGTCGGTGCGCTCGATCAGGTCGGTCGGAATGCTGTTGATGTCCACCGCAGCACTGTTCGCTTCGCCCGCGACATGGCGGCGGCCATTGACCAGCACCAAGGTGCGGTTGGTGCCCAGATTGCGCAGATTGAGCTCGTTCAGCCCGGCGACGCCGAACTGCCCGCTCGATACGCCATTGCCGCCCGAGGTCTGCGTCACGTCGCGCGATCCGGTCAGCGCGGGCACGCGTTGCAGGAAGGTGGTGACGTTGGTGTTGCCCGATTGCTGAAGCGCGGCGGCGTTGAACGAGACGATCGGGTTGGGCGCCGCGAACTCCGGCCGGGCGATGCGCGAGCCGGTGACGACCACCTCGTTGCCCTGCGCCTCGGCGGGCGACGCCGCGGCGGCTTGGTCGGGCTGCGCATCCGCTGCCGGCGTTTCGGTTTGCGCCGCGGGTGGCGGAGTCTGCGCATGCGCGGCGACCGGCGCGAGCAGCAGCGCGGCGCCGGCGAGCAGGCGGGGGCGGTGGGCGGCCAAAGACATTGTTTTCTCCCTGATCTTTGCCGCCCGGTGCAACCGACACGGGGCGTTCCGTCAACCGGCAATTGCGCGAAGCCTTGCAATTGCCGGACGAGTGATGCGCCACCGCCACGTTCTCTCGACCCTCGTCTAACCTGTGTTGTGCTGAGCGATTCGGTTTGCGCTTGGGGCGCAAGCGTTCGAACCCTATGGATCAATTGAGGAGAGGCTCGGCGACACCGTTGCGCGACACGACAGCATGGCATTGATCACGCGCCGCGCCGCGCTGGGCCTCGCCGCCGGCGCCTCGCTCGCGGCCTGTGCACGGGGGCGGCGCGATGGCGGGCTGACCTGGTGGGCGATGGGCACGACCGGCGAGAACGCGCCGCTGCTGCTGCCGCCGTTCGAGCGCGCGACTGGCATCCATGTCGATATACAGACGGTGCCGTGGACCGGCGCGCACGAGAAACTGCTGACCGGCTTCGCGGGCAATTCGCTTCCCGACGTGACCATGCTCAACAGCGCCTGGCTGCCCGAGCTGGCGCTGGTCGGCGCGCTGGCGCCGCCGCCCGCGGACTCGTTGCTGCTCGCCGACCAGTTTCCGGGCGCGCTCGCCTCGGTACAGGTCGACGGGCGGGCGGTGGCGGTGCCGTGGACCGCGGACAGCTGGGTGCAATATTACCGCCGCGATCTGCTGGCCGAGGTCGGCTATGCCGCGCCGCCACTGGTCTGGGCCGAATGGACGCGGATGGCGCAGGCGATCAAGCGCCGTCACCCCAATCGCTACGCGACGCTCCACCTGCTCGACTGGCCGGAGCCGCTGTTCGCTTTCGCCGCGCAGACCGGCGAGCCGTTCCTGCGCGATCGCGATACGCGGGGCAATTTTTCCTCGGCGGGGTTCCGGGCCGCGCTCGCCTTCTACGCGTCGATCTATGCCGCTGGCTTCTCGCCGCGGATCACCGGTGCGGAGGTAGGCGACACCTATATTGCGTTCCGCCGCGGCTGGTTCGCGATCCTGCCGTCGGATGCGGTGACCATCGGCGACCTGCGCCGTCGCGAAAACGTCATCCCGCGCAAGCTCTGGGCGGTGGCGGGTACGCCCGGGCCATCCGGCGCGGGAACGGCGCTGGCGCGCGGCGCCTGCCTGGCGGTCAGCCATAATGCCCGCGACCCGGAGCGCGCCTGGCGGCTGGTCGGCTATCTGTGCGGCGCGGCGGCGCAGCAGCGGATGTACGGCATCACCGGCGACCTGCCGACCCGCCCGAGCGCGTGGAACGGCCCCGGGCTGGCGGGCGACCCGGTCTCCGACCTCTTCGCGAGGCAGATCGCGGACAGCGTCGCGCCGCCCGCGGTGCCCGAATGGGAGCGGATCGTGACGGAGGTCCAGCTGGTCGCCGAACACATGGTCCGCGGCGAATACGGCGTAGACGCCGCGACGCGCGAGATGGACAAGCGCGTCGACCGTATCCTGGAGAAGCGCCGCTGGCTGCTCGACCGGGGACGCGCGGCATGAGCCGGCAAGGGACACGCCAAGGCCGCGCGGGACTCGCGTTCACGATGCCTGTCCTCGTCGCCACCTTGCTGGTGCTGGTCGTGCCGACCGCGGGCGCGCTGCTGCTCAGCGTCACCGATTTCGACATCTACGCGCTCGCGGACCTCGCCAACCTGCGCTTCATCGGCGCCGGCAATTACGCCGAGCTCGTCCGCACGCCGCTGTTCTGGCATGCGGTCGCCAACACCGCGCTGTTCGCCGCGATCGGCGTGCCCGCCGCGATCGGCACATCGCTCGCCGCCGCGCTGCTCGTCAGTTCGGCGACGGTGCGGTGGAAGCCGGTGTGGCGGCTGCTGCTGTTCGCGCCCTATGTCACCACATTGGTCGCGACGGCTTTGGTGTGGCGCTATGTCCTCGACGCGCGCAGCGGGCTGCTCAACTACGCGCTGTCGCTCGCCGGCATCGCACCGGTCGACTGGCTCGGGAACCCAGGCACCAGCATTCCCGCCACGCTGATCTTCATCGTGTGGAAGGCGTTCGGCTACAACATGCTGGTCTTCGTCGCCGCACTGTCGACGGTGTCGCAGGATTTGCAGGAGGCCGCGCGGCTCGACGGCGCAGGCGCGTGGTCGCGATTCCGCCACGTCACCTTGCCCGCGATCGGCCCGGCGCTGCTGCTTGCCGCGGTGCTGAGCGTCGCCAACTTCCTCCAGATCTTCACCGAACCCTATGTGATGACCCACGGCGGCCCTGCGCAGAGTACGGTGACGTTGCTGTATTTCATGTTCGATCAGGGGTTCACCTGGTGGAACCTGGGCATGGCGTCGGCGGTCGCGGTGCTGCTGTTCGTCGTCATCCTGCTGCTGACCGCGGCACAGGCGCGGCTGGGGAGGCGATACGAATGGCTGTGAAGGGGCTGGTGCGCACGCTCGCCGTCGGTGCGCTGGCGCTCGTCACCGCCGCGCCACTGGTGTGGATGGTCAACGTGTCGCTGATGCCCAAGGGCGCAGCGACGACCTTTCCGCCACCGTTCTGGCCCGACCACGCGACGCTGGCGAACTACCGCGAACTGCTGTTCGCGCATGTCGATGCGAGCGGCGGATCGACCAGCTACCGGATCGGGCCCGCGATCCTCAACAGCGTGGCGTTGGCGACGCTGGCGACGCTGCTCGGCCTCGCGCTGACCGTCCCTGCGGGATACGCCTTTGCCAAGCTGCGCTTCACCGGCCGCGCGGCGCTGCTCCAGGCGCTGCTCGCGCTGGCGGTGGTCCCGGCGCAGGTGGCGATGCTGCCGTTGTTCCTGATGCTGAAATGGGTAGGGCTGGTGAACACCTATGCGGGCGTGCTCGCGCCCGGGCTGGCGGGCGTCTACGGCGTGCTGTTCGTACGGCAGGCGACGCTGGCGATCCCCGACGAGATGCTCGATGCCGCACGCGTCGACGGCGCCAGCGAATGGCGCATCTTCACGGGCATCGTGCTGCCGCTGCTGACACCCGTCGTGGTGACGCTGGCGCTGTTCACCTTCCTGGCGAGCTGGAGCGATTTCCTGTGGCCGCTGATCGCGATCACCGATCAGTCGCTCTACACGCTCCCGGTCGCGCTTGCCGCGATCGCGCGCGAGCATGCGCGCGATACCGAGCTGATGATGGCGGGCGCGGTCGTCACCACCGCGCCGGTGTTGCTGCTGTTCCTGGCCTTGCAGCGCTATTATTTCAGTGGCGTCCTCGGCGGCGGCGTCAAGGGGTGAGGCGGGGGTAGGCGGCTCCGTCTTCGGCGAACAGATGCGCGTTCACCGCCGCGACCGAGAAGCACAAGGCTTCGCCGAGCGTCACCTGACGGTCGCTCGGCAATTGCGCGACGATACTGCCGAGCGTGCCTGCTTCTCCCAGATGCGCGAACGATAGCGGGCCGAGCCGCTCGAATAGCTCGACCCGCCCGCCGAACGGGCCGCCGGGATCGGGATGCAGATGCTCGGGGCGGACGCCCAGTGTCGCAGCCGCACCGACCGCCGTGGGCGGCACGTGGACGGCGACATGCGTCTCGGCGCCACCCGGCAGCGTCACGACCGCCCCCGCCGCGTCGGCGCGTGCGATCCTCACCGGCAGCAGGTTCATCGCCGGCGACCCGATCGCCTCCGCCACCCGGATCGTCGCGGGGGCGGCGTACAGATCGAGCGGCGCGCCGACCTGCTCGACCCGCCCGTGCGCCATCACGACGATGCGGTTGGCGAGCGTCATCGCCTCGATCTGGTCGTGGGTGACGTAGATCATCGTCGCACCGAGCCGCTGGTGCAGCCGTGCGAATTCGTGCCGCATGCGCACGCGCAACCCGGCATCCAGGTTCGACAGCGGCTCGTCGAGCAGCAGCACCGCCGGATCGCGGACGATTGCGCGGCCGATCGACACCCGTTGCCGCTGCCCGCCCGACAGCGCCCGCGGCCGCCGGTCGAGCAGCGCGCCGAGCTCCAGCAGCTCGGCGACCGCCGCAACCTTGGCGGCGATCACCTCCTTGTCGACCTTGGCCATGCGCAGCGGAAACGCGATGTTCTCGGCGACGCTCAGATGCGGGTAGAGCGCATAGGATTGGAACACCATTGCGATGCCGCGCGCGGCGGGCTCCAGCGCGGTGACGTCGCGCCCGCCGATCAGGACGCGGCCGGCGCTCGGGGTCTCCAGGCCCGCGATCAGCCGCAGCAGCGTCGACTTGCCGCACCCCGATGGGCCGACGATGACGACGAATTCGCCGTCCTCGATCGCCAGATCGGTGGGGTGGAGCGCGGTCGCCGCGCCGAAACTCTTGGCCAGGCCTTCGACGGCGACGCTGCTCATGCGCACATCCGTAGGCCGCACGGGAGTGCGGTCAACTCCGTTCCGGCGCTGGAGCCGACGCGGGCAGCAGGGCGTTCCAGAACATCGGCGTGCTTCCGCGAGCGGATCTCCCGCGGTCTATCGACGCGGCATGCTTGCACAACCGCGGCGGTTCAGCACGTGCGCGGTGGCGAGCAACGCGACCCCGGCGATCGTCCATGCGGTCTCGCTCGCGCCATGCGGCATCGCAAGCGCCGTCGCCATGAAGCCGATGCCGACCGCGCCCGTCACCAATGGCGCCAGCCGCCGATGCACCAGCGCACCGCGCCCCAGCGCCACCGCGCCCAGCGCGATCGCCAGCGCCAGTCCCCCCTCGTGGATGATCGGATTGCTCAGCATGCCGCCCGCTGCGGACATCAACGCGAGCAGCACCGATGTCGCCAGGCAATGAACGACGCACAGCCCAGAAAGCGCGATCGCGACTCGATCCAGGATGGGGGAGGGGCCGTGGCGCACGATCATCGAGCGCGCTATGGACCGATACGCACCAAGATACAATATCTTATTACTCTATACCTGGCGTGGACCTGCAAGACGGCGATGTGTTCGCAAAACGGTCGGAGAAGCCCGAGTTGACCGACTTCCAAAGACGATACGGCCAGAACTTTTCCGATCACGCCGCCGCGCTGGCGCAACTCGGCGCGAACGCCTAACTACGGGTATGCTCCAACCCAGCGCCGCTTTCCTCTCGCCTGCCCGCCCGCGTGCCGTCGCGCGCTGGCTCCTTGCGGTCGCGGCGCTGATCGTCGCGATGGTCGTCGTCGGCGGCATCACCCGGCTGACCAACTCCGGGCTATCTATCACCGAATGGAAGCCGATCACCGGCATCGTCCCGCCGTTGAACGAGGCGCAGTGGCAGGCGGAGTTCGCGCAGTACAAACGCATTCCCGAATACCGCCAGATCAACGCCAACATGACGCTCGCCGGGTTTCAGGCGATCTTTTTCTGGGAATACCTGCACCGCGTGCTGGGGCGCGTCATCGGCCTGGCGTTCGCGCTGCCGCTGCTATGGTTCGCGATGCGGCGGCGTATCCCCCAGGGCTATGGCTGGCGGCTGAGTGCGCTGCTCGCGCTCGGCGGGTTCCAGGGCGCGATCGGCTGGTGGATGGTCGCCTCGGGCCTGTCGGTGCGCACCGATGTCAGCCACGTTCGCTTGGCGGTCCACCTGCTGACCGCCTTGACGATCCTCGCCGGGATCGTTTGGACCGCACTCGACCTGCTGACGCTTCATCACGACCGCTCGGCTCCGCCTGCGCGGCTGCGCCCGGTCGCGATCGGTGCGTTGGCGCTGCTGTTCGCGCAACTGCTCTACGGCGCGCTGACCGCCGGGCTCGACGCGGGCTATGCCTTCGCCAGCTGGCCGCTGATGGGCGATGCGCTGTTCCCGGCGGGGGTGCCGATGGCGGATCCGGCGTGGCGCAACGCGATCGACAATCCGGTGGTCGTCCAGTTCATCCACCGCTGGTTCGCCTTCGTCGCCGCGAGCGCGCTCGTCTGGCTGGCGGTGCGCGCATGGCAAAGCGCGCCGCGCACCGCGATGGTCGTCGTGGCGCTGGTCGGCCTGCAGATCGTGCTCGGCGTCGCGACGCTGCTGTCGGGCGTCCAGATCGACCTGGCGGTGGCGCATCAGGCCAATGCCGCGCTGCTGCTGATCGCCACGGTCTGCGCCGGCCACGCACTGGGCAGCGACCGCGCGCGATAGCGCCGGTATCTCAGTACCCGTCAGCAAACCCGCAGTTTGCTTGACTTTGGCGGGTCTGCGCGCCATTGCCAGCCCGTCCGCGCCGTCCCACAAGGGCGGCGTCGCTCGTTTTGAATCCGAAAGGTCAGCCCCATGAAGGCGCTCATGAAGACCACCAAGTCGGCCAAGCCGCACGAGGTGGAAAAGAAGTGGCACATCGTCGACGCCGAGAATCTCGTCGTCGGCCGCGCCGCGGTGGTCATCGCGAACGTGCTCCGCGGCAAGCACAAGACAAGCTTCACCCCGCATGTCGACTGCGGCGACAACGTCGTCGTGGTCAACGCCGGCAAGATCCGCTTCACGTCGAACAAGGCGGAGAAGAAGGTCTATTACAAGCACACCGGCTATGCCGGCGGGATCAAGGAGGTCACCGCCGCCAAGATCCTGGAAGGCCGCTTCCCGGAGCGCGTGCTGGAAAAGGCCGTCGAGCGCATGATCCCGCGCGGGCCGCTCGGCCGCCAGCAGATGCGCAATCTCCGCATCTTCGCCGGCACCGAGCATCCGCACACCGCCCAGAACCCCGAGACCCTCGACATCGCCGGCATGAGCCGCAAGAACAAGGTGGG
>NZ_CAXVWL010000044.1:0-11755 GCF_964263785.1 Sphingomonas sp.
ATGGAAACCTCGCCGGATGGGCTTTCAAGTTGTTCTTCTTACAGTACCTGAGATAATGGTTATTGCCTTCCGTATTCGATACGGCGAGCAGATTGGGCGGTATAGCGCCACCATGATCAATCGCGAAACTGTCACCAACTACATGACCAGATGGCCGTGGGCCGGCATTGTATCCGTTCTTGAATAAACGCTTCATAGCAGGGCTATAGGGTGTGAGGACACGAGTATTCGACACCTTCGGCCAAGGCGTCTTGGACAGCCACCAGCCAGTGTTTACCGCGTATTTCACGCGTATGCGTCTGATCGTAACCCACTCTGCGGGGCTTGGAAGCCGCGCGGGATTGAACCAGTAGAAGCTCGCGAAGCTGTGCCGCAGGTCATGGATGCGGACGCCCGGCAGCCGAGCCACGGCGCGAATGCCACGCCAGAAGTCGTCCAGCCACTGGGTGCGACTGGTGCTTCCGAAGCCAAACACAAAGGTCGCGCCGCGCAGGCGCGGGAGGCTTTGTAGTACCGTCCTGGCGCTTGGGCCGAGCCACACCGCGCGAGCGCCGGTCTTGCTGTCCTCAAGCAGCAGTCGCCGGCCCCGAACCGCGGACCATAGAAGGTTAATGATCTCGGATTTTCAGCACCCGGTGAGAAGGATCAGACCAAGCGCCGCGACCCGCTGCGGGTCGACCGCTGCTGCCGCTTCGAATGCCGCGCCGAGGCGCGCCAGCTCGTCGTCGGACAGGAACCGCTCGCACTTGGCGGAGCGATTCCGGCGAATACCGGAACACGGGTTGCTGTTGCTGGCACGGTAGCCCCATGCCTCGGCCTTCCGCATCATGGAGGAGAGGATGTCGAGGGTCCGGTTCGCCCCGCCCGGCCCGCCGCGAGCGGTTGTGTCCGCGACCAGCGCGCCACGTCCGGCTCTGCTATCTGGTCGACGAACTTCCCGGGAACGCTCCGTCTAGATGCAGCCGACGTAGCGATCCTGCGCCGTGCGCGTGCTGGGTTTCCAGCCGGGCGCGAGCCGCGTCCAATACTCGGTGATGTATCCTGACCAGGTGGGGGCGGCGCGAGCGCGGGCGATCGGCTGCGGGATCGGTCTTGGTCTGCGCGCGGAGCAGGATGCGCCGCGCCACGTCTCGCGCCACCCGCCAGCCGACGACTGCGGTGAAGCCGATGGTGACGGTTCGCATCCGGCCGCCCATCCGGGTCTGGACGATGTAGCTGGACCGGCCGGTCGCGTGATGCCGCACGCCAAATCCCGACAGGTCGGTCGCGAACTCGATGCGGCGCGCGCGTTCAGCGATCGGGTCGGGCGGCGACAGGCCCACGCGGGCCAGTTCCGCCGCTGCGATGGCCTTAAGCGACAGACCCGTCACGCCGCCAACCCCATCGCGCTTGCCAGTCCCTCACACACCCGGTCTGCAGCCTCCGCGACCGCCTCGTCCGCCAAGTGCGCGTAGCGCGCCGTCGTTTCGGGGAGCGCATGGCTAAGCAGCTTACCGATCGTGGCGAGCGGGATGCGGTCGGCGATGCCGATCGACGCGAAGCTGTGCCGGAGATCGTGGAGGCGCACGTCAGGCAAGGCGGCGGCGCGGCGCAGCTTGAACCATTGACGGTCGATCCTGAACGGCCGGTCTCCTCGGCCGGACGGAAACAGCCATCCCTCGTCCGAATGGTCCGTAAGGGATGCAATACTATGGCGCGCGGGGGCATTCAGCCATATCGTTTTCGGCCCCGTCTTGCTGTTGGGGAGCAGCAGCCGGTCGGCGCGCACATACTCCCAGCGAAGCGTTGTGATCTCGCCGCTACGCGCGCCGGTGAAGAGTAGCAGCCGGACCGTCGGGGCAAGGTGGAGACTGCCGGAGTCCACCGTCGCGAGCGCCCGTCCCAACCGCCGGATTTCGGCGTCGGACAGGTAGCGTTCGGGCAGCTGGCGCTTGTAGCGGGCGATGCCGTTGCACGGGTTGGACCCTTTCGGGCGCAGTCCGAGCTGCTCGGCGTAGCTGAGCGCCGTGGCGAGGACCGGGAGCGCCCGGTTTCACACCCTCGTCCGCTCGGCGAGGTCGTCGCGCGAGCGCGCGATGTCGCCGGGTGTGATCTCGGACAAGCGCGTATCGTCGAACACGGGCACCAGTTCGCGGCGGGCATAGCGCTGGTTTGTGGCGAGTGTGCGCGGCTTCCAGTGACCGCCATAGTCGCGCCAGAAGGCGGGTAGGTATTCGGCGAAAGTCGGCGATGGCTCCGGGCTCCGCCCTCGGGCCGTGCCGGGCAAGCCGTCCAACGCGGCGCGTTCGAGCAGTCGGCGCGCCTGGCTGCGCGCGGCCGGGGCCGAGAGGTCCGCGACCGCGCCCAGCGTGACGTAGCGCTGCCGGCCGTGCTCACGCAGCTTGACCACCCAGGTCTTGCGACCGCTCGCCCGTGTACGCAGGCTGAAGCCAGCAAGCCCGTCGTCCCAGACCACCCCTTCGGACCCACCGGTTCGGCGCGCGAAGTTACCGTCGAGCGAGGGATTTCGGCCACGAATCCTGGCTACCAATGGGCATTCACTACTCCCGAACTGGGAGTTGTTTTTGCCGCCAGGAATGACGGTTTTTTACCGATTTCTGCTCATGAATTGCACCTTTAGGTGCGTTCGGTGTGCCCTGCACCGAGGAAGCGCTCGCGCCAGGTCCGCATCGCCATTTCGAAAGTCCGCGCGAACACCGCCGCGATGCTCTCGGGGCCGTGCTCGATCAGCTGTTCCAGTACCGCCTCGATCGCCGTATCATGCCTGTTGTCCATTCGCTTTCTCCACGGGTGTTTCGCAACTCCATGGAATGCCGATGATGGGCAGCTGGTGCCGGGGCATGCCCCGGCACCAGCTTACCGATCGCGACCCGATCGAATTTCCAGACCTCGCGTTACACGACCCGGGCTGGCCCGCGAGAAGTCTACCGACGACGTCCGGCCGCCGGCGCTGCCGGCATCGACAACGCGATGGTGGGTGCTCGTGACTTCGCGATGGGGCGATAGCGTGTTCGCACCGGCTTCGGATATGATCCGCACGCGACCATGAACGCCGCCTTGCCTGGGTTCGGCCTCGGGCCTGCCAAAGCCGCCACGCCGCAGGTGCGCGCCGATCGCCTCGAGATCCTCGAGCGCCATCAGGCGTAGCAGCGCCTGCAACTGATGCGCGTACTGCGGATAGGCAGGCTGAGGATCGGCACCGCTGGTCATGGTATCCAGTGTCCCGTAGCGCGGCCCCATTCTCAAGGGGGCGCCCCCCGGGCCTCGAACAAAAAGCCTTCCGGAGCCGAAGGTGGAGGACAAACGGGGGGTCGCCGAACTAACGGTCGGCAGGCCCCCGCAAAAAGGTGGTCACCACCTTTTTGCGCTGTTGCGCCTAAACCTTGCTCGGGCCACTTCTCCTGTTTTGTTCTACTCTGCTTAGTGGATGCCGCTCGCAGAACTCGACCAGAGTTCTGCGCTTTATTTCGCCGTCAGGTCACGCTGGCGGCAGGGGCGGTCTGCGCGCGCCGAGCCAATTCGCGGACGGCTGCATGGATATCTTTAGTCTTGAACCGTTCATCGGACGCGGCGACCCAACCTTCGTATTCGGACCTCGCGATCGTCAATTGCGTCCCGTAGACGCGGGGCGCCGCTGTGGCGCGCGACAGCACTTCTACTTCGCCGAGAAACGCACCCTCCACCCAGATTTCGTAGAGGTGCCCCTTGGTCACCTCATACCAGTCGACATGGTCGAGCGATCGCATCGGGCGGCCCGTCGGCTCGGTTCGGTCGGACGGCGGAGGTGGCGATGGCGGAGGTGCACCTACCGGCGATGCGGCGGGCAAAGACGCAGCAGTGTCTGCCGGGCCAGATGTATCCAGACCAAGGTCGGCCTCGGGATTTCCCGGTTCCGGCTGCGGACGATGGGCATATTCCTCAGCGAACGCCGCGCGCTTCCGCTCCAACCAGGCGAGAACCTTAGCCATCTCGCGATCCGGGTTGGCGAACCAGTCCGTCGACCAGATGCGGTAGATGCGCCAGCCCATATTCTCCAGCACTGCCTGCCGGATACGATCACGATCCCGCACGGTCAGCCCGCTATGGAAGCTCGCCCCGTCGCACTCGATCCCGGCGATGAAGCCGGCGGGATAGTCCGCGTGCCGGATGCCGAGATCGATACGAAACCCCTCGACGCCGACCTGATGGACCACGTCATAGCCGGCGTCGCGCAGCGCATCGGCGACGAACACTTCGAAATCACTGTCGGGATCTCCGCCCGATGCATCATCGTATCCGGCACCGTGATGCGCATAGGTCAGATACGCCTTCAATGTGCGCACGCCGCGGCTTGATGTCGGCGTCACCTTCACATCGTCGGGCCTAAGCGACGTGAAAAGCCGCGTCGATAGCTTGGCGCGCGTTACCAGCACGTTCAGTCGTCGCCAACCGACCTCGCGGTTCATCAGCCCGAAATTCTGTCGGACATTGCCGTCCTTGCTCGGACCATAGACGGTCGAGATTAGGATGATGTCCCGTTCGTCACCCTGCACGTTCTCGAGATTCTTGATAAAGAACTCGTCCACCCCGCCGGCATATTCCTGCACGTACCGCCGGATCTCGGGCTGCTCGAGGATCAGGCGGTCGAACTCGTTCTGGATCAGCTCGGTCTGCTTGGCATTCATCGCCGCGATGCCGATCGAATGTTGCGGATAGGCGCGCATCAGTCGGAATGCCTCCTCGATCACCGCCTCGGCCTCGCGCTGATTGATCGACGCCTCGTACACAGCGCCACCAACATAGCGGCATTTTACGCCGAGCAGATCGTCGTCACGGCCCATCGGGCTTGGGAAAACGACGAGATCGTTCTCGTAAAACTCGCGGTTGGAGAACTGGATCAGGCTTTCGTGCTGCGAACGGTAATGCCATTTCAGGCGGCGCTTGCGGCGAAACTTCTGGTTGGCGAGATCGAGGATGGATTCCGTATCCATCGATACGCCTGCACTATCCTCGTCCTCTTCTGCGGCGTCGGCAGCCGTCTGGAAATGGTCACTCGGCGGCAGCTGGTTGGCGTCGCCCACCACGACGAACTGAGCGCCTCGCAGCACCGCGCTCAACGCGAATTCGGGTCGCATCTGCGATGCCTCGTCGACAACGAGCAGATCGAACGTCAGCGTGTCGGGGCGGATATATTGCGCCGCGGACGTCGGCGACATCATCCAAACGGGTTTTAGCGCCTGCATCGCGCCGCCAGCGCGGTGAACAACATCGCGGATCGGCGTACGGGGGCGTTTCAACTCCAGTTCGTGGCGAATCAGCTCCATTTCGCTATGCTGGCTCTTGGGGCCGTGCCCCACACCTGCAGGCGGCAGGTCGCCAAGCCGCTGTGCGACGATCGCGCGCGCTTCGAGCGCGTGCAGTTCCTTGTCGATCCGGGTGAAGGCCTCGCGCGCCGCGTCCAGCGTCAGCCCGCCGATCCGGCCAAGCTCCGCACCGTCGCTGCCGAAATACTCGGCCAGCAACCGCTGGATCAGCAATAGTTCGTAGATGTCGGGCAGGCTATCGGGCGGCACCATGCCATCTCGGGCCACCGCCCCCAACGTCGCCAGCCCGGATTCGTCCAGGGCCCTGCCGTATTTTTGCAGATCGGCCGCGAGCCGCGCGCCGGTCGCGTCGGATGCCATCGCGGCCAACCCGGTGGCGAGACCATGCCACGATGTGCCGACGTGCAGGGTATCCAGCGCGGCCGAGTCATGGAGGTTGGCGGCGGCATCCTGCCACACCGTCCAAGCTGCCAGCCAATCCTCGCGTCGCGCGACGATCGCCGCCAGCAGCGCCGCCGGCGTGTCGCTGTCGATCAGCGCCGGGACGATCGCCAGCGATCCCTCGGCCGCACGCAATCGATCGGCCTGTTCCAGCGTGCGAGCCAGCGGCTCCAGCGCGGCGTCGATTCCTCCGACCCAGGCGAACTCATCGTGCGATGCCAGGTCGGCGAACGCACCCGCCGCCGCCCGCAGCGTACCCAGCCGAACCGCAAGATCCTCACCGTCGGCGACGATCCGCCCGTCGGTACGAACGCTGACAGCGGCGAGGGCTGCATCGAGCGCTGCCAACGACGTCTCGCGATCGAAGAGCGTCTGCGCGATCTCGCCAAGCGGCAACGCGCCGAACTCCAGCCTAGCGATGTCGCCCAGCATGGGCGCGAGCCTGCCCGCCGCAGTCGCCAATCGCGCTCGCTGATCCGGTGCGAGAGCAAGCCACCGAGGCAACGCCATATCGGCACCGGCGTCGCCGAACCCGCGTCGTGCATCAATCAACACGGCGCGTGCGCGCTGGATCGCGTCCCAATCGGCATCCACGCCTTTCCACAGGATTGCGGGGAACCAGGCGGCAACCGCGCTGTCACCGCGAAACGCAGCGATCCGACCTTGTAGTCACGCCAGTCGCCGCAGCATCTCTGCGGTGGCCATCCGATCCGCCGGATCATCCACCAACCGCATCGCTCGCCGCTGCGCGGCTTTATATTCGCCGCCGAACAAGCGCGCAAACAGCCCGCTCTCCTCCAGCGTGTCAGCGATCCTAGCAAGCTCGACTGGATCGGTTTCCATAGCTTCCGCGCTGACCGACCCCGAAATCGCCTCCCATTCGTCACGCAATGTCGCGGCGCGAGTGCGTTCGGCAAACAATGCAGTCTCGGCCAGAGGATCGAGCAGCTCCGACCGATACAATGCCGCCACGATCGGCTTCTCGGCGTCAAGCGCGACAAGCACTGCGAGCGCGGTACGCAACGCATCGGCGCTCCCCGCTTCGTTCAAGCCAAGATCATTTACGAGCAATTGGCGATCCGCGCTGGTATCGCGCAGCGCAGCCATCGTCGTCCGCACGTCGTCCAGCTGCGACCGGGCGATCGCAACGGTCGGCGGCAGCGCGGCCATGGATGCGATCGCTTCGGCCAGTGCCGCAACCTCGTCCGTCCCGACCCTGGCCGGTGCCATCACGTCGTTGTCGAGCTTCGCACTCAATTGGCGCCAGCGTGCCTGCTGACGCAGCAGCGCCCGGGCAGCATCAGGCGCGCGCAGCGCCGATCGCGCGATCGCTTCGTCGACAGGCTCGAATGGTTCAAGCGCAGACAATTGGGCAGCGGTTTCGCTCATTCGCCCGCCGGGTTGTGGCAGGGCCAGCGCCGCCAGAGCCTCGATCGCTCCCGCGGCCTGATGCATGGCGGCGGCGGCCTGCCCTGCAACGCTTGCCGCATCAAGCTGCCGCCGCTGATCGAAAGGATCGATCTGTCCCGCGAGCGTCCAGCGGGTCCGCTCGCCGCCGGCGGCGTCGCGGTCCAGCGCGGACAAGGCGGCGGCAAAGGTTTCCAGCTGGCTGCGCCGTTCGGCGAGCAGCGCCTGATCGACCGTGCGTACGCCCGCCGGTGTCCAACCGGCCGCGATCCGCCGGATCGCCTCGGCATCCAGCGAGTCCCGCAACCGTATCTCGCGCCATACCAGCCAGTAGGTCGATTGTCCGAGCGCACCCAGTTCCGCGCCGATCAGTGCCAAATACCGGCGCAGCAACCCGCGCTGCTGCTTCAGCTGATGGCGCTTCGATTGCAGTGCCGGCGCATCGACGCGCATCGTTGCCTTCAACCGATCGCGCAGACCATCATAGACCTGCGTGCGATTGGCATTGTCGCCGTGCAGTTCCAGCAGCAACGCGCCGAACCCGGACGCACGCAGGCGATCGGCGACGACGCGCAGCGCCGCCTGCTTCTCCGCCACGAACAGCACGCGCTTGCCGGCACCCAAAGCGGTGGCGATCATATTGGTGATCGTTTCCGACTTGCCGGTACCGGGCGGCCCCTCGATCGCCAGATCGTGTCCCGCCGCCATGTCGATCAACGCACTGTGTTGAGACGCGTCGGCGGGGCGGATCAACGCCGGTGCGACATCGGCCCATTCGGGCGAGTCGATGTCGATCGTCACGCCCATCTGCGTTTCCCCGTCGACAGCGCTGGCGCCTAGCAAGCCGGGCAACAGGCGATGTGCGGCGAATGCGGCTTCGGGCCACGCGGCGGGATCGAGGTCCTTCCACAACACCATGCGTGGGAAGGGAAGTACCGCGAGCGTCGCGAAGCGCCGTAGCGACAGGCGCGTGCCCTTGGCCAGCACCGCCTCGACCCGCATGAAATAGGATTCGGGCGTTTCCCCCTCACGCAGCGGGGGCAACTCCAGCCCCCAATGCTGGCGCATTTTTTCCGCCAACGCGACATTGACTTGCAGCCCGTCCGGTCCCGCGACCAATGTCGACACATAGCGCCCCCCGACAGGTTTGCGGATCAGATCGACATCGAGCAACAGCAATGGCGCGTGAAGCGCGGTATCGGGCGCGATATCCTCGTGCCATTGCACGAAACCCAGCACGACGAACAAGGTGTGCAGCCCGGTCTCGCGCTTGTGCGAACCGTACTTCTCGGCAATCGACTTCAGCCGTTTGTCGAGTTCCTTCGCGGTCAGCAGCACGCGCACCTTGTCGTCCTGATGGTGCGCCGCGACCTCGCCATCGTCGCTGTTGCGTAGATCGTAGGACGGATCGAAGCCATGCGCCCGAGCGATCGCGGTAACGTCGATCGTCTTCCCGTAATCCAGCGATGGCAAGCCGAGCGAAGCGCGCACAGCAACGCGCAAGGCCCGCTCCGCCTCCTGCCACGCGCGCGCATCGCGCTCGTCGTCGCCGAGTTTGTCGGTCGCCGACAAGAATATCTCGTCGGTCAATCGCGCGCGTTCGTAGGCGATGCGAAAACCCGGTGTGGTTTCGTCCTTCGGTGTCTCGTCCTCGCCGGGCAGCGGGTCGAACCCGACCGAGCCAGCGGCGATCGCCTCCGCCAGCAAATCGGGCCGCTCGTCGACGATGCGCAGGATCGTCGCGCTGCGCCCGCCGTGCTTGAACGAGATCAGCGGGTTCTTCTTGCCGAGGTCGATCAACTTGGTGCGAAGCGCGGCGACGGCCTGCTCGGTCCAGCGACGGGCGTCGGTCATCGGTAAGGGCTTTCGCGAGGGTGGCGGTGGGGGCGGAGGCGCCGGTCGGGCAGGTTCGTGGATCGATGTGCTGGTGCGTAGTTCGGCACGCCGACGGTCGATCCGTTGGGCAAGTTCATTCGCTTGTCGCCCTGATATTTTCCCCAGCGCCTGACGGACGTCGAGCAAGACATCGGGGTCATCCCAAGCCGCCAGCGCGCGCCGTTCCTGCAATTCGACGTGGTCGACAAGCGAGGACGTCGGTGTCACCGATCCAACCGCGATGATACTTTTCGTCACCGCGGTATCGATCCAGCCCTCTGCCCAACCGATCGGCGGGAGGCCGTCGCAATAGGCGCTCTTGGGGTTGCCGGTCTGCCGCCGCCGCAGCTCCGTCGCGACGGCGGCGCCGGTGATGCCCGCCCCCGCCTCGCGCACGATTCCGCGGATCGTGTTGTAGACCGAATTCCCGCTGCCGGTTTCATCGTCGCCCGGCACGAAGCTGCGCTTCGCGTGCTGCCAGCCGAGCACAGTCGGCGATCCGGCTGCCGTCGCTGCGGCATGGACGCGAGCATATTTGAGCGTCGGCGCGGCTTTCACCGCAGGCGGCACGACGGTTTCTTGGCGCAGCCGACGGACCTGATCGAGCAGCGTCTTTGCGCGCCGGGTCGATCGCTTGCGCAGTTCCTGCTCCACCAGCGCCAATTCCGCATCGTTTCGAACGTTGCGGTCGATCTGTGCCTCCAGATCGTCGAGCGACGCGAGGAACAGCGGGCGCGTCACGCCAGATCATCCAGAAATTCGGATCCGGGCGCGATCGCCGACACGATCAGCCGGTCGCGCGCGCGCGTGCAGGCGACGTAGAGCAGGTGCCGCTCGGTATCGTACGCCGCCTCCAGATCGGCAGTATCGCCGATCCCGGCCAGCCGCAGCGGATCGGGCAGCACGTCCTCGTCGCACGCCATCACCGCAACCGCGCGGAACTCAAGCCCCTTGGCGTCATGCATCGCCGCGATGGTCACGCCTTCATCGGCACGCGCATCGAACCCCGCCGCGCAGACCGCCGCCCGCGCCCGCGCGAGTTGCCCCTGTCCGCGCACCAGCACGCCGATTTCTGCTGCGGTGATGCCATCTTCGCGACATCGCGCCAGGAAAGCCGCGACCCGCGTCCGTTCGTCCGCCTCGTCGGTCGCTAGAACCAGTTCGGGCGGTGGCCCGTCGAACACCGAAACCGTACCGCGCCGTCCTTCCTCAACCCCGTCGAGGTCGGTGATCGACGCCGGCAACAGTCGGTCCGCGGCCAACCTGATCTGGTGCGAGGTGCGATAATTGACCTTAAGCGCATGGCTGCGCCCGCGAATGTCGAGCCCGAGCTTCGCCCAGCTGAACGGCAGGTGGAATATCCGCTGTCCGATATCCCCCGCAAGAAACAGCGCGTCCCGCCGCCCACCCACGACGGCAGCAAGGAAGCGGATCTGCGCCACCGACAGATCCTGTGCCTCATCGACCACGACATGCGTGAACGGAAGCTCTCCGTTACCCGCGAGCCATGCTGTCAGCCGCGCATATATCATCGCCCAGGTGACGACCTTCCTGTCGGCCAGCCGTTGCCGCACGAAGGCGAACACGCTCCACGCCGCCTCGCGCTGCTGCGCGCCGAGCCGCGTGCGCCGCCCGATCCGCGGCAGCGAGGCATAGCTCTCGGCATCGGTGACGTTCCAGGCATCGACCAGTTCGTCCCATTCCTCGAACAGGAAGGACGCGGCGTGTCCGCCGCCCAACCCGGCCTTGGCGGCATCGGTTATCGCCGCACGCACCTGCGCCGGTGTCGCGCGATTGGGCTGGCCGAACGCGGTCGTGTAGAGATCGAGCGCCGCCTGATCGAGCGCACTCACCGTGATGCGCTCACGAAGGGCGGGCTCGGCCTCGGTCAGCACGTCACGCTTGCGCGACAAGGCGGCGGCGAGCGGTTTGGAGAATGTCGTCAGCAGGATATGCGCGTCGGTCTGGGTCCGCGCGAGATACGCTGCACGGTGCAACGCCACGATCGTCTTACCCGTCCCGGCCGAGCCTGACACGCGCACCGGCCCCGCCCATTCCCGCTCGACCAGAGCGCGCTGCGCCGGATGCAGAAACACGGCCCATTGCTCGAAGGGCTGGTCGAGCGCAGCGCGAAGCTCCTCGAGGTTATCAACCACCCGGAAGCGCCGCTGCGCGTCGGGATGCGCAAAGGGATCGGAGCCGGGCGCGAGCCGGACCGCAATGTGATCCTCGAGCCGACCACCCGTGAGCAGATCCAGCAGGGCCTCAGCCGCCTCGGCAGGCAGGCTGTCGAACAACCCATCCACGGTCGCTTCGTCCGCCTGACGCACCGGATCGAGCCAGGCGCGCGGCACGCCGACATCGAGGAGTTGGTCGTCCGTCAGCGCGACGAATGGCCGCTTTACCGGCACCGGCGCAGTCTCGACCCTCTCGGTGTAAACGAGACGCTCTTCGGTCCGCTCAGTCACCTCGACGAACTGCATCGCCCCCGTGCGCTCATGCGGGACCAACGTGCGCCGCTCGGCCCAGCGATAGGCAGCATCGTGGTGATCAACCCAGCAAAGCAGTGTTTCGGCGCCCGCCCGGTACGTAACTGCTCACCAGGTTGGCGCGTGCCGGCGTGATCAGGCGAGGGCAAATCTGCCGTCGACGAGGTCACGGATGGCGCCGAGGGCGGACTGGCCGTGCAGGCGGGCGGTGCCGGTGACGGAACGGTAGCCGGCGTGGGT